>NZ_JBICVG010000010.1:245254-292210 GCF_043198875.1 Streptomyces sp. NPDC048718
CCGGCCGGCCCCCCCCCCCCCCCCCCGCGCCCCCCCGCCCCCCCCCCCCCCCACCAACCCCCCCCCCCCCCCCCCCCCCCCCCCCCCCCCCCTTCTCTGTCGGCGATCCTGACGGGACTTGAACCCGCGACCTCCACCTTGACAGGGTGGCGAGCTAACCAACTGCTCCACAGGACCCTCGCAGACTCTTGCGAGTGGCTGCGAAGAAAACTGTACAGCAGGTCAGGGGGTGCGGTCGAACCGGCCCCGGGACCGGAGCCGGTCCACGGGCCGGCGGCAGTGGATCCACGGGATGACGGCAGTGGATCCACCGGACGGCCGACGCGGATCTACGGGACGGCCGCGTCGATCGCCTTCACGATCCGCTTGTCCGACACCGGGTACGCGGTGCCCAGCGCGTGGGCGAAGTAGCTGACCCGCAGCTCCTCGATCATCCAGCGGATGTCCGTCACCGAGGACGGCACCGGCCGCCCCTTCGGGAGCTGTTCGAGCAGCCACGCGTACTCGTCCAGCATCTCGTGCACCTTCTCCATCCGGGTGGTGTCCCGCTGCACGCCCGTCGGCATCTGCTGGAGCCGCCGGTCCGCCGCCACCAGATAGCGCATGAGGTCCGGCAGCCGCCCCAGCCCCGTCCGGGTGACGAAGCCGGCGGGCATCAGCCACGACAGCTGCTCGCGCACGTCCTTGAGGTTCGCGAGCAGCGCCGGGCTGGAGGCGGACTTCAGCCGCCGCTCACAGGCCTGCCAGGCCGCCAGGACCTGTTGGACCTGCCCGACCGTACGCACCGTCAGCTCGACGAGATCGGCGCGGACCTTGTCGTACAGCTTCCGGAAGGACTCCTCGTCCCAGGCGGGGCCGCCATGGTCCGCGATCAGCTTGTCGGCGGCGGCGGTCGCGCAGTCGTCGAACAGCGCCTGGACGGAGCCGTGCGGATTCGCGGACAGGGCGAGCTTTTGCTGGTTGGACAGCCGGTCGGAGGCGAACTTCGCCGGGTTCACCGGGATGTTCAGCATGATCAGCTTCCGGGTGCCCCGCCACATCGCGAGCGCCTGCTCCTCCTCGCTGTCGAAGAGCCGTACGGCCACGCTCGCGCCCTCGTCGACCAGCGCCGGGTACGCCTTGACCGGCTGGCCGGCCCGCTTGGTCTCGAAGACCTTCGTCAGGGTGCCGATCGTCCAGTCCGTGAGCCCGGTGCGCTCCAGGGACGGCCCGGAGCCGTCCGGGCCCGCCGTCGCCGCCTTGGCGGCCTGGGAGAGCGCCTGGCGGGCCTTGGGGCGCAGCCGCAGCCGCAGTGTCTCCAGGTCCTTGTCCTCGGCGAGCTTGCGGCGCCGCTCGTCGGTGATCCGGAAGGTGACCTTGAGGTGCTCGGGGACCTTCGCCCAGTCGAAGTCGTCGGGGGTCACGGGGACGCCGACCATCCGCTGGAGCTCGCGCGCCAGCGCCGTCGTCAGCGGCTCCTGCACCGGCACCACCGCGTCGAGGAAGCGGGCGGCGAAGTTCGGCGCCGGGACGTAGTTGCGGCGGATCGGTTTGGGGAGGGAGCGGATCAGCTCCGTCACGACCTCCTCGCGCAGACCCGGGATCTGCCACTCGAAGCCCTCGTCCGTCACCTGGTTGAGCACCTGGAGCGGGATGTGCACGGTCACGCCGTCGGCGTCCGCGCCCGGCTCGAACTGGTACGTCACCCGGAACTTCAGCTGTCCCTGCCGCCACGAGTCCGGGTAGTCGTCCTTGGTGACGGCCCCCGCCTTCTCGTTGATCAGCATCTCGCGCTCGAAGTCGAGGAACTCCGGCGCCTCGTGGCGCTTGTGCTTCCACCACGAGTCGAAGTGCGCGCCCGACACGACGTGTTCGGGCACCCGCTTGTCGTAGAAGTCGAACAGCGTCTCGTCGTCGACCAGGATGTCCCGGCGCCGGGCCCGGTGCTCCAGCTCCTCGACCTCGGTGAGCAGCTTGCGGTTGTCGGCGAAGAACTTGTGGTGGGTGCGCCAGTCGCCCTCGACGAGCGCGTTGCGGATGAACAGCTCGCGCGAGGCCTCCGGGTCGACCCGCCCGTAGTTCACCTTGCGGTCGGCGACGATCGGCACGCCGTAGAGCGTGACCTTCTCGAACGCCATGACCGCCGCCTGGTCCTTCTCCCAGTGCGGCTCGCTGTACGTCTTCTTCACCAGGTGCTGCGCCAGCGGCTCGACCCACTCGGGCTCGATCCGGGCGTTGACCCGCGCCCACAGGCGGGAGGTCTCCACCAGCTCGGCGGACATCAGCATGCGCGGGGGCTTACGGAAGAGCGCGGAGCCCGGGAAGATCGCGAACTTGGCGTTGCGGGCACCCACGTACTCGTTGCGGCTGTTCTCCCGCCGCGAGCCGGCACCGTCCTTCGCCGCGGCCGCCGCGTCCTTCTTGGCGCCTTCCTTGACGTCCTTGAGGCCGATGTGGCTGAGGAGACCGGAGAGCAGCGAGATGTGGACGGACTGCTCGGGGGCGTCCTCTTCGTTGAGATGGATGCCCATCTGCTTCGCCACCGTGCGCAGCTGCGAGTAGATGTCCTGCCACTCGCGGATCCGCAGGAAGTTCAGGTACTCCTGCTTGCACATCCGGCGGAAGGAGCTGGAACCGCGCTCCTTCTGCTGCTCGCGGACATAGCGCCACAGGTTGAGGAAGGCGAGGAAGTCGCTGGTCTCGTCCTTGAACCGGGCGTGCTGCTGGTCGGCCTGGGCCTGCTTCTCGGACGGGCGCTCGCGCGGGTCCTGGATGGACAGGGCCGCAGCGATCACCATGACCTCGCGGACACAGCCGTTCTTGTCGGCCTCCAGCACCATCCGGGCGAGCCGGGGGTCGACCGGGAGCTGCGACAGCTTGCGGCCCTGCTCGGTCAGCCGCTTCTTCGGATCCTTCTGTGTGGGGTCCAGCGCCCCCAGCTCCTGGAGGAGCTGCACGCCGTCGCGGATGTTGCGGTGGTCCGGCGGGTCGATGAACGGGAACTTCTCGATCTCGCCGAGTCCGGCCGCGGTCATCTGGAGGATGACGGACGCCAGGTTCGTCCGGAGGATCTCCGCGTCCGTGAACTCGGGACGGGTGAGGAAGTCGTCCTCCGAGTACAGCCGGACGCAGATGCCGTCCGAGGTACGGCCGCAGCGGCCCTTGCGCTGGTTGGCGCTGGCCTGGCTGACCGGCTCGATCGGCAGCCGCTGCACCTTGGTGCGGTGCGAGTAGCGCGAGATACGGGCGGTGCCCGGGTCGATCACGTACTTGATGCCGGGAACGGTCAGGGAGGTCTCGGCCACGTTGGTGGCGAGGACGATCCGGCGGCCGGAGTGCGCCTGGAAGACGCGGTGCTGCTCGGCGTGCGACAGCCGCGCGTACAGCGGCAGGATCTCCGTGTTACCCCATCCATTAGCGGCTCCGCCGCGGGGTTTCTTCTTCGTCAGCGCGTCCGCCGTGTCACGGATCTCGCGCTCGCCGGAGAGGAAGACCAGGATGTCGCCCGGGCCCTCCTTCTGGAGCTCGTCGACCGCGTCGCAGATCGCTGTGATCTGGTCCCGGTCCGCCTCGTCGCCGTCCTCCTCCAGGAGGGGGCGGTAGCGGACCTCGACCGGGTACGTGCGGCCGGAGACCTCGACGATCGGCGCGTCGCCGAAGTGCCGGGAGAACCGCTCCGGGTCGATGGTCGCGGAGGTGATCACGACCTTGAGGTCGGGCCGGCGCGGCAGCAGCTGGGCCAGATAGCCCAGCAGGAAGTCGATGTTGAGGGACCGTTCGTGGGCCTCGTCGATGATGATCGTGTCGTAGGCGCGCAGTTCGCGGTCCGTCTGGATCTCGGCGAGCAGGATGCCGTCCGTCATCAACTTGATGAAGGTCGCGTCCGGGTCCACCTGGTCGGTGAACCGCACCTTCCAGCCGACCGCCTCGCCGAGCGGCGTCCGCAGCTCCTCCGCCACCCGCTCCGCGACCGTACGGGCCGCGATCCGGCGGGGCTGGGTGTGCCCGATCATGCCGCGCACGCCGCGGCCCAGCTCGACGCAGATCTTCGGGATCTGCGTGGTCTTACCGGAACCGGTCTCACCGGCGACGATGACGACCTGGTGGTCGCGTATCGCCTCCAGGATCTCGTCCTTCTTCTGGGAGACCGGGAGCGCTTCCGGATAGGAGACGGCGGGCACGCGCGCGGCGCGCGCGGCGACGCGGTCCCTGGCCTTGCCGGCCTCGACGGCGATCTCGTCCAGGACGGCCGCGCGGGCCTCGGGCTTGCGGATGCGGCGGGCACCTTCGAGACGGCGGCCGAGCCGGTGGGAGTCCCGCAGCGAGACCTCGGCCAGGACGGACTGGAGGGCGGCGAAGGAAGTAGACATACGGACCCCAGGATCGCACCTGCCGCGAAGAAGCGGCGAACCGATTTACGGGGGCGGCGCGCGTGCGCTGCGTAATATTTCGGGCACGCCGTTCGAAAGGAATCCGTATGTCCCGCACGCTGCGCGCGCCGGCGGTGTTCGCCGCGCTGGCGGGACTGGTGCTGGGGCTGCTGCTGTGCGGGGCCGCGAGGGGCGCCGGGGCCGCCGGGGGCGCCGGGGCCGCCGGGGCGGCGCACCACCGGCAGACGGCGGCCGTCGCGATGGGGACCGGGTCCGGGGCCGTGGCTCCGCAGGCCGCGGTCTTCGACGTACCGGACGGGGAGGACCGTGTGCCGGGCTGCGGCCGGGGACACGGCGCCGGCAAGGGAGCGGTCACCCCCGGCGTGCCGCCGCGTACCCCCGGCCCCGGCGGGCTGCTGTCCGCGCCGTCGGCCGCGGAACGGACGGTGTACGGGTCATGGGCCGCGGGAGCGGACGGACCGGCCCCGGGACCGGGACCGGACCCGCCGGAGCGCGCCGCGCCGTCGCCATTGGAGCTGTCGATCCTGAGGGTCTAGAGAACCGGGAACACCCCACCGTCTCCTTCTCTCCTTCCTCTCTCCTCAGGAGTGCTTCCGCATGTCCTCGTCCACGCCCTCGTCCACGCCCTCGTCCACGCCCCCGCCCTCGTCCACGCCTCCGTCGAAGCCCTCGCCGAAGTCCTCGTCCCGGTCGAAGCCGGTCGTGATCATCAGTGGGGTCACGCTCGCCGCGGTCCTGCTCGGCCTCGCCTCGTACGCCGGCACCAAGCCCGCTTCCCCCGGCGCGGACACGTCCGGTCACCCGTCCTCCGCCCCCGCCGAGGTGTCCGCCGATCCGGCCGACGGTGTCTACCCCGAGCTTGAGGCATATGCCCGCCGGGACAAGGCCGACAAGCTCGCCCTCGGCAGGGCCGACGCGCCCGTCGTCCTCATCGAGTACGCCGACTTCAAGTGCGGCTTCTGCGGCAAGTTCGCCCGGGACACCGAGCCCGCGCTGGTGAAGAAGTACGTCGACGCGGGCACCCTGCGCATCGAGTGGCGCAATTTCCCGATCTTCGGCGAGGAGTCGGAGGCGGCGGCCCGTGCCTCCTGGGCGGCCGGACAGCAGGGCCGGTTCTGGGAGTTCCACAAGGCGGCATATGCCGACGGAGCCAAGGAGAAGGGCTTCGGCAAGGCGCGGCTGACCACCCTCGCGAAGGAGGCGGGCGTGCCGGACCTGGACCGCTTCGCGCGGGACACGGACGGCGAGGAGGCCCGGAACGCGGTGAGCAAGGACCAGGAGCAGGGCTACTCCCTCGGCGCCACCTCCACCCCGTCCTTCCTCGTCAACGGCCGGCCGATCGCGGGCGCGCAGCCGATGGAGGCCTTCACCCAGGCGATCGACGCGGCGGCGGAGGCGGCGAAGACGCGGCCGAGGCCGAAGACGAAGACGAAGCCGGCGGACGAGCAGCGGGACGCCAAGCAGGACGACCAGAGCGAGAAGGACGGCGACGCGAAGGACGCGCGGTGACCTCCGGCATCGGCTACTTCGCCGCCTTCCTGGGCGGACTGCTCGCCCTGCTCAGCCCGTGCAGCGCCCTGCTCCTGCCGGCGTTCTTCGCGTACTCGATCGACTCGCGCGCGAAGCTGGTGGCCCGGACCGGTGTCTTCTACGCCGGTCTGGCCACCACCCTCGTCCCGCTCGGCGCCGCCGGCTCCTTTGCCGGGCGGCTCTTCTACGGTCACCGGGATCTGCTGGTGGCCGCCGGCGGCTGGCTGATCGTGGGCCTCGGGGTGCTCCAGATCCTCGGCCTGGGCTTCGCCTCGCGCCGTCTCGCGGAGGCGAGCGGCCGGATCCGGCCGACCACGGCCTTCTCCGTCTACGCCCTCGGCCTGGTCTACGGCCTCGCCGGGTTCTGCGCGGGCCCCATCCTCGGCAGCGTCCTGACGGTGGCGGCGGTCGGCGGCAATCCGGTCTACGGCGGGCTGCTGCTCGCGGCGTACGCGCTCGGCATGGCCGTCCCGATGTTCCTGCTCGCGCTGCTCTGGGAGCGCTACGACCTGGGGCGGCGGCGCTGGCTGCGGGGCCGCGCGTTCCGGCTGGGCCGAATCGAGCTGCACACGACCTCGCTGCTCTCGGGGCTGTTCTTCATCGCCCTCGGCACGCTGTTCCTGGTCTTCGACGGGGCGACCGCCCTGCCGGGGCTGCTGTCGGTCGACGATTCCTTCGCCGTGGAACAGCGGGTCGGCGCATGGGGCCGTTCGGTTCCGGACTGGGCTCTGCTCGTTTCCGTCGTCGCGGTGGTGGCGGGCACGTTCGCGTGGCGCGGCCGCCGCTCGCGGCGCGAGGGGCGCGTGGGCCGCGAGCGGGAGGTCCGGGAAGGGGCCGAAGCGGAGGAGGGGTGAGCCGAACGCTCCAGGGCCTGTCTGCGGATCTCCGGATCTTCGGATCCTTGGCCAGGCCCTGGGTTCGCCTTCGGAGCCTGGGGCCTGGGGCCCAGGGACGCTCGAACACGACGAAGGCCCCGTCCGTGAGGACGGGGCCTTCTCTTGTGGCTGGGGCCGGGGTCGAACCGGCGACCTATCGCTTTTCAGGCGATCGCTCGTACCAACTGAGCTACCCAGCCACGAGATCGTTTCCGATCTCAGCGATCCTGACGGGACTTGAACCCGCGACCTCCACCTTGACAGGGTGGCGAGCTAACCAACTGCTCCACAGGACCATATGGTGTGCGAGACAAGTCTCGCACAGGTTGTGCGTGCCCCCAACGGGATTCGAACCCGTGCTACCGCCTTGAAAGGGCGGCGTCCTGGGCCACTAGACGATGAGGGCTAAGGCCCGCCTGGGCGCTTTGCAGCGCCTCGGGGACGTGAGAAGCATATGGGATGGCAGGCGGTATCGCCAAAACGGTTTCCCGGGAGGGGGACGGGCGTCGGGGGCGGGGTGCGCGCCGGACCCGTTCCGCCCTTGTCCCGGCAGGGGTTCCGGCTCCGGCGCTGGTCAGCCCCCGGGGTGGCATATGACCGCCCGGGACGGCCCCACGACGGCCCCACGACGGCATCCGGGCGGCCCACGGACGGTCATATGCCGGACGGAAGCCGGGCGTCGGCCGGCCGGAAGTCGGGGGGAGCCGGGGGAAAGCCGGGGGAAAGCCGGGGGAAAGCCGGGTGTGGGCCGTCCGGGTGTCAGCCCCAGCCCAGCGCGTGGAGGCGTTCGTCGTCGATGCCGAAGTGGTGGGCGACCTCGTGGACGACGGTCACGGCGACCTCGTGGACCACCTCCTCCGGGGACGCGCAGTACCGCAGGGTCGGCCCCATGTAGACCGTGATCCGGTCCGGCAGCACCCCGGCGTACCACTCGCCCCGCTCGGTGAGCGGCGTTCCCTCGTACAGCCCCAGGAGATCGGGATCGTCGGCGGGCGGTTCGTCCTCGACGAAGACGGCCACGTTGTCCATGACCCGGGTCAGCTCCGGCGGGATCGTGTCCAGGGCGTCGGACACCAGCTCTTCGAAGGTCTCGCGTGTCATCTCCAGCACACGGCCATTGTCCGGGACGGGCCGGCGGAAGGGGAGCGGGCGGGGCTCCGGCCGCCGGCCGGCGCGGGCGGACGGCGCGGGACGGGAGTCCGCCCGCGCGTACGGGGGGTGGCGGCCGTTCCGTGTGCGGCGCGCCGGGCGGTACGCCGTACGGGGGACCGCCCGGCGTCCCCCGTCGTCCCTTCCATCCGTGTCCTCGGAGCGCCAGGGGAGTTGGGCAGGGCGACGCGCCAGAGCCGCGTCCCCTTCGCGCCCGACGTGTCGCATGCCGCTCGCGTATGCCGCGCGCCGCGGGGGAGCGAGTGTCCGTGTGTCCGAGTGACCTGGAGGTGCCGTCGTGCGCCAATTGCCCACCCCTGTGCGATGGGCCGCCGCCGCGCTGGCGGTCGCCGCCTGCGCGGGTCTGAGCGGCTGTATGAGTGTCGGCGACGAGAGCACGGGCCCGGCGGCGTCCAGCCCGTCCGCCGGGAAGCCGGACGCGGGGGACGGGACGCGGGGCGGTGTCGGCCAGACCGGGGCCCACGGCGGGGGCGGGTACGACCGGGCCGGGCGCGGCGGGCCGGGACCGGACGGCGAGGGCCGGGACCAGCCCGTACCGAGCGGGTCGGCGACCGCGTCGGCCAAGCCGGGCGGCGGCGAGGGGCAGACCGTGCCGAGCGGGGTGCCCCGGCCGCAGCAGCCGCCGGCGGGCCCCGCCGGACCGGAGCCCGGCAGCGGCCCTGGGGTGCCCGGCGGCGGGGCGACCACCCCGCCCGCGCAGCCGCCGTCGCCGCAGCCGACCGCCGCCCCGCAGACCCCCGCCCCCACACAGGAGCCGACACCCGAGCCGACGGTGAGCGAATCGCCGGAGCCGACCACCGGAACCGATACCCACATGGGGGCGATGAGGGTTGCCGACGGAGTCGCTGTGGCCGTGGAACCGGAGGAGTCTTCGCAGGTCGGATCCAGGTTCGGGGCGAGGCCGGGGGTGCGCGTCGGACCGGCGTGAGGGGCTCGATTTGCCAGGGGTGGGGGAGAGTGCGTATGGTGGTAGATCGTTTGATCCCATTTGCCCGGCGCCACGACCGAAGAGCGCCGTGATCTGGCGCGTACTCTCCCTTGCCGTGGCTGACCGCATTGAGGCGGTCCTAGGCGAAACACGGAGTTGACGGGCGCGTGCCGAGACTCCGGAAGGTTTCGCAATTCGCATGTCCATTTTCAGTTCTGACCACGCCGTCCTGCCTGAGGGCGACGAGATCGTCGACGCCGTCGAGGCCATCGAGGCCGACGACGCCGCTGCCGCCGAGGCAGCCGACACCACCACCGTCGTCGACGAGGCCGTCGAGATCCTCGACGCCGCCGACATCGAGGCCCTTGAGGCCGACGACACCGACGCCGACGAGGCCGAGGGCGACGACACCCCGCAGATCACCTTCAGTGACCTGGGTCTCCCCGAGGGCGTCGTGCGCAAGCTCGCCCAGAACGGTGTGACCACCCCCTTCCCGATCCAGGCCGCGACCATCCCGGACGCCCTGGCCGGCAAGGACATCCTGGGCCGTGGCCGTACCGGCTCCGGCAAGACCCTCTCCTTCGGTCTCCCGCTGCTCACCACCCTGGCCGGTGGCAGCACCGAGCGGAAGAAGCCCCGCGGCGTCATCCTCACCCCGACCCGTGAGCTCGCGATGCAGGTCGCGGACGCTCTCCAGCCGTACGGCGACGTGCTCGGCCTGCGCATGAAGGTCGTCTGCGGCGGTACGTCGATGGGCAACCAGATCTACGCCCTGGAGCGCGGCGTCGACATCCTCGTCGCCACCCCGGGCCGTCTGCGCGACATCATCAACCGCGGCGCCTGCTCCCTGGAGCAGGTCCAGATCGCCGTCCTCGACGAGGCCGACCAGATGGCCGACCTGGGCTTCCTGCCCGAGGTCACCGAGCTGCTCGACCAGGTCCCCGTGGGCGGTCAGCGGCTGCTCTTCTCCGCCACGCTGGAGAACGAGATCGACTCCCTCGTGAAGCGCTACCTGGTCGACCCGGTCACCCACGAGGTCGACCCGTCCGCCGGTGCCGTCACGACGATGACCCACCACGTCCTCGTCGTGAAGCCGAAGGACAAGGCGCCGGTCACCTCCGCCATCGCCGCCCGCAAGGGCCGCACCATCATCTTCGTCCGCACCCAGCTGGGCGCCGACCGCGTCGCCGAGCAGCTGCGCGACTCCGGTGTGAAGGCCGACGCGCTGCACGGCGGCATGACCCAGGGCGCCCGTACCCGCACCCTGTCCGACTTCAAGGACGGTTACGTCAACGTCCTCGTCGCCACCGACGTCGCCGCGCGCGGTATCCACGTGGACGGCATCGACCTGGTCCTGAACGTGGACCCGGCCGGCGACCACAAGGACTACCTGCACCGCTCGGGCCGTACCGCCCGGGCCGGCCGCTCCGGCACCGTCGTCTCCCTGGCCCTGCCGCACCAGCGCCGCCAGATCTTCCGCCTCATGGAGGACGCGGGCGTCGACGCCTCGCGTCACATCGTCGGCGGTGCGGGCGCGTTCGACCCCGAGGTCGCCGAGATCACCGGTGCCCGGTCGCTGACCGAGGTCCAGGCCGACTCCGCGAACAACTCGGCCAAGCAGGCCGAGCGCGAGGTCGCCGACCTGACCAAGCAGCTGGAGCGGCTGCAGCGCCGCGCCGTCGAGCTGCGCGACGAGGCCGACCGCCTGGTCGCCCGCGCCGCCCGTGAGCGCGGTGAGGACCCGGAGGCCGCGGTCGCCGAGATGACCGAGGCCGCCGAGGCCGAGGTCGCGGCCGCGATCGCCGCGGCCGAGGTGCCGCAGCAGCGCGACCGCGAGGAGCGCCGCGACTTCGACCGCCGTGACGACCGTGGTGGCGACCGTGGCGGCTTCCGCCGGGATAACGACCGTGGTGGCGACCGCGGTGGTTTCCGTCGCGACAACGACCGTGGTGGCGACCGTGGCGGCTTCCGTCGCGACAACGACCGTCCGTCGTTCAACCGTGACCGCCGTGACGAGCGTCCGTCGTTCAACCGCGACCGTCGTGACGACCGTGGTGGCGAGCGTGGTGGCTTCGAGCGCCGTGACGACCGTGGTGGCGACCGTGGCGGCTTCCGTCGCGACAACGACCGCCCGTCCTTCAACCGCGACCGCCGCGACAACGACCGCCCGTCGTTCAACCGCGACCGCCGCGACAACGACCGTCCGGCGTTCAACCGCGACCGTGGTGGCGAGCGTCCCTCGTTCAACCGTGACCGTGGTGGCGAGCGTGGTGGCTTCGAGCGCCGCGACGACCGTGGTGGCGACCGTGGCGGCTTCCGCCGCGACAACGACCGCCCGGCCGGCGGCCACCGTGGCAGCGACCGTCCGTTCAACCGCGACCGCCGCGACGAGCGTCCGGCGTTCAACCGCGACCGTCGTGACGACCGCGGTGCCGACCGTGGCGGCGAGCGTGGTGGCTTCCGCCGCGACGACAAGCCGCGCTGGAAGCGCAACGGCTGACGCGTACGTCGTGAGGCCGTAAGGCCGTAACGCCTCAAGAGGGCCCGTATCCGCACATCCCCGTGCGGATACGGGCCTTCTTCGTGTCCGGTTCCCGACTCTGCCGAGGGGCCCGAAAATCGGTGGGGAGAGTCCGTGACCCACTGCTACGTTCGGTTGCCGGGGGGACGATACGGCCAGGTCAGGCCAGGTCCGAGGGATGGTGCGCGAGTCGCGCCCGTGCTCCCCGCATGCCTGTTGGCTTCCCAGGGGAGGGACCCGAATGCCTCATCACGCTGTTGTCCGTCATTCCATCGCGGCCGTGGCCGCGGCGACTCTGATCGCCGGTCTCGGCTCGTTCGCACCGCTCGCGGCCGCTGCCGGAAACGCCGATGTCGTGTTCCCGGCGGTCGTCGCGGACCAGCCGCGCCAGGTGATCCCGGTCGCCGCCGGCGAGAGCGGATTCCTGCGGTACGAGCAGGGTCTCGGCCACTTCTGGACCCCGTACTCCGGGCCCGAGCAGCCGCTGAGCTACGACGCGGAGGGGCCGGAGGCCGACGGTACCTACGGCGCGGGCTCCGACTACATCGCCTCCCTCGACGCCGACGCTCCCGGCGGTGGCTGGGTGAGGCTGCTGAACGTGGCCGCGAACACCGCCCGGACCGTGCCGCTGCCGAGCGGTTACCGGTACGTCGGTGCCTTCGGCACCACGGTCGTCGCCACCACCCAGAGCGCCGAGGACGCCCCGCTCGTCTGGCATCTGCTCCGGTCCGCGAGCTCCTCCGCACCCGTCGAGGACACGGTGGTGACCGGCTGGCCGGACGGGGCCGAGCCCGCCGCGAAGGCCGTCACCGGTGACACCAAGGGGATTCTGGCCGGTTACACGGCCGGCGGGGTGACCCGCCCGGTCTGGATCGACCTCGCGACCGCGAAGGTCCGGCCGATCGCCCCCGGCAGCACCACGCCGAGCGCCGGGACCGCGCACACCGCGACCGAGGTCGCCGAGTGGACGAAGGACGGCGTGGTCCACTTCTACGCGAAGGACGCGAAGGACGCGGCGGGTGGGGCCGGTGGCTCCGGTGGCGCCGACGCGTCCGGCCCGCTCGGCGAGACCGCGAGCGCCGAACTGGCCTACCACGAGGGCGATCTGCTGCTCGGCGTGGTGGGCGAACGGCTGATCGTGGCCCGCGTGTCCGGGAAGGGCGGCTCCGCGCCGTACCGCGTCGTCTCCGTCCCCCGGGCCGGCGGCGAGGAGACCGAACTCCTCGCGTACGGCCGCGAGAACGCGCTGCGGACCACGGACGGCGGGCTGCTCGTGGTCGGCGGCACGACGGCGGACCGGCTCGCCGTGACCCGGATCTCCGCGACGGCGGACGGCACGGCGCTGACCGCCCTGACGGACGTCACCCCGCTCCACTCCAAGGCCCGGAGCCTCTCCTTCGACCACGGGCGGATCGCCTCCCTCGACCGCATGCCCGACGAGACGAACGCCGTGCGCTCGCGCACCGTGTCGGTGAGCGGCCCCCTGGCCGCCGGAGAGACGGAGCCGCGGGGCGACCTCGGCCTCGCGCTCGACCACTGCACGGACAGCTCCTGCGACGCCCCGTTCACCGCCGGGGACGGCCGGATGGTGATCAACCAGCCGTGGGGGGTCGACCCGAGCCCCGCGATCGTGGTGGACAAGGGCGCCTCGAAGGGCCGGCCGATCAGCGACGAGTTCACCACCTTCCGGGTCGCCGACGTGTCCGGCCGGTACGCGCTCGGTGCCGGTGAGCTCAAGAGCACCGGGCGGACGCGGACGGCCGTCATCGACCTGGACACCGGCGAGCAGCTCGCCACGCCCGTGAACGGTTACAAGAGCGAGTACCTCGATCTGTACGGCGACACCGTCTGGAGCCCCGGCGCGGGGGGCGCCGTCATCGGATACGACGCCCGCACGGGCACGGTGAAGCGCACGGTCACCGTCAAGGCGGGCTGCGGCACCCCCGAGAACGTCCGGGTGACCGCGCACTGGCTCGGCTGGGAGTGCTCGATCGGCAACAACTGGTACTCCGGGATCTACGACCTCGACACCGACACCAACCGGTCGTACAGCGGTCTCTACTCCGTCCTCGGCGACGGCTACGTGGTCAAGTCCTCCGACGACCTCGTCGTGACGGACATCCGCGGCGCCCAGCCGGTCGAGAAGGGCACGTACCACCCGAGCAACTTCAACTTCGAGGAAGGAGTGTGGGCGGTCGACACGGCCACCGGCCGGCTGGCGTACGAGTCGAACCGCGACGGTGACCTGACCGTCGCCGACCTCGGGGTCCCCGCCTCCCCGCTCGCCCGCGTCGACGCCGACGTGCCGGCCTCGGCGACCGTGTCCGGTGACACGGTCTCCTGGCAGCCGCGCTGGTGGCTCTCCAAGCCCGCCGCCTCCTGGACGCTGACCGTCACGGACAAGTCGACCGGGCAGCCGGTCCGCACCCTGACCGGGGGCGAGGCGCGCGGCATGCTCGCCGCCGCCTGGGACGGCAAGGACGGCACGGGGCAGCAGGCCGCCGCCGGTTCCTACGCGTGGACGCTGACGGCCAAGGCGGCGGACGGCTCCGGCGCGGACCTGGAGCAGCACGGGGAGCTGCGGGTCGGCTAGGGGCTGGGGTTCGGTGGGCGCTCGCGGCTCGGCGGGGTCAGTGGCTCGGCGGGGGCGTGCGGTCTGATGGGGTCTGTGGCTCGGTGGGGCCCGTGCTGTGGCGGGTCCCGTTCGGGTGTGACCGTTCCCGTCCGAACAAGGCGCGGGCCGGACCGCTCCCGTCCGAACGGGGCGTGAACGCGGCGGAGTCCGTCGCCGTCGGCGCGGCCCGCCGCGCGAAGCCGACCCGGGTATCGGACCCGGCACGCCCATGGCGATGCCGGGGCCGATACCCGATCGGTTTGGGGAGGGTCACGGGCTATGCTGCATGGGCGCGCCGGTCCAGGGGCCGTTAGCTCAATTGGCAGAGCAGTGGACTTTTAATCCATTGGTTGTGGGTTCGAGTCCCACACGGCCTACCAGTCGGAGACTTGTTACCGACGTTGTGACCTGCGTGTTCTGCGGCCCGATCGGAGTTTTCCGGTCGGGCCGCAGTGCGTCTGACGGCCTTTCGGGGCGTTTGCGTGCCCGAAGCGTGCCCGGAGCGTGCCCGAGGTGGCCCAGGGCCGGCCGCAGCGGCCCGGGGTGATCGGGATTCAAGGAAACGGTGGCGCGGTCAATGGCGTCTTCTCGCCATGACGTGACCCTCCTCGCGCGCCGCGTGCCGGGCGGAAGTGACGTACTCGGCCGGACCAGTGTCCTGCCCGCGTTCCGTCCGTGTTCCCGGCGGCGAGCCCGGTTGACGAGCCGATGGGCCGCCGCCGGGGATCGGTCGGCGATCGGGGCGCTCTCGCCGGAGGAGACCGACGGGGAGAGCGCGCCCCGGCAACCGGGGCGAGGACGTGGATCAGCCCGGGGTGGTGGTGCCGGCTTCCCACTGCCGCTCGATCTCCTCGGCCGGGAACGGCGTCTGCTTGCTCTTGGTGATCAGGCGGCGGAAGAAGGAGTCCAAGACGACGGCAGGGCGTGCGTGCCGGTCGAGGAGGGCCGTGATCTCGGGCGGGATGTCGCCAGGTCGCCGGTCCGCGATCCAGTCGCGCAGGAAGATTTCGTGTTCCGTGTCACCGCGCACCCTGTCGAGCACGTGGTACTGGAGCAGGTGGTTCGCCGTGTAGAGGCGGTCGTAGGCCAGGTGGTTGGTGAGGAAGCCGGACTCGTCCGCCGTCAGGTCGAAGCGGGAGCTCAAGGCAAGCCCGAAGTCGGCGAAGTAGAGCCGGCAGCCATCTGTCAGGACGTTGTCGAAGTGAGCATCGAAGTGGACGAGTCCGCGAGAACTCATGAAGTCGGCTCCTTCCATCAGAGCTTCCTCCACCCGGCGGAGGGGCGAGCCGTCCCCGCCTTCCGGCACGGCGGATTCGCGGTGGTCGGCCAGCCACCGGGCGAGTGTGTGCGGTATGTGCTCGAGGAAGACCACCAGGCTGCACGAGGACCGGCCGATGGCCTCCAGCCGGTCACGAACGGCGGGTGATCCCTCCCAGTGGGCGACTGCCCCCTCCAGGCCCCCGAATACGTCGGTGAACCCTTCGGGAGGGGCGTCAGGAAGAACCCGCCAGTGATACATCAAGGGGAATCCCGCGTACTCGTCGCCGAGAACCCAGTTCGTGGTCATGGTGTGCACGGCAAGCTCCCGCCAGGCACCGAACCCGGTCGAGCCCACCCCGTACTGGTAGAACATCGGCAGCTCGAAGACGTTCGCTGTCGACCGCACATTTTCCGGGCGCAATTCGAGGTCCGTCAAAGGGATCCGCTTGACGAAGACGCGCGTTCCGTCGACTTCCAGCTCTGCCGACCTGCCGCCGATGCCCGACCCGAGCGGAGTGGCGGCTGCCACGACCTCCCCGAGCCGGTGATCGCTCAGCAAGGAGAGCCGAGTGCTCACGGTCTCGTACCCGGCCAGGCGCGCGGCGCGCTGTGAACCCTGGTCCAGCATCGACGGCTCCTCGGTGCCCGAACCAGGGCTTCGGCAATCCGATGTCGGCACCGACCTTACGTCGACAAGGTCAGCCACTCTCATGAACGACCGGACAGCGGCCGAAGCCGGGTCCGGGGCGTGTTCGCCGTCGAGGTCGCCCCCCCAGCCGGACCGTCCGGATCACCGCCCCCACGCGCCGTCGCCGACGCGTCCCCCGGCTCCCCGGATACGGATTTCGTGTCCGGGCCGGTCATGCCGTAGGGTTGTGTTTACCGACGCGGGGTGGAGCAGCTCGGTAGCTCGCTGGGCTCATAACCCAGAGGTCGCAGGTTCAAATCCTGTCCCCGCTACTCAGTAGCCGAAGGCCCGGATCGTTTCTTACGATCCGGGCCTTCGTCATGTTCGGGATCACGAAAAGGGTGTCCGGGCCGGCCCGGTCGAGTCCGGGCGGGGCGGAGCGGTTCGGGTCGCGTCCTGTCCGGCGTGTATGTCGCGCCCGCGCGCCCCGCTCCCGCCCCGGATGCGCCGTGGCCAAAACTTGTTTGCTCCTTTGCGTCACCCGTGCGCTCCCCGTAACGTCGCGCACACCATGAGTGATCGCGAGAGAGTCGGCGGCGTGCGCGCGGTGGCGCGGGCGGCGGTACGGGCGGGGCGGCGCGTGCCCGCCGTGCTGTTGCTGTTCGCGCTGCTCGCGCTCGTCGCCGGGGTCTGTCATGGAGCCCACGGGCACGCACTGGCCCTGAACGGTCTCGCCGGGGAGAGCGTCTCCGCGCCCGCCTCCTCGCACGGCTGCGAGATGCCGGGGGAAAAGGGCTCCTTCGACGCCCATCTGCCCGCGCAGTCCGGTGGTTCGCAGCTGTCGGCGCCGGACTTCGGCGGCGCCGTCCTCGTTCCGTACGACGAGGTCTTCCCCGAATCCCCGCACACGCGCCGCGTCCATGGCCGGGCCGGACCCGGTCCCGAGTCCCGCAGACTGCTCATCGCTCTGGGCGTGAACCGGAACTGAGCCGACTCGCGTACGCCCTCGCGCCCGGCGCCTTCGCCTCCACGCGCCCGCGTACGCCCTTCCCGGCCCTCTTCCGCGCGCAGGCGCGCCCTCGTACGCCTACGGCACAGGCACAGGCACAGGCACAGGCACAGGCACAGGCATCGGTAGCGGCATGCGTGCCCGCGTACGCGTCGGCATCCGTGCCCGCATATGCCTCGCGGGTGCCTCCGTCTTGGCATATGCCCGCGCCCGCGCATCCCCTCACGCACCCAAGGGACGCAGACCCCATGACGCACCCCGCCACGCTTCTCTCCGTCACCGAGCAGACCGTCGGCCGCACTCCCGTCCTCTGGATGGACGACGGCTACTGGGCCAAGCTCGAAGGCTTCAACTTCGGCGGCATCAAGGACCGGGCCGCCCTCCACATGGTCGAGCAGGCCCGCCGCCGCGGGGAGTTGCGGCCCGGCGCCCCGATCGTCGAGTCGACCTCCGGCACCCTGGGCCTCGGTCTCGCGCTCGCCGGAGTCCTGCACGGCCACCCGGTCCATGTCGTCACCGACCCGGGCCTCGAACCGATCGTCGAGCGGATGCTCACCGCCCACGGCGCGCGGGTCCATGTCGTGGCCGAGCCCGGTCCGTCCGGCGGCTGGCAGCAGGCCCGCCGGGACAAGGTCGCCGAACTGCTGCGCGCCCTGCCCGGTGCCTGGTGGCCCGACCAGTACGGGAACCCCGACAACCCGCGCGCGTACGCCGGACTCGCCGCCGAACTGTCCGAGCAGCTCGACCGGATCGACGTGCTGGTCTGCGCGGTCGGCACCGGCGGCCACTCGGCCGGGATCGCCCGCGCGCTGCGCGCCGGTTCCAGCCCGGCCCTCGAACTCGTCGGCGTCGACTCCATCGACTCCACCGTCTTCGGCCTCCCGGCCGGCGAGCGCCTGATGCGCGGCCTCGGTTCCTCCATCCACCCGGCCAACGTCGACCACCCCGCCTTCGACGAGGTCCACTGGATCGCACCGGCCGAGGCGGTACGCTCCGCGCGGCGGCTCGCGGCCCGGCAGTTCGCGACGGGCGGCTGGAGCGTGGGCGCGGTCGCGCTGGTCGCGGGCTGGCTGGCCCGCACCCGGCCGCGCGGCACCCGGATCGCCGCCGTCTTCCCGGACGGACCGCAGCGCTACTTCGACACGGTCTTCAACGACGAGTACTGCGCCCTGCACGGGCTGCTCGACGGTCCGGTACGCGACGAACCGATGGCATATGTCGAGGATGTACGGGTCGACGGCTGGACCCGCCGGGTCCTGGACCGGGATCCGGGCCGGGCCCCGGGCCGGGACCTCGACCGGGCGCTGGTCCAGGACAGGGCGCGGGCCCAGGAGCGGGTTTTGGATCCGGCCGCCGTCCGGCGGCCGGGCGCCGCCGAGCGCCCCGGGACGGAGCGGACCCGATGACCACGGCGGCGGCCCCGTCCCGGGGCGGGATCTGGAAGCAGAGCCGCACCTTCGATCCGGCCGTGCGGCTGCTCTTCCTCAACCAGCTCACCATCAATCTCGGCTTCTACATGCTGATGCCGTACCTGGCCGCCCATCTCGCCGACGGCCTCGGGATGGCGGCCTGGGCGGTCGGCCTGGTGCTCGGCGCGCGCAACCTCTCCCAGCAGGGCATGTTCCTGGCCGGCGGCGCGCTCGCCGACCGGCTCGGCTTCAAACCGCTGATCGTCGCCGGGTGCGCGCTGCGGACGGCCGGCTTCGGCGCGCTCGCCTTCGCGCAGTCGCTGCCGGCGCTGATCGCCGCCTCGCTCGCGACGGGCCTGGCGGGCGCGCTGTTCAACCCGGCGGTGCGGGCGTATCTCGCGGCCGAGGCGGGGGAGCGGCGGGTGGCGGCGTTCGCGCTGTTCAACACGTACTACCAGGCGGGCATCCTGCTCGGGCCGCTGGTGGGGGTGGCGCTCACCGGGGTGTCGTTCCGGCTGACGTGCGTGGTGGCGGCGGTCCTGTTCGCCGGGCTGACCGTCGTACAGCTGCGGCATCTGCCCGTACGGCACAAGGCGGCGGCGACCCCGGCGGACGGGGACGGCGGGGCGCGGGGGCAGTTCCGTACGGTGCTCACGAACCGTACGTTCTGGCTGTTCTCGCTGGCCATGACCGGTTCGTACGTCCTGTCGTTCCAGGTCTACCTGGCGCTGCCGCTCGCCGCCGGGGGGACGGCGGCGATGACCGCGCTGTTCGTGGTGTCGGCGCTGGTGGCGCTGGCCGGGCAGCTGCGGATCACCGCCTGGTGCGCGGCGCGGCTGACCCGCGAGCGGTGTCTGGTGCTCGGGCTCGCCCTCATGGGGGCGGCCTTCCTCCTTCCGGCGGCGCTGGGCCGGGCCCTGGTGGGGCTGCTGCTGTGCGCGGCGGTGCTGGCGGTGGCGAACGCCGTGCTCTACCCGTACGAGATGGACACCGTCGTCGCGCTGTCCAGGGGCCGCTGGGTGGCCACCCACTACGGGCTCTACAACACCGTCTGCGGGATCGGTATCACCCTGGGGAATCTGGGGACGGGTGTCCTCCTTGACACGACCGGCTGGTCGGCGGCGCCCTGGCTGGTGCTGTGCGCGGTCGGCCTCGGGTGCGCGGCGGCGATGGCGGCGCTCGCGCGCGGCGGACGGTTGACCGCCGCGACCACCGCGACCACCGCGACCGCCGCCACGGAGGTGGAGGCAGGGGCGGACGCCGACGAGGTCAGGGACGCGGAGGCGGTCACGGACCCGGCCGCGGGCCCGGATCCGGCGGTACGCCGTACGGCGGAAGAGGAGTCGCCGGACGCCACCGCCTGACCGCACCCTGGGGAGGAGCACGAGGAGCACGAGGAGCACGAGGAGCGCGGGGAGCCCCGGGAGCCAGGGAGGACGAGGAGCACAGGTGGCGCGAGCGGCGGTGCGGCGCGGGCGAAGCCGGGACCGGGGCGAGGGCCGGCGCCGGGGGAACGGCGGCGACCCCGGCTCGTACGACGGTCCGTACCGCGGTGTCCGGCGTTTTCTGCGGGCGCTCCCGGCGCTGGTGATCGCGGGCGGGGTGGCATATGACCTGCTGACCCCGCCCATGTACACGGCGGCGCCGCTCCTTCCCGCGGCGCCGCTGATCGCCGCCCCGTTCTTCTCGACCCGTACCACCCTGCTGACCGGCCTCGCCGCCGTCATGGCCAGTACGGGCCTGCTCTTCTTCCACAAGGAGACGAACGACGTCGTCTCGATCACGGAGACGCTCACCGTCGCCACGGTCTCCGCGCTCGCGGTGCTGATCAGCCGGGTGGTCCAGCGCAGCGGCGAGCGGCTGGCCTCGGCCCGGGTGGTCGCGGAGGCGGCGCAGCGGGCGGTGCTGCCCGAGCCGGAGGAGCGGATCCGCGGGCTGCGGATCGCGGCCCGGTACGAGGCGGCGCAGGCGGGCGCGTTCATCGGCGGCGACCTGTTCGCGGTCCAGGGCACCCCGCACGGGGTACGGGTGGTGGTCGGCGACGTACGGGGCAAGGGGATGGACGCGGTGGAGGCGGTGGCGGTCGTCATCGGGGCGTTCCGGGAGGCGGCCGAGCAGGAGGCGACGCTGGCGGGGGTCGCGGCGCGGCTCGAACGGGCACTGGCCCGGGAGGGCGAACGGCGCGACGACCTCGACGCGTTCGAGGGCTTCACGACGGCCGTCCTCGCGGAGTTCCCCGGGGCTCCGGCGGACCCGGCGAGGCCGCGCGGGCCCGGGGAATGCGCCGGGTTCGTCCGGGTGATCAACCGGGGGCATCCCGAGCCGCTGCTGCTGTACGCCGACGGGGCGCTGCTGCCGCTCCGGCCGAGCGTGCCGGCGCTGCCACTGGGGCTGGGGGACGTGGCCGCGTGGCCGGACCGGGCCGACGAGACGCCGTATCCGCCGGGCGCGACGCTGCTGTTCTACACGGACGGGCTGTCGGAGGCGCGGGACGCGCACGGGGTCTTCTACGATCCGGCGAAGCGGCTCGCGGGACGGATCTTCCCGGGGCCGGAGGAACTCCTCGACGCCCTGGTGGCGGACGTGCGCCGGCACACGGGCGGCGGGACGACGGACGACATGGCGCTGCTCGCGGTGGCCCGGCCCGGGGTGGGGGAGCCGGAGCGGCGGCGGACGATGCCGGTGGTGCCGGCGGACGGCCCGAGGGCGCATGAGACGCATGAGGCGAATGAGGTGGATGGGGCGGATGGGGTGCGCGGGGCGGGCGAGGCGGGCAGTCTGCCCGGGACCGGCCTACCGGAGGGCGGCGAGGGCGACCAGGGTGATGACAGGGTGTAGTCGAGAGATCTCCCTCAGGTAACGACTGAGGCACCGTCATATGCAAGGTGTTCGTCGAAACCTTTCTGAAGAGGCCTCAACTTGGGCTATTCCCTCCCATTTCAATGAATGATCACAGGGGACGGCTTGGAATCCCTCACCCGCGTCTATTAACGTTCGATAACGCAGCGCGGTCGTCCCAGCCGTCGCAAGAGGCGGCACCGTGCGCACGCGCCGAATCCCGTCAGGGAACCGGGGAACCACCACATGGGGTGAATCGGGCCCCGCCGCACCCGTGCGGCTCGCCCGTAGGAGACCTTCCTGCTCCGAACCCGTCAGCTAACCCGGTAGGCGAGAAGGAAGGAAAGGAGAGCGCCTCCGTGGCGTCCAACCCCCCCACTCCGCAAGCCCCCTTCTCCCCGTATGGCCCGTACGACCCGAATGATTCGTACGACTTGAACGACGCGTACGACCCGAATGGCGCGTACGACCCGAACGACTCGTACAACTCGTACGGTGCCTACGACGGTCCTGGCGGGACCGAGAGCACGGCCGGGGTGACCGGGACGGCCGAGGAGTGGAACCCCACCGAGGACTCCCTGCGGGCCCAGAGCCGTTCCGGCGGCCGGCACCGCGTCGCCAAGCGCTCCAACTTTGCCCGCTCCTCCACCGTGCTCGGCGTCGGTGTGATCGCCGCCGTCGGCGCCGGCGGCCTGGCCTCCGCGCAGCAGAAGCCGCCGGTCTCCATAGCCCTGCCGGACGTCGGCCTGCCGGACGTCAAGCTGCCCGACGTGTCCGAACTCCCGGGCGTCGGACGGCTGATGAACGGTGACGCGAAGAAGGGCGACTCCGCCGCCGTCGCGGGCAACGCCAACACCCAGCCGCTCACCGCGCTCACGTACACCACCCCTGCCGACGAGGCCGCCCCCGCCGGCGGCGCCGAGGCCGGTGCTCAGCCGCAGACGCAGACCGCGGCCGACGCGGGCGAGGCACTGCGCGCCCGCATCCTCCAGCAGGCCGAGCAGCAGCACGCGGCCGCCGACGCCGCCGAGAAGGCCGCGGCGGAGACGGCGGCGGCGGAGAAGGCCGCCGCCGAAGCCGGTGCCAAGGCCGACGCCGCCGAGAAGGCCGCCGCCGAGGCTAAGAAGAAGGCCGAGGCGGAAGCCAAGGCGAAGGCCGCGGCGAAGGCGGAGGCCGAGCGCCTGGCCAAGCTCGCCGCCAGCTTCGCGCTGCCGACCTCGTCGTACGTGCTGACCTCCACCTACGGCGTGCCCGGCTCGATGTGGTCCTCCGGCTATCACACCGGTCTGGACTTCGCCGCGCCCACCGGTACGCCGGTCAAGGCCGTGCACGGCGGCACCGTCAAGTCGGCCGCCTGGTCCGGCGCGTACGGCTACCGCATCGTCCTCGAACTCGAGGACGGCACCGAGATCTGGTACTGCCACCTGTCCTCGATGACCGCGGGCGTCGGGCAGTCCGTCGGCACCGGCGAGACCATCGGCCGGGTCGGCGCCACCGGCAACGTGACCGGCCCGCACCTCCACCTGGAGGTCCACACCGGGGACGGCTCCCGCCTGGACCCGGCGTCCTGGCTTCGCTCCAAGGGCCTGACCGTCTGACCTCCCCGGGGCGCCCCGAGGCCCTCCGAGGTTCCCCGGGCCGCCCGGATTCCTCGGGATTCTTCGGCCTACGCCCCTGTGCGCCTTCCGAGCCGCCCGGCCCCTGTCGGTGTGACAGGGGCCGAAGAGGCGGGCATGGAAACGGAGCGGGCCCGGACGCGCGGGGGGAAGATCGACCCATGACTTCCCTTCGCCGACTGGGCACTTCCGATCTGCACGTCTTCCCGCTCTCCCTCGGGGGCAACGTCTTCGGCTGGACCGCCGACGAGGAGGGCTCCTTCGCCGTCCTCGACGCCTACGCCGCCGCGGGCGGCAACTTCGTCGACACCGCCGACGTCTACTCGCAATGGGTCGAGGGCCACGAGGGCGGCGAGTCCGAGACCGTCATCGGCCACTGGCTGGCCTCGCGCGGCAACCGTTCCGACATCCTCGTCGCCACCAAGGCCGGTTCCCACGCCGACTACAAGGGGCTCCGGCCGGAGACGATCAAGGCCGCCGCCGAGCAGTCCCTGCGCCGTCTCGGCACCGACTACATCGACCTCTACTACACGCACTTCGACGACGAGTCCGTCCCGGTCGAGGACATCGTCACCGCCCTCGACGCGCTGGTGAAGGAGGGCAAGGTCCGGGCCGTCGCCGCCTCCAACATCTCGGCGGAACGGCTGCGCGCCTCCCTCGACTTCGCCGAGGCGGAGAACCTCACCGGGTACGTGGCCCTCCAGCCGCACTACAACCTGGTCTCCCGCGACACCTACGAGGGACCGCTCCAGGACACCGCCGAGGCCGCCGGACTCGCGGCCGTGCCGTACTTCGGGCTCGCGTCGGGCTTCCTCACCGGCAAGTACCGGCCGGGCCGCACCGTCGACAGCGCCCGCTCCCAGCGGCCGCTCGAACTGCTCGGGACGGAACGCGGACAGCGGGTGCTCACCGCGCTCGACAAGGTCGCCGAGGCCCATGACGCCGAGGTCGCCTCCGTGGCCCTGGCCTGGCTGGCCTCCCGGCCGACCGTGGTCGCCCCGATCGCCTCGGCCCGTACGGTCGAGCAGCTTCCGGCGCTTCTCGCGTCCACCGAACTGAAGCTGACGGACGAGGAACTGAGCACGCTGACGGCCGCGTCCGCCTGAGCTGCGTCCGAGCCGTTCCGGGGGCGGGGCCGGGCCTGAACGCGGGCTGAATCCGCTCCGGTACGGGGCCGATGGCCCGCCCGGGCCCTGCCGCCCCGCCCCGGCCGGTCCCGCAGTCCCGCCGTCCCGTTCGGCTCGTTCAGCAGCCGGTGGGTACGGGAGAGCCCGGTCCGGGCCCCGGATCCCGTCGGATCCGGCCCGCCGGCCGGACCGGGAGCAGCGTGGCCGGTGCGGCGAGGGCGGGCACGATCCAGCGCGACAGCTCCAGCACCTGCGCCACGGCGCCCAGGGCGAGGCAGCCGAGGAACACGGCCAGTCCCGTGAGCACGGCGGTCCTCACCAGGGCCGCCGGCCGGTGGTCGAAGGGGTGGGCGTGGTGAGGGCGGTGAGGAAGGTGGTGGTCCGGGCGGGCGCGGAACCACCGCAGACCGAAGCGCAGCGACAGGATCGCGAGCAGGCCCAGTCCGGTGGCGATGCCCGTACTCGTCCGGGTCTCGTCGCGCGGCTCGTCGAGGGTGGCCTGCCGGGCCTCGGCGGTGGCGAGCGCCACGACCCTCCCGCGCCAGAGCGTCCCGGCGACCCGGTCCCCCGGCCGCAGCCGTTCCAGCAGAGGGCCCGGATCCGCGAAGCTCACCGTGGGCCGCAGGACGGGACTGTTCAGCGATGCCTGGTAGCGGCGGCTTCGGGGAACCCGGTCGACCACGATGCCGGCCACCGTGAACGCGACCGCCCGCAGACAGCCTTCCGGCCCGGCGGTGTCGGCGGCGTCGTTGGTGGCGGCGGCCGATCGCGCGCCGGCGGTGACGGGACACGGCTCGGCGGCCCGGTAGTCCGCGTTCCACGACACCGCGCTCGGTATGCGGTGGACGAAGCTGTCGAAGGACACCACCCCGAGCAGCAGCCCCAGCACGATCGCGCCCACCCCGGCGAACCGCGCCAGGCCCCCGCCGTACGGACCGCTCCCGGGCCGCCACCGGACGGGCCCGCCGCCGTCCACCGGATCCTGCGCGTTCCCCACGGCCACCGGAGTCCCCCTCGCGTCCCCGCGCCGGAACTCCCCGCCTCCCCCTGAGACGGCCCCCTCCCGGCCACCCCCGCAGTCTTCAACCCAGGATGATCGTCGGACAAGAGGTCTGCATCGGCCGGATCAGGACGAATATCCAGGGGCGTCCTCAGCTGCGGTACGGGTTGTAGCCGCCGTAGTCCAGGTACTGCGGCGGCGTCCAGACACGACCGGTGGCCCGGGCCGCGTACGACAGCGCGGGCGAGGCGAGCGGCCGGCGCTGCCACAGGTGGTGCAGCAGCTCCTGTTCGCGGGCCGCGAAGTCGGGTACGGCCTGGCCGCGCCGGGCCCGGTGGCGCAGGAACGCCAGGGTCGTGGCGAACGCCTCGTACTCGCCGACGGCCTGCGCCGCCGGTTTGCCGCGGCCCCGGGCGGCGAACGCGCGGGCCATCGAACGGGCCCGCATCGAGGAGAGCGCGAGCGGTTCGTCGGGCGCGAGCCAGCCCGCCGCCGCGTACGCCGGGAGCTCGGCGGATATGGTGCGCAGCTCCCGCTGCCGGCTTCCTATCGCCAGCCAGACCAGCAGGGCGAACACCGGCACCATGAACATGCCGTAGACCACCAGGAACGCCATCGGGTGGAAGGTCGCCGAGCCGTTCCACAGCGCGTGCAAGCTCATCGCGAGGAGCAGTCCGCCGAGCGGCAGCAGTGTCATCCGGACACGGCGGGCCTTGGCGGTGGCCGGGAGCAGGGCGGCGAAGCCGAGCCCGAGGCCGGTGAGCGAGGTGAACAGCGGATGGGCGAACGGGGACAGGACGACCCGCACGACGAACGTGCCCACGGTCACCGCCCCGACGCCCGTCCCGCCGATCTCCTGGTCCTCGCCGAAGGCGTTGCCGAGGTAGAGGATGTTCTCGGTGAAGGCGAAGCCGGTGGCGGTGAATCCGGCGTAGACGAGGCCGTCGACCGGGCCGTTGAAGTCCCTGCGGCGGAAGAGGAAGAGCAGCAGGACGGCGGCTCCCTTCGCGGTCTCCTCCACGAACGGGGCGACGGCGGTCGCGCCGAGGGCGTCCGCCGAGTCGCGGTCGGCGGTGGCGCTGGATATCCACTCCACGGCGAAGGAGTTGGCGAAGATCGCGATCAGCGTGGAGGCGAACGCGCCCCAGGCGAGCGCGAACAGCAGATTCTTCCAGGGGGCCGGCTCGACCCGGTCGAGCCAGCGGAACGCCGACAGCAGCAGGGGCACCGGCAGGACAGCGAGCCCGAGGCCGACGAGGAAGCCCTCGGTGCCGGTCTCCTCCCGTACCAGCGCGAGGATCACCAGGCCGCACAGCGCCAGCACGGTGATCACGGCGATGCCCCGGACCAGCCGGCTGCGCCAGAAGGCCCGGCGGGGTTTGTAGCGCCACTTGGCGCGCGGCGGCACGGCGCCGAAGTCCGGCTGTTCGCCTTCCCACGTGGGTACGGGGGAAGGCGCGGTCAGGCCCGGCGGGCAGGCCGGCGGGGCGGCCGTGCCGCCGGCCGCGCCGAGGGGCGCGGGCGCGGATCCGGTGATCGGGTTCGAGGACACCCGACGACAGTAGCCAGCGTCACCGACAGTAGTCGAGAGGGTTCTTTCGGCCTGTGGAAAACCTGGTGGGAGGTGTCTCGTCCCCCCACCGAGGGGCTCACGCCCTGTGGAAAAGCAGGTCGTGGACGACGTGCCCCTTGTCCAGTCCCTGCCCCTCGAAGCGGGTCAGCGGCCGGAAGCCGGGCCGGGGCGCGTAGCCGCCGTCGGCCTGGGAGTTCTCGAAGTCGGGGTGCGCGGTCAGCACCTCCAGCATCTGCTCCGCGTACGGCTCCCAGTCCGTGGCGCAGTGCAGCAGCCCGCCCTTCGCCAGGCGCGGCGCGAGCAGCGTGAGGAACTCGGGCTGGATCAGCCGCCGCTTGTGGTGGCGGGCCTTCGGCCAGGGGTCCGGGAAGTAGATCCGGCAGCCGGCCAGCGACTCGGGCGAGATCATCTCGCGCAGCAGGATGATCGCGTCGCCGTTGGCGACCCGGACGTTGGCGAGCCCGTTGCGGTCGGCGAGCCCGAGCAGATTGCCCTGGCCGGGGGTGTGCACGTCCACGGCGAGGATGCCCGTGCCGGGGTCGGCGGCGGCCATCTGCGCGGTGGCCTCGCCCATGCCGAAGCCGATCTCCAGGACGACCGGCAGACCGCCGAACATCTCGTCCAGGTCGAGGACGCGGGCGCCGTCGATGTCGATGCCCCAGTCCGGCCAGCGCTTCAGCAGCGCCTCTTCCTGGCTGGTGGTGACGCGGCTGCGACGCGGCTGGAAGCTGCGGATCCGGCGCTCGTGGTGCGAGCCCGCCGGGTCGGGCGAGGGTCCCTCGCCCGGCGCGAACCGTCGGCTGCCCCGCTGCGCGGGCTGCTGGGCGGGGGCCGCCGGTGCGGCGTGCGGGGTGTTCTCTGGCTGCTCAGACACAATGCTTTCGATTCTACGGCGCACCGCGCGGTCGTCGCGGGCCCGAAGAGAGCGACAGCGGGCGGGGAACGGGGCCCTCGCACCGCCACGACTGCCGTGACCGCCAAGGCTCCGTGCCACTCGCCACGACTGCCCGGGCCCCGGGCCCCGGGCCCCGATCCCCCGGCCTCCGCGCCCCCTCGCTACAGCTGAGCCAGCGCCCGGCCCGCCACCTCGCGGCCGATCGGCAGGGACGCCGTCGCCGCCGGCGAGGGCGCGTTGAGGACGTGCACCGCCCGCGCGGTCTCGCGGATGAGGAAGTCGTCCACCAGCGTCCCGTCCTTCAGCACCGCCTGCGCCCGCACCCCCGGCGTCGCCCGCCGCAGGTCGCGCTCTTCCACGACCGGCAGCATCCGCCGTACCGCCTCGGTGAAGGCGCGCTTGGACAGCGAGCGGCGCAGCTCGCCCACCCCGTAGCGCCAGTGCGCGCGGGCCATCGCCCGGGTGCCGGGCCAGGCGAGGGTGTCGGCCAGGTCGCGCGGGCGGACGACCGGCCAGCCGTATCCCTCGCGGGCGAGCGCCGGGACCGCGTTCGGGCCGACGTGGACACCGCCGTCGATGCCCCGGGTGAGATGGACGCCGAGGAACGGGAAGGCCGGGTCGGGGACGGGATAGACCAGGCCGCGCACCAGGGACGGGTCGGTCAGCTCGTAGTACTCCCCCCGGAAGGGGATGATCCGCATCCCCGGGTCGTCGCCGGCGAGCCGGGCCACCCGGTCGCAGTGGAGGCCCGCGCAGTTCACCAGGACCCGCGCGCGCACCACGCGTCCGGCGGCCGTGCGCACCGCGATACCCCAGGGCCGCCGGTCGATCGCGGTGACCGCCGAGCCGTAGCCGATACGGGCCCCGGACTCCTCGGCGAGCCGGGCCGCCACCGCGCCGTAGTCGGTGATCCCGGTGGTGCCGACATGGATCGCGGCCAGGCCCCGCACCCGCGGCTCGTACTCGCTGATCTGGGCCGGCCCCAGCTCGCGCACCGGGATGCCGTTCTCCCGGCCGCGCTGGACGAGCGCGTGCAGCCGGGGCAGCTCCTCGCGCGCGGTGGCGACGATCAGCTTGCCCGTGACCTCGTACGGAATCCCGTGTTCCGCGCAGAACTTGACCATCTCGGCGGCGCCCTCGACCGCGAACCGGGCCTTGAGTGAGCCGGGTCGGTAGTAGATGCCGCTGTGGATCACGCCGCTGTTGCGGCCGGTCTGGTGGCGGGCCGGGGCGTGTTCCTTCTCCAGGACGGTGACCCGGGTGCCGGGAGCCGCGCGGCTGATCGCGTACGCGGTCGACAGGCCGACGATTCCGCCGCCGATCACGAGCACGTCACAGTCAAAGCGGTCCGATTCGGACACCAGCGCCACCTCCCACCCCTGCATACTGCACTGGCCCACTGACACCCGGGCCAAACCGTTCGTTCCATGGGACGTGTGTCACGCCGGCCGCGCGAGGTTGCGCCCGGACCCGCCGTCATGCCCACGACACGGCGTCCGCGACCCCGCGCCCGGACCGGCCGGACCCGGACCGGCCGGACCCGGACCGGCCGGTTCCGCTCACACTGGACGCGCGCGCACCGTTTCCGCCCATGCCGGACCCGCCACTCGCGCCGCACCCGCCGCCCATGCCGCTTCCGCTCACGCCGGTGTCACGAGCAGCGGCCGCGCCCGCTCGCGCAGCTCCATGACGCGCGGCTCGTGCCCGTACGGTTCGAGGCGGTGCAGCAGATCCCGTACGTACTCGGTGGTCCGGGCCGACGAGATCCGCCCCGCGACCTCCACCGCGCGCGTACCGGCGGCGCAGGCCGCGTCCAGGTTGCCGGACTCCAGCTCGGCCACCGCCGAGACCACGAGCCGCAGCCCGTGCGAGCGCACGTACTCCTCGGTGGGCCGGGACAGCGCCTGCGCGGTGAAGCGGCGCATCTCCTGCGGCAGCTTCAGGTCGCGGTAGCACTCGGCGGCGTCGGCGCAGAAGCGGTCGTACGAGTAGAAGCCGAGCCAGGTCGGATCGCCGTCGCCCTCCCGCGAGCGCTCCAGCCACCCCTCGGCGGACTTGAGCGCGCCGGTCGCGGCGCCCTGGTCGCCGGCCTTGGCGTGCGCCCGGGCCTCGACGAGCCGGAAGAAGGACATGGTGCGGGCGGTGGCCAGGCCCCGGTTGCGTTCGAGGGCCGCCTGGGCGAGGTCGACGCCTTCCTCGGCGAAGCCCCGGTAGGTCGCCTGGAGCGACATGGAAGCCAGGACGTAGCCGCCGAGCGGGACGTCGGCGGCGGCGCGGGCGAGCCGCAGCGCCTGGATGTAGTAGCGCTGGGCGGCCTCCTGCTGGCCGGTGTCGAAGGCCATCCAGCCGGCGAGCCGGGTCAGTTCGGCGGTCGCGCCGAATAGGGCGCGGCCCACCTCGTCCGAGTAGGAGCCGAGCAGCAGCGGCGCCGCGTCGACCCGCAGGCACTCGGGGACCATCGAGGAGCGCCAGTCGCCCCCGCCGTACTTGGAGTCCCAGCGGCGGGCGTCCTCGGCCGCCTCGCGGAGTTTGGCGACGTCGCTGTGGCCCACGCGCGCGTGCTCGCCGTTCTCGCCGCCGGCACCGCCGCCGGCGAAGGGGGGAGCGGCCGGAGCCGGCCTTGGGCCGGGCAGGGCGAGCGGACCGGGGGCCGGACGCGTCAGGAGCCGTTCCACCGAAGGGTCGGCGGGCGTGATGAGCCAGCGCTGCGCGGGCGTCGCGTAGGCGCTGACCGAGAACGAGCCGGCGAGCGACTGCCAGATCCCGACCCCGCCCCGCCGGCCGACGCTGTCCAGCCGGTACAGCTCGGTGGCCGAGCGGACCGCGGCCCCGACGTCGCGCGGGAAGGCGAGGCCCACCTCGGGCGCCGGGTCGGCGTCGGCGAGGCCGATCTCGTGCAGCGGCACCGGCCGGCCGAGTTTCTGGCCGATGGCGGCGGCGATCAGATGCGGGGCGGCGCCCTGCGGCACCATGCCCTTCGACACCCACCGGGCCACCGACGTCTTGTCGTAACGAAGCGTCAATCCACGTTGCGCACCGAGGTCGTTGACGCGCCGGGCGAGCCCGGCATTGCTGATTCCCGCGAGGGCGAGAACCGTGCCGAGCTTTTCGTTCGGCCCGCGTTGCTCCCTGGACATGACGCCACCCCTCGACACGACACCCAGAAGCCGCCACGACGCCGGGCATAGGCGTGCGGCATTCGTTAGCACAGCGTAGTTCGCCGGATCCCGACCGTTAAGGGGCGGTGTGCCGTATGGCGAGATTGTTGTGGGATGGAATGACCGGCGGTCTCCTCGACGCGCGCGCGTGCCCCCGCCGTGTGGCCGTGCGCCCGCCCGTGCGCTCTCGTCCCGTGTCGGGCGGGAGCGCTTCCATGAGTGCTGCGTGGGTCGGCCCGCATGGCCGAGGACCGATGTCCCGGACGTGGGCTGGGGGACACCGCCGCCCCACTCCCCGCGGGGTGGCGGGCGGCTCCGGGAGGCGACCGCCTCCCGGACCGCCGTACCGTTTCCGCCGTCCCGGGGTTGTGCGCCCCGACCGAGAATGGCCGAAAGTCGCCGCACCTGCCCGGCGCTCAACAGGCTTATGCCAAGGGCGCGTTCAGTGTGGCCGTGATGCCCCGGTCGCACCCCCCGTGCTCCGTTGTCATGACAGCATGTCTCCACTCGACCTTTGTGGAGGCGGCGATGCGGTGGCTGGTGGGCTGGAGCAGTGTCGCCTCACGCTCCCACGCCCCGTACCCGGCGGCACCCGGCTCCGCCGGAGCCGTCGGCGACCCCGCCGACGGGCTCAGCGTGCAGCCCGTGGGCGCCCAACTCCTGTGGGAGGACCCCGATCCGCTGTGGGCGGTCGGCGACTGGCGCCCCGACGAGGTGCGCCTGGTCGACCTCGACGCGCACACCCGGATCGCCGTGCTCGGCTGCTGCGCGGCGAGCGACGACGAGCTGCGGCGCGGTCTGCTGACCGCGCGCGGGGGCGCACTGCGGCACCTGACGGCATGGCCGGGCAGCTACACCGCCGTCGTCAAGGCGGGCCGCCGCATCACCGTCACCGGCGATCTCGCGGGCGCCCGGCCGGTGTTCCACACCTCCTGGGCGGACGGTACGGCCTACGGCACCGCCGCGCTCCCGCTCGCCGACCTCACCGAGGCTCAGCTCGACATCGGGCACCTCGCCGCCCTCCTCGCCTGCCCCGAGGCCCCCGAGGCGCTGCGCGACTCCACCCCCTACGAGGGCGTCCGCCGGGTGCCGCCCGGACACGCGCTGATCCTGCGCGAGGGCGCCCGCGAGATCACCGGCCACGAACCGGTCGCCTCGCTCGCCGTCGCCGCGCCCGAGACCGACGCCCGCCAGGCGGTGGAGGCCGTCCGGGACGCGCTCGTCGGAGCCGTACGGGCCCGGCTCACCGCCCCGCGCCACGCCCCCGACGTGCCGCCGCCCGATCCCGGCCCCGTACCCGGCATGGGACCCGCCGACCGGCGCGCCGCGCGCGGCGGCGCCCCCACCCCGGGGATCGGCGCCGACCTGTCCGGCGGCAGCGCCTCCGCCACCCTCGCCCTGCTCGCGGCCGGGCTGCCCGGGGTGCCCGGCACGATCCCGGGCCGGGGCGCGGCGGGCGAACGGCTGCTCGCCGTCACCTTCAACGACCTGGCCGCGCCCCCCGGCGCCGAGGGCCGAGGCGAACTCGCCCGCGCCCGCGAGATCGCCGCCAACCCGAGGCTGCGCCACGTCGTCGTCGCGGCCGGCGAGGACGCCTTGCCGTACACGGGCCTCGACGGCCCGCTCACCGACGAACCCGCGCCCTCCCTGGTGGCCGCCGAACGGCACCGCAGACGGCTCGCGGGCGGCAGCGCCGACCACTTCACCGGCTTCGGCGCCCGCCAGGTCCTCGACGCCCACCCGGCCCGCCTCGCCGACCTGCTGATGGACCGCAGACGCCGCTCCCTGGTGCGGCCGGTGACCGCGCTCGCCCGCGCCAGCGGGCCCTCCGCGGGCGCCCTGCTCGTCCCGCTGACCGTGTACCGGGCGGCCCGGCGGCTCGCCCGTACGCCGTACCGCACCGGTCTGGAGACCGCCGCCACGCGCGTGTTGGAGGCCAATCGGGCACCCGCCCCCGCCTACGGGCCCCTGGAGGCGTCACTGTCCGCCCTGGCCTGGTCCCGGCCCGGCCCGGCGGCGCGCTGGCTGACCGGGGAGGCACTGGCGGAAGTATCGGTTCGCCTGGGCCGGGCGGCGACCCTGCCCGCCTCCGTCCAGCGCCCGGGCGAGGCACGCGCGCGTGCCGCCCTCGCCCGCGCCGCCGCCGACCACCGGATCCTGGAACAGGCGGCGGAGATCCGCGGCCAGCGCCTGCACGCGCCCTTCCTCGACAACCAGGTCGTCCGCGCCTGCCGCGACCTCCCCGAGTCGCTGCGGGTCCAGCCCGACGCCCGCGCCACGGTCCTGCGCACCGTCCTCGCGGACACCGGCATCCACGACCTGCCGTCCGGCTGGGGCGCCCCGCACCCGGCCGTCCCGGCCGCCGCCACCCGCGCCGGACTGCGCGCGGCCCTGCCGCACCTGCTCGCCCTCTTCCAGGCGCCGCTCCTGGCCGACGCGGGCCTGGTCGAGGCCCGCGTCGTGCGCCATGCCCTGCGCGCCGCCGCCGACGGCGAACCTGTCCCCCTCGACGGCCTCGCCGACCTGGTCTCCACCGAACTCTGGCTCACCCGGCTGCTGGCCCGCCGAGGCTCCTGCTGGACCGGTACCGCCGCACCCCGGCACCGCGCGGTCCCGGGGCCGCTGGTCCCGGCGGGGCGGGCGCTGCCGGCGTGAACCACGGCCCGCGCCCGGCCGGTTGCCCGTTCCGCGTGACACGGCAGGGAAACGGGCCCGCACGCGTGCGTGGGGCCGGGAGACTCGCCCCGAAGCGCCGCGAGGGAGGACCACGATGACTGGAACCGGAACCGGAACCGGAACCGGAACCGGAACCGGGACGACGGGAGCCGGGGCGACCGGGATGGGGACCGCCGGTGCCGAGGGCGGTCCCGAGGCGGCCGAACTGCTCGACCGCTTCGACCGGCTCAGCGCCGCGTCTCCGGACGGCCGGCGGGTGGAACTCCTCGAAGGCCGGATCCTGGTGACGACCGTCGGCACCGCCGGGCACGCGAAAGGCGTCATGGAACTCGCCGAGGCGCTGTGGGACGAGAGCAGGGTTCGGCGCGGCCACACCGGAATCGGTCTGAGGCTGCCCGACCCGGTGGCCGAGGCCCGGGTGCTGCCCGACCTGGTGGTCGCGCCCCGGGGAAGCTTCCGTGACGAGGACGTCCGGCAGGCGCCCGACCCGGTCCTGCTCGTCGCCGAGGTGGTGGCGCCCGCCACCCGCGTCGCGTGACCACGGCCCGAAGGCACGCGGGTACGCCCGTGCCGGAGGCGAGATCACTGTCCACTGCGCACCCAGGGGTGATCGCTACACGCGCCGCACCGTCCACAGGCTGGGGACAGTCGTTCCGCTTCCCGACCCGCTCGGCTTCGCGATCGACACCGCGGAGTTCTGAACCCGGCCCGTTCGCCCCGCCCCGCCTCGCCCCCTGCTCCGTCCCGCTCCGCCGACCGCCTCCCGGCCGAAGCCGCCGGGGGCGCGCCCCGGACATGCCCGAGCGCCCCTGTCCGGGCAAACCCTGAGGCGTCGGGCGGGCCCGCCCGCGACAATGGCCGAATGCGGTATCTCATCCTCGGCCCCAGCGACGCGCTCGACCCCACCGGCACCTCCCTTCCTCTGGGCGGTGCCCGGCTGCGCGCGCTGCTCGCCGCGCTCGCGCTGCGCGGCGGCCGGAGCGTGACGGTCGCCGAGCTGGTCGACGACGTGTACGAGGACGAGCCGCCGCAGGACGCGCCGGCCGCGCTGCAGGCGCTGGTCGGACGGCTGCGGCGAGTGCTCGGCAAGGACGCCGTCGCGTCGGGGCCAGGCGGCTACCGGCTCGTGGCGGGACCCGAGGACATCGACCTGTACGTGTTCGAGCGCCACGTCCGGGACGCGGGCACCCGGCTCGACGCGGGCGATCCCGAGACCGCCGCCGCGCTGCTGCGGACCGCCCTCGGTCTGTTCCGCGGCCCGGCGCTCGCCGACCTGCCCGAGCACGCGGGCGTCCGCCCCGAGGCCCAGCGGCTCGCCGCGCTCCGCCACCGCGTCGAGGCGGACCTGCGGCGCGGCGCCACCTCCGGACTCGCCCCCGAACTGGCCGAGCTGATCGGCGCGTATCCGTACGACGAGACCTTCCACGCCCAGCTGATCCGCGCCCTGCGCGCCGAGGGCCGCCCGGCCGACGCCCTCGCCGCGTACGAGAACGCCCGCCGTACTCTCGCCGACGGGCTCGGCGCCGACCCCGGGCCGGAACTGACCGCCCTGCACGCCGAACTCCTCGCCGGAACACCGCCCCGTGTACCGCGCCCGGCGCACCCGGCCGCCCGTACGCCCGCCGCCTCGCCCGCGTACGAGTCCGCGTACGGGTCCGCCCTGCCCGCTCCCGCTCCTGTTCCCGCCGTCGAGACCGGAAACATCCGCCCCCGCCTGACCTCGTTCGTCGGCCGCGAGCCCGAACTGGCCGCTCTCCGCGCCGACCTGGAGCACGCCCGTCTCGTCACCCTCACCGGCCCCGGCGGCTCGGGCAAGACCCGGCTCGCCGAGGAGGCCGCCCGAGGGGCCGCCGGGCCCGCCGCCTGGATCGCCGAACTCGCCCCGCTCGACGACCCCGACGCCGTCCCCGGAGCGGTGCTCTCCGCGCTCGGCCTGCGCGAGACCAACCTGATCACCACCCGCGAGGGCGTTCCGCTCCCGGCCGACCCCACCGACCTGCTCGTCGATCATCTGGCCGGCCGCCCACTGCTGCTCGTCCTCGACAACTGCGAGCACGTCGTCGGTGCCGCCGCGACGCTCGCCGAGACCCTGCTCGCGCACTGTCCCGGACTGCGCATCCTCGCCACCAGCCGGGAACCCCTCGGGGTCCCCGGGGAGACCGTCCGCCCCGTCGAGCCCCTCCCGCCCGCGCCCGCCCACCGGCTCTTCGCGGAACGCGCGCGCGCCGTCCGCCCGGGCTTCCGCGCCTGGGCCACCGAACCCACCGGACCCGCCGAACCCACCGGACCCGCCGAGGCCACCGAAGCCGACAGGGCCACCGACGACGACGCGCTCGCCGTCGCGGAGATCTGCCGCCGCCTCGACGGTCTGCCCCTCGCCATCGAACTCGCCGCAGCCCGGCTGCGCCTGCTCACCCCGCGCCAGATCGCCGACCGCCTCGACGACCGCTTCCTTCTCCTCACCTCCGGCTCCCGCACCGTCCTGCCCCGCCAGCAGACCCTGCGCGCCGTCGTCGACTGGTCCTGGGAGCTGCTCGAACCGGCCGAACGCGACCTGCTGCGCCAGGTGTCCGTCTTCGCGGGCGGCTGGGACCTCGCCGCCGCCGAGGCCCTCGCCCCGGCCGCCCCGGGGACGCCCGGCACCGCCGACACGCTCGGCGCCCTCGTCGACAAGTCCCTCGTCGTCGCTACCCCCACAGACGACGGCGAGATGCGCTACCGCCTCCTGGAGACCATCCACGAGTACGCCACCGAGCGCGCCGCCGGAACCCCCGCGCTGCGCGCCGCCGCCGAGGCCGCCCACACCGCCCACTTCACCGCCCTCGCCGAACGGGCCGAACCCCTGCTGCGCTCAGGCGCGCAACTCCCCTGGATAGCCCGGCTCGAACGCGACCTCGACAACATCCGCGCCGCCCTCCACCGCACCGTCGTCACCGCGCCCGACGAGACCACCGCCCTGCGGATCGTCTTCGCCATGGGCTGGTTCTGGTGGCTGCGCAACTACCGCCCCGAGGCGCTGTCCTGGGTCGAGCGCGTCCTCGCCCTCGGCGACGACCCCGAGGACCCGGCCGACCTCCGGCACTGGCCCCGTATGCACCTGCGGATGCTCTCCTTCTTCCTCGCCATGGAGAGCCAGAACATCCGCGGTCTCGACTCCTTCCGCGACGAGGCGGAGGGCATGGCCCTGGTGGCCCGGGTCCGGGCCGCGTTCGCGGAGAATCCCGGCCCCGAGTCGGCGCGCTTCCCCGGGCTGCTGTGGCCGTTCACCGCCTACTTCACCGACGAGACCGGCGACATCCGTCCCCTGCTCGACGGCGCCGTCGCCAACTGCCGCCGCCACGGCGGCGACTGGGAACTCGGCGCCGTCCTGATGTTCCGTACCCATCTGGTCATCGACCGGCCCGGCGACGGACCCGGCATCGCGCAGGACCTCGGCGAGCTGCGGACGCTGTCCCGCCGGGTCGGCGACCGCTGGATGCGGGCCCAGGTCGCCGGGGTCGCGGCGGAGTCCCTGCTGATGCGCGGGCGGTACGAGGAGTCGCGCGCGGAGTACGCCGAGGCGCTGGAGCTCGCCCGCGAGGTCGGCGCGTACGCCGAGGCGCCGTTCCTCATGGCCAGGCTCGCCGAGCTGCACTTCCGGGCGGGCGACACGGTGGCCGCCGAACGGGGCCTCGACCAGGCGGAGGCCGAGGCCCGGCGCTGTCACGTCAAGGACCTGGTGGTCTTCGCCGAGTTCCTGCGGGCCGCGCTCGCCTTTTACGAAGGCGACTGGGCCGCCGCCCGCCGGTATGTCGAGAGAGCGGGGGCCGAGCCCGGCATCGGCACCCCGCCGCCGCATGTCGAGGCCTACCTCATCGGCCTCACCGCCCGTATCGACGCCCAGCAGGGGGCCGGCGCCTCGGCCGTCGACCAGGCGACCGGGGCGCTGCGGATCGCCCGGGAGGGGCAGTGCGCCCTTCAGGTCGTGGCCGGTCTCGCCGAGGCGCTGGCCCTCACGCTCGTGCTCGGCGGACGTGCGGCCGACGCCGTGACCGTCCTCGCCGCCGCCGACACCTGGCGTGCGGACCTGCCCCGCTCCGTGCCGGAGCGGCGGGACGCCGACCGGGTGACCGACCGGGCCCGCGACGCACTCGGCCCGGCGGCCTACGAGGCCGCTCGGGCGGCGGGCCGGGATCTCACCGTGGACGGGGTGCTGGCCCTCGTGGAGTCGTACGGCGCCCGGGCCGGCGGGCCGGACGCCCGCCGGGCGTCATGACGCGCAACTGATCCGGGAGTCCGCCCAGTCCGCGACCAGCACCCGGCCGAACTTGGTGTGCGGCTCCACCACGAGCCGGAGGGTGCTGCGGCCGGTGAGCCCGAGACGCACCGGCACCGGCGTGTCACCGGGGCGGAGCACCGGCGAGCGCCACAGCCGCTCCCCGTCGGCGTACACGGAGAAACGGACCCCGCCGGGATGTTTCAGCGGCTCGGCCAGGTCGTCGATCCCGGCGAGCGCGTCGTACCGGGTGCACCGCCGGTTGAGGTCGATGTGCACCGACGACGAGGCGGCCACGCTCACCCCGCTGTAGCGGACGCCGTTCATCGACAGGTCGTCGTGCTGCCACAGCCAGCTGCTGCGCGCGAGGTCGATCTCCGGCTTGGTGCCGTCGCCCCCGACGCCGTACTCCAGCTGGTTCAGCGGGAAGACGGCCGGCGGCTCCGGCGGCGGAGTGGGCTTCGGCGGTGTCGGCGTCGGTGCCGGCTCCGTCGGTGCCGGCTTCGGCGGAGCGGGCGTGGAGGGGGGCTTCGGGGAAGGCGTCGGCCGCGGGGCGGGCTTCGCGCTCGGCGTGGGCGCCGGCTCCTGCTTCGGCTTCGCCGCGGGCTTCGCGGACGGTGTGGGCTTCGTGGACGGTGTAGGGCTCGGAGCCGGTACGTCCGGGGCCGCCGGCTTCGCGTCCGCCGGCGGGGCCGGGGCGGGCGGGGGCGTCGGCTTCGGTGCGGGCGCCGACGGGGGCACCTTCACCGGCGCGGTGGCCTTCGGCGCGGGCGCGGGCTTCGCGACCGGCTGCGGCTCGGAGCCGGTGAGCGCCCAGACGAGACCGGCGGACGCGGCGACCGCGGCGACCGCCGCGATCCCCGCCTTCGCGGGGACGCCCAGCCCCTCGGCAGCGGCGGCGGACGAGGCCCCGGCCCCGCCGGAGGCACCCGCGCCCGCTCCCGCGCCCGCTCCCGTGGCGGCCGCCGCCGCACCGGCCGCTCCCGCTCCCGCCACTCCGCCCGCGACGACGCCCGCCGCCTTGAGCGTGTACCCGGCGGCGAACCAGCCGATGACCGCGACCGGCAGCAGCGCCGGGATCCCGGCGTTCACCTGAGCCAGTTCACCGGCGGCGAGCCGGCACTGGGCGCACTCGGCGAGATGCTTGCGCAGGCCCCGTTCGGCCCGCGTCCGCAGCCCCCCGCGCGCGTACGCGCCGAGCCGGTCGGCATAGCGGGCACAGTCGCCGCCGGTCGTGAGGGACTGGCTGACATGGGCCTGGAGGTACGCCTGCTTGAGCCCCTCGCGGGCCCGGCCGGCGAGCACGGCGGTGGCGTTCGCGGTCAGCCCGAACAGCGGCGCGATCGCGCTCGGCGACTCCTCCTCGACCGTGGTGTGCCACAGCACGGCCTGCCAGCGTTCCGGCAGTGACCGGAACGCCTGGAGGGCGAGCGAACGTTCGGCGAGGTGCATGGCGCGGACGTCGGCGCCCAGATCGAGGGCGTCGGCCTCGGCCACCTCCGACGAACGGGCGGCGTCCTCGGCGAACAGCGCGAAGTCCTCGATCAGTTGCTCGCGCTTGCGGGTCCGCGTCCAGGACGCGGCGACCCGGCGGACGGAGGTCAACAGATAGGCGCGTACGGCCTGTTCGGGCCCGGCCCCGCGCCGTACCGCCTGAAGGGTGCCGGCGAAGACCTCGGCCGTCAGGTCCTCGGCGGTGTCCGCGTCCCGGCAGCAGGAACGGGCGTAACGGCGGACGGCGTCGTGGTGGCGGCGGTACAGCTCGCCGTACGCGTCGTCGTCGCCCTCCCGCATTCGCCGTACCAAGTCGGCGTCGGACGGCGGCAGATCGGATGCCGAAGCTGACGCAGACGACACCGACGCCGGGGCGGAGCCGGCGCCGGTCCCGCCGTTCGCGCGCTGCTGCGGCACGGTCGGCGCGTCGGATCCCGCGGGTACGGAGGACAGGGGCGCGGAAGACGCAGGTCCAAATCCCGCGGGTACGGAAGGCGCCGGGGCGGTGCCGCCGAGGCCCGGCACGCGGGCCGGGCCGCCCTGGCTCGGCACCTGGCCGGTCGCGGGGGCCGCCGCGCCGTCCGGGCGGCCGGTGGCGCCCAGGGTCTCGTCCCGACTGTCACCGCTCATCGCCGAAGCCCCCGTACGCACGCTCGACCGACATACCGGCCAAGCCTGCCACAGAGCCCGGGCACGCCGAAGTCCCGCGTCCACTTACCACTCGTTGGGGGCGACTTCAGGCCTAGGACCGTGACTCTTCGGCCGCCCGTGCCATGATCGCGCGGCTCGCGCCACCCACCGGGGGGACGCGAGCCCACGCGTGCGTACGAGTGAGGACGCGGTGGTCGCCGTGACCGCCGCCGCCGCGACTACCGCGAGCGCAGCCCCTCCAGAAGGATGTCCAGAAGCCGTGCCGAGGCCGCCGCCTGCTGGGCGGCGTCCGGCAGGGCCGGCGCCGCGGTGGCGATCACCAGCAGGACGTCGGCCACGGTCACGTCCGTCCGCAGCTCACCCGCCTCCCGTGCCCGCTCCACCAGCCGGCCCACGACCTCCAGCAGCTCCGAGGCGCCCGCGTCGTCCTGCTCCGCCGCCGGCATCGCGCGCGGCGCGACCACCCGCTGCTCGGCCTGCTGGGCGTAGTCGGCCCCGCCACCCGCGCCGCCGCCCGGCACCGCCCCGGCCAGGGCGGACGCGCGCTGCTGCGGCACCCGGATCCCGGCCTCCGGCTGCGCCGTGTCGTCGACGCCGACCCGCAGCACCTGCGGCGGCAGCAGCCGCCCGGCACCCGAGGCGACCGACGTCCGCAGGAAGCGGGACAGCGCCGACCACGGCTCGTCCTCCTGACCGAGAGCGGTCCGCGCCTGCTCGGTGAGCCGCGCCGTCTCCTCCTCGGCTATCCGCCGGACCAGCACGTCCTTGCTGGGAAAGCGGCGGTAGACGGTGCCGACACCGACCCGGGCGCGGCGTGCCACGTCCTCCATCGGGGCCCCGTAACCCAGCTCCCCGAACACCTCGCGCGCGGCCCGCAGCACGTGCTCCAGATTGCGCTGGGCGTCCACCCGCAGCGGCGCGGATCGCGCGCCCGCCACCGGCTGTTGTGCCGTACGGACCTGTCCGTACGAATCCTGAATCTGCATAAGCGTTCCCCCGCTCATGATGTCTCCCCCCGGAGACTCCCCGCCCTGACACAGGGGTCCGGTTCCAGTCGCGCATGCGGCTCCGCGCGTGGCGATCCGGCACCCCGACGAAGTACGAACATAGTTGAGTCGACGTCAATTCAGAAGGGGCAGTTCCGTACGGTGCGCCCCCCGATCGGAGCAAGGACCGGGACACTCCCGATTCCGCTTCCGGGCCCCACTCGCCCCTACCCCTCTGACCTGCGAACTTCCCAATCCAATACGGCCGTTCGGTATCTCCCGGGGCCCCTTCCCCCCAGTCACACAATTTGCTGGGCCTGTGGACAAACCCCGAACGGCGTTGCCTCATGGGACGGTGACCGAACCTGTGCGCGTTCTCGTTGTCGGCGGTGGCTACGTCGGGATGTACACGGCGCTGCGCCTCCAGCGGCGGCTCAAGGCGGAGCTGCGCGAGGGCCGCGCCGAGATCACGGTGGTCACCCCGGAGCCGTACATGACGTACCAGCCCTTCCTTCCCGAGGCGGCGGCCGGATCGATCTCCCCGCGCCATGTCGTCGTCCCGTTGCGCCGCGTCCTTCGCCGCTGCCGGATCATCGCCGGCGAGGTCCACGCCATCGACCACGCCGCGCGCACCGCGACCCTCGCCACCCTCGCCACCGAGGAGGCAGGCGCCCCGGACACCCGACTTCGGTACGACGAACTCGTCCTCGCCCCCGGTTCCGTCTCCCGCGTCCTGCCGATCCCCGGCCTCGCCGAGCACGGCGCCGGCTTCAAGACGGTCGAGGAGGCCATCGGGCTGCGCAACCACGTCATCGAGCAGATGGACCTCGCCTCCTCCACCCGCGATCCGGCCCTGCGCGACGCCGCTCTCACCTTCGTCTTCGTCGGCGGCGGCTACGCGGGCGTGGAGGCGCTCGCCGAACTCGAGGACATGGCCCGTTACGCCGCGCGGTACTACCACAATCTCCGGCCGGAGGACCTGCGCTGGATGCTCGTCGAGGCGAGCGATCGGATCCTGCCCGAGGTCGGCGCGGACCTCGGCCGCTACGCCGTACGCGAGCTGCGCGCCCGCAACGTCGACATCCGTCTCGGCACCCGGCTGGTCTCCTGCGAGAACCGTGTGGCCGTGCTCGACGACGGCACCCGCAGGCCCACCCGTACGGTCGTCTGGACCGCCGGCGTCACCCCCGCGCCCCTGGTCGCCGCCTCCGGTCTGCCCCGCACCGCGCGCGGGCGGCTGCGCTGCACCACCCAGCTGCGGATCGCCGGGGTCGACCACGCGTGGGCGGCCGGTGACGCCGCCGCCGTCCCCGATCTCACCGCGGCGCGGGAGGCGGCCGCCCGCAGCGGTTCGGTGCACGGCGGTCCGGTGCACGGCGGGACGGCGGGGGCCGAGGGCGCGCGGCTCCCCGACTGCGCCCCCAACGCCCAGCACGCCGTACGCCAGGCCAGACTGCTCGCCGACAATCTCACCGCCGCCCTGCGCGGCACGCCGCTGCGGGACTACGCGCACGCGAACGCCGGTTCCGTCGCCTCCCTCGGCCTCCACAAGGGCGTCGCCCACGTCTACGGCCGCAAGGTCAAGGGTTATCCGGCCTGGCTGCTGCACCGCGCCTATCACCTCGGCCGGGTGCCGACCTTCAACCGCAAGGCCCGCGTACTGGCCGAGTGGACGCTGTCCGGCCTGTTCAAGCGCGAGATCGTCTCGCTCGGCTCGCTGGAACATCCCCGGGCCGAATTCGAACTCGCCGCCGCGCCGCCACCTCCGCCGGAGCCCGGCGGCCCTTCCGGTGGCCCCTCCGGTGGCGACGGCCCCGGCTCCGATCACGGCCCCCATCACGGTCCTCGGCAAGGCCCCGGTCGTGGTTCTGGCGAGGGGTCCGGCGACGGCCCCGGCCACCGCGGGGACGACCGGCTCGACGACGGGCCCGGGAACTGACATCACTGTCAGTGCACTCCTCCACACTGGACGTGTGACCATAGGTGGGCCCACACCTGCACAGAGTGACTCCGCACGGCAACGACACCACGAGGCATACAGATCCGTGAACTTCACCCGTTGGAGCGCCCGGCTCCCGCGTACGCAGCGTCGCACCGCGGCTCGCGGGCCCGAGGGCTCCGTGCCCGCGGCCCGCGGTGAGCACGGGCCCCGGCCGGACCACTTCGCCGCCGAGTCCGGCCGGTCACCCCGAATGGACCAGTCCGCCCGGCCCGGCGAGCCCGCTGAGCCCGCCGAGTCCACCGAGCCGGCCGAGGCGCCCGCGCCGGAGGACTTCACCGTGCGGGAGATCGTCGGCCGCCTTCCCGGCCTGGTCGCGCTCGTGTACGGCCCCGAGCACCGCATCGCGTACGTCAACGAGGCATATGCCAGCGCCTTCGGTCCCCGTCCGGCGGGCGCCACCGTCGCCGACACCTGCCCCGAGGCATCTGAACTCGGTCTGCTGCCGCTCCTCGACCAGGTCCTGCGCAGCGGCAAGCTCCGCACCGTGAAGTCCCGCCGCACCAAGAGCGGCGGCTTCTACACCGTCACCTGTCTGCCCGTGGACAGCCCGCGGCTGCCCGACGGCGGTGTCCTCATCCACGCCTCCGACGTCACCGACCACGCCGAGGCCGCCGAACGGCTGCGCGCCAGCGAGCGCCGCCACCGCGAGACCGCCGTCACCCTCCAGCGCTCCCTGCTCCCGCAGGAGCTGGAACAGCCCGACGATCTGCGGATCGCCGCGACCTACCAGCCCGGCGTCGCCGACGCCGCCGTCGGCGGCGACTGGTACGACGTGATCACCCTCGGCGCCGGCCGCACGGCCCTGGTCATCGGCGACGTCATGGGCCGGGGCGTGCGCGCCGCCGCCGTCATGGGGCAGCTTCGCACCGCCGTCCGGGCATATGCCCGTCTCGACCTGCCCCCGCACGAGGTGCTCCAGCTGCTCGACGGGCTCGCCGCCGAGATCGACGCCAGCCAGATCGCCACCTGCGTCTACGCCGTCCACGACCCCAACGAGGGCAGGCTCGTCTACGCCTCCGCCGGACACCTCCCGATGCTCGTACGGGACGAGGACGGCACCGTCCGCCGCGCCGAGGACCCCACCGGGCCGCCGCTCGGCACCGGCGGCTGGCAGCACAGCTCCGCCACCATCGACCTGCCGCCCGGCTCCACCGCCGTCCTCTATACGGACGGCCTGGTCGAACGCCGCCGCGAGGACATCGACGAGGGCGTCAGCGCCCTGGAACGCGCCCTCTCCGGCGCCACCGGCAGCCCCCAGGTCGTCTGCGACCGGCTGCTACGCGCCCTCGGGGTCACCGCCGACCACGACGACGACGTCGCCGTCCTCGTCGTCCAGCACCCGGCCCGCGAGGGCTCCGACGCCGAGCTGTTCCACAACGCCGCCCTGGAGCTGCTCGGCGGGGTCGAGGCCGCTCCCCGCGCGCGTGCCTTCGCCTCCGGTGTCCTGGCCAGCTGGCGCTTCCCCGTCGAGCTGTGCGACCTCGGCGTCCTCGCCACCAGCGAGCTGGTCGCCAACTCGCTCCAGCACGGCACTCCGCCCATGCGCCTGCGGCTGCGCCGTACCGACCGCCGGCTGATCATCGAGGTCACCGACGGCGACGACCATCTGCCGCGCCGCCGCCGCGCCGAGTCGGAGGACGAGGCGGGCCGGGGGATCTCGATCATCGCCACGATCGCCTCGTCCTGGGGAAGCCGCCGCACCCCGGGCGGCGGCAAGGCGGTGTGGTGCGAGTTCGCCCTTCCCACGCCGCCCCGGGCCACCGGATCACGCCCTTAATAAGGGGCCCGGTAAGAACGACCCCCATATAGGCATATGACTGAAGGGGCCCAGAGGACCCCTTCAGTCATATGCGCGGATAGCCGCGCTCAGGACGATCGGAACGATCAGGCGGCGGCCGTCTCGCGCCGCTCCGGCTCGTGCCGCGCGACGATCATCGACGGCTTGGCGACCAGCGACGGCTGGTTCTGCTCCGGCGTGAGCCGCTTGCCGAGCCGGACCGCGAGCACCGTGATGCCGAGCGAGAACAGGACGAAGGTCACGATGTACGGACCGTGCAGCGAGGCCCCCATGGGACCGCCGACCGCCGGGCCGACCGCCAGCGCGAGCTGCTTCACCAGGGCGAAGGCCGAGTTGTACGTACCGACCATCGACTCCGGCGCCAGGTCCGCCACCAGCGGGGCCACCGTCGGCGACAGCATCGCCTCACCGAGCCCGAACAGCGCGTACGTGGAGATGAACGCCGCCGTCGCCATCGCCTGGCTGCCGGCACCCAGACCCGCGTACCCGGCGATCAGCCACGCCACGGTCCAGATCAGACCGACGGCCGCGATCATCCGCGTCCGCTTGCGGCGCTCGACGAACTTCAGGACCAGGAACTGCGCGGCCACGATGACCGCCGTGTTGGCGGCCAGGGCGATGCCCAGCGTGGCCGGCGCGATCCCGGCGGCCTCGGTGCCGTACGCGGCGAGACCCGACTCGAACTGGCCGTAGCAGGCGAAGAACAGCACGAAGCCCAGGACGCACAGCTGCACCATGGCCTTGTGGCCGAGCAGCGCCCGCATCGCGCCACCGCCCCGCGCACCGGCCGGCCGGGCCCCGGGGAGGGTGGCGGTGTCCGGCATCTTCACGGTCAGCGCGATCGCGGCGAGGACGAGGAACATCACCGCCTCGATCGAGAACAGCAGCAGGAAGCTGCCCGGACGGCTGGTGTCGACCAGCTGGCCGCCGATCAGACCACCGACGCCGAGACCGAGGTTCTGCAGGAAGAACTGCATGGCGAAGGAACGGGTGCGGGTGACCGGGGTCGAGCACCACACGATCATCGTGGCGAGCGCCGGCTGCATCACGGCCGTACCGGCGCCCAGCAGCGCCGCCGAGCCGATGGCCGCGGGCACCGTGGACGCGAGACCGAGGCCGATCGCGCCCACCGCGGCGACCAGCGACGCCACCACCAGCACGGGCACCGGCCCGCGCCGGTCGATCGCCCGGCCGCTGAAGGGCAGCACCATGAGCGCGGCCATGGCGAAGACGGCAAGGACGACACCGGCCGTGCTCGCACCCAGCTCGCGCACCTGAGCGACGTACACATAGAGGTACGGCACGGTGAAGCCGAGCCCGAACGCGCTCAGCGCGCTGCCTGCCTGAATCCGGCGCATCGCGGCGCCCATCGCCTTGGTCACACTCACCCACTTCGGTCACGGGTTCAGGCCTGTAGGCCTGAACCCTGAAGACTTCAACACTAAAATTAGATCCTTAACAATACACACCGAAGGACTTCAATGCCAACGGAGCCCGTGGAATACTCGGCGGCATGTCCGACACCACCGAGCCCTCCGGCCTCCAGGGCCTGCAGGAGCCGACCCTCGACGAGCAGATCGCCGCGTATCAGCGCGAGTTCCGCGACCTCGACCCCCAGGTCGAGAAGGTGGTCTCCGCGCTGGGCCGGCTGAACCGCCGGATGAACGTGGCGTACGGCCGCCAGGTCGCCGACCTCGGCATCAGCAACGCCGAGTGGGAGGTCCTGAAGACCCTGGTCCTCTCCGGAGCCCCCTACCGGCTGGGCCCGGGGGAGCTGGCCAAGCGCCTCGGCCTGACCCCGGCCGCGATGACCCACCGCATCGACCGCATGGCGGGCGAGGGCCTGGTCACCCGCGACCGCGACGAGAACAACCGCGTGCGCGTGATCGTCGAGCTGACGGACGAGGGCCGCCAGAAGTGGCTGGAGGCGATGCGCATGGCCACGGACTTCGAGCAGGACCTCCTCCAGGACCTGTCGCCCGACGAGCGCGGGGCCCTCGGCGAGATGCTGATCCGCCTGCTGCGCCGGGTGGAGCTGACCCAGCCCGACGCGGGCGGCCGGCTCACCGACCTGGACTGAGAGCTCGGGCCGAGAGGTCGGGGCGGGCCTCGGAACAGGGGCTGGGGAGGAGACGGGAAGGCCCGTCGCGAGACCGCCGGCGAGGCCCCTCCGAGAGCCTTGACACGGCCTTCGTGGATGCGTAAAGTTCTCCGAGTTGCCACGGAGCCTGAAAGTTCCCGGCAGCCATCCCGCCGCGATAGCGGCACCTCAACTCCGCACGATCTCCCCACCGGGACGAATTTCGGCACGCCGAAATTCATTTCGAAAGACTCGATTATGGGTCGCCGGGGAAATCCGCTAGAGTTCAGGACGTCGGAACGGCCCAGCGGCCGGGAAGACGAAATCCCGCCGACCGGGAATCGGAGCCGAAAGGGTCTGATAAAGTCGGAAAGCGCCGAAAGGGCCCGAGGGTGAAAGCCTGAAGGAACGGAAAGCGCGGAGCGGATCGGATCGAAAAGGTCTGATAAGCTCGAAACGCCGGAAGGGAACGGAAGCGAAAGCGACCGGGACC
>NZ_JBICVG010000011.1:0-291968 GCF_043198875.1 Streptomyces sp. NPDC048718
TTCCCCGGCCCATTCCCCCATCGCCACACCAAAAGTCTGGCCCCACCGCTCACGCGGCGGGGCCAGAACCCCAAGATCTTCATGAACCTTCTAGGCGCGGGCGGACGGGTGGGGGCGGTCGGGCGAAGCCGGCTGCCGTCCCCGTCGCGCATGGCCCGGCGGGGATGGCCGGACGAGGGTGGCCGGGTGAGTGTGGCCGTCGGCGGCCGTCCACGAGCATTCAGCGCCGGGCCGCCGCCACCCGGGCCGGGCAGGGTTCGCCCTTCTTGAGGACGCCGATCACCAGTCGGCCGCCGGAGTGGCGGGCCGTGCCCGGCGGCGGGTACTGGGTGCAGACGCGCCAGTTCAGGGGCCAGAGCACGCGCCGGTCGGAGCCGGCGGCGTCGTGGACGTCGAGACAGGTGCGGGCGTCGAGCGTGGTGAAGACCCTCCATAGGCCCTTGCCCCGCAGATCCGGCAGGTCCGGCAGGTCCGGCAGCGGCGGGGCGCCGGTGTCCCCCTCGGCCAGGGCGGCCTGCTCCGCCGAACCGACCGCCACGGCGGCCAGCGCGAGGGCGGCCCCCGCGCACACGAGGGCCGCCCGCCTCACCGGCGTCTCCTGGCGGCCAGGTAGTAGCCGCATACCGCGCCGAGCACGGCGGTGGCGAGCAGGGCGAAGTAGAGGGGCATCGTCACCTCGGGGATCAGCACCCTGATCCGCACCTCATGCCGGTTCTCGAAGATGAAGACGAGCGTCACGGCCGCGACGATCAGGATCGCGATCCGTCCCGGGGTGAAGAATCCGCCGGCCCGGGACCCGCTCGCGCTCGACCTGTCCCTCGTCGTCCTCTTGGCGCTCATGGCCGCCCTTTCTCCGTCCCGCCGTGCCCGTGTTCCCAGTCCCGCCGCGTCCGTGCGCTCCCCCAGCATGAGCCGATTCGCGCCCCACGACCCTGACGAGCTACGCCGAACGAGCGACTTGTCAGACAGCGTGGGCCGACTACGGTGGTCGATCGAAGAGCCGACGGACACCGATGGACACCAGGAGGCCCCGTGGCAGGCAGCGGACAGGGGCGACGTCCCGTCGTCGCGCTCTACGAGCGGATCGCGGACGCCCTGCGCGACGGCACCTATCCCCCGGGCTCCACGCTCCCCTCCGAACCGAGGCTCGCGGGCGAACTCGGCGTCAGCCGCCCCGCCTTGCGCGAGGCGCTGCTCCTGCTCCAGGAGGACGGGCTGGTCACGGTGCGGCGCGGGGTCGGCCGGACGGTCAACGCCCATCCGCCGCGGCGGGGTTTCGAGCGGCTGCGCCCGCTGGAGGATCTGCTCGGGGCGAGCGCGCCTCTGCGGGTGCGGGAGGTCCTGCGCACGAGCGAGGAACCCACCGACTTCACCACCCAGCACCTGCTCGCGCCGGCCGGCGCCGAGCTTCCGTTCTGGGAGTCCGTCCTGGTCGGCGAGGCCGGGACGGCCGTCCTCAGCCAGGAGTGGGCGGCGGCATGGCCGGTCCTGGACCGGGCCCACCCGGCCTTCGCCGACGCCCTGCGCGCGTCGCCGAGGCCCGCCGGCGGGAAGGCACCCACCGACCGGGAGGCACCCACCGGCCAGGCAACACCGCCCGCCCACCAAGAGGCCTCATCCGCCCGCCCATCGGCCCGGCCCGGTGCCGTCTCGATGCTGGCGGTCCTCACCTCCGCCTCGCGGGGTGTGCCGCTGGCCGCGCACAGCTCCGTCACTGCGACGCTGCTCGGCCGCCGCCGCGGCGGGCAGTTGGGCCGTCCGGCCGACACCCCGGCGGTGCTCGTGACCCAGGTCGTACGGGTCGGCGACACCCCGGTTCTGGCGGCCAAGCACATGCTGCCGACGGGCGCGCCCGCCCTGCCCGTCGTGCAGTCCGGCTGAGCCCCGGGACGCCGTCCTGCCGTCTCCTCCACCGTCACCATCACCGCCCGCGAACGCCCTTCCCCGGGTGGCGTACACTTCCGCGCCATGCACTTGTCTGACAACCACATGGCCTCGGATGCCGCCCCCGCCGTCACCGCCTCCCCGGCGACCGGCGCGGCGACTGACACGGCGGCCGCCCCGGCCCCGGCACCCGTCGTCGCCGACTGGATCCGGCGGGCCCCGAAGGCCGTTCTCCACGACCACCTCGACGGCAGCCTGCGCGCCGCGACCATCGTCGAGCTGGCGCGCGAGCACGGCTACACGGGTCTGCCCACCGAGGACCCGGCCGAGCTGGCGGAATGGTTCCGGAAGGCCGCGAACTCGGGGTCGCTGGAGCGGTATCTGGAGACCTTCGCGCACACCTGCGCGGTCATGCAGACCCGTACGGCCCTGGAGCGGGTGGCGGCCGAGTGCGTCGTGGACATGGCCGCCGACGGAGTGGTCTACGCCGAGACCCGTTACGCCCCCGAGCAGCACCTGGAGGGCGGCCTGACCCTCGACGAGGTCGTCGAGGCGGTGAACGCCGGATTCCGGGCGGGCGAGCGCGCGGCCGGCGGCCGGATCACCGTCCGCACCCTGCTCACCGGCATGCGGCACACCGACCGGTCCCTGGAGATCGCCCGGCTGACGGCCGCGCACCGGGACAACGGCATCGTCGGCTTCGACATCGCCGGCGGCGAGGCCGGCAACCCGCCGGCCCGCCATCTGCCCGCCTTCCAGTACCTGAAGCGGGAGAACTGCCACTTCACCGTCCACGCGGGCGAGGCCGTCGGCGCCGAGTCGATCCACGAGGCGGTGCAGGTCTGCGGCACCGAGCGAATCGGGCACGGGGTGCGGATCACGGACGACATCGCCGAGGACGGCACGCTGGGCCGGCTGGCCGCGTACGTCCGCGACAACCGCATCCCGCTGGAGATCTGCCCCACCTCCAACCTCCAGACGGGTGCGGCCAAGGACTACGCCTCGCACCCGATCGACGAGCTGCGCCGTCTCGGCTTCCGCGTCACCGTGAACACCGACGGCCGCTTGGTCTCCGGCACCACCATGTGCGAGGAGTTCCAGCATCTGGTGGATGCCTTCGGCTACGGCCCGGAGGTCTTCGAGGAGTTCACGGTGGCCGCCGTGGAGGCCGCGTTCCTGCCGCTGCCGGAGCGCCGGCGCATCGTCGAGGAGCTGATCCGGCCGGGTTACGCGGCCCTCACCGCCCGCTGAGACGTGCCGGGCCCGCTGAGACGTACCGGGCCCGCGGGGATCACCGCGGGCCCGGCGCGAGGACCGGTGGCGGGCGAGTGACGGGCGGGGCTCAGCCCACGCGCCCGTTCACCAGCGGCAGGTCCAGTGTCCCCGTGTCGTCGGGGGCGCTGGTGACCGTCACGGGCTTGATGCCCCGGTTGCCGAAGTACGCCGTGTCGCTGGCCGCGACGACGAACTCCAGCCGGTGGCCCGTCTCGTAGCGGTGCGCGATCGCGGGCAGTTCGACGGTGAAGGGCCGGTTGACGTCGGGCACGCGGACCGGCGCGACCAACCGGTTGACCAGGGTCTTGGTGCCGTCGGGGGCGACATCGTAGAGCTTGGCGAAGAGCACCAGTTTGTCGGCGGCGTCGCCGGAGTCCTGGACGCGCGCGGCGCTCGGCGAGTTCACCTTGAGGGTGGCGCGGGGCGCGCCGACGAGGTCGGCGGGGGCGGTGAGCGGGGCGCTGCTCCAGCCGAGGTAGGTGCCGGCCAGGTCGTACGGCTCGGGGTCGGGCACGCCCAGGGTGCCGGCCAGCGAGAACTCCGAGTGGCTGGTGGGCACCGGGAGGTTGGCGTAGAGGCGCGAGCCCCGGGCGACTTTGGCGCGGTCGTCGACCAGCTTGCCGTCACCGGACAGGTAGAGCCGGCTGCCCGCCGCGGGCACCTGACCGGCGGTGCCGTAGCCGCTCTGCCAGTCGCGGTAGTAGGCGAAAGCGGGCCCGGTGTCGACGGCCCGGTCGTGGCGCAGATACCGGTCGAACCAGGCGAGGACCCGCTGCCCGGTGTAGCTCGTCTCCAGGTTTCCCTGGCCGAGGTCGAGTTCGCCGGGCTTCCGGCCGCCGCTGTGGCCCCAGGACTGCCAGATCATCCGGGTGTCGACGCCCTGGCCGCGCAGCCGGTCGTAGGTGCGCTGGGCCTCGTTGAGGTTGAACAGGCTGTCGGACTGGCCCTGGACGAGGAGGGTGGGGGCCTTGACCTTGTCGAGGTACGAGACCGGGGAGACGCCGCGCGCGTAGGCGAGCATCTTGTCGGCGCCGGCTCGCGGGTAGGCGCCTGAGTTGAGCAGCCGGACGGTGTCGCAGGCGTCGGTGACGAAGTGCAGACAGGCCAGGGAGTTGATCCGGCTGGGGTCGAGGGAGGGTTCGAGCAGGGTCTGGCCCTCGCCGATCAGGTAGAAGCCGTTGGCCCACTGCCATTTGAAGACGCCGGGGGTGTCGCGGTCGGCGTTGTTGGGGGCGAGGGAGTAGGCGAGGTCGTTCCAGGTGATGAAGGGGACGAGAGCGTCGAGGCGGGGATCGGCCGCGGCGGTGGCGAGCTGGATGGCGCCGCCGTAGGAGCCGCCGATCATGCCGATGACGGGGTCGCCGGGGGCGTCGAGGGTGACGAAGTCGGCGCGGGTGCCGTCGTCGGCGGCGCGGGTGCCGGCCAGGAAGTCGACGAGCCGGGCGGCGGCCACGCCGTCGATGCCCGGGGCGTCGAGGGAGATCAGGCAGCCGCTCTTGCCGAAGCCGAGGCCGGAGTAGACGAGTCCGACATAGCCGCGGGCGGCGAAGGCCTTGCCGATGCCGTCGGTGTCGCTCTTGCTGCCGCCGAAGCCGTTGGTGGCGAGGACGGCGGGTGCGGGGTGGGCGGCGTCGACGCCGTCGGGACGGTAGAGGTCGGCGTCGACGACACAACTACGGCCGCCGGCCTGGACGGTGAAGTGAAGCGGGGTGACGGTGTACGTGCCGCTCGCGAGGCTCCTCGGTCCGGGCTCCGCGCCTTGGGCGGGTACGGCGAGGGCGAGGGGTGCGGCGAGGGCCGCTCCGGCCGTGAGCGCGAGCAGCTTGCGGGATCTGGGCAGGGCACGGGACACGGGGACCTCCACACCGGGGGCGCGTGACGACCTACCAAGGGGTAGGTGCGGGTCCGACCCATCGTGAAACGCATGTCATGCGCGCGTCAACGCATGTGCGTCGGGTTGTCGGCGGAGGTCCCGTGAAGACACCGGACGGCCCGCCCTCCCTGGATAAGGCCCCGGGGAGGGCGGGCCGTCCGGGGAGCTCAGATCAGCGCCGGTACGTCGAGGGTGAGCGTGCCCGCGTCGGCGTCCAGGACGCCGGGTGTCCCGAACGGGATCGTCGGCGCGTCGTCCTGGTGGCCGAAGCCGAGATGCTCCAGGACCGGGACGCCGAGCCCGCCGAGCCGGTCGGCGAACAGCGCGCGCACCTTCTCGTACGGCCCGCACTCCTCCCACGAGCCGAGGCCGATCCCGGCGACGCCGTCCAGCCAGCCGGAGCGCAGGAGCTGGGTGAGGATCCGGTCCAGTCGGTACGGCTCCTCCCCCACGTCCTCCAGGAGCAGCAGCCCGCCCCGGGCGGAGCGCCGGGCGTGCGGCGTGCCGAGGTCGGAGGCGAGCAGGCTGACACAGCCGCCGAGGGTGACGCCGTGCGCCCGGCCGGGCACCAGGGCGGTGGCCGACTCCAGGCCGAGTGAGCGGACCGACTCGGGTTCGAAGAGGGTGGCGCGCAGCGACTCCTGAGTGCGGGCGTTCTTGGTGAAGGCCCCTGCCGCCGTCATCGGGCCGTGCAGCGTGACGAGGCCCATCCGGACGGCGAACGCCTCGTGCAGGGCGGTGATGTCGCTGTAGCCGACCATGACCTTGGGACCGGCGGCGCGGATCGCGGTCCAGTCGAGCAGGTCCACCATGCGCTGGGCGCCGTACCCGCCCAGGGCGCACAGCACCGCCGCGATCTCCGGGTCGCACCAGGCCTCGGTGAAGTCGCGGGCCCTGGCCTCGTCCGTACCCGCGAGGTAGTCGAGGGTGGGGTGGGTGTCGAGGACGTGCGGGGCCACGACGGGGTCGAGGTCCCAGCCGCGAAGGATGTCGAGCCCCGCCTGAAGCCGGTCCTCGGGGACCGGCCCGCTGGGGGCGACGATCGCGACCCGGTCGCCGGGGCGCAGCCGGCGGGGCCGTACCAGTGGCTCGACGGTCACTTCCTCAGCTCCAGCCGGGGGACGTCGGGACAGTCGAGGCCGAAGGTCTGGGCGTACAGGGAGAGTTCGGCCTCCAGCGCCCGGATCAGGGTGTCCTCGCGGCGGAAGCCGTGCGATTCGCCCTCGAAGGCGATGTAGGCATGCGGGACGCCTCGGCCGGCGGTGCGGGCCAGGAAGCGGTCGGCCTGGGCGGGCGGGCAGATCACGTCGTCGAGCCCCTGGAGCAGCAGGAAGGGCGCGGTGATCCGGTCGACGTGCTCCAGCGGGGAGCGCTCGCGGTAGCGCTCGGGAACCTCGGCGACCGGTCCCATCAGCGAGTCCATGTAGCGGGCCTCGAAGTCGTGGGTCTCGCCGGTGGCCCAGCCGGCCGGGTCGAGGATGGGGTAGATGATGGTGCCGCAGGCGTAGACGTCGCTGTGGACGAGGGAGGCGGCGGTCGTCCAGCCGCCGGCGCTGCCGCCTCGGACGGCGAGCCGGGCGGGGTCGGCGGTGCCCTCGTCGGCGAGGGCACGGGCCACGGCCGCGCAGTCCTCGACGTCGACCACTCCCCACTGTTCGCGCAGCCGCTCGCGGTACTCCCGGCCGTAGCCGGTGGAGCCACCGTAGTTGACCTCGGCGACACCGATGCCGCGCGAGGTGAAGTAGGCGATCTCCAGGTCGAGGACGAGCGGGGCGTGGCCGGTGGGTCCGCCGTGCGCCCAGATCACGAACGGCGGACGCGCTCCATCGGGGCCGGTGCGCTCGGGGTGGCGGGGCGGGTACACCTGGGCGTGGATCTCCCGGCCGCCGGGGCCGGTGAAGGTCCGCACCCGGGGTTCGGGATAGTACGCGGGGTCGACGGGGTCCTTGTGCGGTGCGCCGATCACCCGGGCGAAGCCGGTACAGGTGTCCAGTTCGACGACCTCGTAGCCGCTGTGCGGTCCGGCGGCGACACCGACGACCCGGGTGCCGTGCACGGCGAGGGTCGCGGCCCATTCGGTCCAGGGGCCCACGACGTCGGCGAGGTCTCCGCTCTCGGGGTCGAGGATCCCGAGGGTGGTGGCGCCCCGGCCGTGGACGACGGCGACGAGGCCGCTGTCCAGGGGCTGGAACCAGGTGAGGCCGATCTTCCACAGGGCGCCGGCGAACTCCTCCTCGCGGGGGCAGAGCGCGAGGTGGTCGCTGCCGTCGAGCGCGGTGCGGTAGAGGTTCCACCAGCCGGTGCGGTCGCTGACGTGCAGCAGCCGGCCGTCGGCGCTCCAGCCGATCTGGGGCACGGATTCCTCGGGTCCGCCGGCGACGGTACGCACCCCGGTGAAGGTGCCGTCCTCCATGACGTCGGCGAGCTGGACCTCGGTGCCGTCCCACGGCATCCGGGGGTGGTCCCAGCCGATCCAGGCGGCCCGCCGGCCGTCGGGCGAGACGCGCGGGCCGGTGACGAAGCGGTGCCGCCCGTCGGACAGTTCACGCACGCGCGCGCGGTCCTCGGCGGCGGAGCCGTCCAGGGGCACGGCGGCGACGACCCGGCGCACGTCCGTGGGTCCGGGGCCGGTGAACTCCTCCAGGACGCACCAGACCTCTCCGTGCTCGGGCCGGAGCACCGGGTCGGCCCAGCGCAGTCCGTCGCCGACCGGGGAGAGCGGGGTCAGCGGGCGGGGCGGGGCGCCGTCCGCCGCGTCCGGCTCGTACACGTACAGCCGCTGATCGCCGTGGTGACAGAAGACGACGAGCGGCGAACCGTCCGCCCGCACGGTGCCGGCCCAGGGCTGTCCGCCGTACTCGACGACCCGGTTGCGGACGTTCCACGGGGCGGGCAGCACCGACTCCTCGGTGCCGTCGGGGCGCCGGCGCACCAGGGCCCGCCGGCCGCCCTCGGCGGGACGGGGCGCGGTCCACCACACCTCGTCGCCGACGAAGCCGACGAATTCGGGCCGGCCGTCGTGCGCCGCGGCCAGTGCCGCGTCGATGGGCGACGGCCAGCTGCCGTAGGCGGCCGTGGTTTCCATCTGGATCCCCCCTGTACGGGTCGTGCGTGGGTTGCGATGCGGGTGGGGCGGGGTCGGTGGAGCGGGAGCAGGTCGAGCGGGTCGGTGGCCGGGCCTTCCGGTCCGGCCGGGCGCGTGCCACGCGTCAGGCGGTCCGGAGATAGCGGTCGAGGACACGGACGCCGAAGTGGAGGGCGTCGACGGGGACGCGCTCGTCGACGCCGTGGAAGAGCGCGCCGTAGTCGAGTTCCGGGGGCAGCCTCAGCGGCGAGAAGCCGTAGCCGGTGATGCCCAGCCGGGAGAACTGCTTGGCGTCGGTGCCGCCGGACATGGAGAACGGGACGACGTGCCCGGTGGGGTCGACGTACTCGACGGCGGCGCGGAGCTTGGCGAAGGTGGGCGAGTCGACCGGCGCCTGGAGCGGCACCTCGCGGTGGTGGAACTCCCACTCCACGTACGGTCCGGTGAGCCGGTCCATGGTCTCGGCGAACTCGGCCTCCGTGCCGGGCAGCATCCGCCCGTCGACGTAGGCGACGGCCTGGCCCGGGATGACGTTGACCTTGTAGCCGGCCTCCAGCATCGTCGGGTTGGCGCTGTTGCGGACGGTGGCCTCGACAAGGGCGGCGGCCGGGCCCAGCTTGTCCAGGAGGAGATCGGTGTCGAAATCGGGGGCGTCGACGTCGGTGTCGATGCCGTACAGCGCGGCCAGCTCGGTGAGTGCGGCCCGCACGGTCGGGGTGAGCCGGACGGGCCACTGGTAGGCGCCGATGCGGGCGATGACCTCGGCGAGCCGGGTGACCGCGTTGGCCGTGTTGACCTTGGAGCCGTGGCCGGCCCGGCCGCGGGCGGTGAGCTTGAGCCAGGCGGTGCCGCGCTCCCCGGCGGCGATCGGGTACAGCGTCAGCCCGGGCTCCGGGTGGAAGCTGTACGCGCCGGACTCGCTGATGCCCTCCGTGCAGCCCTCGAAGAGACCGGGGTGGCGCTTCGCGAGGAAGTCGGAGCCGTCCTCGGCACTGGCCTCCTCGTCGGCGGTGTACGCGAGGACGATGTCACGGCGCGGGCGGAACCCCTCACGGGCCCAGGAACGGACGACGGAGAGCACCATCGCGTCCATATTCTTCATATCGACGGCACCGCGGCCCCACACGACACCGTCGCGCACCTCGCCGGAGAACGGGTGCACGGTCCAGTCGGCCGCCTCGGCGGGCACGACGTCGAGATGGCCGTGGACGAGCAGCGCGTCGGCCGTGGGATCGGTGCCGGCGATCCGGGCGACCACATTGGTCCGGCCGGGGGTGCGCTCCAGGAGCGTGGGCTCCAGGCCCGCGCCGGCCAGCCGCTCCGCCACGTACTCGGCGGCGGGCCGCTCGCGGCAGTCGCCGCCGCCCCGGTTGGTGGTGTCGATCCGGATCAGCTCGGAGGTGAAGGTGACCACCTCGTCGAGTGCCGTCGCGTCCGGGCCGCGCTGTTCCTCACCCATACTGTTCCTCCACAGCGGCGGACACGACCGTGGTGACCGCCTTGAACGTGCGAATCGCCTCGTACATCGTCTCGCTGGTGTAGGCCACGCGCCGCTCGCCGCTCCGCTCCGTGCCGGGCACCACGGTGGCGGCACCGGCCAGGTGCTCGGCGTCGAATTCGAGCTCCATCGTGAACGGCCCGGCCTGGACCGGTTCGTGGCGCACCGCGAGCGCGGTCGCCGCCTTGGCCGCCGCGCGGATGTCGGCGGCGGTACGGGCGGGGGTGCGGCACACGGCCGCGTACCGCGACACGTAGTCCTTGACGGCGACCTTGTGCGCCTCCGGCGCGTAGAGGAGGGCGTCCTCACAGGTCAGATCGTCTCCGGTGACGAGGACGACGGGGACCCCGAACTCGGCGACCACGCGCGCGTTGAGCAGGCCCTCGCTGGCGCGGACCCCGTCGAGCCAGACGCCGGTGATCGAGTTCGCGAGGTAGGTGTGCGCGAGGACGCCCTCGGCGCCCGCCCCGGTGTGATAGCCGACGAAAGCGATGCCGTCGACGTCCCCGTGCTGGACGCCCTCGACCATGGAGAGCGACTTGTGCCGCCCGGTCAGCATCTGGGCGCGCTCGTCGAGCCGCTCAAGGAGCAGATTGCGCATGGTCCAGTGCGCCTCGTTGATCAGCACCTCGTCGGCGCCGCCGTCGAGGAAACCGAGCGCCGCCGCGTTGACGTCGGAGGTGAACATGGACCGGCACCGCTCCCATTGCGGGGTCCCCGGCAGCACGTCGGCGGGCCAGGTGACCCCGGTGGCGCCTTCCATGTCGGCGCTGATCAAGATCTTCATGCCCCGCACCGTACGCGCCGACCCACGGACCCCACCACCCCTGTGGAAAAGTGTCGAAGGCCTGGACCGGTGGCGGGGGTTCAGCGGTACGTGACCGTTCGGCCACCCCGGGATTCGGGCGAATCATTTCATCTCGTACGTATAGGCTGACAGGCGCGGAATCCGCCCCGGGTCCGCGCCCCCGACTCCAGGAGACCTCTCGGTGACCATGTCCCCCACCCTGTCCGAGACCCCCGTCGAGACCGCGGCCGAGCCGGTCGTCGCCCCGGTCCCCGCACCGGCCACCGCACCGGCCACCGAGCCGGTGGCGGGGCCCGTGGCCGAGCTCGCGCCGGACCTCCCGCTCGACCCCGCGCTGGACGGCGGCGAGTGGGTCGAGCCCGCCGCGCAGGACGTCGCCGAGGCCGTGGTCCGCGACGCCCGGGACTTCGGGGTGTACGCGCGGACGGGCGGCTGGGCGTTCGCGCTGAAGGTGGCGCGAAGTGTGCGTCCGGGCGGACAGCCGGCCGAGGGCTCGCCGAAGGTGTCGGCGAAGGCCTTCGCGGAGCTGGCCGGCTGCTCCGCGGAGCGGGTCATGCGCTACTACAAGGCGTGGGACACGGCCGCCGACGACGGCCTCGTGCCGCAGTTCGAGGCGCTGGTCCCGGGTGAGGACGTCGAGCTGCCCGAGGCCGACGTGTGGCTGTCGTACTACTCCTCGCGCTCCAGCGCCACGTCCGTGCGTGGTCACGCGATCACGGCGGCGGCCGAGGCGGAGGGCATCAAGGCGACCAAGGCGCTGGAGGTCGCGGAGAACCCGACCGCGCTGCGCGCCGCGATCCTCGCCGACCCGGGCACGGCCGAAGCGGCGCGGGGCGCGCTCCTCGACCGGATGAAGGAGGACACCGCCCTCCAGACCGAGATGGCGCGGGCCATCGCCCGTACCGGCGAGCTGAAGAAGGCGGTGGCGCAGGAGGCGAAGGCGGCCGACCGGATCGAGTTCGTGCGCCAGGTCGCCGAGGGTGGGCAGGTCAGGACGCCGGCCGGGCAGACGCTGGACGCGCCGCCGGAGCTGCGGGCCGAGGCCGAGCGCCACCTGTCGCTGATCGACGAACTGGACGACTCGGAAGAGGCCGGCGAGTGGGCCGGCGAGGCATATGACACGGTGAAGTCCCTGGTCGCCAAGGCGGTCGAGGAGGACCCGGCGCTGCGGGTCCAGGAGCGCCGGGCGAAGTTCTACAACAGCCTCCAGAAGGCCACGAAGGTCTTCGAGGAGCTGACTTTGGACGAGGTGCTGGAGGAGGACGTCGTCGAGGCCGACATGGTCCAGCGTCTGGAGGCCCTCCAGGAGGCGATCGGCGCCTGCATCAACGCGCTGCGCAAGGCGACCGACGCCTCCTGAAGTCCCGTCCTGCCGGACTGACGGACCGCCGACCCCGTCGGCCCGTCAGTCCTGGTGGCCGAGCTGGAGGTCGCGCTCGGTGCGGCCTCCGCCGGCAACCTGGAGGACGGTGGCGACCGGCGGGTAGCCGGCCGCGATGACCGTGTACTCGCCGGAGGACAGGTCGATGAAGCGGAAGCTGCCGTCGGGGCCGGTGGTGAGGGTGTCGACGACATTGCCGGCCGCGTCGAGCAGGGTCACCCGGGCGTCCTCGACGGGCCGCCCGCCGCCCGCCCTGACCGTCCCGCGCAGCACCGCGCCGCCCGCCAGCTCGATGTCCTGGCGGGTCTCGCGCGAGGCCTGCACGCTGACCGGCAGCGCGGCCGGGCGGAACGCCGGGGCGCTCGCGGCGAGCGTGTACTCGCCGGCGACCAGTTCGCCGATCACATAGCCGCCCTCCCGTCCGCTGCGGGTGGCGGCGACGACCTCGCCGCGTACATCGGTGAGGGTGACGGTGGCGTCCCGGACCGGGGTGCCGTCGGCGGTGACGACGGCACCGGCGAGCCGGCCCGCGCCGCCGAGCACGACGTCGAGCTCGACCGGCCGCTCCCCGACGCTGACGGAGACGGCCTGCGGCTGGTGCCCGCCGGCGGCGGCGATCATCACGTACGCGCCGGGACCGGGCACGCTCAGCGCGTACCGGCCGTCCTCGCCGCTCGCTCCTCGGCCGATCTGCCGCCCCCGGACGTCGATGAGGGTGAGCGCGGCGCGCGGGACACGGCTGCCGTCGTGGTGCCGGACCGTGCCGCAGACGGGTACGCCACCGAGCTGCGCGGCCGCGCCGGGGCCCGGGCCGATGGTGATCGACGCCGTGGCGAACGGGGCGGGTGCGGCCGGGTCGTAACCGGCCGATTCGTAGCCGGCCGATTCGTAGCCGGCCGGCTCGTAACCCGCCGGGTCGTAGGCGGGGTCCCGGGGTTGCGGGGCGGGGACGACGGGTGCCTCGGTGGCGGGGGTGTGGTGGGACACCAGCGGTTTCTCCTTGAGAGCGAAGGCGAGGACGAGGCCGAGCGCGAGGACCGGCACGAGGTAGAGGAAGATCCGGGGCATCGCGTCGGCATATGCCTGGACGAAGGCGTCGCGCAGCGCGGGCGGCAGCGCGTGGACTACCTGCGGAGTGATCGAGTCGGCGGACGGCAGCGCGGTGGCGCCGTCCCGGGGCAGCCGGTCGGCGAGGGCGTCGGCGAGCCGAGAGGCGAAGAGGGTGCCGAAGATCGCGGCGCCCACACTGCCGCCGATCTGGCGGAAGTAGTTGTGGGCGCTGGTGGCGGTGCCGAGGTCAAAGGGTCGTACGGAGTTCTGCACGGCGAGCACCAGGACCGGCATGATCAGGCCGATGCCGAGGCCGAGGACGGCCTGCCACAGGCTGTACTGGAGACGCGGTGTGTCGGTCTCCATCCGCGACAGCAGCCACATTCCGGTGGTCGCGACGGCGCTGCCGAGCACCGGGTAGATCTTGTAGCGGCCGGTGCGGCTGATGAGCCGGCCGGAGACGACGGAGGCCACGACGATGCCGCCCATGAGCGGCAGCATCAGCAGGCCCGATTCGGTGGCGCTGGCGCCCTCGACCATCTGGAGGAAGGTCGGCAGGTAGCTCGCGGCGCCGAAGAGCGCGATGCCGACGACGGCGCCGACCAGGCTGGTCACGCTGAAGACGGAGTCGCGGAACAGCCGCAGCGGGATGAGCGGTTCCCGGGCGAAACGCTCGACCACCAGGAAGAGCGCCGCGGCCGCGCCGGCGCCGCAGCCGAGCCCGACGATGACCCGGGAGCCCCACGCGTACTCGGTGCCGCCCCAGGTCGTCAGCAGCACCAGACAGGTGGAGGCGGCGGCGAGCAGCAGGGCGCCGAGGACGTCGAAGCGGGCCCGGGCGGTGGGCCGGGGCAGCTTGAGGACGACGGCGACGACGGCGAGGGTGACCAGGCCGAAGGGCACGTTGAAGTAGAAGCACCAGCGCCACGAGAGGTGGTCGGTGAAGAAGCCGCCGAGCAGGGGGCCCGCGACGGAGGCGAGGCCGAAGGCCGCGCCGATGAGCCCCATGTAACGGCCGCGCTCCCGGACGGGAACGATGTCGGCCATGATCGCCTGGACACCGATCATCAGCCCGCCCGCGCCGGCGCCCTGGACGGCCCGGAAGGCGATGAGCTGGTTCATCGTGTGCGACCAGCCGGCCAGACCGGAGCCGATCACGAAGACGACGATCGCGAAGACGAAGACGCCCTTGCGGCCGAGCAGGTCGCCGAGCTTGCCGTAGACGGGCAGGCCGATGGTGGAGGTGAGCAGATAGGCGGTGATCGCCCAGGACATCCGGTCCAGGCCCTGCAGCTCGCCGACGATCTTCGGCAGGGCGGTGGCGACGATCATCTGCTCCAGCGCGGCGAGCAGCAGCGCGAGCATGAGGCCGACGAAGACGAGCCGGACGCGGCGCGGATCGAGGGCTTCATGTGGGGCCGTCCCGCCCGCGGGTGCGGCCGGGCCCGAAGGGGCGTCCGGACCCGCGCCAGGGCCGGTGTCCGGTCCGGTGTCCGTCCCCGGTCCGGGGTCGTGGGATCCGGGCGCCGCCGGATCCCACGAGAGGGTCGGTTCCCCCTCGAAGGCGGGTCCCGGGGACGGCTCGAAGGCCGATGCCTCCCGGGCGGGCGGTAGTACGTCCGAGAGGACCGTCACGGTCCCCTCGGCACCCTCCGCTTTCGTACGCGCACCCACGTCCTGCTCCCCTCGTCACGGCCTCTGCGCGGGCCATTGTTCGCGGGGCGCGCGGGGCCGGAGCACGGTGGAGGTGACAGGGAGAGCGGGGACGTGAGAGGTGGAGCGGACCGGCATGAGGGCGCGCTCGGGGCGCTCATCAGCAGGTTTATAAAGTGAGAAGCGCCCCTCCGCGCGCCCCCGGAACTCTGGCAAGGGCGCCGGGGAAACCACTCGATCCGGTGACAGATCCGGGCGTTACTTCCTGGTCCTGGTTCGCCGGGGCTACTTCTCGGGCCGCCGTTCCGCCGCCCGGTCGCCCCTTCCGGGCGAACCGGGCTGGCCGGACTCACCGGGCTGACCCGGCGGGCGCACGCGGATCCAGCGAACTCAGGGGAGGGCGGGCCGCCCCCCGACTACTTCTCGACCTCGGTGGCGAGCTTGGCGAGCACGGCGTCGTAGATGCGGCCGAGTCCCTTGGGGGCGAAGGTCCGCTCGAAGAAGCCGCCGATGCCGCCGGCGCCGTTCCAGACCGTGGTGACGACGACCTTGGACCGCCCCTCACCGGCCGGGGTCACGGTCCAGGTGGTGACCATGGAGGAGTTGCGGTCCTTCTCGGCCAGCTGCCCGCTGGTGGGCTCGGTGACCTCCAGGAGACAGTCGCGGACGCGCTTGCTGGTGGCCTGGAGCTTCCAGTGGACCAGGGTGCCCGCGCCGTCGCCGCCCTCGCGCACCTCGTACTCGCTGAACTGCTCCGGCAGCAGCTTCGCGCGCGTGCCGCGGTAGTCGGCGAGCGCGTCGAACACGGTGCCCGCGTCCGCGGCGATGATCCGCTCCGTCGTGGCCTCGACCTGCGCCATGGCGCTTCCTCCAGGTTGTTTCGTGATGCTCTCGGGGGTACGGGGCAAGCCAATCACCTGTGCGGCGGGGCCCCAAATCCACGGCGCCCGTCGGGGCGGGCCGAGGCTCCCGCCCCGACGGGCGCGAGGTCCGGGCGACCCGGCAGCCGCTCCGGCCCGGCCGGGTCCGACTCGGCTGCGGACACGTCTTCCTGACGGCATGTCACGTCCTCCGAACGGGTCAACTCTCGACGGAATCGGTCCCTCCGGGGCATGGGCGGGGCACGGACGCCGTATGAATCCACGCGCAGGCAAGCTGATCGCCGCAGGGGCCCTGGTCGCGGGGACGGTCGCCGTCCTGCCCGGCCCCGCCTCCGCCGCCGAATCCGGCCCGAGCACCCGGTCCGTCGCCCCGCTGACCTGGACCGACTGCGGCACCAAGACGTACCCGACGCTCCAGTGCGCCACTCTGAGAGTCCCCCTGAACCACGACGACCCGGCCGGACGGAAGATCTCGCTCGCCCTCACCCGGGTCGCGCACACCGCCGCCACGTACCAGGGCCCGCTCCTGGTCAACCCCGGCGGGCCGGGCGGCAGCGGGCGCGGGCTGGCCGGATACGTGGCGGCCTCGCTGCCCGCCAATGTGGCCGCGCAGTACGACGTGATCGGCTTCGACCCGCGTGGCGTCGGCAAGAGCGAGCCCGCCCTGGACTGTCTCCCCGGCTACTTCGACCCGGTGCGCCCGGACTCCGTGCCGCCCGGCGCGAAGGGCGAGAAGGTCAACCTCCAGCGGGCGCGGACCTTCGCCAAGGCGTGCGGCGACAAATACGCCGACCTGCTGCCCTACATCGACACCATCTCCACGGCCCGCGACATGGACGCCGTCCGCCGGGCGCTCGGCGTGCCCCGGATCAACTACCTCGGCTACTCCTACGGCACCTACCTCGGTTCCGTGTACGCGCGCCTGTACCCCGAGCGGGTGCGCCGCCTGGTGCTGGACTCCGTGGTCGATCCGCGCGGAGTCTGGTACGACGACAACATCGGGCAGAACTACGCGTTCGACGCACGCCACAAGGCGTTCATGGCCTGGGTGGCCCGCAACGACGCGACCTACCGGCTCGGCACCGACCCGGACGCCGTCGAGGCGGCCTGGTACCGGATGCGGGACGAGGCGCTCGCTCGACCGGTCGGCGGCAAGGTCGGGGCCAGCGAGCTGGAGGACACCTTCCTGCCGGGCGGCTACTACAACGGTTACTGGCCGGAGTTCGCGGCGGCGTTCTCGGCGTACGCCGTCGACCACGACAGCGCCCCGCTGCTGAAGGCCTACGAGGCGCACGGCGCGGCGGACGCCGCCACGGACAACGGCTATTCGGTCTACACGAGCGTGCAGTGCCGGGACGCGCGCTGGCCCGCGCGGTGGAGCGTCTGGCGCAAGGACGCCTGGGACGTGTACGCGAAGGCGCGCTTCTACACCTGGAACAACACCTGGTACAACGCGCCGTGCGCCTTCTGGCCGGTCCCCTCGCTGACCCCGCCGGACGTCACCAACGACCAACTGCCGCCGACACTGTTCCTCCAGGCGACGAACGACGCCGCGACACCCTTCGAGGGCGCGGTCGCGCTGCACCGGATGGTGCGGCGCTCCAGCCTCGTCGTCGAGCAGGGCGGCGGCAACCACGGTGTCACCCTGGCCGGAAACACGTGCATGGACCAGTATCTGATCGCCTATCTCACCACCGGCGAGGTCCCGCGCGGGGCGGAGGGCGCCGAGGCGGACGCGGTCTGCGAGACGCTCCCGGACCCGGTTCCGAAGCCGGTGAAGACGCCGGCGCCCGCGAAGCAGGGCGCGGCTGGATCGGAGTCCTCACCCGCGGGGGCGTCGCAGACCGGGTCGCCGTCGACCGAATCCTCACCCGCGGGGCCCTCGCAGGCGGGGTCCTCGCAGGCGGCCCCGGGGGTGACGCTGCACGGGCTGCTCGGTCACGAGCGCTGACCGGCCGGGGCGGGGCCGGGGGCGGGGAGCGGTGACGCCCCCGGCAACCGGCCCCGGAGCGGGGCGCGTACGACCGGCCGGGGGGGGGGGGGGGGGGGGGGGCCGGGGCGCCGCGCCCCCCCCCCCCCCCCCCCCGCGCCCCGGCCCCGCCCCCCCCCCCCCCCCCCCCCCCCCCCCCCCCCCCCCCCCCCCCCCCCCCCCCCCCCCCCCGCCGGGAGGACCGGTCGGGCTGAGGCGATGTCCGGGACCGCGGAAGCGAACGGTGAAACGGTGAAGGGGTGGTGCCGGACATGGTCCTGTTCGTCCTGATCGGGATCGTCGTACTGGCCGCCGCGGGGTGCGGCTGTGTCGTCTGGGCGGCCCGGGGCGGTCCCCGGTGGGTCCGGGGCGTCTCCACCGCGACGCTCGCGGCGGGCGAGGCCGTACGCGCCCTCCAGCGGGCGAACCGAAAGGACCGCTGGGGTCCGAACCGGACAGCTACCGACGACTAGAAGGTTCATGAGATCTTGGGGTTCTGGCTCCGCCGCGTGTGTGGTGGGGCCGGACCCGGACCGGGACGACCTCACGTCCGGCCCGATCATGTCCTGGGCGACGAGGGCTACAGCCCGAAGGCCGGGATGCCTGTACCGGCCGTTTCGCTGTCTGCCGCCCGCGCCCGGTCATCCCCGGCCGCGGACCAGCGTCCAGGTGAGGTCGGCGACCTCGGCCACACTCATGCCGTTCCCGTCGCCGCCCGCGCCGTCGAACTCGCCACGGGTCCAGCGGCCGACGACCGCCAGCACGGCCCCGCTGAGGAAGTGTGCGCGCACCCGGAGCGCCGTCGCGCGGGACGGGCTCGGGTCCTCGGCCGTCAGTTGCTCGAACCACGCCTGTGCCAGGAGGTGTTCGAGGCGAGTGGCGCAGCGTGCGCTGCCGTCCTCGCCGAGCATCTGGCGGTAGACGGCGCGGTGCCGGTCGACCCGGGCGAACAGCTCGATCAAATGCGTCGGAGTGGTGTCGGGCAGGGCGTGCGCGTCCACGGACAGCCGACAGGCGCGGGCCGCCTCGACCACTCCCTCCATCGTCGACTCGGTGGCGTCGAGCAGCAGGTCCTCACGGTCCTTGTAGTGCAGGTAGACCGTGGCGCGGTTCACCTCGGCGCGTTGGGCGATGTCGCTCATGGTGATGCTGTCCAGGTCCTTCTCCGACGAGAGGTCCAGAACGGCGGCCCGCAGCAGTGCCCTGGTCCGCCGGGCGCGGGGGTCGGGTGAGGTGCCGCGGATGCTGGAGTTGTTCGCCATGGGGTCACGGTTCCACATCGTGTGACGGAAATACAACGCTTGTCTTTTAAGCGGCAGTTGTCGTCAGCCGTCGACTGCCGATCGTGCAACCGGTCACGTGCGCGGGATGACGGCACCCGGCGTCACGCCGACCCGGGCCCGCCCGCCGTGCCGTACTCGGGATTCATCGCGGCGGCGATCCGCAGATGCGGTGCGGCTTCCTCCTTGGCCCCCTGCCGTTCCAGGGTCCGGCCCAGCAGGAGCCGGGCATACGCGTCGTCGGGGTTCCGCGCCACCAGCGTCTCCAGTTCGCCGCGTGCCCGCGAGAGTTGTGCCGAGTGGAAGTGGGCACGCGCGGCGAGCATCCGGACGTTCCACTCCTCGGGGTACTCCTCCATCAGCGAGCCCAGCAGGGTCAGGCAGCCCAGTGGATCCCCCTTGTCGAGCAGCGCCTCGGCCAGCCTCAGCCGTTCGACCTCGGCCGGCAGTTCACGCCGGGGTTCGGCCGTGGCCCGGGCCACGAATCGCGCGATCACCTCGGGCGCCTGCGCTCCGGCGAGCGCCTCCCCGCCGATCACCAGGGTCGGCGAGGTCGTCACCCCGATCGCCTTGCCCCGCAGCAGGGTGTCCCGTACGTATTCCTCGGCCCCGCCTTGTTCCAGGAGCAGGGCCCCCTCGGTGAACCCGGCCGCGGAGGCGATCTCCTGGAGTGTCTCCGTTCGGCTGATGTCCCTCTGCTCGACGAAGTGGGCGCGCAGCACCCCCTCCAGTACGGCGTCCTGAAGGGCGGCTCCGCCCTGCTCGTACGCGAGGGCGATCAGCCGGTGCGCGTCATGGCTGGAGGCCCGCCATGACGCGCCCCAGCGCGGCCCGATTCCCTCGGCGGCGGCGATCTCCGAGACTCTGGCGCGGTTCTCGGCCACGGTCATCCCGGGCGCGCAGCCCTTCAGCGCCGCGTCCGCCACCGGCTCGCGCAGCGCCTCCTCCAGTGGTTCCGCCTCCGCCGGCGCCGTGGGGTCGATCCGGAACGGCCGCCACACCACCTCGACGGGCTCGCCGTCCCGCTCCTCGACGAGGGCGGCGGCCTCCTCGAGGGCCGCGGCCAGTCGCCGCTTGCCGATGTACGCCCAGGCGCAGACCACGTCCGCCCATACTTCGATGTGCCTCATGTCTTCAAGTTATTCGACAGATGTCGCGTAAGCAACGCCTGTCGCACATATGTGCCGGAGGGGAAGCACGCCGGAGCCTGGAGCAGCCGGCGAGAGGGTCCGTATGGCGTCCCCCTTGCGGGCCTTCCCGAAGAACCGGCGGGCCCGGCGTCCGGGGCCTGTGCGGCAGACGTACGCGCCTCTTCCGCCACGCAGCGGAACCCCGGTCGCCGCGAGGCCCGGCCTCCGGCCGGACGACGGCACTTCGAAGACACGGCCCAGCCGCTTCTTGTGGATCACTGGACAAGTACCGAGCTACCGGTGATGTGATGAATCCATGCGATCCGAGCATTGCGTGACCAGGAACCACATCGCGGTGTGGCATGACCGTGCGCTGCCGTCGGGACCCGAGCCCATCGGGTTCCGGACGGTACTGCGCGGCTCGCTCCTTCCGGTCCTCGTCTGGACCGGGGTGGCGTGCTTCACGTACGTCGTCTTCGACCCGGTCGTGACGATGGTCCTCGGCGGGCTCTTCACCTTGTCGTTCGGCGTGGCGTTCGGGCTGCGCAGCAGGGCCACGCACTCGGTTCGCTGCAGCGCCTACGGCGCCCTGGGCGGCGTGCTCGACAAGTCCATGGCCGGGTTCTGAGCCGTCGCGGCGCGGGGTGCACCTCCCGCGCCCGTCCCCGTACGCCTCACAGTTCCTTGGCCATCACCGTCTCCCGCCCTCCCTCCGCCACCACGGCGTAGCCGTGCCGCCGGTAGAGCGTCAGGGCCGGTGCGTTCGCGGGGAGTACGGCGAGGGTCAGCCGATTCGCGCCGGATCGTCTCGCCCAGGACTCGACCTCGGTGAGCAGCCGGTCCCCGACGCCCCGGCCACGCGCCCGGGGGCTCACCCACACCGAGTGGAGTTCGCGGGTGCCGGGCCCGTCCCCCGGCGTTCCGGAGGCCATCCCCACGACCTCGCCGTCCATCAGGGCGACGAGGTTGTGGGCGTCCGGCAGCGCGAGCCGCGCCCGCCAGTGCGTCTCGCCACCCTCGTCCCAGTCGGCGAGCCGGGCCGTGAAGGCGTCCGGCGCGTCGGCGAGTGCCGTCAGGCGCGCCTCGCGCCACAACGGCCAGTCGGCCTCGGCGAGAAGACGCAGGCTCACCCCGCCAAGCCGCCCCAGCGCCGTCCGCGCCGCCTCGCCGAACCTCGGGTGGGGCAGGGCCGTTCGAAGGATCTCCTGGGCGGCGGGGTCGCCCAGCGCACCCAGGCCCTCGACGCAGGCGAGGCCGACGCGCCAGTAAGGGTCGCCGGGGGCGAGGCGGCGTTCCAGGACGGTGACGAGAGCGGGCACGCTCTCGGGGGCGCGCAGGTCGGCGAGCAGCCGGACCGGCAACAGGGCGTACGCGACGCGCAGTTCGTTGGTGGCGAGCGCGGCGGCGGCCCGGGCCGTGCGCGGGTCGCCGAGCCGGGTCAGGGCATGAGCGGCGGAGACACAGCGCTCGGGGTCGCGGTGGTTGAGGAGGAGCACCAGGGCCTCGAAGGCCCGCGGGTCGCCGGCGAGGCCGAGCCGGAAGGCGGCGATCTCCCGGGCCCAGAGCGGTTGTCCGGGGGCGGTGAGCGCCTGGTGGAGCCGCGCCGTGCCGACCGTCCGCCCGGCGAGTTCCTCGAATGCCGCCGGTACCGCTTCTCCGCCGTTTCCGATCTCTTCCCGCAAACGATCGATCATCGAGCAGAATTCGGGATCCGCGCTGGAATTCATATTCCGAATCCTATCCGCGACCCAGATCACACATTCCTCAACTCCCCGGGGCTGGCGCGCTCGTTACCCGCCGGTTAATCTCAGGTGAGCGGGCCACCCCCGCACCCCATGACGGCCTGGTGACGCAGCCGTTGTGGTCGTTTGTCGGTTCGGTATTCAGATGTGACCCCGGGACCGGGTCCATCACGTTTTCACAGGGCTGCATTGCGCTCTCGCGCCCCTTACGCACCCCCCGCACGCCCCTCGTACACTCGCGCGCTCTTCGGCGCGCCGCCGCACACCGTCGTGCGCCCACGTCCCCGCGTTCGCTCCCCGCGCGCGTTCCGCCCGCACCCCCGCACCCCCGCACGCGCATCGGGTGCACTCCACGCGCCCGCACGCTTTCAGTCGTCACTCTTCCTCTCAGGAGTCCCCTGATGGACACCCCTCTCTCCACCATCGCCGTCGTCGGCCTCGGCACCATGGGCTCGGGAATCGCCGACATCCTGGCCCGCGCCGGCCGTGAGGTCGTCGGCATCGACATCAGCGAAGACGCCGCCACCCACGCCGTCACCGCGCTGGAGGCCTCCACCGCCCGCGCCGTGGCCCGCGGCCGCGTCACGGAGGAGGAACGGCAGCGCACCCTCGCCCGGTTCCGTACCTCCTGCGACCTCCGGGCGGCCGCCGACGCCGACCTCGTGATCGAGGTCGTGCCCGAGTCGTACGAGACCAAGCAGGAGGTCTTCCGGGCCCTCGACGGCATCGTCCGCCCCGACACGATCCTCGCCACCGGCACCAACGCGCTGTCCGTGACCCGGCTCGCCGCCGACTCGGCGCACCCCGAGCGGGTGCTCGGTCTGCACTTCTTCACCCCCGTCCAGGCCATGAAGCTGGTCGAGGTCGTCTCCTCGGTGCTGACCGACCCGCGCGCCGTGGACGCCGTCACCCGGCTCGCCCAGGAACTCGGCAAGGAGCCCGTGGCGGTCGGCGACCGGCCCGGTTTCGTCGCCGACGGACTGCTCTTCGGCTACCTCAACCAGGCCGCCGCGATGTACGAGGCCCAGTACGCCTCCCGCGAGGACATCGACGCCGCGATGAAGCTCGGCTGCGGACTGCCGATGGGCCCGCTCGCGCTGCTCGACCTGATCGGCATCGACACCGCCCGGACCGTCCTCGACGCGATGTACGCCGCCTCCCACGACCGGCTGCACGCCCCCGCCCCGATCCTCAAGCAGCTCAGCGAGGCCGGCCTGACCGGCCGTAAGGCGGGCCGCGGCTTCTACACGTACGAGGGACCCGACTCGGCCGTCACCGTCCCCGACGCGCTCACCCCCGGGGCGGCCGGCACCGCCGGCGCGGGCCGCGAGGTCCGCTCGGTCGGCGTCGCCGGCTCGGGCACCATGGCCTCCGGCATCGCCGAGGTCTTCGCGAAGGCCGGCTACGACGTCGTCCTCGCCGCCCGCTCGCAGGAGAAGGCCGACACCGCCAAGGCCCGGATCGCGAAGTCCCTGGCCCGCTCGGTCGACAAGGGCCGCATGACGGGCGAGGCGCGCGACGAGACGCTGGCCCGGATCAGCCCCGCCGGGGCGCTCGACGCCTTCGCCGATGTCGACCTGGCCGTCGAGGCCGTCGCCGAGGACTTGGAGATCAAGCAGGAGCTGTTCGCCCGCCTGGACAAGATCTGCAAGCCGGGCGCGGTGCTCGCCACCACCACCTCCTCGCTGCCCGTCATCGCCTGCGCCCGGGCCACCGGCCGCCCGCAGGACGTCATCGGCATGCACTTCTTCAACCCGGCGCCCGCCATGAAGCTGGTGGAGATCGTCCGCACGGTGCTGACCGCCGACGACGTCCACGCCACCGTCCGCGCGGTCACCACGAAGATCCGCAAGCACCCGGTGGACTGCGGCGACCGGGCCGGCTTCATCGTGAACGCGCTGCTGTTCCCGTACCTCAACAACGCGGTCAAGATGGTCCAGGAGCACTACGCGACCCTCGACGACATCGACACCGCGATGAAGCTCGGCGGCGGCTACCCGATGGGCCCGTTCGAGCTGCTCGACGTGGTCGGCCTCGACGTCTCCCTCGCCATCGAGAAGGTCCTGCACCGCGAGTTCCGCGACCCGGGCCTCGCCCCCGCGCCGCTCCTGGAGCACCTGGTGGCCGCGGGCTGCCTCGGCCGCAAGACGGGCCGCGGCTTCCGCGAATATGCCCGCCGCTAAGGGCCCGCCGGAGCCGTACCAAGGATGGGGAGGGCTGCTCAGCCCGGCGGGCACCACCGGTGCCGGGCCGGGCGGCTCTCCCCCGTCCGGGCACGCCGCCGCTCCGATGCAGTACGTTCGGGGCATGCCCAAGGCCGCGAAGACACCCCGTGCCACGTCCACGCCCGACGCTCAGGAGAGCGCGGCGGGGACCCGTGCCGCCGCACAGCGGCTCAAAATGCGCCGGGAACTGGCCGCCGCGGCCATGGAACTCTTCGCCACCAAGGGCTACGAGGCCACCACCGTCGACGAGATCGCGGCTGCCGCCGGGGTCGCCCGCCGGACCTTCTTCCGGCACTTCCGCTCCAAGGAAGAGGCGATCTTCCCCGACCACGACGACACCCTGGTACGCGCCGAGGCGGTCCTCAACGCCGCCCCGCCGCACGAGCACCCGCTCGACACGGTGTGCCGGGGCATCAAGGAGGTCATGAAGATGTACGCGGGCGCGCCCGCCGTCTCCGTGGCCCGCTACCGCCTCACTCGCGAGGTACCGACCCTCCGCGAACGCGAGATCGCCTCGGTGGCCCGTTACGAGCGGCTGTTCACCCGCTATCTGCTCGGCCACTTCGACGAGCGCGACCACCACGACGGCAACGACGACCCGCTGCTGGCCGAGGTCGCCGCCTCGGCCGTCGTCACCGCCCACAACCACGTCCTGCGCCGCTGGCTGCGCGCGGGCGGCCAGGGCGACGTGGAGACCCAGCTCGACCACGCCTTCGCCATCGTCCGGGAGACCTTCGGCACCGGCATAGGCGCCCGGCCGGGCACGGCGGCGGCGACGGGGGCCGCGGGTGCGGCCGGTGCCGCGGTACGGGCCGAGGACGCGGACGTCCCCGAGCAGCCGGCCGCCGTCCCGGCCACGCCGGTCGCGACCGCTTCGACGACCGGCGACGTCATGGTCGCCGTGGCCCGCGCGGACGCCCCGCTGGACGAGATCATGCGGACGATCCAGCAGGCCCTGACGCGGGGCTGAGGGGGTTTCAGGGGAAAACACTGGGCTGGCATATGCCAGCCTGCGGGGGTTGAGCCAGGTGGGCTGGGCCCGCATGCGAGCGCCCCGACAGAGGCCGGATGACATATGCCCGGTGGTACCTGACGCGGGGACTACTCGGACAGGTGGCGGTGGGGCAAGGCCCATACGGCTTGGGCCGCACCGACAGTGCGGCCGACTGATACAGGTCAGCCGGCAGGTGAGTGCGGTGGCTGGGGCTGGGCCCGCATGGGCACGAGGCGGCTGGTGCGTGGCCCGCACGGGCGTAAGGCGGCTACGGGTGGGCGCATGTTGTTTGCGCCGCGTTGGCCTTTTTTGTGCCTCGGTTCACCTCCGGGGTGCTGGAGTCGGACTCACAGCACCGATCGTGCTCGGCCCACTCGTTCCTCGCGGGCCTGCGCGCGTTCGGCACTGTTCCCCCGACGCACCCCTTCGGCTCACTCGGCCATAGGCCAGCCCGGTTGTATTGGCGTCGTCAGGTGCCCGGCCCGCACTCGCGCCGACTCCGGGGGCAGGCCCGCACTGGCTCGTACACGGCAGTGTCCGGCCCGCACTTCCAAGGTGACCTGGCCACACCACCCACCCGCACCTCGCCTCCCACGCACCCCTCCCCCACCCCATCCCCCCAGCTCAGACCCCATTTCGATCGATCATCGCTCATCCGTGAACACCAGATCGCATCTGAGTGAAATTGTTGGCACGCAGTGCCTTGTCAGGTGACACGGCGTGCCATACGTTGATGTCGTCCGGGCGGCCGGCGCCCGAGGAGACTTCTCGTTCGCCGGCTGTCCCCACGGGTGATCCCTCCCGTGCGCCCGGACGCCTGCGTCACAGGCACCCCGCGCGCCCCACCACGGCGCCGCCACAGCAGCACCCCGCGCCGAACCGACGGCAACCTCCACCGCAGCACCCCGACGTAACCCTCACGCGTCCCCGCAGGGACGCCGCACCGCCGGAGGCACCCCGTGAAGGACATCCTGGACGCGATCCAGTCCCCCGACTCCACCTCGGCCGACTTCGCCGGCCTCAAGCTTCCCGAGTCGTACCGCGCCGTGACCGTCCACAAGGACGAGCAGGAGATGTTCGCCGGGCAGGCGAGCCGCGACAAGGACCCGCGCACGTCGCTCCACCTGGACGAGGTGCCGCTGCCCGAACTGGGCCCGGGTGAGGCGCTGGTCGCCGTCATGGCCAGCTCCGTGAACTACAACTCGGTCTGGAGCTCGATCTTCGAGCCGGTCTCGACGTTCTCGTTCCTGGAGCGCTACGGCCGGCTGTCGGAGCTGACCAAGCGCCACGACCTGCCGTACCACATCATCGGCTCGGACCTCGCGGGCGTCGTGCTGCGCACCGGCCCCGGCGTCAACGCCTGGCGGCCCGGCGACGAGGTCGTCGCGCACTGCCTCTCGGTCGAGATGGAGTCCTCCGACGGTCACAACGACACGATGCTCGACCCCGAGCAGCGCATCTGGGGCTTCGAGACCAACTTCGGCGGCCTCGCCGAGATCGCGCTCGTGAAGTCCAACCAGCTGATGCCGAAGCCCGGCCACCTCAGCTGGGAGGAGGCGGCGGCGCCCGGTCTGGTCAACTCCACCGCGTACCGCCAGCTGGTCTCCCGCAACGGCGCCGGGATGAAGCAGGGCGACAACGTCCTGATCTGGGGCGCGAGCGGCGGTCTCGGTTCGTACGCCACGCAGTTCGCGCTGGCCGGCGGCGCCAACCCGATCTGTGTCGTCTCCTCCCCGGAGAAGGCCGACATCTGCCGTGCCATGGGCGCGGAGGCGGTCATCGACCGCACCGCCGAGGGCTACAAGTTCTGGCAGGACGAGCACACCCAGGACCCGCGCGAGTGGAAGCGCTTCGGCAAGCGCATCCGCGAGCTGACCGGCGGCGAGGACGTCGACATCGTCTTCGAGCACCCGGGCCGCGAGACCTTCGGCGCCTCGGTCTACGTCACCCGCAAGGGCGGCACCATCGTCACCTGTGCCTCCACCTCGGGCTACAACCACGAGTACGACAACCGCTATCTGTGGATGTCCCTGAAGCGGATCATCGGCTCGCACTTCGCCAACTACCGCGAGGCGTGGGAGGCCAACCGGCTGATCGCCAAGGGCAAGATCCACCCCACCCTCTCCAAGGTCTACTCCCTGGAGGAGACCGGCCAGGCTGCCTACGACGTGCACCGCAACCTGCACCAGGGCAAGGTCGGCGTGCTCGCGCTCGCGCCCGAGGAGGGCCTCGGCGTGCGCGACCACGAGATGCGGGCCAGGCACCTCGACGCGATCAACCGTTTCCGCGACGTCTGAGAGATCCGGAACCCCGAACCCCCCCCCTGATCCGAGATCCGCGATCCGAGACCCCTGGTCCGAGATCCGAACCGAAACCGGGACCACAGATGACAGAGCGCCAGAAGGACCGGCCGTGGCTCATGCGGACGTACGCCGGCCACTCCACGGCCGAGGCGTCGAACGAGCTGTACCGGCGCAACCTCGCCAAGGGCCAGACCGGCCTCTCCGTCGCGTTCGACCTGCCCACGCAGACCGGCTACGACCCCGACCACGTCCTCGCCCGCGGCGAGGTCGGCCGGGTCGGGGTGCCCGTCTCGCACCTCGGTGACATGCGGCGACTGTTCCAGGACATCCCCCTGGAGCAGATGAACACCTCGATGACGATCAACGCCACCGCCATGTGGCTGCTGGCGCTCTACCAGGTGGTCGCCGAGGAGCAGGGCGCGGACATCACCCAGCTCCAGGGCACCACGCAGAACGACATCGTGAAGGAGTACCTGTCGCGCGGGACGCACGTCTTCCCGCCCGGCCCGTCGCTCCGTCTCACGACGGACATGATCGCGTACACGGTCAACCACATCCCGAAGTGGAACCCGATCAACATCTGCAGCTACCACCTGCAGGAGGCGGGAGCCACGCCGGTCCAGGAGATCGCGTACGCGATGTCCACGGCGATCGCCGTCCTCGACGCGGTCCGTGACTCCGGTCAGGTGCCCGAGGAGCGTTTCGGCGAGGTCGTCGCCCGGATCTCGTTCTTCGTGAACGCCGGCGTCCGGTTCGTCGAGGAGATGTGCAAGATGCGCGCCTTCGGCCGCATCTGGGACCGTGTCACCCGGGAGCGGTACGGCATCGAGGACGCCAAGCAGCGCCGTTTCCGGTACGGCGTGCAGGTCAACTCGCTCGGTCTGACCGAGGCCCAGCCGGAGAACAACGTCCAGCGGATCGTCCTGGAGATGCTGGCCGTCACCCTCTCCAAGGACGCCCGCGCCCGGGCCGTCCAGCTCCCGGCGTGGAACGAGGCGCTCGGTCTGCCGCGTCCCTGGGACCAGCAGTGGTCGCTCCGTATCCAGCAGGTGCTGGCCCACGAGTCGGACCTGCTGGAGTACGAGGACATCTTCGCCGGCTCGCACGTCATCGAGGCCAAGGTGGACGCCCTGGTCGAGGAGTGCCTGGCGGAGATCGAGCGGATCCAGGAGATGGGCGGCGCGATGGCCGCCGTCGAGTCCGGCTACCTGAAGGCGCAGCTGGTCTCCTCGCACGCCGAGCGGCGGGCCCGGATCGAGTCCGGCGAGGAGAAGATCGTCGGCGTCAACATCTTCGAGACGACCGAGCCGAACCCGCTCACCTCGGACCTGGATACCGCGATCCAGACCGTCGACCCGGCCGTCGAGGCCCGGGTGGTGGCCGGTCTCGGCACTTGGCGGGACACCCGCTACCAGCCGCCGTTCAACCACCCACGCCCGTGCAAGGCGCTGGAACGGCTGAAGGAGGCGGCGAAGGGCACCGGCAACCTCATGGAGGCGACCCTGGAGTGCGCCCGTGCCGGTGTCACGACCGGCGAGTGGGCCGGGGCGCTGCGCGAGGTCTTCGGCGAGTTCCGCGCGCCGACCGGGGTGTCGTCCGCACCGGTGGCCGTGCCGGCCGAGGAGGGCTCGCCGCTGGCCGAGGTGCGCCGGCGGGTCGACGCGACCGCGCGGGACCTCGGGGTCGGCAAGCTCCGCTTCCTGGTGGGCAAGCCGGGCCTGGACGGGCACTCCAACGGCGCCGAGCAGATCGCCGTACGGGCCCGTGACGCCGGGTTCGAGGTGGTCTACCAGGGCATCCGGCTGACGCCGGCGCAGATCGTGGACGCCGCCCTGGAGGAGGATGTGCACGCGGTCGGTCTGTCGATCCTCTCCGGTTCGCACTCCCGGCTCGTCCCGGACGTCCTCGACCGGCTGCGGGACGCGGGCGCGGCGGACATCCCGGTCGTCGTCGGCGGGATCATCCCGAACGCCGACGCCGCGGAGCTCCGCGCGGCCGGAGTGGCCGCCGTCTTCACCCCGAAGGACTTCGGCATCACCGGGATCATCGGACGTATCGTCGACGAGATCCGCAAAGCCAACCAGCTCAGCCCCCTCGAACGTACGGAGGTCCCCGCATGACCACGCCCTCTTCCCCTGTGAACCGGCTGCGCCCGCGCCGCTCGTGCCTGGCGGTGCCCGGCTCCAACCCGCGCTTCCTGGAGAAGGCCCAGGGCCTCGCCGCCGACCAGGTCTTCCTGGACCTGGAGGACGCCTGCGCGCCGCTGGCGAAGCCGGAGGCCCGGCACACCATCGTGAAGTTCCTCAACGAGGGCGACTGGACCGGCAAGACGAGGGTCGTGCGGGTCAACGACTGGACGACCCACTGGACGTACCGTGACGTCGTCACCGTCGTCGAGGGCGCCGGCCAGAACCTCGACTGCATCATGCTGCCGAAGGTGCAGACCGCCGAGCAGATCGTGGCGCTCGACCTGCTGCTCACGCAGATCGAGAAGACCATGGGCTTCGAGGTCGGCAAGATCGGTATCGAGGCGCAGATCGAGAACGCCCAGGGTCTGGTCAACGTGAACGCGATCGCGCAGGCCTCGCAGCGGATCGAGACCATCATCTTCGGCCCGGCCGACTTCATGGCCTCGATCAACATGAAGTCGCTGGTCGTGGGCGAGCAGCCGCCCGGCTACCCGGCGGACGCGTACCACCACATCCTGATGAGCATCCTGATGGCCGCCCGGGCCAACAACCTCCAGGCGATCGACGGCCCCTACCTCCAGATCCGCAACCAGGAGGGCTACCGCGCGGTCGCGCAGCGCGCCGCCGCCCTCGGCTTCGACGGCAAGTGGGTGCTGCACCCGGACCAGGTCGCCGCGGCGAACGAGATCTTCTCGCCCTCGCAGGAGGACTTCGACCACGCGGAGCTCATCCTCGACGCGTACGACTACTACACGTCCGAGGCGGGCGGGAAGAAGGGCTCGGCGATGCTCGGCGACGAGATGATCGACGAGGCCTCCCGCAAGATGGCGCTGGTGATCTCCGGCAAGGGCCGGGCCGCCGGAATGAAGCGCACCAGCTCGTTCGAACTGCCCGATTCGGAAAAGAAGGCGGAGGCCTGATCGTCATGCAGTTCGGCCGTACCTACGAAGAATTCGAGATCGGCGCTGTCTACAAGCACTGGCCCGGAAAGACGGTCACCGAGTACGACGACCATCTCTTCTGTCTGCTGACGATGAACCACCATCCGCTGCACATGGACGTGAATTACGCGGAGAACACGACGGACTTCAAGAAGAACGTCGTCGTCGGCAACTACATCTACTCGCTGCTGCTCGGCATGTCCGTGCCGGACGTCTCCGGCAAGGCCATCGCGAACCTGGAGGTCGAGTCGCTGCGGCACGTGGCGCCGACCTTCCACGGCGACACGATCTACGGCGAGACCACGGTCCTCGACAAGACGCCGTCGCGGTCGAAGAGCGACCGGGGCATCGTCTACGTCGAGACCAAGGGCTACAAGCAGGACGGCACCCTGGTGTGCGTCTTCCGCCGCAAGGTGATGGTCCCGACCGCCGAGTACATCGACGCGCGCGGCGGCGAGCAGCCCGGCCGCCCGGCCTTGAAGGAACAGGGGAAGTAGTCATGGCGCGACTCGCCCAGACGCACGGTCTCACCGACGTCCAGCAGGAGATCGTCTCGACGGTCCGCGCGTTCGTCGACAAGGAGATCATCCCGGTCGCCACGGAGCTGGAGCACCGTGACGAGTACCCCCAGCAGATCGTGGACGGGCTCAAGGAGCTCGGCGTCTTCGGTCTGATGATCCCCGAGGAGTACGGGGGGCTGGGTGAGTCGCTGCTCACCTACGCGCTGTGCGTGGAGGAGATCGCGCGCGGCTGGATGTCGGTGTCCGGCATCATCAACACGCACTTCATCGTGGCCTACATGCTCAAGCAGCACGGCACGCAGGAGCAGAAGGACTACTTCCTGCCGCGGATGGCGGCCGGCGAGACGCGCGGCGCGTTCTCGATGTCGGAGCCGGGGCTCGGCTCGGACGTGTCCGCCATCACGTCGAAGGCGGTGAAGGACGGCGACGAGTACGTCCTGAACGGCCAGAAGATGTGGCTGACGAACGGTGGTACGTCCACGCTGGTCGCCGTCCTCGTACGGAGTGACGAAGGCCACCCCGAGGGCACCGCCCCGCACAAGTCGATGACGACCTTCCTGGTGGAGAAGGAGGCCGGCTTCGGCGAGGTCCGGCCGGGACTCACCATCCCTGGCAAGATCGAGAAGATGGGCTACAAGGGGGTCGACACCACCGAGCTCATCATGGACGGGCTGCGAATCCCGGCCGATCGGGTGCTCGGCGGGGTCACCGGCCGAGGGTTTTACCAAATGATGGACGGCGTGGAGGTCGGCCGCGTCAATGTGGCGGCCCGTGGCTGCGGTGTCGCACAGCGTGCCTTCGAGCTGGGTGTCCAGTATGCCCAGCAGCGTCACACTTTCGGCAAGCAGATCGCCCAGCACCAGGCGATCCAGTTCAAGCTGGCCGAGATGGCTACCAAGGTCGAGGCCGCCCATGCCATGATGGTGAATGCAGCACGCAAAAAGGACTCCGGGGAACGAAACGACCTCGAAGCAGGCATGGCGAAGTACCTCGCCTCCGAGTACTGCAAGGAAGTCGTCGAGGACGCGTTCCGCATCCACGGCGGTTACGGGTTCTCGAAGGAGTACGAGATCGAGCGCCTCTACCGCGAGGCACCCATGCTGCTGATCGGCGAAGGCACCGCCGAGATCCAGAAAATGATCATTGGTCGTCGACTGCTCGAGGAGTACCGATTCCAGGGTTGATTGTCCCTTTCGAGTCGGTTTGGCCGCGAAGAAGATCACACCCTGTGTTCGTCTTCCGGCCGCCGACTCGGCTTCTGGCTTGCCCAGTTGCGGCCCGCAACCGATAGCATCGCCGGTAAAAGCCGCCGTCCCCCGTTGCCAGTGCGGCCTCATCCGCTACGAAGGTCATCCATGCCCCACAGCCAAACCTCTGCACACCGCGACCGCCTCAAGGGCGTGCGCATCGCACGCGGAGCATCGCCGTGGCTTCTGCCGACCGTCGCCACCGCGGCGCTCAGCCTCGCGCGCTCCCGCAAGTCGAAGCGTGCCGCGGCCATCGCCGTCCCGACCACCGCTCTCGCGGCCGGCATGCTGTGGTTCTTCCGCGACCCCGAGCGAGAGATCGCGTCGGGCCGGGTCATCTCGCCCGCCGACGGCGTGGTGCAGAGCATCATGCCCTGGAAGGACGGCCGCACCCGCGTCGCGATCTTCATGAGCCCGCTGAACGTCCACGTCAACCGCGCCCCCCTGGCGGGCACGGTGACGTCCGTGGAGCACGTCCCCGGTGGCTTCGTGCCGGCGTTCAACAAGGAGAGCGAGAACAACGAGCGGGTCGTCTGGCACTTCGACACCGAGCTCGGCGACATCGAGATGGTGCAGATCGCGGGCGCCGTGGCGCGCCGCATCGTGCCGTACATCCCGCAGGGGACGAAGGTCGAGCAGGGTGACCGGATCGGCCTCATCCGCTTCGGCTCGCGCGTCGACATCTACCTCCCGGAGGGTGTCGAGGTCGCCGTCGAGGTCGGTCAGGCCACGACCGCGGGGGTGACTCGCATTGACCGTGATTGATCCTGATACACGGGCGGCCGACTGGGCCGCCGACGGCACGGTGGAGTCCGCCGACGAGGCCGAGGAGATGCCGCTGTCGATGAGGCTGTCCATAGCGGACGCCCTCACGCTCGGCAACGCCACGTGCGGCTTCATGGCGGTGTACTTCACCACCACCGGCATCCTCATCCCGCACCTCACCGGCAACGGCGTGGAGAGCGGCATGGCGCGGCACTCCGCCGCGACCGCCGTGATCCTGATGCTGTGCGCGGCGATCTTCGACCTGTGCGACGGGCTCGTGGCGCGCAAGCTGCGCAGCTCGCCGATGGGTGCCGAGCTCGACAACCTGTCGGACCTGATCAGCTTCGGTCTGGCGCCGGCGTACTTCGTGCTCGTGTACGGCATGGTCGCGGACGACGCGCACCAGAAGGTCTCGGCCGTGGCCGCGATCGTGGTGCTGCTCGCGGTGGTGCTGAGGCTCGCGCGGTTCTCGTGCGTGACGATGAAGGACGGCATGTTCCAGGGCATGCCGAGCCCGTTCGGCGCGCTCACGGTCGTCTCGATCATCCTGCTCGAGCTGCCGTTCGTACCGACGCTCCTCGCGATCATCGGTACGGCGTGGCTGATGGTGAGCCGGGTCGAGTACCCGAAGCCGCGGGGTGTCCTCGCGGCGGCGATGCTCAGCTGGATCGTCGGCGCGATGGCCATGCTGGCCGCCTGGGCGTTCGACGCCCCCGGCGGTGCGCTGCTGCTCCAGACGGGCTGCGCGCTCCAGGTGGTCCTGGGCGCCGTGATCCCGCTCTTCGCCACGGCCCGGAGGGTGAACACCTTCCGAGGCAACCGGCGCGAGAGCCGGGAGGCCCGCGAGGCCCAGGCCGCGCAGCTGCGGTAAGGCCGCGGTCGGTACGAGGGACAGCCGAAAGGGCCCCGGACGCTTCAAGCGTCCGGGGCCCTTTCGTGTGCGGGGGTCTGTGGCGGCGTGCGGGGCGGCCGGGTGCGGGACCGTCGGGTACGAGGCCCGCGCGGGGCCGGGTGGTGCGGGCTTCGGGGGCTCTGGAGGTACGGGAGCTCTGGGCGTACGGGGCTCAGCCCAGCCGCTTGTAGTACAGCGTCGTCGGGCGCAGCGTGCCCGACGGGTCCGCCGCGAAGTCCGGGATGGTGCCGGCGGCCGTCCAGCCGGCCGCGCGGTAGAGCGCCTCGGCGGGGCTGTCGGTCTGGGTGTCGAGGACGAGCAGGGTCAGCCCCTCGGCCGCGGCGTGCGCCTCCGCCGTGTCGAGCAGCCGGCGCCCGAGGCCGCGCCCCCGGGCGTCGCGGTGGACGACGAGGCGGGCGATCTCGCCGCGATGGCGGCCGTTCGGCTTGTCGTCGCGGACGAGGGTGACGGCACCGAGGACGCGCCCCGCGGGGTCGAGGGCCGCCCAGACGTCCCGGAGCCCTGCCACCCCCGTCCACCAGGAGGCGGCCTCCGAGGGCTCCAGGGGTGCCAGGAAGCCGACGGAGGCGCCTCCTGCCACGGCGTCCACCAGGAGGGCGGCGAGGCCGTCCGACGCCCGCTCGCGGACCTCCTCGGGGGTGCAGAGGGTGATCGTGATGTCGTTCATGGGAGCGAGCCTCGCATGGGCGTGTCACGCGCGCGTTACGCCAGGAAGTCGTGCGCGATCTCGGCCGCGACCCGCTCCAGTAGCGGTCCCGCGTTCGGGATGGACTTCGCCGGGTCCGGTTCCAGGTCCGTGAGCGGGTAGGCGCGGCGGATGCCCATCGCGCCCAGCGCCTCGGGTGCGAGGGCGAGCCGCCCGCAGACCGCGACGACCTCCTTGCCCGCGGCGCGGGCGGCCGCGGCGACGCCCGCCGGGGCCTTGCCGTGCGGGGTCTGCTCGTCGAGGGAGCCCTCTCCGGTGATCACGAGGGTGGCGCGGGCGAGGGCGGGGGCGAAGCCGAGGACGTCGAGCATCAGCTCGATGCCGGGGCGAAAGCGCGCGCCGAGCAGCAGCGCGCCGTACCCGATGCCGCCCGCACCGCCCGCGCCGGGCGCCGCGGCGAGGACTGCGGCCTTCGGGCCGATCGCTTCTTCGAGCACGCGCGCGTAGTGCGCGAGGGCCGCGTCGAGGGTGTCGATGTCGTCCGGTGTGGCGCCCTTCTGCGGCCCGTACACCGCCGCGCAGCCCGTGGGTCCGGTCAGCGGGTTGTCGACGTCGCTCGCGAGGACGAGGTCGACAGTGGCCAGGCGCGGGTCGACGCCGGAGAGGTCGGCGGAGGCCAGCCGTGCGAGCGCGCCGCCGCCAGGGCCGACCGGTTCGCCGTCCGCGTCACGCAGGACCGCGCCGAGCGCGGTGAGCATCCCGGCGCCGCCGTCGGTGGTGGCGCTGCCGCCGACGCCGAAGACGAGGGTCGTGGCCCCGGCGTCGAGGGCCGCGCGCAGCAGCTCGCCGGAGCCGTACGTGGTGGCTGTGAGCGGCGCGAACACCCCGGGCGGCAGCAGCTGGAGGCCGGACGCCTCCGCCATCTCGACCACCGCCGTGGTCCCGCGCAGCGCGAACGCGGCGGTGACAGGCGCGCCGAGCGGCCCGGTCACGGTGACCTCGCGCCGTTCGAATCCGGCCGCCACGGCCGCCGCCACCGTCCCGTCGCCTCCGTCGGCGACGGGCAGCGTCTCGACGTCGAGCCCCGGCAGGACCCGCCGCAGCCCCGCCGCGACCCGCTCGGCGACCTGCGCCGCCGTGAGCGAGCCCTTGAACTTGTCGGTCGCGACCAGCACCCGCACGGCCCCGGTCACCGCTCCGTCCGTCATCGCACATCCCTTGCTTCCGGTGCTTCCGAACAGCCAGTCGCACCGCCGCCGACCATATCGGCGGCGGAAGACGGCGTGCCACCGCCAGGAATCGCCACATTTTTCCCCATAGTGGGGCTCCATGAGCACGGAACCGACGGGCCCTCCCTCCGAGCACGAGCCGAACCCCCACTTCGACCACAACACCGCCGCCGACGACGGCACCGGCCGCCCCGGCGGCCCTCCGGACGCCCGCCCCGACGCGAAGGTCATCGTCATCGGGATGGCCGTCGTCGTCGGCCTGGTCGGCTGGGCGGCCCTCGGCAAGACGTCCTTCGACTCCGTCTCCTCCGCGGCGCTCGACTGGGTGCTGGCCAACTTCGCCTGGCTGTTCGTGTCCGCCGCCGACATCTTCCTGGTGCTGTGCCTGGTGATCGCGGTGAGCCGCTTCGGCCGTATCCGGCTCGGCGCCGACGACTCCAAGCCGGAGTTCACGAACATGGCGTGGATCGCGATGATGTTCAGCGCCGGGATGGGCATCGGCCTGATGTTCTACGGGGTCGGGGAGCCGCTCCAGCACTTCCTGACCCCGCCGCCTGCCTCCGGCGTCGCCCCGCGCACGGGCGACGCGGCCCGCACCGCCCTGGAGTACTCCTTCTTCCACTGGACCTTCACTCCGTGGGCGATCTACGGCATCACCGGTCTCGCCCTCGCCTACGCGGGCTTCCGCAAGGGCCGCGGCAACACCCTCAGCTCCGCCTTCGTCCCGCTCCTCGGCCCGCGCCGGACGGCCTCCTGGCCGGGCCGGGCGATCGATCTGCTGGCCGTCTTCGCGACCGTCTTCGGCACCGCGACCAGCCTCGGTCTGGGCGCGCTCCAGGTGGCGGAGGGTCTGCACCTCACCGCGGGAGTGAAGGACTCCACGGCCACCGAGCTGCTGATCATCGTGGTGCTCTCGGCGGCGTTCGTGCTGTCCGCCTTCTCCGGGCTGAACAAGGGGGTGAAGTGGCTGTCCACCATGAACGTCGTGCTCGCCGCCGTGATGGCGGCCTTCGTCTTCGTGGTCGGTCCCACCGTCTACATCCTCGACACGATCCCCGCCTCCCTCGGCGGCTACCTGAACGATCTGCTGCCGATGGCGAGCCGTACCGGAGCCTTCTCCGACCGGACCTGGCTGGGCGCCTGGACGATCTTCTACTGGGCGTGGTGGCTGTCCTGGGCCCCGTTCGTCGGCACCTTCATCGCCCGTATCTCGCACGGCCGGACCGTCCGCGAGTTCCTCGCCGGGGTGCTGCTCGTCCCGTCCGGGGCGACTGTGATCTGGTTCTGTGTCATGGGCGGCACCGCGATCCGGCTGGAGTCGACGGGAGCCGCCGACCTGGCGAGCTCGGTCAAGGACGGGGCGGAGGCCTCCCTGTTCGCGATGCTCGACGCGCTGCCGATCGGCACGATCACCTCGTACGTGGCGATGCTGCTGGTCATGACGTACTTCGTGACCAGCGCCGACTCGGCCTCGCTGGTGATGGGCTCGCTCACCAGCCGGGGCGCGCTGCATCCGCCGACCTGGCTGGTGGTCGTCTGGGGTGTGCTGATGGCCGCCGTCGCGGCCGTCCTGCTCGTCGCGGGCGGGCTGAGTTCGCTGCAGACGGCGACGATCCTGGTCGCCCTGCCGTTCGTCCTGGTGATGCTGGCGCTGTGCTGGGCGCTCCTCAAGGAGCTGCGCGAGGACCCGGGCGCGGGCTCCGCCCGGCACTCCGCGCTGCACGGCGTACGGGACGCGGTGCGCGCGATGGTGGGCGAGGCGATCACCGAGCAGGGGATGACGCGGCATCAACGACTGCGCCGGGCGGCGCGGTCCCGTACCGAGGGGACCCAGGGGGACGAGCGGGCGGGCGGCGGCAAGGACGGCAAAGACGACGGGCCGGGCCCCGGCGGGGACGCGTACTGAGGGCCGAGGGCGCTCGCGGGCGGGTGGACGGCGGCAGGGCGATAACGGGGGCGGTGGCGGTGGTCCGACGGCGTGCCCGCGAGGGGCCGCCGGTACGCCGCTGACGGTCCGCCGGTGCGTCGGCGCGCGGCTCGGCCGCGCATTCGGTAGACCGGTGCCATGGGCCTGCTCAAGCACAGCGAACTCGCCGACCGGATCCTCGGCGGCTGGACGGGGCGGATCGCCGGGAACATGCTCGGCAAGCCGGTGGAGTGCGGCGAACACTGGACGCCCGAGCGGATCGACGCCTATCTGCGGCTGACCGGCGCCCTGCCGCTCACCGACTATCTGCCCGCGCCGCCCGCGGCCGGCGCCGACGGTTTCGAGCTGCGCCCGGAGTGGCCGCAGTGCGTCCGTGGGCGGATCAACGGCAGCTGCCGGGACGACGACATCGACTACTCGATCCTCGGGCTGCACCTGCTGGAGACCCGGGGGTTCTCGTTCACCACCGAGCAGGTCGGCGAGGCGTGGCTGCAGCGGCTGCCGTACCTGCGGACGTACACGGCGGAGCGGGTCGCCTACCGCAATCTGGCGAACGGTCTGAAGCCGCCGCTGACCGCCACGTACGACAATCCCCACCAGGAGTGGATCGGCGCGCTGATCAGGGCGGACGTGTACGGCTGGACCTCGCCGGGCGATCCGCGCCGGGCCGCCGCGCTCGCCCGCCGCGACGCGGTCCTGTCCCATACGGGCAACGGTGTGTACGGGGCGATGTGGGCGGCGGCGCTGGTGGCCGCCGCGTTCACCGCGCCCGACGTCCGCACCGCGCTGACGGCCGCCCTGGAGCGGATCCCGGCGAGCGCCCGGCTCGCCCGGACCGTACGGCACACGATGGCCCTGCACGAGGCGGGCGTCGAGTGGTCCGAGGCGCTGGCGGAGATGGCGGAGCGGACCGCCGGGCTCGGCTGGATCCATGTGGTGCCGAACGCGGCGGTGCTGACGGCCGGGCTGCTGTACGGGGACGGGGACTTCAGCGCCACCGTGGGACTGACCGTGCGCGGCGGCCAGGACACCGATTCCAACGGCGCGACGGCCGGGTCGGTCGCGGGTGTGCTGTGCGGGGCGTCGGGGATCCCGCCGCAGTGGTCGGAGCCGCTGCACGACCGGGTGCGCAGCTCGGTCACCGGCTTCGACCGGATCAGGATCAGCGAACTGGCGGACCGGACGGTGCGGCTGGCTACGCTGGCGGGATGACGACCTCCGGCGCCACTCCCGCCCCCGACGCCTCGTCCGAGGCCTCCTCCCATGCCTCTTCCGGTACCGGTTCCGGTACCGCTTCCGGCGCGGTTTCCGACTACGCCACGTACATCGCGGGCCTGCCCCGGGTCCTGGCCGCCGCGGCCACGGTCTTCCGGGACGAAGGCGGCCGGGTCCTGATCGTCGAACCGAACTACCGGGAGGGCTGGACCCTGCCGGGCGGCACCGTCGAGGCCGACACCGGCGAGACTCCGCGCCAGGCCGCGCGGCGCGAGACGGCCGAGGAGATCGGTCTCGACCTGACGCCGGGCCCGCTGCTCGCGGTCGACTGGGTACACGGGGCGGCGCGGCCGCCGCTGGTGGCGTACGTGTACGACGGCGGGGTGCTCACAAAGGAGCGGTTCGCCGCGATCCGGCTCCAGGAGGAGGAGCTGGACTCCTGGAAGCTGGTCGGGCGGGCGGAACTGGCCGGCTATCTCCCCGGCCCCCTCTGTCTGCGGGTCCACGCGGCCCTCGACGCCTTGGCGGCGGGGCGCGGCCCGGTGGAACTGGAGGACGGGCGCGTGGCGCGGTGACCGGCGGGCCTCCGCGGCCGTTTCGATCAGGCGGCACGGCGGGTCTTGCGGCGGTGCACCGCGAGGGCGGTGCCACCACCGACGACGATCACCGCCGCGGCCACCCCTGCGACCGCCTTGGTGTGGTCGTTCGTGCCGGTCTCGGCGAGAACCGTCTCCTGGGCAGCGGGGCGCGGCCGGGCGCTGTGGGCCTTCATGGTCTTCTCGATCCAGCCCGTGTAGGCGGACGCACTGGTGTAGAGACCGGGTCCCTTCGAGCAGGGCACGTCCGGGACACCGGGCCCCGAGGTGACCCCGATCAGTTCCCAGCGGCCGCCCCGGCCCTTTTGGACCTGCGGCCCGCCGGAGTCCCCGAAGCACGCCATGGCATCGGGCACGGTGGTGATGGTGCACAGCCGGGTCCGGTCCGCCCAGCCGGGCGCGCACTCGGACACGGCTCCCCTACGGGTGTTCAGCTCCTGGAGCCGGTCCGGGAACGTGAACTCGGTGTCGGCAGTGGTACCGAAACCCACGAGACGCGTCGGCGTGCCCGGCTTCCCGGGCTGCGCGGCGATCTTGACGGGCGTCTCCGCTACCGGACGGTCCAGGCGTATCAATGCCATGTCGTCCTTGTTGGCGACTTTGTTGTCACCGTTCACATAGCCGGGGTGGACGAAGGTCCGGTCGATCTTCCGGACGGTGCCACCGGACTTGCGATGGTCACTGCCGAGGCGCACGATGCCCTCGAGTTCGAGACCCTCGCCCTGCACACAGTGGGCGGCCGTCAGCACCCACCGCTCGTCGATCAGCGATGCCCCGCAGTTTCCGTCGAGCAGACCCTGCGTGGGGGCCGACATCGGAATGGTCGCCATGAACGGGTAGCTCTCCGTGGAATCCGTCCCGTTGACAATGGCTTCGGCACTGCCGGCCATGACGGTGACACAGGCCGCGGCGGCGAGGATGCCGACGGCGGAGGCGCGGATGGTACGGCGGTGCGACGGCTGACTGAGGGTGAACACGTTGTTTCCTTCTTGCCTGGTGGATCTGTGCGCATTCAGCCTCGTTGTTCCGGATCCGCTGGACCATCCGGGCAACAGGTCGGCCGATGGTGGGGCCAGCCCCCGTCGACCGGGACGCCCCGGGGCCCAGGCATGAGGCTGCCCGGCCCCGGGGACCGGGGCAGGGCAGGGCAGCGGGGCGGGGCCGGACCAGGGCTCACATCGTGTTGACGATGAGTCCGATGTGCGTGAAGTAGTTGAGCGCCCCGAACAGCAGGAACGCGAGGCCCGCCAGCGCCCAGCACACACCGGCCACCCAGGCCACCGCGCCGCCCCGGCGGCGCAGCACCCAGGGGAAGAGCACCGCGCCGACGCCGGTGAGCACGTACAGGCCGGACATGAAGCTGGCCTCCAGCATCGGGTGGTCGGCGAACTGCCCCGAGATGGGCTCCTCGGGCGGCGCGGCGAACAGGGTGTAGCGCCAGCCCGCCGCCGCGATCCCGAAGCAGGCCAGTCCGAGCCCGAAGACCAGCAGCGAGACGGGCGCGGCCAGGGCCGCGACCGCGCGACCGCGGTCCACCCCCGAGCTGACGACCCCACCGCGCTTCCAGAGGAAGAACGCGGCGAAGAGCAGCAGCACGCCGAAGCCGAGGGCGGGCTCGCCGAAGATGATGTTGTCGAAGGGGAAGCCCTGGCCTGCCAGCGGCCAGGTCAGCGTCATGTGCAGGCCGGTCGCGAAGAGGATCAGGCCCAGCGTGCCGAAGCCCATCGCCCAGGCGTCGGGCACCACGGGACGATCCGTCAGGAGCATCCATCCGAGGGCGACGACGAGCAGCAGCCCCGCCCCGGCGCAGAGCGACATGATGGTGTTGTAGGTGGGCATCTTCGCCCAGTCGATCTTCAGTCCGGCGGCGAGGAGCAGCGGCGTCGTCGTGTTCACGGCGCGACCGTAGGGGCGCGCGTACCCCGGGAGGGGTGCTCTTCCACGCGCGCCCGCCGAAGATCCACCGATCGGAGCAGCGAACACGCCGGCGGTTGGTCCGTACGCGCTAGAAAAGCGTCTCTTCGGCGGCCTGCTCCCCCGCCTCGAAGGCGAGCAGCCGGCGCTTGCGGTCGAGACCGCCGCCGTAGCCGGTGAGGCTGCCGCCCGCGCCGATCACCCGGTGGCAGGGGACGACGATGCCCACCGGGTTCTTGCCGTTGGCGAGGCCGACGGCGCGGGAGGCGGCGGGGTTGCCGAGGGCCTCGGCGAGTTCGCCGTACGTCCGGGTCTCCCCGTACGGGATGAGCCGCAGCTGCTCCCACACCCGGAGTTGGAACGGGGTGCCGACGAGGTGCAGCGGCAGGTCGAACTCGGTGAGTTCGCCCGCGAAGTACGCGTCGAGCTGGCGGACGGCCTCGGCGAAGGGGCGCGGGTCGGGGGTGCCGAAGGTCTCCTCGGGCGGGCGGTGGCGCTGGCCGGTCATGTGGATGCGGCTGAGCACGCCGTCGACCGCGACCAGGGTCAGCGGGTCGTAGGGGCTGTCGACGACCGTGTGCCGGACGGTGGGCGTCATGGGGGTGGTTCCTTACGCGGGGAGGTGGTTGATCGGGTGGTCGTCGGTGGCCCACAGGTACTGGACGGCGTACGCGCGCCAGGGCCGCCAGCGGGCGGCGCGCGCGGTGAGGGCGGCCGGGGTGGCGGGCAGCCCGAGGCCCTGGGCGGCGCGGCGGACGCCGAGGTCGCCGGGGAGGAAGGCGTCGGGGTCGCCGAGCGCCCGCATGGCGATGATCCCCGTGGTCCACGGGCCGAAGCCGGGCAGGGCGGCGAGCCGGGCGACGGCCTCTTCCGTGTCGGTCCCGGGGCCGAGGGCGAGGGTGCCCTCGGCGAGGGCGGTGACCAGGGTGAGCAGGGTGGTGCGGCGGCTGCGGGGCAGCGCGAGGGTGTCGGGGTCGAGGCCGGCGAGCGCGCCGGGGCCCGGGAAGAGATGGGTGAGGCCGCCCTCGGGGTCGTCGACAGGGGTGCCGTGCGCGGTGACGAGGCGGGCGGCGTGGGTACGGGCGGCGGCGGTGGACACCTGCTGGCCGAGGACGGCCCGGACGGCGAACTCGGCGGCGTCCACGGTGCGCGGCACCCGCCGTCCGGGCGCGGCGTCCACGAGGGGTGCGAGCAGCGGGTCGGCGCGCAGCCGCTCGTCGACGGCGACGGGGTCGGCGTCGAGGTCGAGCAGACGGCGGCAGCGGTTGATGGCGCGGGTGAGGTCGCGCGGATCGGTGAGCGAGAGCCGGCACAGGATGTGGTCGGGGCGCGGGGCGAGGGCGACGATGCCGTGCCCGTAGGGGAGGCTCAGGGTTCTGCGGTAGGCGCCCTCGCGCCACTCCTCGACGCCGGGGACGGCGGTGGCGGCGAGGTGGCCGAAGAGGTTCGAGGGGTTCAGCGGGGCGCGGAACGGCAGCCGGAGGGTGATCGTGCCGGGGGTGGCCGACGGGGCGGCGGGGCGGCCGCGGGAGGCGCGGGCGCGCAGTTCACCGGGGGTGAGGGCGAAGACCTCGCGGACGGTGTCGTTGAAGGCGCGGATGGAGGCGAACCCGGCCGCGAAGGCGATCTCCGCCATCGGCAGCGGGGTGGTCTCGACGAGGACGCGCGCGGTCTGGGCGCGCTGGGCGCGGGCGAGGGCGAGCGGACCGGCGCCGAGTTCGGCGAGGAGCTGGCGTTCGATCTGGCGGGTCGAGTACCCGAGCCGGGCGGCGAGCCCGGGGACGCCCTCGCGGTCGACGACACCGTCCTGGATGAGCCGCATGGCGCGGGCGACGCTGTCGGCGCGGGCGTCCCACTCGGGGGATCCCGGGCTGGTGTCGGGGCGGCAGCGTTTGCAGGCGCGGAATCCGGCGCGCTGGCAGGACGCGGCGGTGGGGTGGAACTCCATGTTCTCGGGCTTGGGCGGGACGACGGGGCAACTGGGGCGGCAGTAGATCCGAGTGGTGCGGACGGCGGTGAAGAAGACGCCGTCGAACCGGGCGTCCTTCGACTGGACGGCCCGTACGCAGCGCTCGGTGTCGGTGTGCATGCCTCCAGGATCGGCGATCGGGAGTGGGCGGGCTGGCAGAAAAACGACATGGTCGTTCCGTCGCGCTCTCACTGGGTTTCTTCGGCGTCGCGGCTCCGGGGCAGGCCGACGCCGGGACGGCCCGACGCCGGGGCGGGTCATCCGCGCGGTCGCTCGTTCTCGCGATCGATGGCGACCGGCTTTTGTGGCAGACACCCGAGAGGCGTCCGACTGGCTGAACTTCCGCTGGAGTCCGGCCGTCCGGCGCGCTTCGGAGCGAGGCCGTGCCCGATGCTGTGCCCAGCCTCAGACCGAGCCCCCAGCCAGGATCGGGATCAGCCATGACCACCGAGACCGCTCAGCAGAGCCGGGAAAGTCTCAGCACGTCCGCCGCGAGAAATCTCGCCACCACCACCAAGACCGTGCCGCAGATGCTCGGGATCACCCCGCGCTACCTGCTGCGCGTGCTGCCCTGGGTGGAGCTCGAGGCCGGCGTCTACCGGGTCAACCGCCGCCGGGGCTTCATCCTCGGCGACGGACTGATCAGCACCAGTACCGAAGGCGACGGCCAGGCCCGGGTGATCGCCGAGGACCTGCGCGAGATCGGGTTCCTCAGCCAGCTCGACAGCCCGTTGCTCAGCGCTCTGGCGCAGGGCTTCGTACAGAGCGAGGTGGCGTCCGGCGAGCTGATCGCGGACGCCGGCGCCCCCGCCGGACAGTTGTACGTCCTTGTCGCCGGCCGGGCCGAGAAACGTGCCACCGGCGAGTACGGACAGGACGCCCTGGTGGCCGTCATCGGCGAGGGTGACTTCTTCGACGCCGACGCGTGGGCGACCGGCTCGCCGATGCCCTACCGGGTCGAGGCCGTCACCGAGTGCACCGTGCTGACCCTCGATCGCCGGATGCTGCTCGAACTCGCCGACCGTGAACCCGCGTTGCGCGCCCAGCTGGACGCCCTCGGCACCGAAGGGCCGGCCGGGAACGATCGCGAGCGGCCGATCGAGCTCAGCTCCGGTCACACCGGGGAGCCCTACCTGCCGCAGACCTTCGTGGACTACGAGGATTGCCCCCGCGAGTACGAACTCGCCGTCGCCCAGACCGTTCTGAAGGTGCACACGCGCGTCTCGGACATCTTCAACTCCACGATCGACCAGGTGCGGGCCCAGCTGCGGCTGACGGCCGAGGCGCTGCGCGAGCGCCAGGAGTGGGAGATGATCAACCACCCCGAGTTCGGCCTGCTCCACAACATCGCGCCCACCCAGCGCGTGCGCACCCGCAGGGGCTCGCCCACCCCTGACGACCTCGACGAGCTGCTCACCCGGGTGTGGAAGCAGCCCGCGTTCTTCCTCGCCCACCCCAGGGCCATCGCCGCCTTCGGACGCGAGTGCACGCGGCGTGGGGTGCCACCGCAGATCGTCGAGCTGTTCGGCAGCCCGTTTCTGACCTGGCGCGGTGTGCCACTGCTGCCCACCGACAAGCTCGACCTCCAGGGTTCGGCCAACTCGGCGCCCGGCACCACCAACATCCTGCTGATGCGCGTGGGCGAGGACCAGCAGGGCGTGGTGGGCCTGCGGCCGGCGAAGGTGCCGGACGAGGCCGAGCCCGGCCTGTCGGTACGCGCGATGGGTGTCGACCTCCAGGCCATCACCTCGTATCTGATGACCAGCTATTTCTCGGCCGCGGCGCTGGTGGACGACGCCATCGGAGTCCTCCAGAACGTCGAGGTGTCGAGCTACCATGACTACCCCTGACGGGCATGGGGGCGGTCCGATCGGTTTTCCCGCGCCCGGTCCGCGGTCGGCACCGACCGGGGCCTTCCCGCTCCCCTCGGCGCTCTCGCACGCGGTGACCGGCGCCCGGTACTGGCTGCCCCAGCCGCCCACGCCCGTCACTTCGAAGGCCTCCGCACCGCACCCGGTCGCCTTCGACGTCGAAGCGGTGCGGCGGGACTTCCCACAGCTGCACCGGGAGGTGGCCGGCCGGCCGCTGGTCTGGCTGGACAACGGGGCGACCACGCTGAAACCCCGCCAGGTCATCGAGGCGGTCGGCGAGCACTACGCGAGGGAAGCCTCCAATGTGCACCGCGGCGCGCACACCCTCGCCAGGCGGGCCACCCAGGTCTACGAGGAGGGCCGTGAGGAGGCCGCGAAACTGCTCGGCACCCGGGACACCGGCGAGATCGTCTTCGTCCGGGGCACCACCGAAGCCGTCAACCTGGTGGCGCAGAGCTGGGGCCGGGCCAACCTGGGCGTAGGCGACGAGATCCTCGTGTCGGCCGCCGAACACCACTCCAATCTGGTTCCCTGGCAGCTGATCGCCAAGGAGCGCCGTGCCAGGGTGGTGCCGATCCCGCTCCTGCCCGACGGGCGCCTGGACCAGGACGCCTACCGCGACCTGCTGAACAACAAGACCAGGCTGGTGGCACTCACCCACGCCTCCAACACCCTGGGCACCGTCCCGCCGGTGGCGGAGATGACCGCCCTCGCCCACCGGTGGGGCGCCAGGGTACTGGTCGACGGCGCCCAGGCGGTGTGCCACTTTCCGGTGGACGTCACCGAGCTGGACGCGGATTTCTACGCCTTCTCCGGGCACAAGGTGTTCGCCCCCACCGGGATCGGCGTGCTGTTCGGCAAACGGGAGGTGCTGGAGGCCATGCCGCCGTGGCAGGGCGGCGGCAACATGATCGACTCGGTGAGTTTCGGGAAGACCTCCTACGCGCCCCTGCCGCACCGGCTGGAGGCGGGCACCGGCCACATCGCCGGCGTGGCCGGCCTGCGGGCGGCACTGCGCTACCTCGCGGGCCTGGACCGTGAGGCCGCCACCACGTACGAGGAGCGACTCGCCGCCTACGCGACGCGCGTCCTGTCCACCGTGCCCGGGATCCGGATCCTGGGCACGGCGCCGGGAAAGATCGGCGTGCTGACCTTCCTGCGGGCCGGTGCCGACCCCATGGACCTCGCCGGGCGGCTCGACCAGCGGGGTATCGCCGTCCGCGCCGGACACCACTGCGCCCAGCCGGCGCTGGCCGCGTACGGGGTCACCAGCGCGGTCCGCGCGTCACTCGCGGTGTACAACACGGCACGGGAGGTCGACGCCCTGGTGAGCTCGCTCCATGAGGCGGTCGGCGCCCAAGGCGTCCGGTAGCGGCTGCGGCCACCCGGCAGGCGGGACAGTGCCCGGCTTCCACGTACCCGGTGTGCCTCCGTGACCGAACATGCCGCCCCGCGGGCGCGGCCCAGCACGACGCGGCCACCGGCCGGAACGGATCACACCGGGCGGCCGGCACCGCGCTGGGCCGCGCCCTCACCTCATGGCGGCCTCGAAGGCGGCATATGCCTCGACGTCGAAGAGGACGAAGCGGACCTCCTGGACAAAGGCCGGGCGGGCGGCCCGTACGGTCTCGACGGCGATCCGGGCGCCGTCGTCCATCGGCCAGCCGTAGACCCCGGTCGAGATCGCCGGGAAGGCGACTGTACGGGCACCCGACTCGTCGGCCACCCGCAGGGATTCGCGATAGCAGGAGGCGAGCAGCGCGGAGCGGTCCTCGGTGGGGCTGTACACCGGGCCGACGGTGTGGACGACCAGGCGGGCGGCGAGATTCCCGGCGGTGGTGGCGACGGCCTGACCGGTGGCGAGGCCGCGCCCGTAATGGCCGGCCCGGAGCTTTCGGCACGCTTCCAGGACGGCCGGGCCGCCGCGCCGGTGAATGGCGCCGTCCACCCCTCCGCCACCGAGGAGGGAGGAGTTGGCGGCGTTGACGATGACGTCGGCGTCCTGGTCGGTGATGTCGCCTTGGACGAGGACCACGGCGGGGGCGGCCGGAGGGGTGACGGGCTGCGGGCTCATGTCCTCATGATCGTGCCCGTGACTCCGCCGCGCACCGTGTTTACGCGCCGGGGGAACCAGGCACGACGGCGGCCGAGCACTCCCGCGAGTCGCCCGGGCACCCCGGCGAGCCCGTCGCGTCAGACCGCTCCCGGCGCGCGCAGGCGCCGCCACACCGCCTTGGCCGCGTTGTGGCCGGACATCCCGTGCACCCCGGGGCCGGGCGGGGTGGCGGAGGAGCAGAGGAAGACCGCCGGGTGCGGGGTGTTGTACGGGAACAGCGACAGCTTGGGGCGCAGGACCAGCTGGAGGCCGCGGGCGGCTCCGCAGGCGATGTCGCCGCCGATGTAGTTGGCGTTGCGCGCGGCGAGTTCGGGCGGACCGGCGGTGGCGCGAGCCAGGATCAGGTCGCGGAAGCCGGGCGCGAAGCGCTCGATCTGCCGCTCGATGGCGTCGGTGAGGTCGCCGCGCCAGCCGTTGGGGACATGGCCGTACGCCCAGAAGACGTGCTTGCCCTCGGGGGCCCGGCCGGCGTCGACGAGGCTGGGCTGGGCGGTGATGAGGAACGGGGCGTCGGGGGCGGTGCCGGAGGACGCCTGGCGCAGCGCGGTGCCGATCTCCCCCGCGCTGGGCCCGACCTGTACGGTGCCGGCCCGGCGGGCGTCCTCGGCGGTCCATGGCACGGGTCCCGACAGGGCGTAGTCGATCTTGAACGCGCTCGCGCCGTACCGGTAGCCGTCGTAGTGGGCGCCGAGCCCGGCGATCCGGGCGAGCGCGGTGGGCGAGGTGTCGAAGACGTACGCGCGCGCGGGTGGCAGGTCGTCGAGCCGCTTGACCTCGAAGTCGGTGTGGACGGCGCCGCCGAGGTCCTTCAGGTACGCGGCGAGGGCGTCGGAGATCGACTGGGAGCCGCCCCGGGGCAGCGGCCAGCCGACGGCGTGCGCGGCGGCGGCGAAGACCAGCCCGACGGCGCCGGTCGCGAAGCCGTCGAGCGGGGCGATGACATGGCCGACGAGCCCGGCGAGCAGGGCGGGCGCCTTCTGGTCCTGGAATCGGCGCATCAGCCAGGTCGAGGGCGGCAGTCCGGCGAGCCCGAAGCGGGCGAGCGTGACGGGGTCGCGGGGCAGCGCGGTGGATGGCAGCTGCATGAAGTCGCGCACCAGGCTGTCGAAGCGGTGGACGAACGGGGTGACGAGCCGTCTGTACGCACCGGCGTCGCGCGGCCCGAAAGAGGCCGCGGTCCGCGCGATCGAGCGGGCGAGGACGGCCGCGGTGCCGTCGTCCCAGGGGTGGGCCATCGGCAGCTCGGGGTGCAGCCACTCCAGTCCGTACCGGTCCAGCGGCATCGTGCCGAAGACGGGCGAGCCGGCGCCCAGCGGATGGACGGCGGAACAGGGGTCGTGCCGGAAGCCGGGCAGGGTCAGTTCCTCGGTGCGGGCGCCGCCGCCCACGGTGGACTTCGCCTCGAAGACGGCCACGGAGAAACCCCGGCGGGCGAGTTCGACGGCGGCGGTCAGCCCGTTGGGTCCCGCCCCCACGATCACGGCATCGAACATCGACGTCACCCTCGGACTCCTCGTGTCGGCCGGCGATCCCTGCCCCCAGGATAGGCCGGACGCCCCTCCCCCCTTGGCCCGGCCCGACCCGTTCCCCCCGCCGCCCCGCGCTCCTCCCGGCCCACCGCTCCGGGACCCTCCCCCGCCCCCCTCCCCGCTCCGCCGCTCGCCTCCCCTCCCCCGACATGACAGATCGTCTGGCATATACCGCCGCTCGCGCGTTCCACCCGGGGGCGCGCGCCGGGGCCGGAGTACGCTGACGGCGTTCATTCCGACATCCCTTACGGCATTCACCCCGATATTCATCCCTTATTCACTCTCATTCACCCCTATTCATCCCCGTTCATCCCCGACGGGCTGGGAGGCAGGTCCGGTGCACGGCGAGTACAAGATCCCCGGCGGCAAGCTGGTCGTCGTCGATCTCGACGTGGAGGACGGCGCGCTGCGCCGCGTCCGGGTCGCGGGCGACTTCTTCCTGGAGCCGGACGAGGCGATCGAGGCCATCGACGGCGCGCTGGAAGGCGCCCCCGCCGACACCGACGCCGCCGGCCTGGCGGCCCGGATCGACCAGGCGCTGCCGCCGGGCACGCAGATGTACGGCCTGACGACGGAGGGTGTCGGGGTCGCGGTGCGCCGCGCGCTCGCGCACGCCACCGACTGGAACGACTACGACTGGCAGCTGATCCACGAGGCGCCGCAGTCCCCGGCCCTGCACATGGCCCTCGACGAGGTGATCACGGCCGAGGTCGCGGCCGGCCGCCGCCCGCCGACGCTGCGGGTCTGGGAGTGGGCCTCCCCCGCCGTGGTGATCGGCAGCTTCCAGTCGCTGCGCAACGAGGTCGACCCGGAGGCCGCCGAGCGGCACGGCATCGAGGTGGTGCGCCGGATCAGCGGCGGCGGCGCGATGTTCATCGAGCCGGGCAACACCATCACGTACTCCCTGTCCGTCCCGGACGCCCTCGTGCAGGGCCTGTCCTTCACCGACAGCTACGCCTACCTCGACGACTGGGTGCTCGGCGCCCTCGGCGACATGGGCGTCAAGGCCTGGTACCAGCCGCTCAACGACATCGCCACCGACGCCGGGAAGATCGCCGGCGCCGCGCAGAAGCGCATGGTCGCGGGCGAGGGCGCGGTGCTGCACCACGTGACGATGGCGTACGACATCGACGCCGACAAGATGACGGAAGTACTCCGCATCGGCCGCGAGAAGCTCTCCGACAAGGGCACCAAGAGCGCGAAGAAGCGGGTCGACCCGCTGCGCCGGCAGACCGGTCTGCCGCGCGAGGCCGTCATCGAGCGGATGATCGCCTCCTTCCGCTCGCGTTATGGCCTCGCGGAGGGCCGGGTCACCGACGAGGAGATGGCCCTCGCCCGGGAGTTGGCCGATTCCAAGTTCGCGTCGCCGGAGTGGATCGCGCGGGTGCCGTAGGGGCGGGGCGGCAAGGCGAATTCGGTGGGGCACGGCCCGCCGTGCTCGGTAGGCTCCGCGCCATGCGGATCGACCACCCGGTGCGCCCGGGGTTACGGATGGAGTGCGCGGACGGGGGACGGCTGCTGCTGACGCAGGGCGGGCGGCCGGTGCTGTTCGCACGTCAGCGCGTCACCCACCGCGGGTTGCACTACGCCCGGACAGGACGGTACGTCTCCCCGCTCGCGCCGCTGCGAGCCGACCAGGCGCGGGACTTCGCCGCGTTCGCCGCGCCCGGTTCACAGGAGTGGACGGAGCGCTGGGCCGCGTGCGCGGAGGCCGGACTGCGCGCGGCGTCCGAGGGGCCGCTGCACGAGGGCGAGTGGAATCTGGGTCCGGTGGCGCGGGGCTGGTTCGTCGACGGCAACTGGCCCAAGCTTCTGACGCACGATCCCGACCGGGGCCACCTCACCTGGTTCGGATACGGCGACCCGGTGGAGGACGCCCGCGATCTGCTGCCCCTGCGGGCGTTGTCCGCTCCCGGAGCCGCCCGGGTCAAGGCGTACCGCCGCCAATACCGGGAGGGGGTGCTGCCGCCCGTACTGGTGTGGTGGATCAGCGGGCTGAACTCCCCTGTCGTGCTCGACGGGCACGACCGGCTGGTCGCGGCCCTCGCCGAGGGCGGGCGGCCCACCGTCCTGGAGCTGTCGCGGACACTCGACGCCACGTACCGGGCGACTATGGCCGAGCGCCCGATCCAGGAATACGAGCACCGGATGGCCGCTCTGGATGACGGGCCGCTGTCCCGGATACGCGGCACGGCGGCCGGCCGGCGGCTCGCCGAAACACTGCGGTCCATCGAGGCGGTCCCGGAAATCACCCGGGCGTGGCCGCTGGCCGGAGGTGTGGCGGAGTGGGAGCGGGCCGTGGCCGCCCACGTTCCCGGCTGGGCTCCACCGTCCGAACGGCCGGATGACCGGGCGGCCGGATGAGGGGGCCGTGGGGGCCGTTCAGCTGCCCGGCTTCCGCGCCACCAGGTTGAACTCGTTGTACGGGAACGACTTGCCGACAGCGCGCGGGAACGGGAACGAGTACGTACGCGCGATGTCCAGGCCCATCTTCTCGGCGTGCGTGCGCAGTCCGTCGAAGTCGACGAAGCGGACGTGGGTGGCGTCCGTCCGGTAGCCGGCCTCCTGAGGGCAGATCAGGACGACCGAGCCCCCGGGCTTCACCAGGGGCAGATACTGCTCCAGGATCGAATTGCCGAGCGTCTCGTCCATGTGTTCCAGGACGTGCGCGCACAGCAGGCTGTCGAAGGAGCCGGGGCCGCAGTCCGGCGCCGCCTCCAGCTCCTCGGGCGTGTAGGCGGTCAGACCCCGTGCGCGGCAGGTGGCGACGGAGGTGGCGTTGTGGTCCACGCCGACGCTGTCGGGGCCGCAGTTGAGCAGATTGCGGCCGATGCCGCAGCCGACGTCCAGCACCCGCCCGAGACGGAGCCGCTTGAGGTTCCAGCGGTAGGGGGCCTGGGTGGGCAGGAAGCGTTTGATCCCCGAACTCTCCAGCCGGGTCAGCCGCTGGGTGTAGTCGGAGGATTCCGTGCCGGACATCGACAACCGCCTTCGTGTGGTGCACTGGTGCAGGTGTTCCGCGTCGCGTGAGCGTCGCCGAGGCTACGACATGCGGACGGCGAGGGTAAAGCGCCGCCACCTGCCCCGGCCCGGCCGTCGCCGCCCTCGCCGCCGCGTACACCGCGTACACCGCCTCCGACGCGCGTGCCGCGCCGCTCGCCGAGACGCCCCGGCCACCGGCGATGCCCTCGCCGCCGCCCTGTCACCCTCCCGGGCCGGCGGTCCGGGCGCGCCGGGCCATGAGGGAGACGTACACCAGCATCGAGGCGACGAGCCCGACCGCCCAGCCGTAGTCGGCGAGGGGCTTGAGGAACGGGATCAGGCCGCCCTCGGGGAACGGCCCGGCGCCGGGGGCCGAGTGCGAGCCGCCCACCGCGAGCACCCCGCCCGCGGCGAAGGCGAGGACGGCCGCCGGATTCCAGCCACCCCGGTACCAGTAGGGGCCGTCGACCCGGTAGAGCCCAGCGAGGTCGAGGACGGTGCGGCGCACCAGCCAGTAGTCGGCGATGAGGATCCCGGCGACCGTACCGAGCAGACCGCCGACCAGTCCGAGCCAGGTGAAGATGTACAGCTCGGGTGTGGAGGTGAGCTTCCACGGCATGATGACGACCCCGACGACCCCGGTGATCAGCGCGCCCCGGCGGAAGTCGACGTGCCCGGGGGCCAGATGGGCGAGGTCGTACGCGGGTGAGACGACGTTCGCCGCGATGTTCACCGAGATGGTCGCGACCAGGACCGTCACCAGGGCGAAGAGCAGGCCGAAGACGCTGTCGGTCTTGGCGGCGAGCGCGACCGGGTCCCAGACCGGCGCCCCGTACACCGCCTGCGAACCGGAGGTGACGAGCACCGAGAGCAGCGCGAAGAGCGTCATCGTGGTCGGCAGACCGAGGGCCTGACCCAGGAACTGGGCGCGCTGACCCGCGCCGAAGCGGGTGAAGTCGGGGATGTTGAGGCTGAGGGTGGCCCAGAAGGCGATCATGCCCATGAGGGCCGGGAAGAAGACCCGCCAGAAGCCGGGACCCCAGCCGAGCGCGGACGGCTGATCGAGGAGGGGGCCGAGTCCGCCCGCCTTGACGGTGATCCACCCGAGCAGCACCACCGCACCGACGATGACGAAGGGCGCGGCCCAGTTCTCGAAGCGGCGCAGCGCGTCCATGCCCCGGTGGATGATGGCCAGTTCGAGGGCCCAGAACAGGCCGAAGCAGAGCCACAGGGTCCACGGCTGGCCGGCGATCCGGGCGGCCTCGCCCCAGTGGCCGCCGAACACCTTGTCCAGCAGGACGAAGATGCCCTGGCCGCCGATCCAGGTCTGGATGCCGAACCAGGCGCATGCGACACCCGCCCGCACCAGCGCGGGCAGGTTGGCGCCGCGCAGGCCGAAGGAGGCGCGGGCGAGCACGGGGAAGGGGATGCCGTACTTCGGTCCGGCGTGCCCGGTGAGCAGCATCGGCAGCAGCACGATCACGTTGGCGAGCGCGATGGTGAGGACCGCCTGGAGCCAGTCCATGCCGAGGGCGACGAGCCCGGAGGCGAGCAGCCAGGAGGGGATGTTGTGGGCCATCCCGACCCAGAGGGCGGCGAAGTTGTACGTGGTCCAGCGGCGGGCGGCGAGCGGGACGGGCAGCAGGTCCTCGTTGACGAAGCGGGGGTCGCCGGGGACGGCGCCGGGCGGGAGTTCGACGCGGCCGGCGGCGGGCCGGGCGGCATGGCGGGCGCCGGGACCGGCGGATGTACCGGCGGGTCTGCCGGCGGGCGGGGTGGCTGTCATGGCGGCGGAGCCCTTCCGTGCGAGGAGACGGGGACGGGGCGGAACCGGTACGGGAGAAGCCGAGGCCGAAGGGACGGAAGAAGGATCGGAGGAGGGGTCGGAGGACGGGTCGGAGGACGGGTCGGAGGAGAGGTCGAAGGACGGGTCCGAGGTGGCGAGAAAGCGGCGGTGACGGGGCGGCGGGAAGGGGCGTGGGGTGCGCGAGGGGCCGGGCGGACCGCGTGCGCTGTCGATTTTCCCGGCCGCGCACAGTCTTGTCAGGGACACGTTCTGTTCCTACAGTCCCTAGCATCGACACATGGGAGCGCTCCCACACCCCGCACGGCATATGACATCCCCTCGTCTTCGAGAGAGGACCGGCATGAGAGCGTCATCGTCCCCCGCCCGCTCCGCGCGCACCCTGCTGAGCGGCCTCCTCATGGCCCTGATGGCCATCGGCGCCCTGGTCACCACGACGGCTCCGGCACAGGCCGACACGACCGTCTGCGAGCAGTTCGGCTCGACCACGATCCAAGGGCGTTACGTCGTCCAGAACAACCGCTGGGGCACCAGCGCCACCCAGTGCGTCAGCGCCACCAGCACCGGCTTCAAGGTCATCCAGGCCGACGGCAGCGTCCCGACCAACGGCGCGCCGAAGTCGTACCCGTCGGTCTTCGACGGCTGCCACTACACCAACTGTTCGCCCGGTACGAGCCTCCCGGCGCAGCTCAGCACCATCTCCAGCGCGCCCAGCAGCATCTCGTACAGCTATGCCGCCGGCGCCGGCGCCGTGTACGACGCCGCGTACGACATCTGGCTGGACCCGACACCCCGTACCGACGGGGTGAACAAGACCGAGATCATGATCTGGTTCAACAAGGTCGGAACGATTCAGCCGGTCGGCTCTCAGGTCGGCACGGTGACGGTGGGCGGGCGCAACTGGCAGCTGTGGTCGGGCAACAACGGCGGCAACGACGTGCTGTCCTTCGTCGCCCCGTCCGCGATCGACAGCTGGACCTTCGACGTCATGGACTTCGTCCGCGCGACCGTGGCGCGCGGACTGGCCCAGAACAACTGGTACCTGACGAGTGTCCAGGCCGGCTTCGAGCCGTGGGTGGGCGGCGCGGGACTCGCGGTGAACTCCTTCTCCTCGACCGTGAACACCGGCGGGTCCACTCCCGGCCCGGGCACCCCGGCGGCGTGCAAGGTGGCCTATGCCACCACCGTGTGGACGGGCGGCTTCACCGCGAACGTCACCGTCACCAACACCGGCTCCACCGCCGTCGACAACTGGAAGCTGGGCTTCACCCTGCCTTCCGGCCAGAACGTCACCAGCGCCTGGAACGCCACCGTCTCCCCCACGGCGGGTGCCGTCACGGCGAGCCCGCTCAGCCACAACGCGCAGATCGCGGCGGGCGGAAGCCAGACCTTCGGCTTCCAGGGGACGTACTCCGGCACCTTCGCCTCGCCCGGCGCCTTCACCCTGAACGGCGCCACCTGCACGACCGCATGACCTCGACCGCGTGACCCCGGGCGCGTAACCCCCGGCGCGTGCCTGCGGGCGCGAGGCGGTGCCGAAGAGCGCGTACGCGGCAGGGCGTGCGGCGCATGGCACAGGACGCCCGGCGCCCGGCGACCGGGGCCCGGCGCCCGAGGGCCGTACAAGCCGATGACCAGCGGGTGGCATGCCCCCGCTGGTCATCGGTCATTGGTCTTCGGTCATCCGCCGGCCGTCTCCCGCCGCCCGTCGTCGGCGGGGACGTCCGGTCAGTAGCCTCCGTACGGCGGCTTGGGGCCGCGCTGGACGGGAATGGTGACCCGGGCCTTCCGGGAGGAGACCGTCCGGCCGGCGTCGTTCGTACCGCGCGCGATGGCTGTGTTGGTGAGGTGACCGCGCTTCGCGTCCTCCTCCCGGAGCGTGTACGGCGGCGCGGCGCAGATCATCGTGGCCCCGGGCGCGAGCGGCTCGGGCGGGCAGGTCACCGGGCCCGCGACGGGGTCGTCGACCCGGATGTCATGGAGGGTCCCGCTGCCCGTGTTGGTGACCTTCAGCGTCCAGGTGACGATGTCGCCCGGGTCGTTGACGCCGTTGTGGTTGGTGTCGGTGACCTCGGCGGTCTTCTTCAGCTTGAGCGAGTCGCCCGGGGGCGGGGTGTGCCGGGTGACGAGGACCGCGCTGGCCGGATCCGAGGTGACCTCGGTGCCCGTGGTGGTCTCGGCGGAGGCGGTCGCGGTGTTGGTCACCTTGCCCGCCTTGGCGTCCTCCTCGGTGACCGTGTACTTCGCGGTGCAGGTCACCGACGCGCCCGGCGCCAGCGTGGTCTCCGGGCAGCTCACCGACGGCGGGGTCCCGGTACCCGAGAACGCGGTGTCGGCGACCTCCAGTCCGGTCAGGGCCGTGTCCCCGGTGTTGGTGGCCACGTAGGTGTACGTGACGTCGTCACCGGCACCGGCCTTCTTCGGGGACACCGACTTCGTCAGGCCGAGCGAGGCCACCGGCGGGCCCTCGTGGGTGACGAGGACGGCGCTCGCGGCCTCCGACGTGACCTTGGTGCCGGTGGCGGTCTCGGCGGAGGCGGTGGCTGTGTTGGTCACCTTGCCCGCCTTCACATCCTCCTCCGTGACCACGTACGTCGCCGTACACGTCACCGACGCGCCCGGGGCCAGCGTGGTCTCCGGGCAGCTCACCGACGGCGGGGTCCCAGTGCCGGAGAACTCGGTGTCCGCCACCGTCAGCCCCGTCAGGGCCGCGCCGCCGGTGTTGGTCACCGTGTACGTATAGGTGACCTCGTCGCCCGCACCGACCTTCGCCGGCGACACCGACTTCGTCAGGCCGAGGGAGGCCGGCGGCGGGCCCTCGTGGGTGATCAGGACCGCGCTCGCGGGACCCGAGGTGATCTCGGCTCCGGAGGGATCCTGGGCGGTCGCGGTCGCGGTGTTGGTCACCTCGCCCGCCTTGGCGTCCTCCTCGGTGACTGTGTACTTCGCGGTGCAGGTCACCGAGGCGCCCGGGGCGAGCGTCGTCTCCGGGCAGTCCACCACCGGCGCGGTGCCGGTGCCCGAGAACGCGGTGTCGGCGACGACCAGACCCGACAGAGCCGTCTCACCCGTGTTCGTCGCCACGTACGTGTACGTGACCTGGTCACCGGTGGTGGCCGTGTGGGGGTCGACGGTCTTGGTCAGGCTGAGCGAGGAGGCCGGCGGCTGGTGGGTGAGGAGGAGCGCGGTCGCGGCGGCCGAGTGCACCGCCGTGCCCGAGGGGTTCTGCGCGGTAGCGGTCGCGGTGTTGGTCACCTCGCCCGCCGTCACATCGGCCTCGGTGACCACATAGGTGGCCGTGCACGTCACCGACGCGCCCGGGGCCAGCGAGGTCGCCGGGCACTCGATCACCGGCGCCGTACCGGAACCGGAGAACTCCGTGTCCGTCACCGACAGACCCGACAGAGCCGTCTCACCCGTGTTCGTCGCGACATAGGTGTACGTGACCTGATCACCGAGGGTGGCCGTGGTCGGCGCGACCGACTTCGTCAGCGCGAGCGAGGACGTCGGCGGCGCGTGCGTCGTGAAGGACGCGGTCGCGGGCGCCGAACGCACCGCCACACCCGACGGATTCTCGGCCGTCGCGCCCGCGGTGTTCGTCACCTGCCCCGCCTGGACGTCGGCCTCGGTGACGACGTACGTCGCTTCGCAGGTCACGGACGCCCCGGGAGCGAGCGAGGTCGCGGGGCAGAGCACCACGGGCGCGGTTCCCGTACCCGAGAATTCGGTGTCGGCGACGACCAGGCTCGACAGAGCCGTCTCACCCGTGTTCGTCGCCACATACGTGTAGGTGACCTGATCACCGACCGTCGCCGTCTCCGGCGACACCGACTTCGTCAGAGCGAGCGACGAGGTGGGCGGCGCGTGCGTCGTGAGGAGCGCGGTCGCGGGGGCCGAGTTCACCGCCGCGCCGGACGGGTTCTCGGCCGTCGCCTGCGCGGTGTTGGTCACCTCGCCCGCCGTCACATCGGCCTCCGTGACCACGTACGTCGCCGTGCACGTCACCGAAGCTCCCGGCGCCAGGGTCGTCCCTGGGCACTCGATCACCGGCGCCGTACCGGAACCGGAGAACTCCGTGTCCGTCACCGACAGCGCCGACAGGGCCGTCTCACCCGTGTTCGTCGCCACATACGTGTACGTGACCTGATCACCCACCGTCGCCGTGCCCGGCGACACCGACTTCGTCAAGGCGAGCGAGGAGGCCGGCGGCGCGTGCGTCGTGAAGGACGCGGTCGCGGGCGCCGACTCGACTGCGGCGCCGGAGGGGTTCTGCGCGGTCGCCCTCGCGGTGTTGGTCACCTCGCCCGCCGTCACATCGGCCTCCGTGACGACGTACGTCGCCTCGCAGGTCACCGACGCACCCGGGGCCAGTGTGGTCTCCGGGCAGATCACCACCGGCGCGGTTCCCGTGCCGGAGAACTCCGTGTCGGCGACGACCAGGCTCGACAGAGCCGTCTCACCCGTGTTGGTCGCCACATAGGTGTAGGTGACCTGATCGCCGACCGTCACCGACTGCGGCGACACCGACTTCGTCAGAGCGAGCGACGAGGTGGGCGGCGCGTGCGTGGTGAGGAGGGCGGTCGCGGGGGCCGAGTTCACCGCCGCGCCGGAGGGGTTCTGCGCGGTCGCCTGCGCGGTGTTCGTCACCTCCCCTGCCGTCACATCCGCCTCGGTCACCACATAGGTGGCCGTGCAGGTGACCGACGCGTCCGGGGCGAGCGTCGTCCCCGGGCAATCGATCACCGGCGCGGTGCCGGTGCCGGAGAACTCCGTGTCCGTCACCGACAGCGCCGACAGCGCGGTCTCGCCTGTGTTCGTCGCCACATAGGTGTACGTGACCTGATCACCGACGGTCGCCGACTGCGGTGATACGGACTTCGTCAAGGCGAGCGAGGACGTCGGCGGCGCGTGCGTCGTGAAGGACGCGGTCGCGGGCTCCGACTCGACCGCGGCGCCGGAGGGGTTCTGCGCGGTGGCGTGGGCGGTGTTGGTCACCTCGCCCGCCGTCACATCGGCCTCCGTGACGACGTACGTCGCCTCGCACGTGACCGAAGCGCCCGGAGCCAGCGTCGTCGCCGGACAGATCACCACCGGCGCGGTTCCCGTGCCGGAGAACTCCGTGTCGGCGACGACCAGGCTCGACAGAGCCGTCTCACCCGTGTTGGTCGCCACATACGTGTACGTGACCTGATCACCCACCGTCGCCGTGCCCGGCGACACCGACTTCGTCAGACCCAGCGACGACGTGGGCGGCTCGTGCGTCGTGAAGACCGCGTCCGCCCCGGCCGACGTCACCACCGTTCCCGACGGGTTCTGCGCCGTCGCCACCGCCGTGTTGGTGACCTGGCCGGCCGTCACATCCGCCTCGGTCACCGCGTAGGTGGACGTACACGTCACCGACGCGCCCGGGGCGAGCGAGGTAGCCGGGCAATCGATCACCGACGGGGTGCCGGTGCCCGAGAACGCGGTGTCCGCCACCGCCAGGCTCGACAGGGCCGTCTCCCCGGTGTTCGTGGCCACATACGTGTACGTGACCTGGTCACCGACCGTGGCCGAGGTCGGCGACACCGACTTCGTCAGACCGAGCGAGGAGGCCGGCGGCGTGTGGGTCGTGAAGACCGCGTCCGCCTCGGCCGACGTCACCACCGTTCCCGACGGGTTCTGCGCCGTCGCCACCGCCGTGTTGGTCACCTGGCCCGCCGTCACATCCGCCTCCGTGACGACATACGTCGCCTCGCAGGTCACAGACGCCCCAGGCTCCAGGGTCGTCGCCGGACAGACCACCACCGGCGCGGTACCGCTCCCGGAGAACGCGGTGTCCGCCACCGACAGCGCCGACAGCGCGGTCTCGCCGGTGTTCGTGGCCACATACGTGTACGTGACCTGATCACCCACCGTCGCCGACTGCGGCGACACCGACTTCGTCAGACCGAGCGAGGAGACCGGTGGCTCGTGCGTCGTGAAGGACGCGGTCGCGGCGGGCGACTCGACCTCGGCTCCCGTGGGGTTGTCGGCGGTCGCTCGCGCCGTGTTGGTGACCTGGCCCGCCGTCACGTCGGTCGCGCTGACGACGTAGGTGGCCTCACAGGTCACCGACGCGCCGGGCGCGAGCGAGGTCGCCGGGCAGATCACGTTCGGCGGGGTGCCGGTGCCGGTGAATTCGACATCCCTGACCAGCAGGTTCGTCAGGTCCGTCTCGCCCGTGTTCGTGACCACGTAGGTGTACGTGACCTGGTCGCCGACCGTCGCCGTGGCCGGTGCCACGGTCTTCGTCAGACCGAGCGAGGAGACCGGCGGCAGATGCGTGGTCAGGGTCGCGGTCGCGGGCTCCGAGGTGACCTCCGCGCCCGCCGGGCTCTGGGCCGTGGCCGCCGCCGTGTTGGTGACCTGGCCCGCCTGCGCGTCGGCCGCGGTGACGACGTACACGGCCGTGCAGGTCACCGAGGCGCCCGGCGCGAGCGGTCCGCTGGGGCAGGACACGGACGGCGGGATGCCGGTGCCGCTGAAGGCGGTGTCGGCGACCGAGACACCTGTCAGCGTCGTCTCTCCGGTGTTGGTCACCGTGTACGTGTACGTGACGTGGTCCCCGGTGGTGGCCGTGTCGGGAGACACGCTCTTCTCCAGGGCGAGCGAGGACACCGGGGGAAGATGCGTCGTGAGCGTCGCGTCCGCCGGCTCCGATTCGACTGCGGTACCCGACGGGTTCTGCGCCGTCGCCACCGCCGTGTTGGTGACCTGGCCGGCCTGGGCGTCGGCGTCGGTGACGGTGTACGTCGCCGTGCACGTCATGGACGCGCCCGCGTCCAGCGTGGTTGCCGGGCAGGTGACGGTGGGCGGGATGCCGGTGCCGGAGAACGCGGTGTCGGCGACCGAGACACCCGTCAGGGTGGTCTCCCCGGTGTTCGTCACCTCGTACAAGTAGGTGACCTGGTCGTCCGTGGTGGCGGTGGACGGCGACACCGTCTTCGTCAGACCGAGCGACGAGGCCGGGGTGACGAGGAGGGCGGTCGCGGGCTCCGAGGCCACCTCCGCACCCGACGGGTTCTGGGCGGTGGCGGTCGCCGTGTTGGTGACCTGGCCCGCCGTCACGTCCGCCGCGGTGACCGTGTACGTCGCCGTACACGTCACGGACGCACCCGGGTTCAGTGTGGTCCCGGGGCAGTCCACCGAGGGCGGGGTCCCGGTGCCGGAGAACGCGGTATCGGCGACCACCAGGCTCGACAGCGCGGTCTCACCGGTGTTCGTCGCCACATACGTATACGTGACCTGGTCGCCCTCGTGCGCCGTGTCCGGGGACACGCTCTTCGTCAGGGCGAGCGACGAGGGGGGCGGCTCGTGGGTCGTGAAGGCCGCGCTCGCGGAACCCGACTCGATCGGGGTTCCGGTGCCGGTCAGGGCGGTGGCCGTCGCCGTGTTGGTGACCTGGCCCGCCGCCACGTCCGCCGCGGTGACGACATACGTCGCCTCACAGGCCACCGCCACGCCCGGGGCGAGGTGGGTCACCGGGCAGACCACGTCCGGCGGGGTGCCGGAGCCGCTGAACTCCGTGTCCGCGACCGTCAGATCGGTCAGGTCCGTCTCACCCGTGTTGGTCACCGTGTACGTGTACGTGACCTGGTCACCGACCGTCGCCGAGGTCGGCGACACCGACTTCGTCAGCCCGAGCGAGGAGCCGTGGGTGGTGAGGGAGGCGCTCGCGGCCGCCGAAGTCACCTCCGTACCGGCCGAGTTCCGCGCGGTGGCCGTCGCCGTGTTGGTGACGTGGCCCGGCTGTGTGTCGGCGGCGGTCACGGTGTAGGTGGCCTCGCAGGTCACCGACTGGCCCGCGTCGAGGGTGTTCTGCGGGCAGTACACGGCCGGCGGGGATCCGGTGCCGGAGAACTCGGTGTCCGTCACCACGAGGTCCGTCAGCGCCGTCTCGCCCGTGTTGGTCACCGTGTACGTATAGGTGACCTGGTCACCGACCGTCGCGCTGTCCGGCGACACCGACTTCGTCAGACCCAGCGACGAGGTGGCGATCCTGACGCTCGCGTGGTCCTCGTTCGAGGTGACTGTCTCCGCGGTGTCCGCCCGCGCGCCGGTGGCGGTCGCGGTGTTGGTGATCGTGCCCGCCGTCACGTCGGCCGGGGTCACGGTGTACGCCGCCGTGCACTCCTTCTCGTACCCGGGCGCGAGCGCCTCGACGGGGCAGGTCACGCCCGGCGGGGTGCCGCTGCCGCTGAACGCGGTGTCCTGGACGGTGACCGAGTTCAGCGTGACGCCACCCGTGTTGCGCACCGTGTAGTGGTAGGTGACCGTGTCGCCGGCGCCGGTGACCACGTCCGGGTCCACCGTCTTCTGGACGCTGAGCGAGCCGAGGGCATGGGCGTCGACGGTGACGGTGCTGATCTCGGAGTGGGTGTGCTCGCCGGCCGGGGTGTCGGCCGAGGCGACGGCGCTGTTGGTGATGCCGCCCGCGTCGAGATCGGTCTGCGTCACCTGATAGGTGCCCGTGCAGTCCGTGGAGGCGCCGGGCGCCAGCGAGGTCACGGGGCAGTTGATCTGCGGGGCCGTTCCGGTGCCGGTGAAGTGGGTCTCGATGACCGTCAGGGAGTTGAGGGTGGTCTCCCCGGTGTTGGTGACGTGGAAGGCGTACGTCACCGTCTGGCCGGCGGTGTCGACCGAGGTGGGGTCCGCCGACTTGTGCAGTTCGAGCGCGGAACCGGGGGCGCCGACCAGCGTCTGGGATGCCTCGTTGGAGTCCACCGTCTCACCGCCCACGGCCGTTGCCGCCGCGTGCGCGGTGTTGGTCACGGTGCCCTGGTCGATGTCGGCCTGGGTGAGGGTGTAGGTCGCCTGGCACACGATGACCCGGTCGGGCTGCAGGAGGGTGGGCTCCGCGGGGCAGACGATCTCGGGCGGGGCGCCGTGCCCGGTGAAGGCGGTCTCGACGATGCCGAGGCCGCTCACGCTGACGTTGCCGGTGTTGCGTACCAGGAAGCTGTACGTGACCTGACGGCCCACGGTGAAGCTGGCGCTGTCGTCCGGGCTCGCCTCCTTGATCAGACTGAGCTGCGCGGTCCGGGTCGTGGTGACGTGTGCCTGGACGTCCGCGCTGGTCACCTCGGTGCCGTTGCTCCAGGCGACGGCGTGGGCGGTGTTGTCGAAGCCGCCCTGGTCGATGTCGGGCTGGGTCACGGTGTAGGTGGCGGAGCAGTTCAGATGCTCGCCCGGGCCGATTGTGCGGTCCGAGCCGCCCGGGCAGTCGAGGATGCCGAGCTGGCCGTGGCCGGTGAAGGCCGTGTCCACGATGTCCGCGTTGGTCACCGTGGTGTTGCCGGTGTTGGTCAGGGTGAACTTGTAGGTCACCTGCGTTCCGGCGCTGTTCACGGTGCTCGGGTCGGCGGCCTTGGTGAGCGTGATCGCCGGGGTGCGGGTGGCGGTGACATGGGCCGAGGACGGCTGCGAGACCGCTTCCGTGCCGAGGGGGTCGAGTCCTCGCGCGGTGGCCGTGTTGTCGACGCCGCCCGCGTCGACGTCGGCCTGGGTCACCGTATAGGTGGCGGTGCAGTCGGTGGACGCACCGGGGTCCAGTGTGGTCTGGCCACAGGTGCTCAGCGGGGGTGTGCCGGTCCCGGAGAAGCCGTGCTCGGTGATGTTCACCCCGTGCAGCTCCGTGGGGCCGCTGTTGGTGACGTGGTACGTGTACGTCACGCTCTGCCCGGCCGCCGTGACGGTGTCGGGGGCGACGGACTTCGTCATCTCGATGTCGGGCGACGGCTGCACGGTGTACACACGTGCCGAGGCGGTCGCGCTGACCGGGTGGCCCAGGTTGTCGGCGCCTTCGACCTGGGCGTTGTTCGTGATGAGCCCGTCTTCCAGGTCCTGTTGGGTCACCGTGTGGGTCAGCGTCGCGCAGGTGGCCTCCTGCCCTGGCAGCAGTCCGCCGGCCGGCAGGTCGCAGGCGGTCGTTCCGGTCTGCTGCGAGTCGGTCAGGTCGAGGTTCTGGATCGAGGTGTCACCGGTGTTGCGCACGGTCAGGGTGTACGTGACGGTCTGGCCGACCTGGGTGGCCACCGTCGGGCTCGCGTGTTTGACCAGTTGAAGGTTGGCCGTGCCGCGAGCTCTGTTGGTCACCGTGCAGGTATAGGAGGCGCTCAGCCGGGACAGGGTGAGGGACCAGGAACCACCGCCGCCGGTCAGCGGTAGTTCGGCGCCCGTCTCGTCGTTGACGCAGTGCGCGGAGGTGTCGTACAGACCGTTGCCTGGTGGCATGCTGCCGCCGGCCGGACGGTCGGTCAGCTCGTATGTCTGGGCCGAGGCGACGTCCAGCGGGCCGCTCTCGGCACGGGTCTCGGTGCCGCTGGTGGTCACGGCGCCGACCTCGATGCCCTGGGCGTTGCGCAGGCTCGCCCGGAACTGGTCGACGGGCGCGTTGCGGCCGTCGATCTCTTTGACGACGTTGATGGTGCTCGTCGGCGCCGCCGCACACTGGGCACCGTCGCCGAAGATGGTCGCCCCGGGGCTCTGCGGGAGCTGTACGGAGACGCGGGTGGTCAGCGGGACGCGGTAGATCGCGCCGGAGGTGTAGGTGTACACGTACAGGTTGACGCCGTCGGTGAAGCTGCCGCGGGTGTCGACACCGCCGATCCCGACGGGCATCCCGGCGACCTCGCCGAGGACGGTGAAGACTCGCGTGACGGTGTTGAAGAACAGCAGGTTGGGAAGACGCTGCCCCACCATGTCCGCGATGCCGTAGAGACCGGTTCCGGCCGGCCCGGTCATATAGGTCCAGTCGCCGAGGGCGCGGTACTGGTTGCCCGGGTAGGTGACCGATCCGGTGGCCAGGGTCTGCCCGTAGGTGGGGGATCCCGGTGCCAGGTCGATCTCGGCCCAGGCGCCGGGGAGGATGTTGCCGAGGATCCACAGGTGGCCGTTGGCGTCGAAGTCACCGCTGCTGTAGCCGCTGCCGGCGACGGTGCCGACCTGGGTGGTGTTGCCGGAGCTGTCGATCCGGACGAGCAGGTTGCTGGAGGCCACGCCGTAGTAGTAGCCGTCAAGGGTGTTGAAGCCGACGGCGTCCACGGCGATCGGGGTGCCCGCCACGACGGTCCCGGCGCCGGTGGTGTAGTCGATCTGCGTGATGTCGAACGGCGCCGCGCTCGCCCCTCCTTCCTGGAAGAGGTAGCCGATCCGGGTCTCCGGGCCGCCGAGGCAGTCCCAGTCCTCCTGCGCCGCCGTCGGCGCCCCCGAGCCGACCAGCACCGTGGCCACGAGTCCCAGCACCGCCGCCCACAGCCGGAACCGCCGACGCCGTCCGGCCCCGCCGCCGGACGTCCCCTGACTTCGCGTCATCCGGGCTGTTCCTCTCGTGCTCTCGTGCGCTCGTGTACTGGTGTGCTGGTCTGCTCGCGGCTTGAGTACCGGCAACGGTGCACCAGCGGAGCGGGGATTCCGGCGGACACGACGGGGTGTACCGCGAACGCCCCGCCGCATTCCTTCGAACGGGCCATCGACGCCCGGCGCGCTCGCCCACTTCCCGGTCCCCCTGTCCGGCGCTGTCACGACACCCGGCCGCCCTGCTCGGCCGGCTCGCCCTCCGGACGGGCCGTCAGCCGGGGCCGGGACGCTTCCCGTACGACTTCATCCGCCATCAACGGAGCACGTATCAAGGTGACTTGCCCTGCTCCTTGGGGGCTGTTCCACGGCAGGGACGAGCGGGGATATCCTCTTGCGCCCGGCGGCACCCTGCAGTGGGCTGTGCCCATGAAGAAGACAAGCATCGCGGCGCTGACCGCGGCCCTCGCCGTATCTCCCCTGGCGGCAGCCGGCGCGGGGGCCTCCGCTCAGCGCGCCTCGGCCGCCGGCACCCCGGGCGGTCTCGCGAACCGGGCCGGGCCGGCGCGGGTGCGCGGGGTGGACCTGGACACGGTCACCATCCCCGAACTGCAACGGCACATGGAGCGCGGCTCCCTGACCTCGTCGGAGCTGACACGGGCGTATCTGCGGCGCATCGAGGCCGTCGACCCGGCCATCGGCGCGGTGCTGCGGGTCAGTCCGACCGCCCTGGACCAGGCCGCCGCCAGTGACGCCCGGCACCGGCTCGGCAAGGCCCGCGGCCCCCTCGACGGCATCCCGGTCCTGCTGAAGGACAACATCGACACCCATGACATGCCGACGGCGGCCGGATCGCTGGCGCTGGCGGGCACTCCGCCGAAGAAAGACGCCGAACTGGCCGCGAGGCTGCGCGCGGCGGGCGCGGTGATCCTCGGCAAGACCAATCTGTCCGAGTGGGCCAACTTCCGTGCGGAGAAGCCGACTTCCGGATGGTCGGCGGTGGGTGGGCAGACGAACAACCCGTACGTCCTGGACCGTAACCCGTGTGGATCGTCCGCCGGTTCGGCTGCGGCGCTCGCCGCGTCGCTGGCGCAGGTGGCGATCGGCACGGAGACGGACGGGTCCATCGTGTGCCCGGCCGGGATGACGGGGGTCGTCGGGCACAAGCCGAGCCTGGGCCTGGTGAGCGGGGACGGCGTCGTCCCGATCTCCGCCGAGCAGGACACGGCCGGGCCGATGGCGCGCAACGTCGTCGACGCGGCGCTCACCCTCTCGGTGCTCAGCGGCCGGGACCTCGCGGGCGCCGGCGACGGCGCGGGCCTCGCGGACGCGGCGGCGCGCCCCGGCGGTCTGCGGGACAAGCGGATCGGTCTGTGGCGGCTGCCCTCGCTCGGCGCGGAGGTGGACGCTTTGATGCTCCGGACGGCGGAGCGGCTGCGGGCCGCCGGCGCCGAGGTCGTCGAGGTGACGCCGCCGTATCAGGAGCGGCTGGACGAGCTGGAATTCCCGGCTCTGCTGAGTGAGTTCCACCGGGACATCGACGCGTATCTGGCGCGGCGCGCCGGCCCCCGAGACCGGCCGCGCGATCTCGCCGGGCTGATCGAGTTCAACCGTACGCATCCGGCCGAGCGGACCTGCTTCGCCGGTCAGGAGCTGTTCGAACAGGCCCTGGCCGCGCCGCCGACCACGGACCCGGGCTACCGGGCGATGCGCGCCGAGCTGAAGGATCTGTCGCGGCGCTCCATCGACGAGACCATGGCCGCCCACCACCTGGACGCCATCGCGGCCCCGGCGAACCCGCCCGCCTGGACGACCGACTGCGCGCGGGGCGACAACGACGTGATCCCGTCCTCCACCCCGGCCGCCGTCGCCGGGTACCCCTCGCTGTCGGTGCCCGCCGGGTTCGTGGGCGAGCTGCCGGTGGGTCTGCTGCTGATGGCGGGCGACCGGGAGGACGGCGCCCTGCTGTCGCTGGGCGCGGCGGTGGAGCGGCGACTGGGCGCGTGGCGCGCCCCGCGCTATCTGCCCACGATCGGGCAGTGATCGCCGACGCCCCCCGGCGAGACGGGCCCCGCCGGCCCTGAGCCCCTTCCCTGACTCCTCGCGCCGCCCCCTCCCCGTCCCGGGAGGGGGCGGCGGCGGGCCGGCACCCCGCTCACGCTCATCTGAGCGGCGCCACTCACATCAGGTCACAATCGGATCTCGACCATCCGTTTCCCCTTGCCTCACCTCCATGTAATCGATTCCAATCCTTCATGTCGGTCATGGAAACGATTCCACGACCGATACGTGCGAACGGACTCACAAGGAGGTGTTTCCGGCGATGGCGAGCATCAAGGACGTCGCCGCCGCGGCGGGCGTATCCGTCGCCACGGTGTCGCGTGTCCTGAACGACCACCCGTCGGTCAGCGTCGACGCGCGCACCCGGGTGCGGGCCGCGGTCGAGACGCTGGGCTACCGGCCGAACGTCGTCGCCCGTTCCCTGCGCACCCACGAGACCCGCACGCTCGGCCTGGTGATCAGCGATGTGGTGAACCCGTACTTCGCGCACCTGGCCCGGTCGGTCGAGGAAGAGGCCCGCGAGCTGGGCTACAGCGTGATCATCGGCAACGCCGACGAGAAGCCCGACCTCCAGGACCACCACGTACGCACCCTGCTGGACCGGCGGATCGACGGCCTGCTCGTCTCCCCCACCGACGGCGGCTCCCCGCTCATGCTGAACGCCGCCGCCACCGGCACCCCCATGGTCTTCGTCGACCGCTGGATCGCCGGCGTCGACGTCCCCGTCGTACGCGCCGACGGCCGCGCCGCCATCCACGACCTCGTCGCCCATCTGCACGGTCTCGGCCACCGGCGCCTCGCGATCATCGCGGGCCCGGCGGCGACCACCACCGGCAGCGAGCGCGTGGAGTCCTTCCGCGCGGCGATGAGCGAGTACGGACTGCCGCTGCCCGACGCGTACATCGGACAGGGCGACTTCCAGGCCGAGAGCGGGCGCCGGGCCACCGAGCGCTTCCTCGACCTGGCCGAGCCGCCCGAGGTGGTGTTCGCCGCCGACAACCTGATGGCACTCGGCGCGCTGGACGCCATCCGCGCGCGCGGCCTGCGGATCCCCGACGACATCGCGCTCGCCGCGTTCGACGACATCCCCTGGTTCGTACACACCGATCCGGCGATCACCGTGATCTCCCAGCCGACCGCCGAGCTCGGGCGGGCCGCCGTCCGCGCGCTCGTCGACCGCGTCGAAGGACGGGCCGCCCGGTCCGTCACCCTCCCCGCCCGTCTCGTCGTACGCCGCTCGTGCGGCGAGTCCGGTGAGCCGTCCACCGCTGCGCAGACCCCCACCGCGCAGCCCTTCCCCCCGCAAAGGAGCATGTCGTGAGCAACCCGGACGAGTTGCTGCGCATCGAAGGAATACGCAAGACCTTTCCCGGCGTGGTGGCGCTCGACAGCGTCGACTTCGACCTGCGCCGCGGCGAGGTACACGTGCTGCTCGGTGAGAACGGCGCGGGCAAGAGCACGCTCATCAAGATGCTCTCCGGCGCCTACCGCCCCGACTCCGGGCGGATCACGGTCGGAGGCGAGGAGGTGCGCATCCAGGGTGCGCAGGACTCCGAGCGCCTCGGGATCGCGACGATCTACCAGGAGTTCAACCTCGTTCCCGACCTGACCGTCGCCGAGAACATCTTCCTGGGCCGCCAGCCCCGCCGTTTCGGCTTCATCGACCGCAAGAAGATGAACACCGAGGCCGCCGAGCTGCTCGCCCGGGTCGGTGTGGACGTCGATCCGCGCACCCTCGTACGCGAACTGGGTATCGCCCGGCTCCAGATGGTCGAGATCGCCAAGGCGCTCAGCCTGGACGCCCGGGTGCTGATCATGGACGAGCCCACCGCCGTCCTGACCACCGAAGAGGTCGAAAAGCTCTTCCGGATCGTGCGCAAGCTGCGTGAGGACGGCGTCGGCATCGTCTTCATCACGCACCACCTGGAGGAGATCGCCGCCCTCGGCGACCGTGTCACCGTCCTGCGCGACGGCCGCAGCATCGACCAGGTGCCGGCGAGCACCCCCGAGGGCGAGCTGGTACGGCTCATGGTCGGCCGCAGCATCGAGCAGCAGTACCCGCGCGAGCGCGGGGACGCCGGGAAGCCGCTCCTCAAGGTCGAGGGCCTCACCCGGTCCGGGACCTTCCACGACATCGGCTTCGAGGTACGGGCGGGCGAGGTCGTCGGCCTCGCCGGGCTCGTCGGCGCCGGCCGCACCGAGGTGGTCCGCGCGCTGTTCGGCGCCGACCCCTACGACTCCGGCACCGTCGAGGTGCAGGGCCGTCCGCTGCGTCCGTACGACGTCAACGCCGCCGTGGACGCCGGGATCGGCCTCGTGCCCGAGGACCGCAAGGGCCAGGGCCTGGTGCTCGACGCGACCGTGCAGGAGAACCTCGGCCTGGTCACGCTGGGCCGCGCGAGCCGCGCCGGTTTCGTCGACCGGGCCGGCCAGCGCCGGGCCGCCGACAAGATCGCCCGGCAGCTGAAGGTCCGGATGGCCGGACTGCACCAGCACGTCGGCACCCTGTCCGGCGGCAACCAGCAGAAGGTCGTCATCGGCAAGTGGCTGCTCGCCGAGACCAAGGTGCTGATTCTCGACGAGCCGACCCGAGGCATCGACGTCGGCGCCAAGGTCGAGATCTACCAGCTGATCAACGAGCTGACCGCCTCCGGTCACGCCGTTTTGATGATCTCCAGCGACCTCCCCGAGGTCCTGGGAATGAGCGACCGCGTCCTGGTCATGTCCCAGGGCCGGATCGCGGGCGAACTCGCCGCGCGGGACGCGACGCAGGACTCCGTCATGGCGCTGGCCGTCAGCGCCCCCGCTACAACGAACACCGCAGTAAAGGATGTGGAGGGCTCCCGTGGCCACTGACACGCTCAACACCAGCAAGGCCACGGGCAAGGCGACCGCCCTGCGCCGGCTGCTCCTCGACAACGGAGCTCTCACCGCCCTGATCGTCCTGGCCGTGGCCATGTCGTTCCTGTCGGGGGACTTCCTCTCCACCCAGAACCTGCTGAACGTCGGCGTCCAGGCGGCCGTCACCGCGATCCTGGCCTTCGGTGTCACCTTCGTGATCGTCTCGGCCGGCATCGACCTGTCGGTCGGTTCGGTCGCCGCGCTCTCGGCCACCGTCCTCGCCTACACGGCCACCACCATGGGCCTGCCGGTCTGGATCTCGGTCCTGCTCGCCATCGCCACCGGCATCGGCTGTGGTCTGGTCAGCGGCGCGCTGATCTCGTTCGGCAAGCTGCCCCCGTTCATCGCGACCCTCGCCATGCTGTCGATCGGCCGCGGTCTCGCCCTGGTCATCTCGCAGGGCAGCCCGATCGCCTTCCCCGACTCGGTCTCCCAGCTGGGCGCCACCCTCGGCGGCTGGCTGCCGGTGCCGGTCCTGGTGATGATCGCCATGGGCGTGATCACCGCCGTGGTGCTGAACCGTACGTACATCGGCCGCACCATGTACGCGATCGGCGGCAACGAGGAGGCGGCCCGCCTCTCCGGTATCCGCGTCAAGCGCCAGAAGATCATCATCTACGCCCTGGCCGGCGGATTCGCCGCCATCGCGGGCATCGTCCTCGCCTCCCGGCTCTCCTCGGCGCAGCCGCAGGCCGCGTACGGCTACGAGCTGGACGCCATCGCCGCGGTCGTGATCGGCGGCGCCAGCCTCTCCGGCGGCGTCGGCAAGGCGTCGGGCACGCTCATCGGCGCGCTGATCCTCGCGGTGCTGCGCAACGGCCTCAACCTGCTCTCGGTCTCGGCCTTCTGGCAGCAGGTCGTCATCGGTGTCGTCATCGCGCTCGCCGTCCTCGTGGACACGCTGCGCCGCCGCGCCTGACGCCAGGCCCCGTCCGACGCCTGGCCGCGTGTGATGCCCGGCCGCGTCCGACGCCGGGGGCTGTCCGGTCCTGATCCGCCGTCACAGCCCCCGGCCCCCTTCTTCTTCCCTCGTCACGTCCCACCGCGGAAAACCAGCCGCACCCCACCCGCAAGGAGAGAACCATGCGTACCAAGCACCTCTCGATCGCCGTCGCCGCCGTCGCCACGCTGGCCCTGACGACCACGGCCTGCAACTCCGGCTCCGACTCCGACGCCATGAAGGTGGGCCTGTCGGTCTCCACCCTGAACAACCCGTTCTTCGTGCAGCTGCAGGAAGGCGCCGAGGCCGAGGCGAAGAAGGAGGGCGTCTCCCTCACCGTCACCGACGCCCAGAACGACGCCTCGCAGCAGGCCAACCAGATCCAGAACTTCACCAGCCAGAACGTGAAGTCGATCATCGTCAACCCGGTGGACTCCGACGCCGCGGGCCCGTCTGTCAAGGCGGCCAACAAGGCGAAGATCCCGGTCATCGCCGCGGACCGCACCGTCAACAAGGCCTCGGTCGCCACCACCGTCGCCTCCGACAACGTCGAGGGCGGCATGCTCGCCGCCAAGACGCTCGCCGAGTCCCTCGGCGGCAAGGGCACCATCCTGGTCCTCCAGGGCGTCACCGGCACCTCCGCCGCCAACGAGCGCGGCAAGGGCTTCACCGAGGGTCTGAAGGCCTACCCGGGTATCAAGGTCGTCGCCTCGCAGCCGGCCGACTTCGACCGCACCAAGGGTCTGGACGTCACCACCAACCTGCTCCAGGCCCACCCGGACGTGAAGGGCATCTTCGCGCAGAACGACGAGATGGCGCTCGGCGCGATCAAGGCCCTGGGCAAGAAGGCCGGCAAGTCCGTCACGGTCGTCGGCTTCGACGGCACCCCGGATGGTCTGGTCGCGGTCGAGGACGGCACGCTGCTCGCCTCCATCGCGCAGCAGCCGAAGCTGCTCGGCAAGCTGGCCGTCGAGAACGCCGTCAAGGCCGCCAAGGGCGAGAAGATCGACGCCACGGTGAAGGTCCCGGTCAAGGTCGTCACCAAGGAGAACCTGGCCGAGTTCAACGGCTGATCCGATATCTGACCGGCTCGTCACGGCCGCGGGTGGACACGTCACACGCGACGCGTCCGCCCGCGGCCGTGGCACCGGTTCGACACCGCTGAGGGAATCGGCGGGACGCGCGGAAGTCGCGCGGTCCGCGGGGATCCACAGGCATCCGTAGGGAGACAGTTCATGTACGACTACGACCTCCTGGTCGTGGGATCGGCCAACGCCGACCTGGTGATCGGGGTGGAGCGACGGCCCGCCGCCGGGGAGACCGTGCTCGGCTCCGACCTGGTCGTCCACCCGGGCGGCAAGGGCGCGAACCAGGCCGTGGCCGCCGCGCGCCTCGGGGCCCGTACGGCGCTGCTGGCGCGGGTCGGCGACGACGCGCACGGCCGCATGCTGCTGGACACGCAGGCGAAGGCCGGCGTCGACAGCACGGGAGTCCTGGTCGGCGGTGCGCCCACCGGCGTCGCGCTGATCACCGTGGACCCCTCCGGGGACAACAGCATCGTGGTGTCACCGGGCGCCAACGGCCGGCTGACCCCCGAGGACGTCCGGGGCGCGGCCGGTCTGCTGCGCGCCTCCCGGGTGGTCTCCACGCAGCTGGAGATCCCGCTGGAGACGGTCGCGGAGATCGTACGGAACCTGCCGGACGGCACCCGCTTCGTACTGAACCCCTCGCCGCCCGTCCCGCTGTCCGCCGAGATCCTCGCGGCGTGCGACCCGCTGATCGTCAACGAGCACGAGGCGCGGGTCCTCACCGGCGGCGAACTGGACGGCTCGCCCGAGGACTGGGCGAAGGCCCTCCTCGCCCTCGGCCCGCGTTCGGTCGTGGTGACCCTGGGCGAGCGCGGCGCGCTCGTCGCCACCGGCGGCCAGGACCGCGTCGAGACGGCCCGGGTGCCGTCGGTGAAGGTCGACGCGGTCGACACGACCGGCGCGGGCGACGCGTTCACCGCGGCGCTGGGCTGGAAGCTGGGTACGGGCTCGTCGCTTGCCGAGGCGGCGGCGTACGCGGCCCGGGTGGGCGCGGCGGCCGTGACGCGGCCCGGCGCCCAGGAGTCCTACCCGACCGCCGAGGAGGTCGCGGCGCTGTGAAGAAGACCGGAATACTCAATCGCCATCTCGCGGGCGCGCTCGCCGAGCTGGGGCACGGCGACGGCGTCCTGGTGTGCGACGCCGGGATGCCGATCCCGGCGGGCCCGCGCGTGGTGGACCTGGCGTTCCTCGCCGGAGTGCCGTCGTTCGCCGAGGTTCTCGACGGGCTTCTCGGCGAGCTGGCCGTGGAAGGCGCGACCGCCGCGGAGGAGATCCGCGAGGCGAACCCCGAGGCGTCCGCGCTTCTCGACGGCCGCTTCCCTGACCTCACTCTGGTCTCGCACGAGCGGCTGAAGGAAATGACGGCGGGCGCCCGCCTGGTGGTGCGTACGGGCGAGGCCCGGCCGTACGCGAACGTGCTGCTGCGCTGCGGCGTCTTCTTCTGACGGGTCGCGGCCAGGGTCTGTCACCCGAGCCCTCGCCCAAGCCCGTGGCCCGGTCTTTTGGACCGGGCCACGGGCTTTCGGGCTTTTACGGGGGCTTTGCGGGGGTGCTCGCGGTTCCGGGGGCCTTCCCAGGCCGCGGGGTACGGGTCCGGGATCAGGCGAAGTCCTCGAAGACCCCTTCCCAGAAACCCGAGTCGGCCACGGACCCGTCACACTCGCTCATGCGGGCACGCAGCGCGGCGACGGCGGCCGTCCGCTCGGTGTCGTCGTCCGACTCCAGCGCGGGGCCCGCCTCCGCGACGAGAGCGAGGAGGACGGCCAGGCCGGGCAGGGAGTCGGCGGCCGGACCCTGCCAACCCTCGCCGTGGTCCCAGCCGTTGGGGTCGTAGTGGGTGATGCCGCCGAGCGCCGCGTCGAGCATCAGGTGCTGGTCGTACCAAGTGGCCACGGTGAGGGCGAAGTTGACCGGCGGGGAGTCGTCGTCGGGGTACCGCTTCCCGTAGATCTCGTCGGCGTCGAGCGGGGCCGGCGCGTCCTCGTCCCGCAGGAACGTCGTGTCGATGCCCACCGCTTCGAGGTGGACCGCGGGGAAGCCGACCGTCAGGAGGAATTCCCGCGACTCGGCGTCGGTCAGTTCAGCCGGCAGGGCGGCCTCGTCCGGTCGCCAGAGCGAGCCCTCGCCCAGCCGTTCCTCCAGCCAGGCGGCGTCCGGTACCGACGGAACGTCGTTCTTCTTCACTGCGCGGTCCCCGTGTTCGAAAGTCGTGTCCGCACCGCCGGGCGATCTTCTCCCGTACGGCCGGGCGGCGCGGCCGTACGGCCGGACACCCGGCGCGCACCCTACGGGACCCGGACGCGCGCCGATCGCCCGGGGCGGCGTCCACGCGGCCCGCCCGGCGCGGCGATTCACCCTTCTCCGGCAGGAACCCGGCCCTCCGCACCCTCGTTCTGCACGGCGGGTACGTCTCTAGGAGGTCATGCGGTGGATACGCACGCCGGCGTCGTCCGGCCACTGCCACAGCTGCTCGGTGAGCATGCCCGGCGTCTCGGCGACAAGGTCTGCTTCGAGGACCGGCTCCGCCGGGTGACCTACCGGGAGCTGGAGGGGCGGACCGGGCGGCTGGCCGGTCATCTGGCGGACCTCGGCGTGGCGCGTGGCGACCGCGTGGCCGTGCTGCTCGGCAACCGGGTCGAGGCGGTCGAGAGTCTGCTCGCCGTCACCCGGGCGAGCGGCGTGGGCGTGCCTCTGGACCCGGGAAGCTCCGAGGAGGAACTGGCCCGGCTGCTGGACGACTGCGGGGCGCGGGCGCTCGTCACCGACGGCGCCTGTCTGGCGCGTCGGCCGTCGCTGGTGCGGCGCGGCGGGCTGACCGTGGTGGCGGCCGAGGGCGGCGCCGAGGAGGAAACCGGGGGCGGATCCGGGGACGAGCCCGGGGGTGGGGCTTCCGGCGTCTCGCGCCCGGAGCCGCACCCGGGCCGGCGCCCTCAAGGTGTCCTGCGGTACGAGGAGTTGGCGGGCACACCGCCCCGGACACCGGCCCGGGACGATCTCGGCCTGGACGAAGTGGCCTGGCTGCTCTACACGTCGGGATCCTCCGGCACCCCCAAGGGCGTGCTGTCCACCCAGCGCAACCGCCTCGCACCGGTCGCCGCGGGCCTCGTCGGCGTCCTGGGCCTGTCCGAACGGGACCGGGTGCTCTGGCCGTTGCCCCTCCATCACGCGATGAGCCAGGTGGTGTGCTTCCTCGGGGTGATCTCGGTGGGGGCGAGCGCATGGCTCCTTCCCCGGTTCACGGTGGCGGGCGTCCTCGATGAACTGCGGTGCGAGGATGCTTCGTTCACCCTGCTCGGCGGAGTGCCGACCACGTTCGCGGCACTGCTCGAAGTGGTCCGGGAGGAGGACGAGGAGCACGGCGCGGGCGGCCGTGGCGGCGGTCTCGGCTCTGCCACGCTGCGCGGATGCGTCAGCGGCGGCGCGGCGGCCGGGCCCGGCTTCCGGGAGTCCTTCGAGGCGATCTGCCGTGTCCCCTATCTGGAGCACTACGGCAGCACGGAGGCGGGCCCGGTCACCATGCCGGCCCCGGGCCGCGCGGCGAGGGCGGCGGCGGACGAGGCGGACGGCGGGTGCGGCCGGGTGATTCCCGGCACCCGGGTCCGGGTCGGCGGGGGACCCGACGGCCGGGACACCGGCGAGGGCGAGTTGTGGGTCAACGGGCCCGGAATCATGGCGGGTTACCACGGCCGGCCCAAGGCCACGGCGGAGGTGCTGCGCGAGGGCTGGTTCCGTACCGGCGACCTGGCCAGGATCGGGGCCGCCGGCGCCCTCACCCTCACCGGCCGGGTGAGCGAGCTGATCATCCGAGGCGGGGTGAACGTCCATCCCGCCGAGATCGAGGCCGTGCTGCGCCGGATTCCCGGGGTGGCGGACGCCGCCGTGGCGGGCCGCCCGCATCCCGCCTTCGGCGAGGTGCCGGTCGCCTATCTGGTTCCCGGGCCCGGTGGCGTCCTGCCGGACCGGGGGCGGATCCTCGCCGCCTGCCGTGCGGAGCTGTCCGCCGCCAAGGTGCCGGTCGAGCTGTTCGAGGTGAACGAGCTGCCCCGTACCGCCTCCGGGAAGATCGTCCGGCGGGAGCTCCCCGGCCTGCCCGCCCGGCCGCTCGACGCACGGGCCGCGGGACCGCTCGACGCCCGGGCCGCCGGGTCGGCGACGGCGGACCTCCTGGCCCTGGTACGGGGCGAGGTCGCCGCCGTACTGGGCCGCGCGCCCGAGTCGGTGGAACCGACCGTCGCGCTGCGGGACTTGGGCATGGACTCGCTGACCGCGACGGTGCTGCGCGAGCGGCTTTCGGCGGCCACCGGTCTGCCCCTCTCCGAGGCCGTGGCCTTCGACTTCCCCACGGCCGCCGCGCTCACCGCCCATCTCGCTTCCCGCCTCGCCGAGCGGAGCGCCACCGGACCGGCTCCCGACGGGCCCGCCGCCGCCCGGAGCACGGTGCGGCCGGGCGACGACCCCGTGGTGATCGTGGGAATGGCCTGCCGCTACCCCGGGGACGTGGCCTCCCCCGAGGAGCTGTGGCAGCTGGTGGCCGGTGGCCGGGACGCCATCGGCCCCTTTCCCACCGACCGGGGCTGGGACACCGAGGCACTGTACGACCCGGATCCCACCCGGCCGGGCCGGACATACGTACGCGAGGGGGGCTTCCTGACCGGCGCGGACCGCTTCGACCCCGGCTTCTTCGGCATCTCGCCCCGCGAAGCCCTGGCGATGGACCCGCAGCACCGGCTGCTGCTCGAAGTGGCCTGGGAGGCCTTCGAGCACGCCGGTCTCGTCCCCGGCGCCCTGCGCGGCTCGGCGACCGGGGTGTACGTCGGGCTGATGTACAGCGACTACGCCCGCCGGCTGGCGACGACGCCCGAGCGGGCCGAGGGGTACCTCGGCCTCGGCAACGCCGGAAGCGTCGCCTCCGGCCGGATCGCCTACACCCTCGGCCTCGAAGGCCCGGCCCTCACCGTGGACACGGCCTGCTCCTCCTCCCTGGTCGCCCTGCATCTGGCGGCCCAGGCGCTGCGCCGGGGCGAGTGCGCGTACGCGCTGGCCGGCGGCGCCACGGTGATGTCGGGGCCCTCGTCGTTCGTGGAGTTCAGCCGCCAGGGGGCGCTGGCCCCGGACGGCCGCTGCAAGGCGTTCGGCGCGGGCGCCGACGGCACGGGGTGGGCCGAGGGCGCCGGGATGCTGCTGCTGAGCCGGCGGTCCGAGGCGCTCCGCGCGGGACTTCCGGTGCTGGCCGTGGTGCGCGGCTCGGCGGTGAACCAGGACGGGGCGAGCAACGGGCTGACCGCACCGCACGGTCCGGCGCAGCAGCGGGTGATCCGGCAGGCCCTCGCGGACGCGGGGCTGACGCCCGGGGACATCGACGCGGTGGAGGCCCATGGCACCGGCACCCGGCTGGGAGATGTCATCGAGGCGGAGGCGTTCTTCGCGACGTACGGGCGGCAGACGGGGCAACTCCCCCTGCGGCTGGGGTCGGTGAAGTCGAACATCGGCCACACGCAGGCCGCCGCCGGGGTGGCCGGGGTGATCAAGATGGTGCAGGCGATGCGACACGGCACCCTGCCGCGCACGCTGCACGCCGCCGAGCCGACCCCCCGGGTCGACTGGTCGTCGGCGCCCCTCCGGCTGCTGACCGAGGCGGTGGAGTGGCCCGCCTCGGACCGGCCACGCCGGGCGGGAGTGTCCTCGTTCGGTATCAGCGGCACCAACGCCCATGTGGTGCTGGAAGAGGCGCCGCGAGGAAAGGACGGCAAGGCGGCGGAAGAGCGGGGGCCGCGCGGCGGACCGGACACCGCGGTGGCCTGCCCGGTGTCGGCCAGGAGCGCGCCGGCGCTGCGGGAGCAGGCGCGACGGCTGTACGACCGGGTGGCGGCCGATGCCGGCGCGACGCCGGCGGACCTCGGGTACGCGCTCGCCACCACCCGCACGGCCTTCGAGCACCGGGCCGTGGTGGTGGCCCGCGACCGGGCCGGGCTGCTCGGCTGCCTGCGGGCCGTGGCGGAGGGCGGCACCGCCCCCGGGGTACACACGGGCACCTCACGCCGGCACGGTCCGGTCGCCGTACTGTTCACCGGCCAGGGCAGCCAACGCCTGGGCATGGGCCGCGAGTTGCACGCGGCGCGTGATCTTCATCCGGCCTTCGCCGAGGCGTGGGACGCGTGCTGTGCCCTGCTCGATCCACTGCTTCCCGTGCCGCTGCGGGATGTCGTCTTCGCCGAGCCCGGTACGCAGGAGGCGGCGCTGCTGGACTCCACCCGGTACGCGCAGCCGGCACTCTTCACCCTGGAGACAGCCCTGTTCCGGCAGTTCGAGGCGTGGGGGGTACGCCCCGGACTGGTGGCCGGCCACTCGGTGGGCGAGGTGACGGCGGCGCACGTCGCCGGGGTGCTGTCCCTCGCGGACGCGTGCGCGCTGATCGCGGCCCGGGGCCGGCTGATGGACACCCTGCCCGAGGGGGGCGCGATGGTCGCGGTGGCCGCGGGCGCGGACGAGGTGGCGGCCCACCTCGCCACAGCCAGGTATGGGCCAGGGGCCGGGACCGGGGCCGGGTCCTTGGTGGAGATCGCCGCGATCAACGGGCCCACAGCGGTGACTCTCTCCGGCGACGAGGCCGCGGTGCGGGAGGTCACCGCGTTCTTCCGGGAGCGGGGACGCGCGGTGACACCGCTCCGGGTAAGCCACGCCTTCCACTCCGCCCGGATGGAGCCGATGCTCGCGGACTTCGCGGACGTGCTGCGTCATCTGGCCTTCGCCGCGCCCCGGTTGCCGCTGGTGACGGCGCTGGAGGGCGGCCGGGCGGCCACCGAGGAGGAGCTGCGCCGCCCCGAGTTCTGGGTGGACCATGTCCGCCGTCCGGTGCGGTTTGCCGATTCGATCGCGCGGCTGGCCGAACAAGGTGCCACGCATTACGTCGAGTTGGGGCCCGATGGGGCGCTCACCGGTCCGGTGCGCGACTGTCTCGCCGCGTTCGGCGCGTCCGGCGTGTCCGGCGTGTCCCCGGTGCCGCTCGTCCTGCCGACCTTGCGCCGGTCTCGTCCGGAGCCGGAGGCCCTGCTCGACACGCTGGCCGCGCTGCACGCCCACGGGACACCCGTCGACTGGCGGGCCGTGTTCGCCGGACGCGGCGGGCGGCGCGTCCCCCTGCCCACGTACGCCTTCCAGCGCCGCCGGTACTGGCTGGACCCCGACCCGGTGCCCGCCCCGGCCCCCGGTCCGGAGCCGTCGGCCGGGGCCGCCGGGACCGGCCGTCCGCCGCATCCGTTCCTCCGGTCGGCCACCCGCACCGCCGACGACGACGGGCTGCTGCTGAGCGGGGTGCTCGCGGTGCGCGACCAACCGTGGCTCGCCGACCACGAGGTGGCCGGGGAGATCCTGCTGCCAGGCGCGGCCTTCGTCGACATGGCTCTGCACGCCGGTGCCTCGGTGGGCGCGGCCGCCCTGGACGAACTGGTTCTGACCGCACCGCTGGTCCTGCCCGTGGACGGGGCCGTCGCCGTGCAGGTGAAGGTGACCGGGCCGGACGGCACGGGCCGGCGGACCGTGCTCTTCCATTCTCGACCGGACGCCTCGGCGGCCGACGGGCCCTGGGTCCGCAACGCCACCGGAACCCTGTCACCGGCGCAACCGGCCGCCGTGGCCGAGAAGACGGCAGACGGCGGATCCTGGCCGCCCGAGGGGGCGGTCGCGCTGTTCGCCGATGGGGAGGGGGCCGGAGCGGGACCGTACGAGCGGCTGGCCGAAGGCGGCCTGCGGTACGGACCCGCTTTCCAGGGGCTGCGGGCCGTCTGGCGGCACGGGGCGGAGTTGTACGCCGAGGCCGCCCTGCCCGAGGAAGCGGTCCAAGATCCGCTCTCCGGGGCGGAGGGATCGCGGTTCGTCCTGCATCCGGCTTTGCTCGACGCGGCGTTGCACGCCCTGGCCCTGGACCACGTGACCGGCTCTGCTCCCGAAGCGACGGGGCCGGAGGCCGACGGGGTGGCCCTGCCGTTCGCGTTCAGCGGGGTACGCGTCCACGCACGCGGCGTCCGGCACGTCCGCGTACGGGTGTCTCCCGGGCCCGACGGGCAGGCCGCAGTGGAGCTGACCGACGCGGCGGGAGCACCGGTGGCCACGATCCGCTCGCTGGCGCTCCGGCCCCTGCCGCGTGACGGCTCGACGGGGGCGGGCGCCGCCGCCCCCGCCGTACTCCATCGGTACGAGTGGAACCCTCGCCCGACGGCATTGCCCACGTCACCCGCGGAGACGCCGCGCTGGGGGGTGCTGCGCACGGCGGACAGCGGGCCGATGAACACGCTCGCGCCACCGGGATCGGGTGTTCCGGTGTACAGCGACCTGTCGGAGTGCGATGGATCGGCGGTCTTCGTGGTGGCGGTGTGCCCGCCGTCCGGTGCCTCCGACGGCGACGAGCCCGGCGACCGGGCCGCCGAGCTGCTTCGGGTGACCGAGTGGGCGCTGAGGCTCACGCAAGAGTGGCTGAAACGAACGGAGTTGGCGGGCTCCCGGCTCGTCCTCGTCACCTCCGGCGCTGCGCACACGGGCCGGGCCGACGAGGCAGAGGCATCGATGTCCTCGCACGCGCCGACGTGGGGGCTGCTCCGCTCGGCCTTGCGGGAGAACCCGGACCGCTTCGCGCTGATCGATGTGGACGGGGCTCCGGCATCCTGGCGTGCGCTGCCCTCGCTCGCGGCAGCCTCGGTGCCGGAGGCAGTGCTACGCCAAGGCACGGTGTACGTACCGCAGTTGACACCGCTGCCCATCACGCCGGAAGTCCGTACCCGCCGAACGCTCGACCCGGACGGCACCGTTCTGGTCACCGGCGGCACCGGTTCCCTGGGCGCGCTGGTGGCGCGGCATCTGGTCGTCGCCCACGGGGTCCGGCATCTGCTGCTCGCCGGGCGGCGAGGGGCCGATGCCCCGGGGGCGCGGGAGCTTGCCGCGGAACTTCGGGCGGCGGGAGCCCGGGTGACCGTGCGCGCCTGCGACGTCGCGGACCGGACCGCGCTCGCCGCGCTGCTCCGCGCGGTGCCGGCGGCCCACCCGCTGACCGGGGTCGTCCACACCGCGGGGGTCCTGGACGACGGTGTCGTCCAGGCGCTCACCGGCGAGCGGCTGAGCCGGGTGCTGCGCCCCAAGGCGGACGCCGCTCTCGCGCTGCACGAACTGACCCGCGATATGCCCGAGTTGCGACTCTTCGCTTTGTTCTCCTCGATCGCGGGCACCTTCGGCTCCGCCGGTCAGGCCAACTACGCCGCCGCCAACTGCGCGTTGGACGCCCTCGCCCACCACCGGCGGCGGCTGGGACTGCCGGGTACGTCGATCGTCTGGGGGCCTTGGCGCCAGGACGACGGCATGATGGCGCATCTGGGCGATACGGATCTGCGCCGGATGGCCCGCTCCGGGTTCGCCCCGCTCGGACCGGAGGAGGGCCTGGCCCTCTTCGACGCTGCGATGGCCGGCGACGAACCCGTAGTGGTGGCGGCCCGGCTCGTCCCGTCCACGCCCCGGCCCGCCGCCCCTTCGGGAAACGGCGGAGGCGACGAACGCGAGGGCGGCGGGAGTCCTCGCCGGGCGCTCACGGCGGCGTCCCCCGGTGAGCGGCCCGGGGTGCTGCTCGCGACGGTCCAGGCCCTGGCGGCCCGCGCCCTGGGCCACGGGGAGGAGGCGGACGAGATCGATGCGGACACCCTGCTCGCGGACCTGGGGCTCGACTCCCTGGCGGCGGTCGAACTGCGCAACGCGCTCGCCGCGGCCACGGGGCTGCCCCTGCCGTCCACCCTTCTGTTCGACTTCCCGACCCCGCGCGCCCTCGCCACGGAGCTGGATCAGCGGTACGCCGCCACCGCCGAGGACGGCGGGGACGGGCCGGGGGCGGACAAACCGGAAGCAGCCCGCCGGGAGCCGGCTCCCCCGGCGGGTCAGGCGGGTCCGGCCGTGGGCGCCCCATCACGAGTCCCCGACGCCACGTCCGACTCCCTCGGCACGCTCTTCCGTACCGCGTGCGCCCAGGGACGGAGCTGGGACGGCATGGCGCTCCTCACCATGGCGGCGCGCCTGCGCCCGGTCTTCGACGGCTCCGGGGCGGCGGAAGCGGCACGCGCGCCCGTCCCCCTCGCGACGGGCGGCGCGGGCACTCGACTGCTCTGCTGCCCCGCGCTCAGCGCGCTCTCCGGACCGCAGGAGTACGCGCGCCTCGGCGCCGGGCTGCGGGGCCTGCGGCCGGCAGCCGCGCTGCGGCACCCGGGATTCGAGCCCGGAGAGACCCTGCCCGCCACCCTGGACGCGCTCGTCACCGCGCACGCCGCCGCGGTCCGCAAGGCCTCGTCCGACGGCCCCCCGGTCCTGCTGGGCAGGTCGGCGGGCGGCTGGGTGGCCCATGCCGTGGCGGAGCGGCTGGCGGCGGAGGGGTTCGCTCCGGCGGCCGTCGTCCTGGTGGACACCTATCCCCCGGGTCACGACGACCGGGACCGGGCGCTCTCCGCGATGACGACGGACATGCTGCGCCGGGCGGCGGAGTTCGCCTCCGCCGAACCGGACCGGCTCACCGCCATGGCCGGCTACTTCGAGCTCTTCGACGACTGGCGGCCCGCGCCGCTCGCCTGCCCCACCCTGTACGTACGTGCCCGGGACCCGCTGCCCGACACCGTACCCGCCCCGGAGTGGAGCCTCCCCCACACCGCGCTCACCGCGCCCGGGGACCACTTCACCCTGCTGGAGGAGCATGCCCGTACCACCGCGCTCGCCGTCCACCGGTGGCTCGGTGAGCGGGATACGGCACTTGGGACGGCCAAGCCGTGAACCCCCGCCTTCGGGTGCGCGCGTCAGCCCGCTCCGTCATCCGCGCTTCTTGCCCGGCCCCCTCCCCGACCCGGCGCGGCTCGCCCCGCCTCGCCGGATCAAGGGACGGATCAGGCGCGGGAGGGCCCCGGTGAGCGGGTTTCCACCCGCGACGATCAGAAGCCGAGCGGGATCCACCACCCTCTCGATCCGGGGGCGGTACGGCTTGAGGCGACGGCCGGGGTGTCCCGGCCGTCCGTCCTCGCGAGCCGATGGAGAAGGGGCGTCAGCGGCGGGCGGGCGCCTGCGGGTTCACCCCGCCCCGGCCCGCTCCTCGCGTGAGAGTTCCGGGAGGGCGTGCAGCCGCACGGACGCGGAGCCGAGGGCGTTGTGCCGGTCGGCCCAGGCGTGCAGAGCGGCGCGGCACGCGTGGTCGAGGTGGTGGACGCCGGAGAGGTCCAGGACGATCCGGCGGTCGCCGGGCAGGCTCTCCAGGCTGTCGAGCACCTGGGGCAGGCGCAGGAAGTTCACCGTCCCGACGACGCGGACCCGTATCCCGTCGTGGCCGTCGTCGTGGTGTTCCACCCGCAGATGGGACGCCTCCCAGGCGGCCTTCGCCACCGACAGGACGAGCCCGATCAGCACGCCTTCGAACATGCCGGCCGCGACGATCGCCACCGCCGTCGCGACGAGCACGAACGCCTCGCCGCGATGGGTGCGCCAGAGCGCCGCGAGCCCCCGGAACGGGATCAGCTTCCAGCCCGCGTGGACAAGGATCCCGGCGAGGGCCGCGAGCGGGATGTACGCGAGGACGGCGGGCAGCGCGGCCGCGAAGAGCAGCAGCCACACCCCGTGCAGCACCCGGGACGCCTTGGTCCGGGCGCCGGCCTCGACGTTGGCCGAGCTGCGCACGATGACCGCCGTCAGCGGCAGGGCGCCGAGCAGTCCGCACACGGTGTTGCCCACTCCTTGGGCGACGAGTTCCTTGTCGTACTCCGTACGCGGCCCGGTGTGCAGCCGGTCGACGGCCGCCGCGCTGAACAGCGACTCCGCGGAGGCGATCAGCGCGAAGGCCAGCACCGTGCCGAGCAGTGCCGGGTCGGCGAGGCCCGTGAAGGCGTCGGCGCCGGGCAGCCGTACGGCGTCCACCACCCCGCCCACCCGCACCGTGGCGACCGGCAGACCGGCCGCCGCGGTCACCCCGGCGGCCAGCAGGACCGCCACCAGCGCCCCCGGCACCGCCCGCACCCGGCGCGGCAGCCTTCGCCACAGCACGACCACGGCGACGGTTCCGGCGGCGACGGCGAGGGAGGTCAGGGGCACGGTGTCCGCCGGCGCGCCGGCCAGGGCGCCGGGCAGTTCCACCAGTTTGGCGAGCCCCGAGTGGGGCGCGGTCAGTCCGGCCGCCGCGTAGAGCTGGCCCGCGATGATCACGAGGCCGATCCCGGCGAGCATCCCCTCGACGACGGAGAGGGAGATCGCCCGGAACCAGCGCCCCCAGCGCAGCAGGCCCATGCCGATCTGCAGGAGCCCGGCCAGCAGCACGATCGCACCGAGGACGGGCAGTCCGAAGGTCCGGACGGCCTCCGCGACCAGCACGGTGAGACCGGCGGCCGGGCCGGAGACCTGAAGACTGCTGCCGCGCATCATGCCGGTGACGAGGCCGCCCACGATGCCGGTGATCAGACCGAGTTCGGCGGGCACGCCGGAGGCGACGGCCACCCCGACGCAGAGCGGGAGGGCGACGAGGAAGACGACGAGCGAGGCGGCGAAGTCCTGCCGTATGTCCTGGCGGGAGAAAGGAGATCGGGAAAAGGACATGGGTGTCCCCCCAGAGGGTCTCGACGGAAGCGGGGCCGTGGGCCCGCTTCCGGACGTCGGAGCGGTGCGGAAGGGAGCGAACGCGTGCACGGCGGCACGTCCGGCCGGCGCGATGGAGCGTGTACGCCTCGGACGCCTGGCCGGCGACGTGACCTCGCCCGCCGCGTGCGCGGAGGGTTCGTCGCGGTGCCGGGTCCGGGCGTCGTGGATCGCCGCGCGGGACGGCCGGCGGCGGCCGGCGGCCGGTGGGGTGGGAGGTGCTGGAGCGGCGGCCCTGGTCAGGGTGTGGGGCTGCCGTACGCAAGGCCGGGCGGACCCGGGACGCACCTCGTGGGGCGGTCGGGTCGCGCGTCCTCGACAGGCCGGGGCGCGCTTCGGGTCACGTCGTCGGGACCCGGAGTCGGCGTGGCACGGGGTGGGCGGGAAGCGGATCCGGCGGCGAGGCGCCCCGTCCGCACACGAGCGGGCGCCTTCGGCGACGGACCGAGAGGGATCCTCGGCGAGCCGATGCGGAGGGAAGGTCGGTCGATCGGTCGGTCGGCTTGGTGAGCGCATGCGCCCCCGGAGAGGCACTGTCCTCACCCTTCCCAAACGAGAGGTCAAGGGAAGGTCATCGCAAAGTAAACAGCATCGCGTGCCCTCGCTTGCCGCGATTCATCAGGAGGGGTGGTTTACGACCGGATACGGCCGCAGGATGACGCGATCACCACCGAAAACAGCGCGCGGCGTCTGTCTGCGCGCCGCACGGTGCAACCCTCACGCGCCGACGCGCGCCTGAACGCGCCCCCCCCTGGCCTTGAGCTGTCCCTGCCCAGTTCCCTGAATTCCGCGGGCTCCCCAGGAGCGTGACGCACCCGGCCCGGGAGGACGGGCGCACCCGGCATCGACACGGGCGGCCCGGCCCTCCCGGGCCGTGGCGGTCATCTCTACGCGGTCACCTATAAGCGGTCATCCGTGCGCGATCGTCCCCGCGCCGGCACCGGGACGGTGTGCGCCGAAGGCGGCGGCCATCTCCCAGAGGGTGTCGGCGACCGCGCGGGCGCCGGGGGCGCCGGGCTCGATGAGCGTGTAGTGGCCGATGCCAGGCAGCGTGACGGTCCTCATGTCCTGATGCACGGCCGCGTAGTCGGCGAACTGGGTGAGCGGGACCTCCTCGTCCACGGCGCCGTGCAGCAGCACCGTCGGTACGCCCGTGGTGCCCGCCCCGCGCAGCAGGGTGAGGGGGTCGACCTCGGCCATCCGCTGCTCGAACTCCTCGATGCCACCCAGAAGTTGTACGGCGGCACCGTCACTGAGGTCGTCGCGGCGGGTCGCTTCGAGGTCCGTGATCGGGGCGAGCGCCAGCACACCCGTCGGGAGGGTGCGGGTGTGCCAGACAGAGTCCTCGGGCAGCAGGCCGCGGGCCGCGCACCACAGCGCCAGATGGCCGCCGGAGCAGTGCCCGGCGAGCAGGTAGGGCCGCCCTTCGGGCAGGGTGTCCACGATCCGCGCGATGTCGTCGAAGGTCTCCGGGTAGCCGCCGGCCCCGCCGGAGCGGCGGAATCCGGGCAGCAGCACGTCGAAGCCCTGCTGGGCGAGGTAGGCCGCGAAGGGGGTGAGGTGCATGCGGTCATAGCGCCAGTAGCCGCCGTGCAGCAGGATCACCAGCGGGGCACCGGGGGTGTCGACGGGCCCTGCAAACTCGGCAAACTCGGCAAACTCGGCAGACTCGGCGGACTCGGCGGACTCGGCGGGCCAGAGGTCGTAGGAGTGGTTCGGGTGGTCGCCGTAGCGGCCGCGCTTCGGCGCGAGGGCCGGCTTCAGGCTCAGGACCCGCCTCTCCTCCTCCGCCGCGAAGTCGGAGATCTCCCTAGAGGCCACCGCGCACCTCCCACAGCTCCGGGAACACCGCCTTCGTGGCCCGCTGTTCGAGCCAGACGAGGCCGGGAGAACCGGCGCTGCCCGCCTTGGCGCCCATGGCCCGGCGGACCACCATGATGTGGTCGTAGCGCCAGCGCAGGACCAGTTCGGCCAGGTCGGTGAGCTGTTCGCCGAGGGCCAGCAGCGGATCGCGCTGGGGACCGGCGTAGATCCGCCGCCACACGTCCACGACGCCCGGGTCGGCCGTGTAGGGCGCCGTCATGTCCCGGTCCCGTACGTGCTCCGGCACGGGCAGGCCCCTGCGGTACAGGTAGCCGAGCACCTCGTCGTACAGGGACGGCCGGTGGTATGCCTCGACGAGCGTCTCGTGCACGGCGGGGTCGCCCTGGTGCAGGCGGAGCAGCGACTCGGACTTGTCGCCGAGGAGGAACTCCAAGTGCCGGTACATCGCGGACTGGTATCCCGAGGCCGCGCCGAACGCGGCCCGGAAGCCGTTGAACTGAGCGGGCGTGAGAGAAGCCAGCGGGGTCCAGGTGGAGTTGAGAGAGGTCAGGGCACGGCGGCTGCGGACGAGGGCGTCGCCGGCGGAGTCGATGTCGTCCTTGGCGAAGGCCGAGGCCGCGGCGCGCCACTCGTGGACGATCAGGGTGAGCCACAGCTCCATCACCTGGGTGCTGACGAGGAATCCCATCTCGTCGGGCGCGTCGGTGAGGGGCCGCTGAAGGTTGTTGAGGACGGAGGCGCGTACGTAGGCGTCGTACGGGCCGGCGCCGCCGCAGGGCCCGGCCGGCAGATCGGCCGGGGCCTGCTGGAGCGGTGTGGACGTGCCGTTGTCCATGGTGAGGATCTCCTGGGATGACGGGCGGTGCGACAGGGTGGGGCGGGCACGGGACTCACGGGCCGAGGTGGACGCCACCGGAGGTGTCGATCCACTGGCCGGTCACCCAGCGGGCCTCGTCGCTCGCCACGAAGGACACGACGTCGGCGATGTCCGCGGGAGCGCCCAGCCGGCCGAACACCGAGGCCGACGAGTAGCGTTCGCGGATTTCCGGGATCGCGAGGGTGGGGTTGATCTCCGTCTCGGTGTAGCCGGGGGCGACGCTGTTGACGGTGATGCCGCGCGGGCCCAGCTCCTGGGCGAGGGTCAGGGTGAGGTAGTCCAAGGCCGCCTTGGTCATGGCGTAGGAGACGATCCCCGGGAAGGCGACGCGGGTGGCGACCGAGGAGATGTTCACGATCCGGCCGCCGTCGCGCAGCCGGTCCAAGCCGCGCTGGACGATGAAGAACGGCGCCTTCGTGTTGATGGCGAACACCCGGTCGTAGTCGGCCTCGGTGACCTCCGCGATCCGGCGGGGGACGGTGATGCCGGCGTTGTTGACGAGGATGTCCAGGCCGGGTTCGGTGCCCCGCTCGGCGAGGGCCCGGTCGAAGGCGGCCCAGAGGGCGTCGGCATCGCCGGTCACGCCCAGTTCGGCGTGGACCGGGAAAGCCTGGCCGCCCTCGGACTCGACCTCCTTGACGGTGCGTTCGGCCGCTTCCGCGTCGTGTCCGTAGTGGACGGCCACCAGAGCACCCTCGCGGGCCAGCCGACGGCTGATGGCCCGTCCGATACCGCGGCTTCCGCCGGTGACCAGGGCGGTCCTGCCCGTGTGGCGCAGGGGGGTGGTCATCACGTTCTCCTTGTTTCCGGGGTGGGGATGGGTGCCGGGCGGGTGACTGCCGGGCGGGTGGGCGCGGGGTGGGTACCGGGCGCGGCGGACGCCGTCAGGCGTCGAAGTCGACGGTGACCTCGGCGCCGAGCGGAGTGGCGCGGCAGACGAGCGTGTAGCCGTCGGCCAGTTGTCCGGCGTCCAGGGCGTACTGGGGGCCGGTCGCCACCTCGCCGTCGAGGACCTTGGCGCGGCAGCTGCCGCAGATCCCCTCGCGGCAGGCGTAGGGCACGTCGGGGTGGTCGCGCAGCAGCGTGTCGAGCAGGGCCGGGTCCTCGGGCCGGGCGGTGACGACCCGGCGCCGGCCGTCGTACAGGGCGGTGATCCGGGTGCCGTCGGCGGCGGGTGGCGCCTCGGGCGCGGGCCGGACCGCCGGGGTGTCGCTCCCGTCCCGGCCCAGGGTGAACAGTTCGGAGCGGACCAGCTCCGGGTCGGCCCCCGCGCCCGTCAGGACCGTGCGGGCGAGGTCGGTCAGGCCGGCCGGTCCGCACAGGGCGAAGGTGGTGTCCGGGCCGGGCCGGGCGTCCAGGGCGGCGAGCAGCCGCGGCAGGCCGGTGGCGTCGATCCGGCCGCCCAGGGGCGGGCGGTCCTCCCGGGTGAGGACGTGCAGCACGGCGATCCGGTCGGCGAACTCGTCCTTGAGTACGGCGAGTTCGTCGGCGAGCAGGGCGTCCTCGGCCGTGGGCACGGAGTGGACGAGGGAGACCCGGCAGACCGGGTCCGTCCGCAGCGCGTGCGTGGCCATGGCGAAGAGCGGGGCGATGCCGGAGCCGCCCGCGATCAGGACATGGTGGGCACCGGGCCGCTCGGGAAGCCGGAAGGCGCCGGTGGGCGGGGCCAGTTCGAGGTGGTCGCCGGGCGCCAGGCCGGTCAGGGCGTACGCGCCGAAGCCGTCCGGGGAGCCCTGCTTGATCACCAGCCGCAGCGTGCCGGGGTCTTCGAGCGGGGGACACACGGAGTAGCTGCGGCGCAGTTCCTCGCCGCCGCGGCGGTGCCGGACGACGACGTGGTCGCCGGGCTCGTGCGCGAAGGTCTCGCGGAGGGTGTCCGGGATGCCGAGGGTGACGGCGACGGCTTCCTTGGCGAGGCGCCGGACGGCGGTGACCGGGAGCCGGTGCCAGCCGGTGCGCCGGCGGACGGTGGTCGAGATGGCGGAGTTCACGCGGGTCCTCACAGCGCGGTCAGATGGGGGAACAGCTCGTCGCAGCCGGTGCAGCGCAGCATCGACTGACAGCGGGAGGGGCCGAACGCGCTGTGCGGCCGGGTGGCCCGGGACCCACAGTGCGGGCAGGGGACCTCGCCGAGCTGGACGAGCACCGGTCCGTCCCCGCGTGCGGGCGTCGGCGGGGCGATGCCGTGGGCGGCGAGCGCGGCCCGGCCGGCGGCTGTGATGCGGTCTGTGGACCACGCCGGTGACAGCACCTGCCGGACTCGGCCGTCGGGGTGGCCGCAGTCCGCGAGGACGTCCTGGATCGCGGCCGCCATGGCGGCGAGGGCCGGGCAGCCCACGTACGTGGGCATGAGCTCCACCTCGATACGCCCGTCGCCGCCGGGGGCGACGGAGCCGATCACGCCGAGGTCGCCGAGGGTGAGGAAGGGCAGTTCGGGGTCCGGTACGGCCGCCACCCGCGTCCGTACCTCCGCCACCGCCAGGGCCGTCGCGCCGCTCACCAGGATCCTCCGGGGAACTGCCGGTGCACCGACTGGAGTTCGGCCACCAGGGACGCGAACTCCTCGGTGTGCAGGCCCGTTCGGCCGCCTCGGCCCTGCCATCGCGGGGCCGGGACGTCGAGTCCGGCCCGGGCGATCACCCGGGCGGTGCTCTCCTCCCATCGCGGACGCAGCAGCGCGGGCGAGGGGGCCGCACCGGCGGCGGCCAGACGGCGCGTCACGTCGTCCTCGTCGAAGAGTTCCGCCGTGTACGGCCACACCGCCTCCAGCCCCTGCCGCATCCGGCGGGTGCTCTCGGGGGTTCCGAGACCGAGCCGTTCGGTCCAGGTGTCGGCGTGCAGCCGGTGGAACGCGACCTCCTTCGCGGCCCGCTGCCCGAACGCGGCCAGCTCGGGATCCGAGGAGCCGCCCAGGGCCTCGTAGTACGCGACGGCGTAGTGGGTGTAGGCGAGTTGGCGGGCGATGGTGGTCGCGAAATCGCCGTTGGGCAGCTCGGTGAGCAGGGTGTTGGTGAACTCCCGGCCGGTACGGGTGTACGCGAGGGCGTCCTCGTCGCGACCGGTGCCGTCGAGGCGTCCGGCGTGGGTGAGCAGCAGCCGGGCCTGGCCGATGAGGTCCAGGGCGATGTTGGACAGCGCCAGGTCCTCCTCGATGGTGGGGGCCCGGGTGATCCACTGGCACAGCCGCTGTCCGAGGACGAGGGCGTCGTCGCCGAGGCGCAGCAGATGGACGGCGAGATCGGGGTCGAGGCCGAGGTCGGGGTCGAGCCGGACGTCCGCCGGCTCACTCGTCATGGTCACCTTCGGGGCCCTTCTCGGTGGTGAGCGGCGCGAAGTGCTCCGCGTACCGGTACGGCTTGTGGCGGGCGTTGGCGAAGTACGGGTCGCGGTCCTCCGGGGACGCGGTGTGCACGCCGTCGGAGCGGACCACCCACAGCGACAGCGGCTCGTCGCGGCGGGTGAACAGATCGCGGGCGCGCAGCAGCGCGGTGTCCGGGTCGTAGGCGCGTACCGAGCCCACGTGCTGGTGGGCCAGGCCGCGCCGGGGGCGCAGGAAGACCTCCCAGGACGCCGGGGCGCCCTGTGGCTGCGGGCCGCTCATGCGTGTACCTCCGTGCGGTCGTTCTCCTGGGTGCCGGTCTCGCCGGCGCCCTCGGTCCGGGCGGTGCCCCGGGTGGTGGTGTCCCGGTCGGCGGCGGTGTCCTCGGTGCGGGCGGCGTACGCGGCGGCGGCCTCCCGTACCCAGGCGCCGTCCTCGTGCGCGGTGCGCCGGTGGGCGACCCGCTGCCGGGCCCAGTGGGTGTTCTCGCCGAGCGCTCGCTGGTAGCCGTCCCGATCGACCGGGGTGAAGTCGTAGTGGCCGCGCTCCTCGTTCCAGCGGATCGCGGGGTCCGGCAGGGTCAGGCCGAGGCGTTCGGCCTGCGGGGCGCAAGCGTCGACGAAGCGCTGGCGCAGTTCGTCGTTGGTGTGCCGCTTGATACCCCAGGCCATGGCCCGGCGTGAGATCGCGGCGCCGACCTCCGCGGCCCGCCCGCCGGCGCCGCCCGCCTCGGTGTCGGGCGGCCCGAACATCAGCACGACGGCCGGTACCCACCAGCGGTTCACCGCGTCCTGGGCCATCTCCCGCTGCTCCGGCGTCCCCTCGCACAGGGCGCGCATCAGGTCGAAGCCCTGCCGTACGTGGAAGGCCTCCTCCTGGCAGACGCGCCGCATGGCCCGCGCGTAGGGCCCGTACGAGATACGGCACATCGGGGCCTGGTTGACGACGGCGGCGCCGTCGGTCAGCCAGGCGATGGTGCCGGTGTCCGCCCAGGTCAGCGCGGGGTGGTTGAACGTGGCCGCGAAGCGCTGGCGGCCCGTGTGCAGCGCGTCCAGCAGGTCCTCGCGGTCCACGCCCAGGGTCTCGGCGGCGGAGTACAGATACAGGCCGTGGCCGGCCTCGTCCTGGACCTTCGCGATCAGCAGGGACTTGCGGTACAGGGAGGGTGCCCGGGTGAGCCAGGCGCCCTCCGGCTGCATGCCGATGATCTCGGAGTGGGCGTGCTGGGCGAGCTGCCGGAGGATCAGGCGGCGGTAGCCGTCGGGCATCCAGTCGCCCGGTTCGACGGCCTCGCCGGCGCCGACCCAGGCCTCGAACCGCTCCAGCGGATCGGCCTCGGTCCCGGTCTCGGTTCCGGTTCCGGCCACCGTTCCCGTCGCTGCCCTGATCCCGGTCGCGATGCCGGTCGTAGGGCCGGGGGACTCTGTCGCGCTCACGCCGCGCCTCCCCGGCCGGTCCCCGCCGGCCCCGGAACGTACGCGTCCTTCGGCCGGACCCCTCGCCTGGACACTGGCATCACTCCTTCGGCATGTCTCGGGCGCGTGCGGCGCCCGCCGTGCCCGGCATCCCGGGCGCGGCCTGTGACTGGGAAAGAGTCACGGCGGCGGGCCCGCAATCCCCGAGGCCACGGCATGGGCGCGTGACAAACGTCACGCGGAGCCGGGGGGATTGCGGTCCGGCGCGGGCGCCTCTTGTTCGGGTGACAGACGTGGGACGCGGGGACCCGGCGACCGGCCGGGCGCCTCGCCCGGCGGCGGGTCCGCCAAAACGAAAGGGAGCGACAGATGATCACCGTCAGGGAGCTGCTGGTCGAGCTGACCGGCATGGAGGAGTACGCGGACGTCCAGCGGGTCGCCGACGACACCGACCTCGCCGCGAGCGGCATCGACTCGGGTGACCTCGTCCGGCTCGTGCTGCTGGTCGAGCAGCGGGCCGGGGTGGAGATCACCGCCGACGACATGGAGCGGCTGCACTCGATCGCCGACTACGAGCGGTTCGTCGCCGAGCGCTCCACGGCCGGTGCGAGTGGCGGCGTCTGATGTGGACGACCCAGCTGCTGGAACGCAACCGGCAATGCTTTCCCGGGCGTACGGCGCTGGTCGACGACCGGCGCGCGGTCACCTGGGAGCAGTTCCACGATCGCACGCTCGAACTCGCCCTGGGCATGGCGGAGCTGGGAATCGAGCGCGGTGACCGGGTCGCCGTGCTCTCCAAGGACCGGATCGAGGTCCTGGAGACCTACTTCGCGCTCGCCCGGCTCGGCGCGATGTTCGTGCCGCTGAACCACAGTCTGACCGTGCCCGAGGTCGAGGGCATCGTGGCGCGGGTCGGGGCGGTCGCCGTGTTCGGCGAGTCCGAACTGCTGGATCGTCACACGGAGTTGCCGCCATCGGTGCGACTCCGGGTCGCGCTGGACAAGCCGGCCTTCGAGACGCTGGGCACGATGGCGTCCGAGCGGGACATGCCCGTCGTGGCCGACATCGACCCCGTGGCCGTGCTGCACACCTCGGCGACCACCGGGCAGGCCAAGGGCGTCACGGTCGACAGTGCCTCCTTCCGTGCCATCGCGCTGGGCTGGCTGGTGTCGGCCCGGCCCACCGACGACATCGTGATGGTCAACTGCTGCCCGCTGTACCACGGCAGCATGGTGGTGTCGCTCACCTACATGGCCGCGGGCGCGACCATCGTGCTCATGCCGGGCTTCACCCCGCAGCGGGCGCTGGCCGCGGTGGAACGACACCGGGCGACCCATATGTGGCTGGTCCCGCAGATGCTGCGCTTCATGCTCCAGTCCAAGGGCGCGGACCGGCTCGATCCGTCCACGCTCCGGGAGATCCTCTACGGCGCCGCGCCCATGCCTCTCGACGTGTACGAGGAGGCCGTACGGCGCCTCGGCTGCGGCTTCCGGCAGGTGTACGGCATGACGGAGGTCGGCGGCCCGTTCGTCACCCTCGGCCCCGACGAGCACCCGGAGCCCGGGGACGTCACGGCGCGCATCCCCTGCGGCCGGGTGATCCCCGGGATGTCCGCCCGCGCGGTGGGCTCGGACGGCACGGAGCTGCCGACCGGCGAGACCGGCGAGATCGTGGTGCGCGGGCCCGGCCTGATGCGGGGGTACTGGAACGACCCGGAGGCCACCCGCGAGATCGGCCTGAACGGCTGGGTCAGAACGGGCGACCTGGGGTTCCTGGACGAGGCGGGGCGGATCCATCTCGTGGACCGCACCAAGGACCTCATCATCCGGGCCGGACAGAACGTCTACCCCTCGGAGATCGAGCGCGCCCTGCTCGGCCACCCGGCGGTGCGGGACGCGGCGGTGGTCGGGATTCCGGACGAGGACTACGGGGAGGTGCCCCTCGCCTACGTGGTGGCCGAGCCGGGTACCGAGGCCCTCGAACTCCTCGGGCACGTCTCGCGGTTGCTGGCCCCGTACAAGCGCCCCCGTCGGGTGGAGTTCATCGAGCTCGTCCCCCGCAACCCGGCCGGCAAGATCGTCAAGAAGCTGCTGCGGGCCTGAGGGTCATGCGCCCACCGGGTACCGGCCACCTCTTCGACGAGGACCGACTGGCCGTGTGGCGGGAGGAGTTGGAGGGGGTGGGGCTCGGTCTGGGCGTCGCCCTCGCCACCGAGCCCCGACTGGCCCCCGCCGGACCCGGTGAGGCGGCGGCGATCGTACCGATGCCCGGCCGGCGCCGGTCCGAGTTCCTCGCGGGCCGGCTCGCCGCACGCCGCGCGCTGCGCGCGGTCGGGCTCGACTGCGGGGACATTCCCCGCGCGGGCCGGCTGCCGTGTTTCCCGCCCGGCCGGGCGGCATCGATCTCCCACAGCGCCGGGGTCGCGGTCGCGGTGGCCCGCGCCCCCGGCCACGACACCCCGCTCGGCTGCGATCTGGAACTCCGCCCGCTGCCGTTCGGAGCGGCCCGGCTGTTCCTGCGCGAAGACGAGGAACACCTGCTGCGCGCCTGGCCGGTAACGGCCCTCTTCTCCGCCAAGGAGGCGGCATGGAAGACCCTGGCGGGCGAGATCCCCGGGAGCACGCTGCGCGATCTGCGGGCAGGAGCGGACGGTGCGGCGTGGGCCGACGGCGCGGGCGGGGCGGGCGGTGCGGGGTGGCTGCGGATCTCGGCCCGCGAGGCCACGCCGCGTACGGTGCGGGTCCGTGTACGCGCCGCCGGACCAGGGGTGTTCAGCGTGGTACTCGGCCCGGACACGGACTGACGGGCGTCTGACGCCGACCGCGAGACCGAGAGACCTGCCGGATCGGAAGACGGCCGGCTCCGGCGCGGCGGCGCTCCCGATGGAGGAGCGAGTCCTCCATTTCCTGACCCACACAGCCGAGTTCAAGCATGACCAAGCCCGGTCCGCAGAAGTTCCGCGGACCGGGCTTGGTCATGCGGGTGCCCCTGAACCGTCGGGGCACCCCCGACCGGCTATACGGCTCCGGTCCGCCCCGTGTCCGCGGTGCCGCGCAGGGCCTCGGCCACGACTTTGCCGATCAGGGCGATCGGCTCGGGTTCGGTCATCTCGTAGTGCCCGCAGGGCACGGCGAGTTCGCGCAGCGTCCCTCCGACGTGAGGCCGCCAGGCATCCGCCTTGCCGGACCGGACCGCGAAGTCGCCGGATCCGCCCTCGACCGTCTCTTCCTCCGCGCTGAAGAACAGCACGTCGCCGTCGAACCGGCCCGGCTCGAACTGCGGGGCGATCCGCAGGTTGTTGCGCATGACGTCGGCGATCGCGGCGGCCTGCGCCCGGGTGACGGGCGAACCGTCCGGATCCGCCTCGATCTTGCTGTCGATCCGGTCCAGGACCTCGGCCACGGCGGGCGGTTCGGCGTGCGCGTCCACCGGCAGTCCGGCCACCCTCATCAGCAGGGCCGCCACCTGGCGTTCGGCTGCCGCGTCGTCGTACCAGTCGCCGTACGGCTGCGGAGCGTCCAGCATGGCCAGCAGCTCCACCCGCTCCCCCTGTTCCTGGAGGGCGCGGGCCATCGCGTGGGCGACGAAGCCTCCGTAGGACCAGCCAAGGAGCCGGTAGGGACCGCTCGGCTGCACCTCACGGACCAGGCCGGTGTAGAAGGCGACCATCTCCGCGGCGCCGGACACGGGCGGCCGGGTGCCGTCGAGCCCAGCAGCCTGGATGCCGTACACCGGCTGGTCGCCGCCGAGGTGGGGCAGCAGTCCGGTGTAGCGCCAGGAGACACCGGCGCCGGGGTGCACACAGAACAGCGGGGTGGCACCGCCCTCGGCACGCAGCGGCAGCAGCGGCGCGAGAGCGCTCGGAGCACTCGGAGCGCTCGACACCCCGCCGCCACCGGTCCCGCCGTCGCCACCGTCGCCCGTGGCCGCGTCGGCGGCCGTGAGGACTCCGGCGATGGTCGGGGCGGCCAGCAGGGTGGCGGCCGTCAGGTCGAGTACCCCGGCCTGGCGGAGCCGGCCCGTCAGCAGGACGGCACGCATGGAGTCGCCGCCGAGGTCGAAGAAGTTGTCCCGCACGCCGATTCCGCCGATGCCGAGGATCTCCTCCCAGTACCGGGCGACCGTCCGCTCGCGGTCGGTGCGGGGCGGTACGTGCTCGGTGGTGAGCCTCGGCCGGGGCGCGAGGGTGGCCGGCCCGGCCCCGGCCGGGTCCGGGGTGCCGGAGCCGGTCGCGCGGGCCCCGGGAGCGTCGATCCAGTGCCGGTGCCGTTCGAAGGCGTACGGCGGCAGCGGGGCCGTCCGGGGCGTGCCGGGCACCGGCACCAGCACGCTGTCGACGCCCGCGCTCCACAGCCGGCCCAGCGCCTCGGCGAAGACGAAGCCGTCCGAGGCTTCGGCCCGGGCGTGCCGCATGCTGGTGACGGTCACCGGTGTGTCCGGCGCCAGTCGAGCGGCGGCCAGCTTGGTGAGGGTGTCCGCCGGCCCCGCCTCCACCAGCACCGGACGCTCGCGTTCCCACAGGGCGGCGATGCCGTCGGCGAAGCGCACGGTGCCGCGGGTGTGGGCGAGCCAGTGCTCGACGGACGTCGCCTGCTCGTCGGTGATCCAAGTGCCGGTGACGTTGGTGACGAACGGAATGCGGGGCGGGCGCAGGGTGACGCCGCGCAGGTGCTTCTCGTAGATCGCGAGGACCGGGTCCAGGACGTGCGAGTGCGCCGCGAGCGGGATCCGCAGCCGCCGGAACGGCATGTCCCGGCGGGTGAGTTCGCGCTCGAAGCGGGCGACGGCCTCCTCGTGCCCGGCGACGGTGCACGCGGCGGGACCGTTCACCGCCGCCAGCGACAACTCGTCGTCGAGCAGCGGCAGTACGTCCTCGACGGGGGCGGCGACACCGACGGTGGCCCCGCCCGCCTCGCTGATCAGCCGCATCCGGGTGGCGACCAGGGGCAGCATGTCGGCGAGGTCGACGACCCCGGCCAGGCAGGCCGCCGTGTACTCGCCCAGGGAGTGGCCGATCAGCGCGTCCGGCCGGACGCCGGCGGCCATCAGGGTGCGGGCGAGGGCGTATTCGGTGACGACCAGACCGAGGAGGTCGGCGGTGTGATCGGCGGGCGCGCCCTCGAACAGGGTGGTGCGGACGTCGACGCCGAGTTCGGGGCGCAGGATACGGGCGCACTCGTCCACGGTGTCGCGGTAGACGGCCTGGTCGCGGTACAGCTCCGTGCCCATGCCGGGGTACTGGGTGCCGCCGCCGGGCAGCAGGAACGCCACCCGCACGGGCTCGTCCGGCACCGCGGGGGTGGCGGGGGCGACGGCGCGCAGCGCCGACAGGGCCTCGTCCCGGGAGAGCGCGGTGACGGTCGTCCGGTGGCGCAGGGCGGGGCGGCTCGTGCGCAGCGCCTGGGCCACCTCGTCCAGGCGCAGCTCCGGCCGGCGTTCGAGATGCCGGGCCAGGGCCTCGGCCTGGCCGCGCAGGGCTCCGGCGGTACGCGCGGACAGCGGCAGCACCAGCCGGCCGGTGTCCTCGGCGGCGCCGGGACGCGCCCGAACGGCGGCCTGGGCAAAGGCGGGTGCCTCCTCCAGGACGACGTGGGCGTTGGTGCCGCCGATCCCGAAGGCGCTGACCGCGGCGCGCCGGGGGTGGCCGGCGGCCGTCCAGTCCTCCAGCCGGGTGGGGAGGCGGAAGGGTCCGGCCGCGAAGTCGATGAGCGGGTTGGGGCGTTCGAAGTGCAGGTTCGGCGGGATCTGCCGGTGTTCCAGGGCGAGGACGGCCTTGATGATCCCGGCGATGCCGGCCGCCGCGCCCAGATGGCCGATGTTGGTCTTCACCGAGCCCAGCGCGCAGTAGCCGCGCCGGTCGGTGGATTCCCGGAACGCCTCGGTGAGCGCGGCCACTTCGATGGGGTCGCCGAGGCGGGTCGCGGTGCCGTGCGCCTCGACGAGGCCGATGGTGCCGGCGTCGACCATCGCCTGGGCCTGCGCGGCGAGGACGACCTCGGTCTGCCCGGCGGCGCTGGGCGCGCTGAAACCGACTTTGCGGCGGCCGTCGTTGTTGACGGCGCTTCCCCGGATGACGGCCCGGATCCGGTCGCCGTCGGCCAGTGCGTCCTCCAGCCGCTTGAGGACGAGCGCGCCGACGCCGTCCCCGGAGGAGGTGCCGGCGGCGTCCGCGGAGAACGCCCGGCAGTAGCCGTCCGGCGAGAAGGGCCCGCCGGGGACGTGGCGATAGCCGAGCAGCGCCGAGGGGTTGAGGGAGACGGCGCCGGCGAGGGCGGTGTCGCAACGGTAGTCGAGCAGGTCCTGACAGGCGGTGTGCACCGCGACCAGCGCGGTGGAGCAGGCCGTCTGGAGGGACAGGCTCGGGCCGGTCAAGCCCAGTTCGTAGGAGAGCCGAGTGGCCAGCGTGCCCAGCGAGTTGGCGGTGGCGGCGTGCACCAGCTCGACGGACCCGGGCCGTCCGGTGTACCGGGGGTGGATGTGGGTGGGGTAGTAGCGGCTGTCGCCGCTGCCCGCGTAGACGCCGAAGGTGCCGTTGTCGGTGCCGGGCGCGAGGCAGCCGCCGTCCTCCAGGGCCTGGTAGGCCGTCTCCAGGAGCAGGCGCTGCTGGGGGTCGACGACCGCGGCCTCGGCGGGGGTGTAGCCGAAGAAGCCGGAGTCGAAGCGGTCGATGCCCTCGACGACGGAGGCCATCCGGACCAGCGAGGGGTCGTCCAGGTCGCCCGGGTCGCCCCCGGCGGCCAGGAACTCCTCGTCGGTGACGGGCCGTACGGACGTACGTCCGGCGGCCAGGTTGTCCCAGAAGGCGTCGAGGTCGTCGGCGCCGGGGAACCGCCCGGCCATGCCGATGACGGCGACGGCCGGTGCCTCCTCCTCGGGGATGTCCGGTGTGTCGTGGTGCTCACGCATGGCCTCGGCCCTTTCCGTTGCGCGGGGAGCGGCGGGCACGGGCCGCGCGCTGCCGTTCCGCTTGTTCCTTGGCCCGGTCGAGACCGCTCGGCGGGTCCTGGGGCGCGCTGTCGTCCGCCGTCCCCGGTGCGGGGATCCGGGCGGCGAGGTGGCCGGCCAGATCGCGCACGGTGGGGTGGGCGAACAGGTCGACCACGGTCACGTCGCCGCCGAACGCCCGGTTGACGGCGTTCTGCGCGCTGACCAGCAGGAGCGAATTGCCGCCCAGGTCGAAGAAGTTGTCCTCGCGGCCGACCCGGTCGCGGCCGAGGACGCCGCACCACAGTTCGGCGATCCGCTGCTCCAGGTCGTGCTGCCGGTCCTCGCCGGCGGGCGGCCGTTCGGCGCTGCCGGCGGCGCGCAGCACCCAGGGGGTGCCACCCGCGGCGTCGGCCGCCGCGCGGTGCAGGGCGCCGAGGTCGGCGCCCTCCGTCAGGGCGACGCGGCCGGCCAGCCGTCGTACGCCCCGGGCGGGTTCGGCGAGGTGGCTGCGAACCCACGGGGCGGTGCGGTCGGCACCGATCAGCAGGTGGGGTTCGGGCAGGGTGCGGGCGAGGTCGAGGGAGCGGAGCGCGGCGGTGGCGTCCAGCACCCGGTAGCCGCGCGCCTCGGTGAGGGCGGTGAGCTGGTAGCCGCTGCTCATGCCGCGTTCCCGCCACATGCTCCAGGCCAGGCTCTGGGCGGGCAGCCCCTGCGCATGGCGGTACCGGGCGAGCCCGTCCAGGTAGGCGTTGGCGGCGGAGTAGGCGGTGTTCATGGCGCCGCCGAACCAGCCGTTGACCGAGGAGAACAGGACGAACGAGGTCACCGGGTGATCGGCGGCGACCCGGTGCAGGGTCCAGGCGCCGAGGGCCTTGGCGGCCAGCGCCGTCCGCCAGGTGTCGGCGTCCAGATCGGCGGCCGGGCGCTCGACGAGCGTCCCGGCCAGGTGCCAGACCGAGGTCAGGGGGACGCCCCAGGCCTCGGTGGCGGCGTCGACGGCCGCGCGTACCTGCTGCTCGTCGGTCACCTCGGCGCGTACCCGGCGTACGTTGTCCGTCTCGGGCAGCGGGCCGCCGGAGGCCGGTTCGCTGCGGCCGAGGAGCAGCAGCCGGGTGCCGGGGGTGCGCAGCAGATGGGTGGCGAGTTCGGTGCCGACGCCGCCCAGTCCGCCGCTGATCAGGTGGAAGCCCTCGGCGGCGGGCGGCTCCACGCGGGCCGGATCCCGGTGCAGCGCGGCCAGTCGGCGCACATGGCGGCGTCCGGCGCGGTAGGCCACCTCGGTGTCCACCAGGGGCTGTCCGGCTTCCGCCAGGACGAGCGGTACGGGGTCGGTGCCCGGCTCGGTGTCCAGGTGGACGCAAGCCAGTCCCGCGCTCTCCTCCCGCAGGGACTTGAGGACCGCGCCGGCCATGGCCTCGGCGGGCGAGGGCGACTCGTCGCCGGTGACCGCCTGGGCGCCCGCCGTCACATGCAGCAGGTCCGCCGGCCGGGCGCCGAGGGCACGGGCCGCGGCGAGCAGGGTGCGGGCGCTCGTGTCGTCCGGGGCGGCGCCGTCGGCGGCGGGCGCGGCGAGGTGGACGACGGCGTCGACGGGCCGGCCGTCGGCGTCCAAGTCCCGCAGCAGCGCCGTGTGGTCGGCGTCGTCGGCGGGCCGGATCTCGTAGCGGGCGGCGTCGAGACGGGCGTACGACGTGCCGTCCGTGACCACGGTGCAGCGGGCGCCCTGGGCGCGCAGAGCCCGGGCCAGTCGGTCGGCGAGGTCGTGGGCCCCGGTGTCGGCGCCGGCCAGGACGAGCGTGTGCCGGCCGGCCGGCAGGGTGCGCGGTCGGTGTGGCGCGACCTGCTGCCATTCGGGCCGCAGGAACCAGTCCGGCAGGGTGGCGGCGGTGCCCATGAGCAACTGGGCCTCGCGGACGGCTTCTTCGAAGTCGCCCGCCTCGAAGCTCTTGCGCAGCTTGGTCCGCTGGATCTTGCCGATCTCGGTCTTGGGGATGTCGGCGGGGCCGATCGGTACGAGGAAGGCGGGGCTGACGCCGATCTCGCGGGTGACCTTGCCGGCGATCTCCCGCAGTGCGGCGGCGCGGTCGGGTACGGCGGCGAGGTGGACGAACAGGGCGAGTTCGTCGGTGGTGGCGGCCGGGTCGGAGCGGACCGCGCAGGCCGCGGTGAAGCTGCGGACGACAAAGGGCAGTTCCTCGACGCAGGACTCGATCTCGTGGCTGTAGTGGTTGACGCCGTTGACGATGATGACGTCCTTGGCGCGGCCGGTGATGAACAGTTCCCCGTCGCGCAGGAAGGCCAGGTCGCCGGTGTCGAACCAGCCGTCGTCGGTGAACGCCTCGGCGTTGGCGGCCGGGTTGTCGTGGTAGCCGCGGGTCACGGAGGTGCCCCGGACCTGGAGCCGGCCGACGTCGCCCTCGGCGAGCAGGGTGCCGTCCTCGCCCAGGATGCGCATGGCGAAGCCGGGGTAGGGCAGGCCGCAGCTGACGAACGTCTCGTCGGTGCCCGGCGGTTCGGCGGGCAGCACCGAGTCGGTGACCACGGAGCAGGTCTCGGACATGCCCCAGCCGGGGTGCATCACGTCCTGGGGCATCCCGAAGGGCCGCATCGCGTGGAGGAAGCCGCGGGCCGCGGCGGCCACCACGACCTCGCCGGCGTTCATCACCAGCCGCATCGGGCTCAGGTCCCAGTCGCGGTCCTGGAAGCGGTCGGTGTCCTCGGCGAGCAGGCCGAAGGCGAAGTTGGGCGCCCAGGTGACCGAGACCCGGTGCCGGTGGGCGAGTTCCATCCAGCGGGTCGGGTCCGCGAGGATCCAGGACGTCGGCGCGTGGATCTGCCGGCAGCCGAGGTAGAGGTCCCGCAGGTGGAACATGACGACGCCGGTGACGTGGTCGAGCGGGATCCAGTTCAGGGTGACGTCGTCGGCGCCGAGTCCGTTCATGGCCTCGGTGGCGGCGGACCGGGTGAGCACGCCCCGGTGGGTCAGCCGGACGGCCTTCGGAAGGCCGGTGCTGCCGGAGGTCATCAGCATCAGGATGAGGTCGTCCGGCTCGGCGGCGTACCAGTCGCGGTCCTCGGGCGCGTCCCGGAGCTCTTCGGCGGTGGTCAGCCGCAGGCCGGGCCAGTTCTGCCGGTCGGCGACGCCGCGCAGGCCCGCCTCCAGCGCGGGCGAGCAGACGATCCAGGGCCGGCCGAGCATCCGCCAGATGCCCTCCAGCTTGGTGAGGGCGGCCGAGGAGGTCGTGTAGGAGGCGGGGACCGTGAGCGGGACGGCGACGATGCCGCCGAGGATGCAGCCCCACAGCACGGCGAGGAAGTCCTCGCTGTCGTCGCACTGGACGATCACCTGGTCGCCGGGGCGCAGTCCGGCCCGCCTGAGACCGGCGAGGACCCGGGAGGCCTCGGGGATCAGGGAGGCGTAGTCGCGGCGGGTCTCGCTGCCATCGGCGCGGACGTGGACGACCTCGCCGTGGCCGCGTTCGGCGGCCCGGACGAGGGCTTCGCTCCAGCCGGCGACGGAGGGTTCGGGCAGTTCCGGGCCCTCGCTGAGCGCGGGGCGGCGGGAGACGGCCTGGGGGACGGCCGTCCCGGGCGCCGCCTCCGCGGTGCGGCGCTGGGTCCCGGCGTGCCGGCGGTCCAGTTCCTCCGGGGTGTTCTCCACCGTGACCTCGGCCAAGGAGACACCGCCCGCGCGGGCGAGGTACCGCTGCCAGTCCGCGGCGGCGGTGCGGTCGACCACCGGCAGGGCGGCGAGGGCGGCCGTGTCGAGGGTGCCGTCGCCGGTGCGGGCCAGGGTGCTGACGGCGGTGACGCGGACGGACGTGGTGCCGGTGCGCTCCAGCAGCCGTTCGACGGCCTCGGTGGCCTCCGCGCGGCCCGGCACCACGAACAGCCGGGGCGTGCCCCCGTCGGCCTGGGGCAGGACGGCGGCGTCCCGTACACCGGGCACGGACAGAGCCGCCTCGATCAGGGCCGCTTCGGCCGGGGCGGCACCGGCGAACGGGCGCTCCTCGGCCGAGGGGCGCGGCGCGGGCGCGGGGAGCAGTCCGAGCCGGGTGTCCGGGTCCGCGGTCACGGCCGCGAGCAGCCGGCCCAGGGCGCGGGCGAACTCTTCGGCGGTGGACCGGTCGTAGAGATCGGTGGCGTACTCGACGTGCAGGTCCAGGCCGTCGGGGGTGCCGTCGGCGGTGTGCCGCTCCAGGACGTCGACGAACAGGTCGAACTTCGCGGTGCCGGTGGCGGTGGGCCGCAGCGGCACGGGGGTGTTGTCGAGGCGGAGCAGCGCGGGTTCGTTGTTCTGCAGGGCGAGCATGACCTGGAACAGCGGGTGCCGGCCGGGCGTACGGGGCGGGTTGAGTTCGTCCACGAGCCGGTCGAAGGGCAGTTCCTGGTGGTCGAGCGCGGCCAGGTCGCCCGGCCGGACGCGGGCCAGCAGCTCGCGGAAGGCGGGGTCGCCGGAGGTGTCGGCGCGCAGCACCAGCGTGTTGGTGATCAGGCCGATCAGATCGTCCAGGCCGGATTCGAGGCGGCCGGCCACGGGGACGCCCAGCACGATGTCCTCGCCGGCGCCGGCGCGGCTGAGCAGGGCGCTGACGGCGGCGTGCAGCACCATGAACAGGCTGGCGCCCTCGCGTTCGGCGAGGCCGGTCAGGTCCCGGTGCAGCGGGGCGGGCACGTGCTCGGTGACATGGGCACCGTCGCGCGCCGTCGCCGGGCGGGGGCGGTCGCCGGGCAGGGTGCACTCCTCGGGCGCACCGGCCAGTGCCTGCCGCCAGTGCGCGGTGAGCCGTTCGGCCTCACCGGTGCCGTCCGGTTCGGGGGCGAGCAGGGCGCGCTGCCAGAGTGCGTAGTCGGCGTACTGGACCGGGAGCGCGTCCCAGCCCGGGTCGGTGCCCGCGCGGCGGGCCGCGTACGCCGTGTTCAGGTCGTCGGCCAGCGGGCGCAGGGACCAGCCGTCGGCGGCACTGTGGTGCAGGACGAGCAGCAGGGTCCGCTCCTCGCCGGCCGTGAACAGCCAGGCGGCCAGGGGGCTTTCGGCCGCAAGGTCGAAGCGGTGCCGGGAGGCGGTCGCCAGGCTCGCGGCGATCTCCTCGGCGGGGCAGTCGACGACGCGCAGCGACGGCCGCGCTTCCCCGGCCGGCCGGATCCGCTGGTACGGCGTGCCGTCGTGGTCGGCGAGGACCGTGCGCAGGCTCTCGTGCCGGTCGGCGAGGTCGCCGAGGGCGGCGCGCAGCGCCTCGGTGTCGACGGCGGAGCCGAGGGGCACCACGAGGGGGATGTTGTACGTGGCGGCCGAGTCGTCGAGCCGGTTCAGGAACCACATGCGTTCCTGGGCGTACGACAGCGGGACGCGCGCGGGACGCGGCAGGGTGCCCGGGACGGGCCGGGCGGGCGCGGCGCCGGCGCCGCTTTCGAGGAGTCCGGCGAGGGCGGCGGGGGTCGGGGTCGCGAACAGGGTGGTGATGGGTACGTCGGCCCCGGACGCGCGGCGCAGCCGGGCCAGCAGCCGGGTGGCGAGCAGTGAATCGCCGCCCAGCTCGAAGAAGTTGGCGTCGATGCCCACGGCACCCTGGGGCAGCTTCAGCACTTCCTCGAACAGGCCGCAGACAAGGGTCTGTTCGGGGCTCGTCGGCTTGACGCCGGCCGCCGTCCCGGTGAAGTCCGGCAGGGGCAGGGCGTCGGTGTCCAGCTTGCCGTTGGCGGTCAGCGGCAGCGTGTCCATGGGGACACAGGCCGCGGGGACCATGTAGTCGGGCAGATGGGCGGCGGCGTGCGCGCGCAACTCGGCGGTCGTGGGCACCTGTTCACCGTCGGCGACCAGATAGGCGACGAGCTGCCGGGCCCCGCCCTGGACCTGGCGCACGACGACGGCGGCCCGGGAGACGCCGGGGTGCCGGGCGAGGACGGCCTCGATCTCTCCGGGCTCGATCCGGAAGCCGCGCAGCTGCACCTGCTGATCGGCGCGGCCGAGGTAGTCGAGGCTCCCGTCGGCGCGCCTGCGGGCCAGGTCGCCGGAGCGGTACATCCGGCCGCCGGCGGGCCCGTAGGGGTCGTCCAGGAACCGCTCGGCGGTCAGGTCGGAGCGGTTCAGGTATCCGGCGGCGACGCCGGCGCCGGCGACGTACATCTCGCCCACGGCGCCGGGCGGAACCGGCCGGCCCGCCGCGTCCAGGAGGTGGACCCGCAGGTCGGCGAGTGGGGTGCCGATGACGGCGCCGCGGCGCGGATCCGCCAGATCGGCCGGGGTGAGGCGGTGGTGGGTGACGTGCACGGTGGTCTCGGTGATGCCGTACATGTTCACCAGGGCCGGCCGGTCGAAGCCGTACCGGGCGGTCCACGGGCGCAGCCGCTCGGGGCGCAGCGCCTCCCCGCCGAACACGACGTACCGCAGCGCGCCGGCGCCGGTCCCCTCGTCGGCGTCCACGAGCTGCTCGAAGGCGGACGGCGTCTGGTTGAGGACGGTGACCCCCTCGTCGCCCAGCAGCCGCAGGAAGTCCCGCGGGGAGCGGCTGACGGCGTACGGCACGACGACGAGCCGGCCGCCGTGCAGCAGGGCGCCCCAGATCTCCCACACGGAGAAGTCGAAGGCGTACGAGTGGAAGAGGGTCCACACGTCGTCGGCGCCGAAGTCGAAGCCGTCGCCATCGCCCGCGGCGGCGGCGAACAGCCGGACCACGTTGGCGTGCGGGACGGGCACGCCCTTGGGGCGGCCGGTGGAGCCGGAGGTGTGGATGATGTACGCGATGTCGGCCGGACCGGTCGGCCCGCCGCGCTCGGTGTCGGTCAGGTCGCCGGCCGGGCGTGCCGCGAGGTCGGCGGCGGTGGCGGGGTCGTCCAGCAGGACGGCGGGGGCCGTGCCGCCGAGGTCCCCGACGGCGCCGCTCTCCGTCACCACGAGGACGGGTGCCGCGTCCGCCGTCACCAGCCGCAGTCGCTCGGCCGGGTGTCCAGGGTCCAGCGGGAGGTAGGCGGCGCCGGTCTTGAGGACCGCCAGCAGGGCGGGCAGCAGCCGGGGGCCCCGGGGCAGCGCCAGGGCCACCACGCGGCCCGGTCCGGCGCCGCGCTCCACGAGCAGGCGGGCCAACCGGTTGGCTTCCTCGTTGAGTTGACTGTAGGTCAGGTGGGTGTCCTCGTGCGTCACGGCGACGCGCGCGGGCCCGTCGTGCGCCTGTCGCTCGAAGAGCCGGGTGAGCGTGTCCGTGACGGGGAACGCGCGGACCGGAAGATCGCGCGGGTGCTCGCCGGGCAGCAGCAGATCGAGGTCGGCGAGCGCGGTGGCGGGTTCGGCCCGCGTCAGCCGCCGCAGCAGTTCGATGAACCGGTCGCGGTGGAGGGCGAGTTCTTCCTCGTCGTACAGGCCGGGGTTGGCGTCGAAGGCGAACCAGAGCGCGCCGGGGCGGGTGCCGGGCCGGACGCTGATCTGGAGATCGTCGACGGCGCCGCCGGACAGGTGGTGCCAGATGGCCGTGGCGCCCTGGAAGTCCAGTTCCTCGGTGAAGGGCACGATGTTCAGCACCGGGCCGTACAGCCGGCGTCCGGTGCCGAGCAGGCCGAGGTCGCGGCGGATGGACTCGCCCCGGTACTGCTGGTGGCGGCGCAGGGCCGCCAGCTCGGCGGCCACGGCACGCGCGAAATCCGCGAGGGAGACGCCGGGTTGGGCCGCGACCCGCAGGGGCAGCACGTCGGAGGCGGTGCCGGGGGTGCGCAGGGCCGCGCTGCCGAGCCGGCTCATGGTGGCCATGCCGAGGACCAGGTCGTCCGCGCCGGTCATCCGGTGCAGATAGGCGGCGACCGCGGCCGTGACCAGGTCGGTGCGGGTGACCTCCAGCCGGGTGGCCGCGGCGGACAGCGCCTCGGCGTCCGGTGCGTCCAACTCGGCGGTGCGGCGCAGGAACGGCACGCCGGGCGGGGCCGTACGACGGGTGAGGCGGGCCGGTTCGGGCAGGCCGGCCATGCGCCGGCTCCAGTGGTCGCGGTCGCGGCCGTGCCGCTCGGAGGCGAGGTAGGCCGCCTCCTCCGTCCGCAGCCGGTCGGCCGGGGCGAAGGTGCCGGGTGCGGGCTCGCGCCCCTCGGCCAGCGCGTTGTAGACCTCGGCGAGCCGCCGCCCGAGGAGCTTGTAGCTGTAGCCGTCGAGCAGGATGTGATGGGCCCGCAGCAGCCAGATGTGCCGGTCGGTGGCGAGGGTGAGCAGGGTGTGCGCGAACAGCGGTCCCTTGTCGGCGTCCACCGGGGTCGCGAGGTCGGCGCGGATCAGTTCCCAGGCGGCGGCCTCCGGGTCGGCGGCGTCGCTGACGTCGGCCCGGTGCAGCGGCCAGTCGGCGGCGTCCGCTGCCGTACGGCAGCGGGGGCCGTCCTCCGTGTCGAAGAAGCGCAGGCCGAAGGTGCCGGCCTCGCCCACCGTGCGGCGCAGCGCCGTCTCGAACAGGCCGGAGTCGAGGGCTCCGTGGATCTCCACCGCCTCCGCGGTGTTGTACGCGGCGCTGCCGGGGGCGAGCCGCTGCGCGTACCAGAGGCCCTCCTGGGCGCCGGACAGGGGCACGGAGACGGCCCCGGACCCGGACTCCGCAGCGGATCCGGACGCGGCTCCGGACGGGGATCCGGACTGGGATCCGGGCGTGGCTCCGGCAGTCGATCGACGTTCGTCCTGGGGGAAAGACTCCTCGCGGAGTGACATAGCACAACCCTCACGTGGCAAGCCGTTACGACCCGGCCGGCGAAAGCGCGGCCGGTCTGACAGGAAAGCGGCCTCGGCCCACGGGGCCGGCGTCACGGGCCGCACTCCGGGGCACGGTCCTCGTCGGGACCCGCCGCCGGTTCAGCGTTCCTCACGGTGGAACAGCAGGTCACACGGGGTCAAGCCCGGCCGGGCCGCCGGAACGGAATTCAGGTATTTCCCTGAAGAACGCCGGTTCCGGGATAGCGGCATCCACGACAACTTTTAGGGAAAACACGAGAGTTTCCGGGGTGCGGCGGCACCGGGTGGATTCGCACGGGTCCGACCGTGCACTCTCGAAAGGACGTGGAATCGGACCCGCCCCATTGACCCGTCGTCAGCCGGGGCGGTCTTCGGGAATGTGGACGGAAAGAGGTCCTGAGTGATGCGCCGTGTGTTGTGCCCGGTGGAGACGCTGTACGTCCGGCAGCGAAGCCGGGCGGTGCTCTCCTGCACCCTGCGCGGGCGCCTCGACGCCGAGGCGCTGTCGACCGTGTTCGACGACGTCACCGAGGCGCATCCGTCGCTGCGGAGCCGTACCGTGCCGGATGGCGAGGGCTTCGCGATGCACCTGCTGGACGAGGCGGAGCGCCCCCGGCTGAGCGTGCGGACCGGCGCCGTCGAGGACACCTTCCCCACGGAGCTGAACACATCCCTGCCCTTCGGCGGGCCGCTGAGCCGGGCGACCCTGGTGCACTCCCCCGACGGTGAGGAACACGCCTTCGTCCTGTCCGTGGATCACAGCATCGTCGACGGGCGCAGCGCGATGGCCCTGCTCAACGAGGTCTGGGAGCGATACCGGAAGCTGGTCGAGCACGGCGAGCGCCTCGGCGACGCCGACCGGGCCACCGCGTATCCGCCGTCCATCAGCGCGTTGCTGCCCCCGGCCGATCCGGAGAAGACCGCCGCCTATCTGCTGCGGCGCACGGACGAGGTACGCCGGCGCCCGGCGGAGCTGATTCCCTTCGACATCGACGACCCGACCGCCGTCGCGGACCGGGGCGAGGGCCGGATCGAGTCGGCGCTGCTGGCCCTGGACGCGGAGCGCACCGACCGGCTGCGCCGCACCGCCCGCGCGACCGGCGTGTCCGTGCACGCCCTGATCACCGCGGCCCTGCTGGCCACGGCGCGCCGTCAGCTGCCCGGCGACGAGCCGCGCACCCTCGGCTGCCTCTCCCCCGTCGACCTGCGCTCGCGGCTCTCGCCCCCGGCGCCCGCCCTGATGATGATCCCCGCCGTCACCACCCATCTCCAGACGCTGGACGTCGCCCCGGACGCGGACCCGTTCGAGCTGGCCCGCACCGTCCACGCGCGGCTCGGCGAGTTCCTCGCGGGCGACGAGCCGTTCCAGGAGATCCGGATCACGCCCGAGATCCCCCGCAACCCCTTCCTGCAGCTGGCGACCGTGATCGCCACGAACATGGGTGTCCTCCCCGGCCCCCGGCTGCCCGAGGGCCTGGAGATCACCGGCATGCGGCTGCTGCCCGGCCGGGAGAACTACTTCCCGGCGGCCGGGCGCAGCCCCGTGATGGCCTGCGTCATCTCCGTCGACGGACGGCTCACCATCGAGTTCCCGTTCTTCACCGCCTGCTTCAGCCCGGAGCTCGTCCAAGGCTTCCGCGACGGGGTCGGCACGGTGCTCGACACGTTCACCGAAGCCGCCGAGCCCGCTCCCGCACCGGCGGACTGAGCGGCTCACGCATCGCACCGGCCACCAGAAGGAGCCTTTCGCCGACATGAACGACGTCAGCGACATCCCCACGCCCCTGACGCTGCTGCCGCGCGCCCAGGCGGGCGACGAGCAGGCCATGAACCAGCTGCTGACCGGGATCATCCCGTACGTCGCCCGGTTGTGCCGGACCATCACCCGTGACGACGGCGCCGACGCCACGCAGGAGGCGCTGCTCGCCGTCTACCGCGGTCTGCGCACCCTGCGCGAGCCGACCGCGTTCTACGGCTGGGTCCGTTCGGTGACGGTCCGGGAGGCGGTACGCACCATGAAGCGGGCCGGCGAGGAGGGGCCGTACCAGCGGGTCGAGCCGGGGCAGGAGACGAACCCGCTGGACGCCGTGCACATCAGCGATGTCCTGGACCGGCTGTCCACGTCCCACCGGCAGGTCCTCACCCTGCGCGCCTACGGCCTCAACGAGGAGGAGATGGCCCGGGTCCTGTCGCTGCCGGTGGGCACCATACGGTCCCGGCTGCACCGCGCCCGGCTGCGGTTCCGGGAGGCGTGGCAGCCTTCGGCGGCCTGAGGCCGGGGGCGCTGGGCGCCCTGCACAGGGTTCGCCTGAGGGCGCGCGGCGCCGGAGGTCGTTCTCGTACGGGAGTACGAGAACGACCTCCGCCGTGCGATCGGCGCCCGGCGACCGGCGCCCGACGGAAGAAGCGATACGCCGGGCCGGAACGGGTGCGGTGCGCCGGAGGCCGTACGAGCCGACGGGCCGCGGCCGAGCCGGCCCGGGTCCGGCCACGACCACGGCGGCGACGGCCACGGCCGTCGCCTGGGCTACTCGACGAGGTCCGGCAGCACCTGCGGGGGCCACTGGCCGGGCACGAACAGGCCGTAGGTGTGGGCGCGGGCCACGAGGGCGGGCCGGTTGGGCGCGTCGAATCGGCGCAGCAGCAGGCCGACGCGGTACTCGACGCCCTGGCGGCTCAGATACAGCCGGCCGGCCAGCTGTACGGTCGACGCTCCGGCCGCCACCCCCTCCAGCACGCGCGCGTCGAGCGCGCTGAGGGTCAGGCCGCGTGGGCCGGGTACGTCCGCCTCACCCAACGGACGCAGCAGGAGGACCAGCCCGGCCGTCCCGGCGGGGCCGGTGACCGCTATGGCCGTCAGGTCCGCGGCGAAGACGCGTCCGGCGGCGTGCCGACCGGTCACCCGCTCCGTGAACCAGCCCGCCCGGCCTTCGGAGAGTTCGGTGAACCGGTGCCGCAGACGCGCGGGCGTGCCCGCCTGGAGCAGGTCGCTCAGCGCGCGCCCGTAGATCTGCCCCGGGCTCAGGCCGAATCGTGCCGCGAAATCGGCTTCCGCCGCGGTGATGGTCATGTCCTTGGTACACGCGTGAGCCGTGTAGGTGCGCCGGCGGGTCGCGCCGACGTCAGCCGTGACACCGGCGGTGGATGAGGCGGTGAGACTTGTGGTCACCACGGAAATACCGTTTTCCCTTTGTACGTGGAGGGTCGCGACACACCGCACCGAGTCCGGCGGACGGCCTCGGGACATTGGTGTCGTGTCCTCCGCGTTCCCGTGGCCATCCGTCGACCAGGGCGATATCGCGGCAGGTCGGCACCTCGGAGGCTAAGGCCGGACAACCCGCCTGGCAAGGTCACACTTTCCGGGCGTATTCAAACCCTTTTTACCAACGCACGATTTCGGCCAATCACGTTCCCGGCACCGGGCCATACCTAAAGTCACCTCGGGGAGAGTGCGCGGCAAATGGAGGACGAAATCTCGCCGACATGCCCATGGAGCCCCTTGCCAAGCCACCCCGGGTGTGAACGCGTTCCGCGCGCCGCCTCGGGGCCAGGGGCACGCGACGGTTTCGCACGTCCACGACAGACCGGGCGAACCGTCCGAGCGGTCGCTCCCCTACGGACGGACGACCGTGGCGACACGGGCGGGAGCGGAACCCGCACCGGACCGCGGGGACCACAGGATCCGACTTCCCAACTGGCTTTCTACCGCCTGGAGTCCGGCGTGCGCCGACCCCGCCGGCCGCTCCATCAGCGGGCCGTCGTCGCGACCGCGACACGGCGTGGAGACACCGCCGCGTCTTGGTCGCGACATCGACCGGGATCGGGATGCTTCCGGATCCGGCCATACCGACCCGCCGGTTTGGGCGAGTTGACTCGAATCGCCGGTTGTCTGCCCTCGGAGCTGATAACGCGCCACTGGCGCACATCGGCCTCACGCCGAAAGCGGGCCTGAGAGTTCCGCCCCGGAGACGTCGCGAACCGCCGGGCGAGGGGACGGCCCGGCGGGCGGCGCGTCGCGCCGATGCGGCGGCCTGCCCTCAAGGTGACGCCGGGCGCGGAAAGCCCTCTCGCGCGGCGGCCGTTGCTCGGCGACCGCTACCGGCCCGCCCCTGCACGGCCTGACGGAGGGCGCACATCAGGCCGTACGTTCGGGTGTAACCACCGCATTTCACCACGCCGTTGAGGAGGTGCTCCGCGGACGTGGCGGTGGAGATCCTCCGCGGGCTTATCGGGTCCTGAAGCGGCGGAAGAGGTTACGGGCCACGTACACGCCCGGGCCGCCGAAGCCGACGAGGTCGAGCCGGCCGTCACCGGTGACGTCGGCGAGGAAGCGGGGATGACGCCCGACGCGCCAGCTGCCCGCGTCCCGGCCGTACCCGAACCCGCGGCACACCAGCCGGGCTTGCTCGAAGCGGCCGTCGCCGAGGCTGTGGGACACCCAGACGCCCTCGTCGCCGAAGCCGATGATGTCCACGTTGCCGTCACCGGTGACGTCGGCGAGGAAGCGGAGGTGCTTCTCGCCGGCCCACCCCTGGGCGGTCCCGAAGTCGTTCAGGACGAGCTTCGCGGGCTCGAACCTGCCGTCGCCGCGTCCGCGTGCGACGACGACACCCTGGGGGCCGAAGCCGACGAGGTCCGATGTTCCGCCGGCCGTGGTCCCCAGCAGGAACCGGGGGTGTTCCCCGGCCGAGGTCCAGCCCTGGTCGACCCCGAACTCGTCGAGGACGTACAGCGGGTCCGCGAACGCTCCTTCCTCGTCCTGGAGCGACACCCAGACACCGTCGTCGTGACAGCCGACGAGGTCCAGCCGGCCGTCACCCGTGGTGTCGGCGAGGAAGCGCGGGTGCGTGCCGACGCGCCAGCCGCCCGCCTTCTCGGCGTGGCCGAACGCCCGGAGCGCCGGTTCGTCCGTGAGCGGCGCGAACGTTCCGCCCTCGTCCTGGAGCGACACCCACACGCCGTCGTCGTGACAGCCGACGACGTCGAGCCGGCCGTCACCCGTGAGGTCGGCGAGAAAACGGGGATGCTTTGCGGCCTGCCACGCGCCGCCCTGCGCGCCGTGCCCGAAGGCCTTGAGGATCGGTTCCGCGCCCGAGGGCGCGAAGGTCCCGTCCTCCCCCCGGGGGGACACCCGGACACCGTCGGCGGCGAGCACGACGACATCGGGCTTGCCGTCGCCGGTGGTGTCCACGAGGGTCCACAGGTCTTCGAGGCCGGCGGACGGTACGGGCGGGTGCAGGACGCTCTCTTCGTCGTCGAAGGTGCCGTCCCCCCTGCTGGGCGACGTCACGGCTCCCTTCGCCTGCTCGATCCCGACAATGTCCGCCTGCCCGTCTCCCGTGGTGTCGGCGAGGAACCGGGCTCCGGGGCCGGCCCACCAGCCCGGCTGCCCGCCGGGGCCGGGGGTCGCCTCTCCGGCCTGCCAGGCGCCGGCCCGCTCGTCGCTTCCGAACTGTTCGAGGACCAGCAGCATGTCGCTGAACGAGGGCGTCGCCCCGGGCGCCGGCCGCACCGCCGGGGAGTGGACCAGCCGCCAGGACCGGCGGCCGTTCCAGTGACTCAGGGGCGCCCAGCGCAGTACGGGGTCGCTGATGCGCTCGGGCTCGGCCGGGACGAGCCGCCACCGCTGGCTCTCCGCGCTGTCGTCGTGCTCGCGCAGGACGACCCGGGTGCCGTCCACGCCGGGCTCGCGGCGCCCGCCGGGGCCGTCAGGGCCGGGGTCGGCCCCGAGGTCGAGAACGGTGCCGTCGGTCGCGCTCTCGATGAAGAAGAGGCCGGCTTCGCCCTCGACGGGCACGACGAACCACTGCCGGCTCGGATCGCCGTCGGCGGCCTCCCCCTGGTGGACACCGCGGTCCGCGGCGCCGGGGTCGTGGAGCGCCGTTCCGCCGACCGCGTCACGGATCACGTACGCCGGATGGTCCGGCTCCTCACCGCCCGGCACGGGCAGGAGCCGCCACTGCTGCGGGGCCGGACCGTCGTCGGGGAAGTCCCGGACCACGAGCGCCCCGTCCTCGCCCGGTGGCGCCTGGGCGCCGAGCGTCTTTCCCGTGGCGGCGTTGACGATCTCCAGTTTCAGTTCTTCCGTGGGCACGGGCATGGTGGTGCCTCTTCCAGGCGGTGCGGGCGTGGGCTCGGGATGCTCGGGGCCGGGTCGGCGCGACGCGGGGCGCGGCGCCGGGCGCGGCTCACGTGAAGACGTGGTGGTACGGCACGTTCCACTCGTTGGGCAGCCGCGGGTAGAAGGTGTTGATGACCGTCCCGGTGAAGTCCCCGCCCCAGTTGTGGGTGAGGCGCACTTCGCTGTCGCCCGTCACGGCGTGGTCCTTGAACCCGAGGATGGCGTCGGGGTGGGTGATCGGCACGAAGGTGATCCCGCCCCACGGCGTCACCGTGACGACCCAGAGCTGGGTGTCCTCGGGGGAGCCGTTCTTCCCGCGCCACAGGTCGCCGACCTTGTCGGGCAGGCCCACCTGGACGGTGTCGGCGGTGCTCTTCGGGGCCTCCTGATGGGCCGTGACGCGCCTGCGCCGCGGCTTCGGCAGGCCGTCGTCGCCGCGGCCGGCCTCGACTTCTCCCGGCTCGGCGGGCTTGGGGGTCACCTGGCCGGCGGCGCTCTCCAGGAAGTACAGCGGTCGCTGCCCGAAGAAGCCGCCGGGGGTGATGTACCAGAGGTGACCCTGCGCCTCCTTGGTGGCCGGGTCGAGCGCGGTGGCCAGCTCGACCCCCTTGTCGTGGCTCTCCTCCTTCAGATCGGCGGGCCGCAGATAGCCACCGTTGAAGGCGTGGACGAGCATGACCGGCCGGTTCTCGACCAACGCCGCCACGATGGCGTTGTCGTAGCTGTTCACCGCCACCGGGCCGCCGACCACCAAATTCGCCATCGCCGTGCGTTCCTGGGTGTACATCGCGGAAACCTCACCTGCTTCTGGATAGGGAGAACAACACGCCGGCCGCTCGAATCACCGGCCCCTCGCGCAGCGCCATCACAGGCCGATTCACCCTTGACCTCATCGGTCCAGGAAACGGGCGAGCGAACGGACGAGTGTCCTCGCCCGCGGTCGCGCTCGACTTCACGGCACCTGCGGGCAAGGAGGGCCGGACAGCGGCCGACCGCCGACTGGCAGCAACTGAACCTAGCGTGGATCGCCGCGAGTTGAGGATGGCCAGGGCACCCGGTTCACTCGATTGAGCAAGATTCCCGAAGTCGTCCCCCCGAGCAATGAGGCCACTGCTAGCTTCGGTCGTCGGAACGTGCGCGGACTTCCGTTTCCGCTTCACCTTTCCACTTCTCCTTTCCGCTTCATCTTCCACTTCACCGAGCGCGATTCGGCCGAAATCAGTCGAGGACGGGGAATGCCTTCCAACGCGTACAACCTGGAACGGGCCAAGCGCCAGCCGCTGACGAAAAGGAATCTACGAGAACTCAATATCGACCAGAATTGGCAGTCCATCCTGGACCACCCCAACCTGGTCTACGTCGACGACTACGGCGTGCGGCACAAGCCCGTCGGGTTCTCCTTGAACAAGTCGAGTTTCGGCGCCTTCCCGGGATCCGCGTTCAAACTGGGCTGGCTCGCCTACATGAACCTCGGGGAGCCGCTGATCGAGGAGCGGCGCAACGTCGACCAGCCCCCGCCGGACACCTTCTCCTCGCGCACCTACGCCAACCGCAGCGAGGCGTCCACGATGAACTTCACCGACGCGGTCGAGTTCACCGTGTCGAACGAGGTCAGCTGGACGCTCCAGGGGGAGGCCCAGCTCACCTTCGGCGGCAGCATCAGCGCGGAGCTCCAGCTCCAGCTCCAAAACCAGCTCCAGCTGGACCTCCAGACGCAGTTCGGGACGCAGCTCCAGAACGGAATGGAGAACAAGGTCCAGAACTCCGTCAGCAACGAGAACAGCAAGGACGACATCGGCTCGGACACCGTGAACGGCGCCGAGAACGCAGTGACCAACTCGGTGGCGAACTCCGCGTCGAACTCGGTGACGACCTCGGGGGCGTTCACGACCACGGGCAGCGCCACCGGCAGCGCGGAGCTCAACGCCCAGTTGATGCTGGGCATCACGGCCTCCGTCGGCGGGTCCCTGACCACCAGCTGGGCCTCGAAGTCCGAGATCTCCGGCACGGTGCCGCCGGGTTCCCGGGTGGAGACCATCGTCACGCAGCGACGCACCCGCAAGCAGTACTCGTACGAGATCCCGGTGACCTTCTCCGGGCTGCTCGCGGTGCAGTACGACGTCCCGGTGGCGGTGCTCTCTCCCCCGCAGCCGGGCGACTACCCCGGCCTCGACCATGTGGTCGCCCGGCCCCTCGGCGACATCGACCTGGCAGGCGGCAACGGCTTCCGTATGAAGGGGCTGGCCGAGGTCGTCTCCGCATTGGAGGTCCATCACACGATGTTCGACGGCGAGGGCCTCACCGGCAGCGAACGGGAGCTGCACAAGAAGCCGTGACCGGGCGGCCGGCACCGTCACGACGACCACGACGACCACGACGACCACGAGCAGGGAAACGACCATGGTGTTCGACAACATCTTCGGCTTCGCGGGCAAGGGCGCGGGGCTCTTCTCGGTGACCACCGACGGCACCAAGCCGCAGCCGGGTGCCGGCGTCGACTTCGAGGACGCCGACGACGACACGTACGACGACACGAGCGCGAGTCTGTTCAACAGCTCGATCCACGGGGCCAATTCGCGCGCGAAGGTCGTCCAGGAGCAGTCGCCCGAGGCGCGGGCCGTCCTGGGCTTCCTCGGCTCCTTCATCCAGGCCACCCAGACGTCGGCCGGCGCGCAGGCCCAGTACGCGGGCAATCCCGGCTCGGTGTCCCAGGCGGCCTCCGCCGGTATGCGGGAGTCGAGTTCGACGGTGACGGAGCACGACGGTCTCCAGAAGGACGAGGACCTGGAGAGCAGGCCGAAGAAGAGCGACTTCTCCAAGGCCCCCGAGGCGCCCAAGCCGACCGCGGAGAAGCCCACCGCCGAGAAGCCGGCCGCCGACAAGCCGACCGCCTCCGACGACAACCGCTAGCAGCCAGCCGGCAATGGTGAAGGGACGACGATGAGCACCGACCACGAGGCGACCACGGGGAACGCGGACCCCGCCCCTCCGATCAACACCTTCGCGGGAACCGGAGTCGCGGGCTTCAGCGGCGACAACGGGCCCGCCGTCGCGGCTCAGTTGCGCAACCCGTACGAGGTCGCGGTGGACGCCACCGGAACCCTCTACGTCTCCGAGTTCAACAACCACCGGATCCGGCGGATCACCCCCGACGGAAAGATCGCCACCATCGCCGGAACGGGCACCAAGGGCTTCAGCGGCGACTGCGGCCCGGCCCTCTCGGCCCAGTTGAACGTGCCCCGCGGGGTGGCGGTGGACGGCATGGGCACCGTCTACATCGCCGACTCCGAGAACCACCAGGTCCGCAAGGTCACCACCGACGGGCGGATCTGCACCGTCGCCGGTACCGGCACCAAGGGCTTCAGCGGCGACGGCGGCCCCGCCACCGCCGCCCAGCTGGACGGCCCGTACGGAGTGGCCGTGGACGGCCGGGGCACCCTCTACATCGCCGACCACAACAACCGCCGGATCCGCAAAGTCACGCCCGACGGAAGGATCAGCACGATCGCGGGGACCGGTACCGCAGGCTCAGCCGGAGACGGCGGACCGGCCGTCTCGGCCCAACTGCGCACCCCGAGGGGGCTGGAGGTGGGCCGCGCGGGCGACCTCTACATCGCCGACGAGGGCAGCCACCGCGTCCGCAGGATCACCGCCGACGGGAGGATCGACACGGTCGCCGGTACCGGCACCAAGGGCTTCAGCGGCGACGGCGGCCCCGCCACCGCCGCCCAGTTGGACGGCCCGTTCGGAGTGACGGTGGACAGCGCCGGCACCCTCTACATCGCCGAGTTCGGCAACCACCGGATCCGGCGGATCACCGCCGACGGGAAGATCGACACCATCGCCGGCACGGGATCCGCGGGCTTCGGCGGAGACGAAAGCCCCGCCACCGCCGCCCAGTTGAACAAGCCGATCGGAATCGCCGTCGACCGCGCCGGCGCCCTCTACATCGCCGACCACGCCAACCACCGGGTCCGCAGGATCGCACTGCCGAAGCGGGCCGGACTGCCCGACTCGGGCACGGTCGTCTCCTGGACCAATGTGCGCAGCCTGCTGCGGATGGCGGTGCGGCGCGAGTCCACCAAGGACGGGGCCGAGATCCACCAGTCGCTCGCCACCCCGCGGGGTCACCAGCGGTGGCGGCTGGTCGTGGCGGGCGAGGACGGCGGCGACACCCTGTACACGATCGAGAACGTACGCAGCGGCAAGGTCCTGGAGGTCACCGACGCGCACGAGACGGCCGGGGCGGTGGTGGCACAGCGCTCCTACGCGGGCGACGACGCGCACCACCAGCACTGGAGGCTGATCCCGGTGAGCTCCGCGACCGCTTCCCCGCCGGTGTACGAGATCGTGAACCGGAACAGCGGGCTGCTCCTGCGCGTCGACACCAACGCCCGCACGACGATCACCCAGCACCGGGCGGAGGGAGACCACCGGGACCGGCAGTGGCAACTGCTCTCCGAATGACGCGGGGAAGGCCGGGATGACCTCCGTCCCGTAGGCGTCGATCGTCCCCTCGCGGTCGTCGTGCATGGCGTAGAGGGCGAACTGGTCCACGCCGAGCTCGCGCAGTTGCCGCAGCTTCTCGACGTGTGCGCCCACCGGGCCGAGGAGGCAGAAGCGGTCGACGATCTCGTCCGGGACGAACTCGGTGTCGGGGTTTCCGGTGCGGCCGTGGTGGCTGTAGTCGTAGCCGTGACGGTTCTTGATGTACTCGGTCAGCTCGTCCGGGACCATACCGGAGTGCTCGCCGTACCGGGCGACCAGGTCGGCGACGTGGTTGCCGACCATGCCGCCGAACCAGCGGCACTGCTCGCGGGCGTGGGCCAGGGCCTCGGGCGAGTCGTCGGGGGTGACGTACGCCGGGGCGGCCACGCAGATGGCGACCGAGGCCGGGTCGCGGCCGGCGTCGGCGGCCGCCTGCCGGACCGCCTTGACCATCCACTCGGTCAGGAACGGGTCAGCGAGCTGGAGGATGAACCCGTCGGCCTTCTGTCCGGCGAGCGCGAGCGCCTTCGGCCCGTACGCCGCCATCCACATCGGCAGCTTGCCGTCCTTGACCCACGGCAGGCGGATCGGGTTGCCGTCCACCTCCGCCTCCCGCCCCTCGGCGAGGTCGCGGATGACGTCCATGGCCTCGCCGAGCCGGGCCAGGGTGTTCGGCTTGCGGCCGGCGACGCGCATCGCGGAGTCGCCGCGGCCGATGCCGCAGACGGTCCGGTTGCCGAACATGTCGTTGAGCGTGGCGAAGGTGGAGGCGGTGACCTCCCAGGTACGGGTGCCCGGGTTGGTCACCATGGGGCCGACGTGGAGCTTGGTGGTGTGCTCCAGGATCCGGCTGTAGATGACGAACGGTTCCTGCCACAGCACGGCGGAGTCGAAGGTCCAGCCGTAGCGGAAGCCGTTGCGTTCCGCGCGGCGCATCAGGCCGACGACCTGCGAGGCGGGCGGGTCGGTCTGCAGGACGAGTCCGAAGTCCACGGGGCGGCTCCTAGTCGAGGTACTGGCGGGTGGAGCGGGGGACGAGACCGCCGTGGCCGGGCCGGCCCGCGTACGTCCGCTGCTCGATGACGGGGTCGCCGCGCGAGAGGACGGTCTCCACCCGGCCGGTGGCCGTCTTCCCCTCGTACGCCGAGTAGAGCTTTCCACATGCGGCCATGCCGAACCTCGTACAACGACGCCTCGAACGCGAGTCGCGGGGGCACAATCCTGGACTTCTTCTCCGGGATTGGGAAGAGCGCCTCGATCTTCTTCCCTTGCGTACCGGTGAGTGGGAGGGGAGTGGGCCGTCCGCTCCTCTCGAACCGGGTCTCGAACGGGCACCGGCACTTCGCACAGAACCCGTCGCCGTGCTCGCGACTCGGACCTCGATACCGAGAAAACCGAGAAGGCCGAGAAGGCTGAGAAGGCTGAATAGGCCGAGAAAGTCTCGCTTCCCCTCCACCGAAGGCCGTCGAGTCGAAGACGGGCCCGGAGCGGCCAGGACCTCTCGGTCCGGCGAAACTCCCGCAGCACGCCGGGGTTCGAAGAGTGCACGGATCTCACCAAGATCTGCTGGGTTCGCACCCGTAGTTAGTACGGCCCGGGACTGAATGAGGCGGGGTGGAGCGGATCGACTGCTCCGCCCCGCTGCCCTGTACGGCCGGCCGTCACGGGAGGAGCACAGCGGCGAGCGCGCCGTGCTCCAATTCCGCGCGGGGCAGGGACAGTTCGAAGACGCGCTCCGCGAACCGGAGCATCCACAGCTCTTCGCCCGCCTCCCCCAGGACGGGCGAGCCGTCCGCCTCGAAGAAGTCCGCGTCACCCGCGAAGGGCGCCAGCCGCTCGGCCCTGGAGAAATCCACGTCCGTGGCGGGCACGCCCGGCTCGAAGTCGGCCACCACCAGACCGTCCACGGCGTGCAGGAAACGCGTCATCCCGATACCGCTGTTGACCAGCACGACCGCCTCGGTGCCCCTGGACACCTCGGCCAGCACGTCGGCTTCGGCTCCCTGGTCGCTCCAGTGCTCCAGGGAAAAGGCCCATCCCCGACTCGTGCCGAGGAGGGAGACCGGCCCCTCGTTCATCGCCAGCGAGAAGGCCTCCGGGCCGGTCACGCCCGGCTTCACGCCGACGGGGTCCGCCCCAAGGCGCCGCACCAGCTCGGGGACCGTGAGTTCCCGTACGAGCATCAGGCAGTACGTCTCGAACGCGTCCGGGATCCACTGCATTCCGTCGTCGGTCATCCGCCATCTCCGCCCTGGGGTCACCCGTGCACGTGCGCCGTGACCCTACCGGACAACCGCACGCACACGTGCGCGAAATGACGTCCCCGAGGCCGACCGGCCCGGCGACCGCGCTCCTGACCGGTCACAGGAACTGCGAGAGCCCTCGCGGGAGATACGTCCCGTGCCCAGCATGACCCACGTACCGGCCGGCTTCGATCACCGGAACTCCCCGCGAGAGGACGGTCCGGACCCTGCCCTTCACCGGCTTTCCTTCGTACGCCGAGTAGTCGACGTTCATGTGATGCGTCTTCGCGGACATCACCTGCTCCGCCTCCGGGTCGTAGATCACGATGTCCGCGTCCGCGCCCGGTGCGATGGTCCCCTTCTGCGGATACAGGCCGAACATCTTCGCCGGAGCCGCGCAGGCGATGTCGATCCAGCGGGTCCGGGAGACATGTCCGTCGACCACCGCCTGATGGAGGAGGTCCATGCGGTTCTCCACGCCGGGCATTCCATTGGGAATCCTGGAGAAGTCGCCGATCCCCATGTCCTTCTGCCCCTTGAAGCAGAACGGGCAATGGTCCGTGGACACCACCTGGAGGTCGTTCGTCCGCAGCCCTCTCCACAAGGCCGCTTGGTGCTCCTTCGGACGCAACGGCGTCGAGCAGACGTACTTGGCCCCCTCGAAGTCCGGCTCCGCCAGATTGTCGGTCGACAAAAACAGGTACTGCGGGCATGTCTCACCGAAGACCGGGAGGCCCTCGTCCCGCGCACGCGCCAGTTCGGCGACCGCCTCCTGGGCGGATACGTGGACGACATAGACCGGGGCGCCGGCGACCTGGCTCAGCCGGATGACCCGGTGGGTGGCTTCGGCCTCCAAAAGCGCCTTGCGCACTTCGCCGTGATAGCGAGGATCCCGCTCGCCACGAGCCAGTGCCTGCTCCACCAGGACATCGATGGCCAGACCGTTTTCGGCGTGGGTCATGATCAAGCCGCCGTTGTCGGCGGCGCGTTGCATGGCCCGGAGGATCTGACCGTCATCGGAGAGAAAGACTCCCGGATACGCGGTGAAGAGCTTGAACGAGCTCACACCGCCCTCGATGAGGGTGTCCATCTCCTTGAGCGAGGACTCGTTCACGTCGGACATGATCATGTGGAAGGCGTAGTCGACGGCGCACTGTCCGTCGGCCTTGTGCAGCCAGCTGTCGAATCCTTCGCGCAGCGACCCGCCCCTCGACTGAATGGCGAAGTCGATGATGGTCGTCGTTCCGCCCCACGCCGCGGCCCTGGTGCCCGTCTCGAACGAGTCGGAGGCCGTCGTGCCTCCGAAAGGCATCTCCATGTGAGTGTGAGCGTCCACGCCGCCCGGGATCACGTACATACCCGTGGCGTCCAGGACCCTGTCGGCGGTCCATCCGTGGCTGTCAGGAGTGGCGAGCGCGACGACCTTGCCCTGGTCGATCAGGACGTCGACATGCATTTCGTCGGAGGCGGTGACGACCAGGCCGCCGGTGATCAGGGTGCGTGCCACAGCATGACTCCGTTCGCGTCGGATACGGGTTGTCGTTCGTGGAGCGGCGGGCGCCGGCGCCCCGTCTTCGGGTGCGGGTACGGACCTGCCGTGGACCCGCCGCGTACCCGGACCCGTACCCGGACTCGGACCGGGGCGCGGGCGGGCGTTGCCGCGAGTGGATCAGGGCCGCTCCGGGCCCTGATCCGCCCCTTCCAGCGAACTAGAGCGCGTGCAGGGCCTGTTCGAGGATGGCCGCGCCCTCCTCCGCTTCGGCGACGGTGAGCGAGAGCGGCGGCGCGATGCGCAGGGTGCTGGTGTTGTGACCGCCGCCCTTGCCGATGAGGAGCCCGCTCTCGCGGGCGGCCTCCAGGACGGCGGAGGCGGCCTCGGGGTGGGCGAGATCGGTGCCCGGCCGGGTGAGTTCGACGCCGATCATCAGCCCGCGCCCGCGTACTTCCCGTACGGCCTCGACGCCCGCCGCCGCGGCCCGGACGCGTTCGATGAGCAGACCGCCGACGCGGCGGGCGTTGCCCTGGAGGTCGTGGTCGAGGAGGTAGCCGAGGTTGGCGAGGCCGGCGGCCATGGTGACGGGCGAACCGCCGAAGGTGGAGATGGAGTTGGCGTCGAGAGAATTCATGATCTCTTCGCGGGCGACGACGCCGCCGATGGACATGCCGTTGCCGATGCCCTTGGCGAAGGTGAGCATGTCGGGCGGCCCGGCCTGACCGTGAGCCTGCCAGCCCCAGAAGTTCTCACCGGTGCGGCCCCAGCCGGTCTGCACCTCGTCGGAGATCCACAGGATGCCGTGCCGGTCCAGGACTTGACGGAAGGCGGCGTACAGGCCGTCGGGCGGGGAGGTGAACCCGCCGACGCCCTGGATGGGTTCGGCGATGAGCGCGGCGACGTCGCGGGTGTGGCCGAGCAGGTCTTCCAGGTCGGCGACGCACGCCTCGATGAACCGCTCGTCGCTGTACTGGGCGTACGGGCCCCGGGTGCGGACCCCGCCGTGCACGTACAGGGTGTGCAGCGGGGAGAGGCCGGTGGGCGACCAGGAGCGGTTGCCGGTGATGCCCACGGTGGAGAAGGAGCGGCCGTGGTAGCTGTTGCGCATCGCCAGGAGCTGGCTGGAGCCTCGGTACGCGGTGGCCAGGAGCAGGGCGGTGTCGTTGGCCTCGGTGCCGGAGGTGGTGAAGAAGACCCGGGCGTCGGGGATGCCGGAGAGGGTGGCGATCCGTTCGGCCAGTTCCACCATGGGGCGGTTGAGGTAGAGGGTGGAGGAGTGGATGATCCGCCCGGCCTGTTCGGCGACGGCCTTGGTGACCTCGGGGAGGGCGTGGGCGGTCATGGTGGTGAGGATGCCGCCGAAGAAGTCGAGGTAGCGGTTGCCGTCGGCGTCCCAGACGTGGCGGCCCTCGCCGTGGGTGATCTCGATGGGCTCGCGGTAGTAGAGGGCGAGCCACTCGGGCAGGACGGCGCGGTGCCGGTCGTACAGACTGCTCACGGCTTCACCAGCCCGTCGTACGCGTCGGGGCGGCGGTCCCGGTAGAAGGCCCACTGCTGCCGGACCTGGTCGATGAGGCCGAAGTCGAGGTCGCGGACGACGAGTTCCTCCTCCTTGTCGGAGGCGACGTCGCCGACGAACTGACCGCGGGGGTCGACGAAGTAGCTGCTGCCGTAGAAGTCGTTGTCGCCGTACTCCTCCTGGCCGACCCGGTTGATGGCGGCGACGAAGTACTCGTTGGCGACGGCGGCGGCGGGCTGTTCGAGCTGCCAGAGGTAGCTGGACAGACCGCGCGAGGTGGCGGACGGGTTGTAGACCAACTGGGCTCCTTGCAGGCCGAGTTGCCGCCAGCCCTCCGGGAAGTGCCGGTCGTAGCAGATATAGACGCCGACCTTGCCGACGGCGGTGTCGAAGACGGGCCAGCCGGCGTTTCCGGGGCGGAAGTAGTACTTCTCCCAGAATCCCTTGACCTGCGGGATGTGGTGCTTGCGGTACTTGCCGAGGTAGCTGCCGTCGGCGTCGATGACGGCGGCGGTGTTGTAGTAGAAGCCGGAGTCCTCGATCTCGAAGACGGGGACGACGATCACCATCCCGGTCTCCCGGGCGAGGTCGCTCATCCGGCGCACCGTGGGGCCGTCGGGCACGGGCTCGGCCCAGCGGTAGTGCTCGGGTTCCTGCACCTGGCAGAAGTACGGGGCGTTGAACACCTCCTGGAACCCGATGACCTTCGCCCCCTGCCGGGCCGCCTCGCGGGCGTGTTCCTCATGCTTGGCGATCATGGATTCGGTGTCGCCGGTCCAGGTCGCCTGGACGAGCGCGGCGCGTACGACGTCGGTCATGAGCTGCTCCTTCGGCACGGCGTCAGAGAGCCTCTACGCACGTAGACGCGATGCGTAGGAGGAGAACGTAAGCCCCGTCACAGCCCGGAGCAAGACCACCACCGAGAAGCAGCGGAGTCGATCATGTTTCATACCCGAGTGGTCCACGCCGGACACGTAACGACACGTCCGGTGTATCCCGATCACGCTCGGCCCGCCCGTCCGCCACCCCTCCCGCCGCACCTCACCCCTCGGCTCGCGGACCCCGGGAGCCCGGCCCCCGGGGCTCTCGACTCTCAGGGCTGGGGCTCGGGGCTCGGGGCTCGGGGCTACGCCGGGGTCGGGTTGTCCGCGTGCGTCAGGGTCTCCCAGGCCACGAAGAGATCGTCGGTGCCGCCCGGCCGCAGACGCTCCGCCAGCTTCTCGGTCTCCGGCAGGGAGCGGTGCATCCGCCCCCGGAAGTGATTGAGGGCGACCTCGACGTCCGGGCCCATGGTGCGCTTGACCGCGCCGCCGCACAGCCAGCGCGGGGCGGCGGCCCCGAGCTGGTAGCGGGCGTGGAACTCCAGGGCGGCCGTCAGCCGGTCGGCCTCCTCCCGGTAGAGGTCGAGGCCCTGGTGCCAGGCGGTCTCGGCGATGTGGGCGGTGGCGGCCAGCGAGTAGCCGATGTGCATGAAGTTGCGGCAGGTCTCCTGCCCGAGCCCGTCCCGGTAGGTGCGCTGCCCGAACCAGTACGCGGCCAGCTGGTCGGCCGACTTGACGCTCCCGCCGGGCGGCGGCTTGGGCAGCGCCCCGTCGGAGGCCAGGTAGAAGTACGCGGGCACCCGGGCGCGGTAGCGCCGTACCGCGTCCTCGTAGAGCGTCCGGTCCTCCAGGAACACGGCCATGCTCATGGTGGCGTCGGTCATCGCCAGTTCCCAATTGCCGTTGTAGTCGGGGACCTTGGCGGTGACATCGGGCAGATACGCCTTGCGCAGCATCCACTTGAAGCGCTGCACCAGGGGGCCCGGCCACGCCGGGTATCCGGCGTGCACGATCTCGGCGGCGCGCGCCCAGGTGGAGCCCGACCAGGCGGTCTGGAGGTCGGCGTCGTCGCGTGTGTGCTCCTTCACCTGCTCCGACCAGGCGTCCATGATGGCGACGGCTCCGCGCGCGTACGCGGTGTCGCCGGAGACCGACCACATGAGGGCCTGGGTGTACGCGGCGATGGCGTCCTCGCGTTCGGCGACGCAGGCGTCGGTGCCGGCGTTGGAGGCGCAGGCGACGACCTTCGCGGGGTGCGGGGTGTAGTCGCGCGCCGCGTACTTGCTGGCGCTCATCTTCTCGTACGCCGACTTCCACGGCTCCTGACCGGCGGCGACGTGCTTGCGTACGGCGGCCAGCTGGGCCCCGCCGACCACCACGCCCGGGTGCCGGAAGTGCTGGGGGGCCGTCCCGGGCGGGGCGTCGCCCCGCGGCGTCCCGGCACCAAAACCGCAGCCGCCCGCGAGGGCGGCGGACAGCAGCACGGCGGCGAGGGCCGCGATCCGGCGGGCGGGCCGGGACGGCCGGTGGTTCTTCCGACGAGGTTTCACCCGTCCACGGTGGCGCCGGGCCCCCGGGCCCGCATCCGCTGCTAGGCCACCCGGTTCGGCGTACGGGGGCGCCGCCCGGGGCGGCCCCTGCCGGGGCCCCTGGGACCTGTCCGGCGGATCAGGCCTCAAAGGGAGGTTGTCCTTGTTCCAGGGCGTCTGGAGACACGCCCCGGGCGCCGGTCAATGCCTGAAGACCGGGAGGCACCCGGGGCCACCGTCCGACAGCCTGCGGAAGAACGCCAGGATGCCGGCGAGTCCCTTCGCCCAGGAAAGCGAGCGGTCGGCAGTGTCGGTGGGGGCGAACCAACGAGGGTGCGACAGCGGCCCGCCGCTCCGCAGCAGTACATGCGTGGCCAGGTCGAAGGCCGCGTCCCGATAGCGCTCGGACTGCTCCACAGCGGCCAGGTTCAGCAGGTAGTCGCCGACACCGGCCGCGCCGCAGCATTGGCCGAGCGAGCTCAGCAGCGGTATGCGGGCGACGCAGGCGTCGGCCGCCTCACGGGCGAGGCCGACAAGGGACTCGTCGTCCAGCACCATACCCGCGTGCAGCAGCGTCTGCCCGAGCCCGGGCAGACCGCGGCACCAGGACACGATCAGCGGTTCAGCCGACGGGTCCTTGGCCTGATCGATGAGGTTGCGGGTGCGTTCCGCGAGAGCGCGCACACGGTCCGCGGCGGCTTCACGGGCCCACGCGTCGCCGGTTTCCCCGGCCAGGCTCACCAGCAGCTCCACCACCCCGGCCAGACCGTGCGCGCGCCCGGCCGTGACATCGGCCTCGCCCGGCAGGGGAAGGGGGCCGAGCGGCTGCTGCGACAACACCGCCCGCGCGCAGCTCCGCGCCACCTCCAGATCCGCCGGATCGCCGTGAACACGGTGGAAGTACAGATGCCCCATGCCGACACCCGCGGTCCCGTCGTTCAGGTCGAACGTCTCACCGCTCCACTCCGGCGGCGGCAGACTCCGGCCATGCCACCCCGCGACGCTCATGCCGCTCCCGGCCGCTTCGGTGAGAAACATGTCCACTCCGGTCACACCGGAGAACAGAGCGGGTCGCAGGCTCATCCGCGAGGCGACGCGCGCGGTGAAAGCCGCCAGCTCCCGCACCGTCGACTCCACGGCCGGCCGCTGGCGATGGCGCAGCAGCTCCAGGCCGATGCCCGCACTGCCGGTGTAGACGCTCACGTCGTGGGCGGCCTGCGTGTCCTTCGCGGCCTGCAGCACCTTGTCCAGCTGACCGAGCAGATCACCCACCAGGTTGTCCGTCACCTCGGCGGCCAGTTCCGCGGTGACCACGGGTGCCGACGGCAGCGACAGGAGTGCCGGCCGACCACTGTCGCCCGAGGCGATCCGCCGTACCGCGGCGCGGGCCCGCTCCTCGTCACCGAGCAGGTCCGCGATGGCGGACATGGTCCCGGACGGCGCGTGGTACCGGGAAATCGTCTGAAGCGCGCGCAAACGCGGCAGCTCCGGATCATCACCCACACTGACCGGCTGCAGATTACTCGCCGCGAACAGCAAGGTCATGCCGAGGGCGAAGAGATCGTCGGTGTCGCGTGGCGGCTCGTCACGCCGCTGCCGCGCGGGCGCGTAACCCGGCGTCCACCCGGGCAGGTGCAGTCCTTCATGGAAGGAAAGACCGAAGTCGATGATGCCGGCGCCACCGTCGTCGCCGATCACAACGTTGGTGGAGGACAGATCCCGCATGACGACACCGCGCTCGTGCACCGCGACGAGAATACGAGCCAGTTCCTTCGCCAACCGCTCAAGACCGCGGCCTTGTGTGCCCGTGCCCGGCATGTACGGGCCGTTGCGCCGTACGTCTTCGGCAAGGGTGAGGGGGCCGCAGTCGCTGGTGATGAGGAACTCGTCGTCACCGTACTGGAAGTGGTCGATGAACCGCGGCACACCCGCGACTCCGTCGAGAACCCCAAGGACGCGACGCTCGTTGCGCAGCCGTACGCGGCTGTCGTTGTGGCCGGCGGCCTCGGCGACCAGGGCACGCGCCTGCTTGACGACCACACGACGGCCGCCCCGGCGTTCGTCGATCGCACGGTAGGTGTTGCCCTGGGCGGCCTCGCGAATCCCGACGACCAGACGGTAGCGTCCGTCGAGCAGGGTGGCGTCCCTGTCACGACCGGCGTCCGCGCCCGCGTCGGAGAACGGGTCCTCGACCCACGACGGCTGTTGGTAGCTGAGCCCGGCGAGCGTGTCGAACTCCTCGCCGGCGGGTCCGATGATCTTCGTCGCCGGGGCACCGGACGCGTGCGAACCGCGCCGGGCGGTGAAAGACCCGTACCGGTAATAGACCGGGGACTTCGCCAGCACTCTTCGATCGCTGAGGATTCGCGGCCCTTGATGCCCCCGCAGTTCCTCGGCGAGCCGCAACCCGAACTCACGAACCCGTCGCGGATCGGGATAGATGGTAAAAGCTTTCCCCACACTCGCCGGAGCCGTGTGACCGTCATTCAACGCGTGGAGCGCCCGCTGCGAGCACGCCAGCTTGAATGAACAGCCTTCGGCCGCCAAAAGCGGAAGCAGCCTTTCCACCAGCTCGGGAAAATCGGCCGCGCGCGAGGACACGTGCAGCTTCCATCCGTGTTCCGGCAACACCACTCCGTCTGGCCGGACGGCCAGCCAGACGGAGCCCTGTGTCACCGAACAGTCGGCGCCCACATACTTCCTGACGACCCGATTCACCCAGTCCGAAGAACCTGACTTTTCCATTCCCGCCTCTCCGGATCCGAGTGGACCGCGGTCCGCCTATGCCGCGCCGACCTGGAGAATCAGCAGGTGTAGGAGTAGCTCAGGTTGGTCGTCACCGGGCAGTCGGCCGAGTCGCTCTCCCAGCGGCTCTCGAACTCGACGGCCGGCTCCACCTCGGTGGAACCGGCAACGCGCGGGGTCATCTCCAGAAGAAGCGTGGACATGAAGAATCCTTTCTTCTTGACAGTGAGTTACTGAAACACTCCCCGACGGGAGGCCAGGTAGCCACCAAGAAAACCAGATGGGAGTCCTCTCGGCAATGGGTGTTCGATCTTCGATTTCGAGTTCGCTCAGGCATCGTCCGACGGTTCGCCGACGAAGCCGAAGCCAGACCGCCGCCACGGCGGACGGCAAGGCGCCGGAGTGTCTTCATAGCGGAGCCATTCAGACAATTCGGCAGCGCGGCCAGGCGCCGTGCCGGGCGTCACGGACCCGGCTGCCGTGATCCGCCGGGCACCGCTAGTGGGCGTCGGCCGCCGTGTCGTAGCTGTCGCGCGCCTCGGTGATCGCGTTCCCGTGCGCGCGGGCCCAGGAGCAGGCGGCGTCGAGGGGGTCGAGCAGGGAGCGGCCGAGCCCGGTGAGTGCGTACTCGACCCGGGGCGGGTGCTCGTCGTGGACGGTCCGGGAGACGAATCCGTCACGCTCCATGGCGCGCAGGGTCTCCGTGAGGACCTTCGGGGTGATCCAGTGCAGCGGGACGCGCAGCTCGGTGAAGCGGCGCGACCGGCCGTCCTCGAGGCAACGCAGCACGACGGCGGTCCACTTGCCCCCGATCACGACCGGACGGGCGACCCCGGAGCAGGCGGGGTCGTGGAACAGATCGCTCGGCAGCGGGCTCGCACCGCGGATGTCGGACTCGGTCACGCCTTCGAGCGTAGGGCCTGGCTCGGTATCGTTGAAGTAACCGTGCCCCTCCGTCCTACTGTCCCGGCATGACGACGAACACGAAGAACGACACGGCTGGTTCCCTTCTTGTCTTCGGCGCCGGCGGACGGGTCGGGCGGGCCGTGGTCGCGGAGGCGACGGCCCGCGGCCTCGGGGTGACGGCGGTGGTCCGCGACCCGGCGAAGTACCGGGATCTGCAAGGGAATTCGGTCCGGCTGGTCCAGGGCGACGTGACCGATCCCGACGCGGTGGCCGCCCTCGCCCCCGGTCACACGGCGGCGGTGAACGCGACCGTCCGGCTCGACGTCTCCTCGGTCGGTCACTACACGGCGGCGGCGCGGGCGCTGGTCGCGGGCCTGCCGAAGGGCGGGGTCGGCCGGCTGGTGGTCGTGGGCATCGCCACCACGCTGGAGACCGCGCCGGGGGTACGGGTGATGGACGTGCCCGAATTCCCTGAGGAGTACCGGGCGTTCTCGCAGGGGCACGTGGCGGAGTTCGAGCTGCTGGCGGCCGAGGCCGGACCGGAGCTGGACTGGCTGATGGTGGTGCCGCCGATGGATCTGAACCCCGGGGCGCCGGTGACGGGCGGCTACTGGTCGGCGGTGGGCACGGTTCTCGACGGCGCGGGGCGCATCGCCCACGCCGATCTGGCCCGCGCGATCGTGGACGAGGCCGTCGGGGCGCGTCACCACCGGGTGCAGCTGGCGGTGGCGTCCCGGGACTGAGGCCGGGGCGGTGCCGGTGCCGGTGCTGCCGGGGCGGCTTCGGAGTGGACGCCGGCTTCGGAGCGAGCCCGCCTCAGAGCGGACGGGCCTCAGCTCGGACGAGGGTTCGCGGCCCCTCGGCTACGGGACCGGGCCCACCCCAGGGCCCACAGGGTCAGTCCCACCAGGAGGGCGGCCCCGGCCGCGTACACCGGCAGCCACAAGGTCGTCGTGGCGGACAGACAGTCCGCGACGGCCGCATGCGCCTGGGTCTCCTGGGCGTAGGCCAGGGCACCACCGGCGCCGTGCGCCAGGCTCCCCAGCGCCGCCTCGGCCTCCAGCCGTGCGTAGGCGCCGACCGCCTCGCACCGGTCACGGGTGCCGGGCATCGGGAACAGCCAGGCCCAGCGCTGCATCATGGGCGCGAGGGCGAGCGCCACGCACAGGCCGACGACCAGCGAGAACGCCACCAGGTTCACGACGTACCCGGAGCGCAGGCCGGGCGCCCAGACCGGCAGCCGGAAGAAGGCGACGACGATCGCGAGCAGTGTCACCCCGATGTACAGGGCGAACCACTGCCAGGATCCCTGCGCGAGCGAGGCCGAGAGCACGGCGGCGAGGGCGATCCCGATGACTCCGGGCTGACCGGCCACTGCCTGGGTGCTCGCGGGGGCGGATGCCGGTGCCGGGGGTCGCTGACTGCGGCGGTCGTCCACGGTGCCTCCTGCCTGGTCCGGCTCCCAGCATCCGGGCACGCCGTACCGTCGGACCGGCGCCATGCCGGACCGACCGGAAGCCTGGCCCGGTTGGCGGGTGGCGGGTGGGCCCAGGCGGCGGGTGGCCCGAGATGGCTGCCCGGCCGTCACCGCCCGGCCGCCCCGCCTCCCCGCCGCCGTCAGGCCGCGGCGGCCTCCGGTCCCTCCGCGCCCTCCGCCGGGAGGACGCAGTGCTCCACCAGCACGTCCAAGGACAGATCGAGGACGCCGGCGAGAGCCGCGACGGTGAAGAAGGCCGGGGTCGGGGCCCGGCCGGTCTCGATCTTGCGGAGGGTCTCGGCGGAGAGTCCCGCCGCGGCGGCGATCTCGGCCATCGAGCGACGGCCGCGTGCCACGCGCAGCAGCAGGCCGAGCCGCTCGCCGCGTTCGCGCTCTTCGGGGGTCAGGGGGGTACGCACCATGCCACCCATTCTAATACCGGTATAGTAATTGGCATGATGGAGATCAAGACCGACGCGAATCTGAAGGCGATGCGCGAGGCCGGCCGGGTGGTCGCCCGCGTCCTGGAGGCCGTACGGGCCGAGGCGGCGCCCGGCGTTCCGCTCATCGAACTCGACGGCGTGGTACGGCGGATACTGACCGAGGCGGGGGCGACCTCGCCGTTCTTGAACTACCGGCCGGCCTGGGCACCGGTGCCCTACCCCGCCGCGGCCTGCCTGTCGGTGAACGACGCGATCGTGCACGGCGTACCGGACGACGCCCGGCTCGCCGACGGCGATCTGCTGAGCGTGGACTGCGGCGCGTCGCTGGACGGCTGGGTCGGGGACGCGGCGGTGAGCTTCACCGTCGGCCAGGCCCGGACCGAGGACACCCGGCTGATCGACACGGCGTACGAGGCGCTGGAGGCCGGTATCGCGGCGGCCGTGGTCGGCAACCGGATCGGCGACATCGGGCACGCGGTCGGCCGGGTCTGCCGGCGGGCCGGTTACGGCCTGCCGGACGGGCTCGGCGGCCACGGGGTCGGCCGCACGATGCACGAGGGCCCGGACGTCCCCAACGAGGGACGTCCGGGCCGGGGCGTGCCGCTGCGGCACGGGATGGTGATCGCGATCGAGCCGATGCTGACCGGCGGCGGCCACGACCACCACTACACGGGGCGCGACGGCTGGACCATCCGGACGATCGACGGTTCGCGCGCGGCGCATGTCGAGCACACCGTGGCGATCACGGACGACGGCCCGCGCGTCCTCACCGCACTCTGATCGCGCCGTTCGGATCGCTTCGGATCGCCGTTCGGATCGCTTGGGGTCGCTCTTCGGGTCGCTCTTCGCGTCGCTCTTCCGATCGCCCTTCGGGGCACCTCGCGGGGCTCCCGTCAGGGCGCCGGGTGGACGACCATCGCCGAGCCGCCGCCCCGCCGCACCGTCTCGGCCGCGGCCAGCCAGCGTCCGTCGGGCAGCCGCTGGACGCCGGTCGCGGCGCCGATCTCCGGGTTCTGCCGGAAGCCGTGCCCGAGCGCTTCGAGTTCGGCGCGCAACGGGCTGTTCCACAGGGCCGGTTCGAGTTCCGTGGTGGTCTGGTTGCGCTGGCTGGCACGCGGTGCGGCGATGGCGTCGACGAGGGGAAGCCCCCGGTCGAGAACGCCGGTGAGGGTCTGCAGGACGGTGGTGATGATGGTGGCGCCGCCCGGGGAGCCGAGCGCGAGCACCGGCCGTCCGCTCTTGTCGAGCACGATCGTCGGGGAGATCGAGGAGCGCGGGCGCTTGCCGGGGCCGGGCAGGTTGGGGTCGTGGACGGCGGGGTCGGCCGGGGTGAAGGAGAAGTCGGTCAGCTCGTTGTTGAGCAGGAAGCCGCGCCCGGGGACGGTGAGGGCGCTGCCGCCGGTGGACTCGATGGTGAGGGTGTAGGAGACGATGTCGCCCCACTTGTCGGCGACCGTGAGGTGGGTGGTGTTCTCGCCCTCGTACGTGGTGGGCGCGGCCTTCCCGCCGGTGGCGCAGGGGGCCGGGTGGCGCGGGTCGCCGGGAGCGAGCGGGCTGGTGAGCACGGCGTCGTCACGGATCAGACAGGCGCGCGCGTCGGCGAACCGCCGCGACAGCAGGCCCTGGACGGGTACGTCCTCGAAGGCCGGGTCGCCGACCCAGCGGCCCCGGTCGGCGAAGGCGATCCGGCTGGCCTCGATGAAGCGGTGCAGGTACCGGACGTCGGAGGCGCGTGAAAGGTCGGTCGTCCCAAGGATGTTGAGGGCTTCGCCGACGCTGGTGCCGCCGGAGGAGGACGGGGCCATGCCGTAGACGTCGAGGCCCCGATAGGAGACCTTGGTGGGCTTCCGGCGGATCGTCCCGTATCCGGCGAGGTCCTTCTCGGTCAGGTCGCCGGAGCGGACGACCCGGGTGGCGCCGGGGCGGACGGGCGGGTGCTGGACGGTGTTCACGATGTCGCGGGCGAGCGGGCCCTTGTAGAGCGCGCCGACGCCTTCGCGGCCGAGCTTGTCGTACGTACGGGCCAGGTCGGGGTTCTTGAAGGTGCTGCCCACGACCGGCAACTTCCCGCCGGGCAGGAAGAGTTCGGCGGTGGCCGGGAAGTCACGGAAGCGTCCCTCGTTGCCGGCGGTCTGGGAGCGGAAGGTGTCGTCGACGGTGAAGCCGTCGCGGGCGAGCCGCTCGGCCGGTTCGAGGAGCTTGCGCAGCGGCTTGCTGCCCCAACTGTCCAGCGCTGTCCGCCAGGTGGCCGGGGTGCCGGGGGTGCCGACGCTGCGCCCGCTGGTCATGCCCTCATCGAAGGGGATGGCCTTGCCGTTCTCCACGAAGAGGTTCGCGTCGGCGGAGGCGGGTGCGGTCTCGCGGCCGTCGATGGTGTGCACTGTACGGGACTTGGCGTCGTAGTAGACGAAGTAGCCACCGCCTCCGATACCGGCCGAGTACGGCTCGGTCACACCGAGGGCGGCGGCCACGGCGACGGCGGCGTCGACGGCGTTGCCGCCTTTGCGCAGCACCTCGACGCCGGCGGCGGAGGCGTCCGCGTCGACGCTGGCGACGGCTCCGCCCCAGCCGGTGGCGACGGGGACCTTGGCGGGTGGGCCGGCGGGCGCCGGGGCGGACGGGGGCGCCGCCGTGGCCGGTGCGACCAGGGCGGACGGGGCGGCTGCCGCCACGGAGAGGACCGTCGCGGCGACGGCGAGGAGTGATACGGAACGGGCGGTGGATCGGCGCTTCCGGGACATCGTGTGTACCTCCAGTCGACGACCGTCCGCGCAGCGTACTTCCGTTCCGGCCCGCCGTCAGGACCGCCGCCGCCCGGTCTCGTGTGTCACCCGCCTGGCCGCACCCGTGTGACACGGACCGAGGGTTGTCCGATGGGTCACGCCCCTGACCAAGGCCGGCCTGACAGCCCCTAGCATGCCGCCCATGAACGAAGACCTGCGCAATGTCGTGCTCGGGGTTCTGGCCACTGGCGTCAGTGGCTCGATCGGCTGGCTCGCCCGGATGTTTCTCCAGCGCCGCCGACTGGGCCGCAAACAGGCCTTCTTCGGGCTCCCGAGCCATTCCGAGTGCCTTCTCGTGGTCAACCGGGAGGCGGGCAGCGAGGGGGCGGTGCACCGGTACGACGTGTCGGCGCTGCTCGAACTCGCCGCGCTCGTCAAGGAATGCGGGGCGCACGCGCGGATCGTGCAGCACGATCTGGCCCAGATGGGCTTCGGGGACCGCACGGAGTTCTGCGTCGGCGGTCCCGGCTCCAACCGCCGGATGGCCGCGCATCTCGGCTCACTGATGCCGGGCCTGACGATGCGTACGTCCGCCGAACCCGCGGACAGGCGGGGCGAGATACACATCGGAACGGATCTCTACCGGATGGAGCGGGGCGTCACCGAGTACGTGCTGCTGGCCCGGCTCCGGGCCGGAGAGGGCGCACGACCGGTCTTCCTCTTCTGCGGGCAGCGGGCCATCGACAATCAGGCCGCCACGCGCTATCTGGCCCGGCACCACGAGCGGTTGACCCGCCGACACCGCGACGGCAGCTTCGTGCTGCTGCTGAAGGTGGTCAACTCGCAGGCGTACGGGCCCGATGTGGTCGAGTTGGTCGCGGACGTGACCCGGCAGGCGCTCACGCCTCCCGCGCCCGGCTCCCCCGCCGCGTCCGGGACGTCGACCGCGCCTGCGGGAACGTGACGCCGCCAGGCCGTGGACGGGGGCCGCGGCGAGCGCGGGCCGGCGGTCAGGCGCCCACCGCCGGAACGAGGTCGCCCGGCACCTCCCCCGTCCCCAGAAGGGCACCCAACTCGCCGAATGACGAGACCTCTTCGTCGATGTACGAGGTGAATGGACGTACGTCGTCGTCGGTGAAGACGTCACCGCGCATCAGGACCGTCCGCAGGCCGGCGATCTTGGCGGCGCGCAGCGCCAGCGGCGAGTCGTCCACGAGCGTCCACCGGTGCGGCCGGCTCTCGTTCTCGGTGGCCAGCAGGGCCGTGTAGGTGCCCGGGGCGGCCTTGGAGGTGTGCCCGAGGGGGACGTAGTCCCGGGGATCGAACAGTCCGTCCAGAAGGCTTCGGCGCGCGGTCCGCGCGTCCATCGTCGAGAAGACGCGCAGCCGCACCCCCCGCGCCCGTTGCCCGGCGCAGAACTCCTCCACGCCCTCGCTCAGCGCCATTTCGACGCCGTCGACCGTGAGGCTGGATCTCAGTATCCCGATCTCCTCGTCGAGATGCCGCTCGATGCCGATCCCCCTGAACAGCGCCCGCAGACTGTCGTGCTGGGGAAAGGCACTGATGGCCTTGAACTGCAGGGCGGTCGCCTCCACCGGGAGTTCCGTGTGGCGGTTGATCCCTTCGTGCAGGGCCCGCAGCAACAGCCCGGAGGCGTTCATGCTGAGGACGCCGTCGAAGTCGAGGAGCACGGTGTGCGGCGAGAGGACTGCGGAAGCCATGGGGTCGTTCCTTCGCGTGGGAGATACGGACCGGGGTGAGAACTCCGAGAGCGTACGCAGTGCATCCCCACCGCTGCCGCATGCCCAGCCACCGGGCCACCGGTATGCCGAGAAGCACGGGCCCGGCGCCATCGAACTCGCCACCCCACGAACGGCCCGGCAGTGCTCACGCCCCACCGGCCCCGCCCCCGCGGCACGCCGTCACTCCCGCCACGCCACCCGCACCGGCAGGGACTTCACACCGTTGATGAAGTTGGACACCAGACGCCGGGGCGGTCCGGCGAGCTCCAGGCCGCTCCATGACCGCCTCATCTCCTCGTGCAGCACCCCGAGTTGGAGCCGTGCGAAGTGTGCGCCAAGGCACACATGCGGGCCGTCACCGAAGGAGACGTGCGGATTGGGCGTGCGGGTGAGGTCGAGCCGGTGGGGGTCGTGGAAGGCCCGCTCGTCATAGTTGGCGGAGGCGTGGAAGACGACGACCTTGTCCCCGGCGGAGATCGGCACCCCGGACAGCTCGGTGTCCCGGGTCGCGGTCCGCCGGAAGGACAGCACGGGCGGGTGGAAGCGCAGCAGTTCGTCGACGGCCGGGTTCGGTTCGATCTCCCCGCCCCACCAGGCACGGGCCTCGGCGGGGTGCCCGGCGAGGGCGAGCAGTCCGCCGGGGGCGGCGCTGCGCACGGTGTCGTTTCCGGCGACGGTGAGCAGGAAGAAGAACATCTCCAGTTCGGCGTCGCGCAGTTCGGAGGCGGCGAGGGCGCTGATGATGTCGTCGGCGGGGTGGGCCCGCTTGTGGGCGGCGAGTTCGCGCGCGTAGTCGAACATCTCGGCGAGCATGGCGGGCGATCTCGGGTTCACCGGCCGGCCTTCGGCGTCGAGCACGGGCGGCTCGTCCGGGTCCTGGTAGGCGATGACCCGCTCGGTCCAGGCGAGGAGCAGGCCCCGGTCGCTCGCGGGCACGCCGAGCAGATCGGTGAGGTTGAGCAGCGCGTAGTCGTCGGTGACGGCGCGGACGACATCGAACTCGCGGCCTTGCTCCCCTCCCGATTCCCGTGCCTGGAGCAGCAGTTCACGGGCGCGCTGCCGTGCGGTCACGGCGAAGCGGTCGATCCGCGCGGGGGTGAAGGCGCGGCTGACGAGTCTGCGGAGCCGGCCGTGGTGCGGCGGGTCCTGGTTGAGCATCATCCGGCGGATGAACGGCAGATCGGCCGGATCGGGGTCACGGATCTGGGTCGCGCCGAGGTATGAGGAGAAGTCGGCCGCGTCCTTCAGGACCCGGACGACGTCGGCGTGCCGGGTCACGGCCCAGAAGCCCGGCCCGGCGGGCCAGCCGAGGACCTCGCGCTCGCTCTGCCGGGCGACCGGGTAGTGGTCGCGCAGGGCGCGGAAGCGGTCGTGCGGGATTCCCCCGGCGTAGATCCGAGGGTCGAAGACATCGGGAACCCCGGGGAATCCGGGGGTGTCCGGGGCGGTGGGAATGCGGCTGGGTTCGGTGCTGCGATGCCGGTCGGCGGTGTGCTCCACGGAAGACAGGCTGGTACCCGGACTCCCCCGAGGCAATCACTACCCGTGCGTAACCCGTCGATCTTGACCCGCCCATGACCCCCCGATGAGGATCGGGATCAAGGCGGCCACCCGGCGGCCTCACCAGGTGCCCCGGGTGCCCGTCGGCAGCGGCTGAGTAAGATCACCACCCCGGTTGGGGCAGGCGAGCGCCCGCCCGCCTGCCCGGTTTCGGAAGGATGGACCATGCGCCGACTCCTCGTGTGCGCGCCGCTCTTGCTGCTCACCGTCGGCTGCGGGGCCGTGTTCCCGTCCGCCGAGGACAAGGCGGCGGACGCGGCGCGGGACGTGGCCGTGGCGGCGGGCAAGGAGCTCTACGGCCCGCGTCCGCGCACGGCGGAGGAGGTCGGACGCTCCGCTTCCGGCATGGACGGGGTGGAGGTCCTCCGGGTGTCGGGCACCTCGACGCGGGACACGGACGGCGTCGAGGTGATCCTGCGTACCTCCGGCACCGCGAACGACGAGTGGAGCCAGCCCGAGCAGGTGACCCTGCGGCGCTGTTTCGCGGTGCGAGTGTCGCCGAAGACGGAGTGGGGCGAGGTTCCGCGCGGCGTCGACTGCCCGGACGGTCCTCCCCTGGCCTTCGCCCCGCCCCCCGCGCCGCCCCGGCTGCCGGATGACCAGGAGCTCGAGGCCGCGCTCCCCCGCGTGCCGAAGGACGGCCGGGCCGACGAGGCCGAGGTGCGCCGCGCGCTCGCCACCTTGCACCTGGATCCGGCGGTCCACACCGAAGTGGCGGAGGAGAACGGCCAGGTCGGCGTCGACTTGTCGGTCGACGGCAACCACTACGACCCGCAGGAGTGCGTGCTCGCCCGGGTCGCCCCCGGCACCACCGAGGTGTGGGTGCCGGCCCGTATCCAGCGGATGTACGGCGAGGGCGGCTGCTCGGCCCATAGCGCCCTGCACCCGGCGCCGCCGCCGCACTGACCGGGCGTCGCACCGCCCCGCAGCCGTACCGACCCGGCGTCGCACGGGCCCTCAGCCGTACCGACCCGCCATCGCACCGACCGGGCGTCGAAGGATGCCTACGCCTGCGGCTTCCACTCGCGGGCGAGCATCGCGTACACGTACTCGCTCCCCCAGCGCTCGCCGTCCAGGTCGTTCTCGACCAGGTGCGCCTCCCGGCGCATGCCGAGGCGCTCGCACACCCGGACCGAAGCGGTGTTGAGCGCGTCGAGGCGGGCGAAGAGCCGGTGGGCGCCCAGCTCGGCGAAGGCCAGGCCGGCGACCGTACGGGCCGCCTCGGTGGCGTACCCCCGGCCGCCGTATTCCGGGTGGACCATCCAGCCGATCTCCACCTGGCGCGACCGAGCGCTCGCGAGCTTCAGGACGATCTCCCCGACGACCTTCGTCCCGCCGGACGGACAGACGGCGAACACGAGGTCGTCGCCGTCCTCGGTCCACGCCGATCCGGCCACGCGCCGCGCCAGGCCGCTCACGCACTGCTCGGGGGTGAGCGGTGGCCGGTAGAGGAAGCGGGCGCCATCGGGGAGAGACTGATAGGCGTACAGGTCGTCGAAGTCGTCCGGGGTGAAGCGGCGCAGCTGGAGCCGTTCGGTACCGAGGGGCAGCGAGAGCGCGATCGTCATTCGTGGTCTTCCCCGAGGCGCCCCACCGAACCGGGCGAGCCGACCAGAGCGGAGCACCCCGCGATTCGTCGTGGGCGGTCGCCCCGTTCTAGGCCGCTCACCACCGGCCGCACAACCGGGTTTCCCGCCCCGGACGGACGGGCCGCCTCACGGCGGACGGGCCTCACGGCGGGTCGGGCCTCACGGCGGGTCGGGCCTCACGGCGGGCCGGGCCTCACGGCGGGCCGGGCCTCACGGCGGGTCGGGCCTCACGGCGGGCCGGCGAGTGGCTGGCCACCCGCCGACCCGCCGTGAGGCGGGCACAACCCGACCGGCGCGCAGCTGACCTTCTCCTCCCTGGCGGCCGACCGGCTGGTATCGGACCGCCGGGGGCGGAGTGGTCATCGGCTGCTGCCGGGCGGGCAGGGCCCGTGCGGGGCTTCGCGCGGCCGTACGGACTCCCGGAGGAATCGCGTACCGGATTCGCGTGCCGGGACGCGCCTGCCGAGCCGGCCGCACCGGTGCGACCGGGCGGGCCGGTCGCACGGGTCGGGCCGGTCGGCCGGTCGGGCTAGTCGCGCTGTTCGATCAGCAGGGGCGGGGCCGCGGGGGCGATGTCGGCGTCCCGGGTCCGGGGGCTGCGGCGTTCCCGCTTGGCCACCCAGGTGGCGAGCCAGGACAGCAGCATGCACATGCCGATGTAGATCGGCGCGATCACCATCACGACGGGAATGAACGGCAGGTCGTAGTCGAGGTTGGAGGCGATCAGCTTGCCCGCGTGCAGGAACTCCTCGTAGGTGATGAGGAAGCCGAGCGAGGTGTCCTTGAGCGCCACCACCAGCTGGCTGATGATGGCGGGCATCATGGCCCGGATCGCCTGTGGCGCCAGGACATGGGTCATCACCTGCGTCTTGCGCATGCCGAGCGCGTACGCCGCCTCTCCCTGGCCGCGGGCCACCGCGCCGATGCCGGTGCGGAACACCTCGGCGAGCACGGACCCGTTGTAGAGGGTCAGTCCGGCGACGAGGGCGGGCAGCGGCTGGACCTTGAGCGCCACGAAGATGAAGAAGATCATCACAAGGACGGGCATGGCCCGGAAGAACTCGACGAACAGGGTGCTGATCCACCGAAAGGCCCGGTGCTCGGACAGCCGCCCGACGCCGAGGATGCCGCCGAGCAGGAGCGAGAGCACCGAGGCGTACGCGAACGCCTTCAGCGTGTTCCCGAGCCCCCGCAGCAACAGTTCCTGAATTCCCTTGTAGATGAAGGGAGTCCACTTGGTGGTGGTGAACTGTCCGGTGTCGAACAGCAGATAGATGATCCAGCCGATCAGGGCGAGGATCACGACAGTCGCGACCACCCCGATGGCGCGGTGCCTGCGACGGGTGCGCGGCCCCGGGATGTCGTAGAGCGCGGAGGAGGCGGTGGTCATCGGGCGACTCCATAGCGCTTCTCCAGGAAGTGGAAGAGCGCGCTGATGGCGAGGGTGATGATGAGGTAGCCGACGGCGATCCAGACGAAGGTCCAGACGATGTTGTAGCCCAGCTCGCTCAGGGTCTTGTAGGTGCCGAGGAGTTCGGTGACGCTGAACGCCCCGGCGATGGCGGAGTTCTTGGCGAGGGCGATCAGGTTGGATCCGATCGGCGGGATGACGCTGCGAAACGCCTGCGGCAGCACGACGGTGCCGAGGGTCTGGGTGAAGGTCATGCCGAGGCTGCGGGCGGCCTCGCCCTGGCCGAGCGGCACGGTGTTGATGCCGGAGCGCAGCGCCTCGCAGATGAACGCGGAGGTGTAGCAGCCGAGCGCGAGGACCGCGAACAGGGTGAAGGGCAGCACGACTCCGAAGCGGGGCAGGCCGAGCACCACCGCGAAGAAGAGCAGGGTGAGCGGGGTATTGCGCAGCACGTTGACCCAGACGGTGCCGCAGGTCCGCAGGGCGCCGACCGGGGCGACCCGGAATCCCGCCATGAGGAAGCCGAGGACCAGGGCCAGCAGACCGGCGTAGACGGTGAGTTCGACCGTTCCGAGGAAGCCTTCGGCGAAGGTCGAGAAGTTGTTGGTCAGGACGTCCATGGGAGGGGGTGCTCCTTCCTCAGGTCGCCGGGTAGCGGTCGACGGGCGGCGGCGTCGGTGCGGGCACCCCGGACAGCCCCAGGGTCGCCTCGAACGCCTTCTTCCAGTCGCCGTTCTTCTGGTGGGCGACGATGGCGTCGTCGAGGGCGAACCGCAGCGCGTTGTCCGGGCGCGGGACGCCGATGCCGTACGGCTCCTTGGAGAACGGCTTGCCGACGAGCTTGAGCTCGTCGGGCGCCTTGGCGGCGAAGCCCATGAGGATGGCGTCGTCGGTGGTGACGACGGCGACCTGGTAGGTCAGCAGGTTGTCGACACAGATGGAGTAGGTGTCGTAGCCCACGAGTTGGGCCTTCGGATAGTCGGCCTTGATCCGCTGGTACGGGGTGGACCCGGTGGCCGAGCAGACGCGGCGGCCGGCGAGGCCCTCGGGCCCGTGGATGTCGTTCTCGTCGGTGCGTACGAGCAGTGACTGGCCGGCCATGAAGTAGGGCCCGGCGAAGCCGACGAGCTTCTTGCGGTTGGCGTTGATCGTGTAGGTGCCGACGTAGTAGTCGATCTGACCGTTCTGCAGGGCCGTCTCCCGGTTGGCGGAGGCGATGGTGCGGAAGTCGATGCCGGCCGGGTCGAAGCCGAGGGAGGCGGACATCATCCGGGCGATCTCGATGTCGAAGCCGGAGTAGACCCCCGTCGCCGGGTCCTTCTCGCCCAGGTAGGGCTGGTCCTCCTTGGCGCCGACGATCAGGTGTCCGCGGCGCTTGGCCCGGTTCCAGGTCGGCGAGTCGGGCAGGCTGAAGTTCGTCTGCACGTGGTAGACGGGCAGCTGGCCGGGCGCGGGGCCCTTGACGGGCGGGCTGCCCTCCCGGCCGCAGCCGCCGGCGGCGAGCGCCGCGGCCAGCAGGAGGGCGAGCGCGGCCAGGGTTCGTGTCGTACGCAGCATGGCTCCCGCTCCGGTCAGTGCTTGAGGATCTTGGAGAGGAAGTCCCGGGCCCGCTCGCTGTTGGGCGCGGTGAAGAACTCCTCGGGCGTGCGGTCCTCGATGATCCGGCCGTCGGCCATGAAGACGACCCGGTTGGCGGCGGAACGGGCGAAGCCCATCTCGTGCGTGACGACGACCATGGTCATGCCGTCGCGGGCGAGCTGCCGCATGACCTCCAGGACCTCGTTGATCATCTCGGGGTCGAGAGCGGAGGTCGGCTCGTCGAAGAGGAGTGCCTTGGGGTCCATCGCGAGGGCGCGGGCGATGGCCACGCGCTGCTGCTGGCCGCCGGACAGCTGGGCCGGGTACTTCTCGGCGTGGGCGGCGAGCCCGACCCGTTCGAGAAGCTCCCGGGAGCGCCGGTCGGCCTCGTCCTTCTTGCGCCCCCGGACCTTGGTCTGCGCGAGGGAGACATTGGCGAGGACGGTCTTGTGCGCGAAGAGGTTGAACGACTGGAAGACCATGCCGACCTCGGCGCGCAGCCGGGCGAGTTCCCTGCCTTCCTCGGGGAGCGGCTCACCGTCGATGAGGATCTCGCCCGATTCCACGGACTCCAGGCGGTTCATCGCCCGGCAGAGCGTCGATTTGCCGGAACCCGAGGGGCCGATGACGACGACCACCTCGCCCCGGCCGACGGTGAGATTGATGTCCTGCAGAACGTGCAACGTACCGAAGTGTTTGTTGACGCCCCGCAGTTCGATCAGCGGATCGACGACGGCCATGTGGTGCCCTGCCCCTGTGAGTTCCAGCTGCTCTCGAGTCAGCGCAAGCTATCCGGGACGAAATAGGACTTCACAGGCGACACGCACGAAAGGTCCATAAGCCGTATTTACCCAAAAGGGTGCTGAGGCTTACTGCCGGGGCCCGGCCGGGCCGCATCAGGGCGGAGCCGAGGCAGGCGTGGGGCGGGGCGGGGCCGGCTCGGGGCTGCGCCCTCGGCGGGGTTCCGGGCGCGACGGGGCCGCGGGGCGGGTGCGGCCGTCCGGTACGCGGGTCGGAGCCGGGGCGGGGTGAGCCGGGGCGCCCCGGGCCGGGCGCCGGCTCCTCAGCGCTCGGCGGCCTCGGCGTACACCTGGAACAGCTCCGGGGTTCCGGTCGTGGCCCAGTCGAGCCCGGCCGCGACCACGTCGCACTCCCGGCCCGAGGCGAGCCGGACCACCGGCTGGCCGTCCGGGCGCAACCGCCAGGCCGCGCCGGGGACGGTGCGGACGAGGACGGTGCCGAGGTAGAGGCCCGCGTCGTTGCCGATCCAGGGCAGCTCCTCGGGGTCGTCGCGCCAGCGCGGCGGAAGCTGGTCGAGCGCGCCCAGCGAGCGGGGCGTGTCGTCGAGCCGTACCCCGGCCGTCTCCGCGCGGGCGCGCAGCAGCTCGCACTCGGCCAGCAGCTCGGCCGCCCCCTTCGGATCCCGGTCGAAGAACGTGCCGAGCGGGGACCGTTCGGCCTGGTGACGGGCGCGCCACTTGTCCAGGAAGGGGATGTTCATCCGCGCAGCGTCCCACCGCCTCCGGCCGGGCACCACCCGGCGCGCGCGAGCTCCTGGCACGCGACCCCGGGGCCGGGTGGCAGGCGCCAGGGCGCCGAGGCCGGGCGCCGGGTGGGTACGCCGCCCACCGCCCATCAGCCCCGTGCGAGCCCCGTGCGAGCGCCGCGGAACCGACCGGCCGCGCCCGGTCGCGGCCGGACCCGTCACATGTCGAGGTCGACGACCACCGGGGCGTGGTCCGAGGCGCCCTTGCCCTTGCGCTCCTCGCGGTCGACGTAGCTGTCCTTGACGGCGTCCGCGAACGGCTTGTTGCCGTAGACCAGGTCGATGCGCATGCCCTTGTTCTTCGGGAAGCACAGCTGGCGGTAGTCCCAGTACGTGTACGGGTGGTCGTACTTCAGCGGGCGCGGCACCACGTCGCCCAGACCGGTCTCGCGCAGCGCGGCGAGCGCGGCCCGCTCGGGCTCCGTGACATGGGTGGCACCGTCGAAGGCGGCGAGATCCCAGACGTCGTCGTCGGCCGGCGCGATGTTGTAGTCCCCGAGCACCGCGAAGGGGCGCTCCCCGGCCGCGTCGTCCGCGACGGCGTCCTTCAGAGCCTGGAGCCACCGCAGCTTGTACGCGTAGTGCTCGTGGGCCACCTCGCGGCCGTTCGGCACGTACACCGACCACAAGCGGACCGGACCGCAGGTCGCGGAGATGGCCCGGGGCTCCTGCACGCCGCCGTAGTCGGGACCGCCGGGCAGACCGGTGACCACGTCCGCGAGGCCGACCCGGGAGACCAGGGCGACCCCGTTCCACCGGCCGGTGGCGTTGACCACGGACTCGTAGCCCAGCTGCCGCAGCTCCTCGGCGGGGAACTGCTCGGCGGTGCACTTGGTCTCCTGGACGCACAGCACGTCGGTGCCGCTGCTCTCCAGCCAGGCCAGCAGCCGGGGCAGCCGCGCGGTGATCGAGTTGACGTTCCAGGTGGCGATGCGCATGTCCGCCACCCTACTTCGGGGGTCCGACAGTCCGGTGCCTCGCGGCCCCGGACCGTGTCCCCGGGCCGTGTCCTCTGGCGTACGCCCTCCCCGGACCCAGGACTCAGATCCGCGCCGACTCGCCCGGGGCGAGGCGCTGGTGGTCGGTGCCCCCGAGGGCGCCGATCTGGTGGTCGTAGATCGGGCGGGCCAGGTCCGTCAGCAGCGCGTCGTGGACGTCGTACGCGCGCGTGGGCCGTACCTCCCGGACGTAGTCGATCACCTCGGAGATCTTGTTCCACGGGGCCATGACCGGCAGGAACAGGGTCTCCACCGGCCGGTCCGGCACCGTGAGCGCGTCGCCGGGGTGGAAAACGGAGCCGTCGACGAGGAAGCCGACATTCGTGACCCGGGGGAGGTCCGGATGGATCACGGCGTGCAGTTCGCCGTGCACCTGGACGTCGAAGCCGGCGACCGTGAAGGCGTCGCCGTGGCCGACGGTGTGCACCCGGCCGGGGAAGGCGGCCGTGAGCTGCTCCGCGACGCTGCGCAGCGTCCACACCTCGGCGGCCGGGTTGGCCTCCAGGGCCGCCCGCAGCCGCCCCTCGTCGAAGTGGTCCGGGTGCTCGTGGGTGACGAGGAGGGCGTCGGCGCCGAGCGCGGCGTCCTCCTCGGTGAACATCCCCGGGTCGATGACGAGCGCCCGCCCGTCCTTCTCCAGGCGGACGCAGGCGTGCGTGTTCTTCGTCAGTTTCACGGCCGCAGCCTACGCGTGCGGTGTGGTGTCCTCCTCGATCACCCGGCCGACGACACGCAGCGCGCTCTCGGCGGCGGGCAGCCCGCAGTAGACGGCGGTCTGGAGCAGGATCTCGCGCAGCTCACCGGCCGTCAGCCCGCTGCGCAGGGCGGCCCGGGTGTGGTCGGCGAGGGAGTCGTGGTGTCCGCCGGCGATCAGCGCGGCGAGGGTCACGGCGCTGCGGGTACGGCGGTCGAGCCCGTCGCGGCTCCACACCTCGCCCCAGGCGTAGCGGGTCGCCAGGGTCTGGAAGTCGGCGGCGAAGGGGTCGGCGAGGGTCTCGTCGACATGGGCGTCACCGAGCACCTCGCGGCGCAGTTTGAGCCCGCGCTCGTAGGCGTCGGGACGAGCCGCCGGGTCGCCCTCGGCCAGGGTCGCCGGGGCGATCTCGCCGACCGGTACGACGGGTGCGGACGTCTGCGGCACCTGCGGGACCGGCGGGTTCTGCGGGTCCTGCGGGCCCTGGGCGGCGAGCGGGCCGGGCGCCGCGGCCGGGCCGCCGAACGGGTCCTGGCCGCCGAGCGGGGCGAAGTGGCCGGTGAGCAGTTCGGTGACGGCGGAAGGCTGCTCGACAGGGGCCAGATGGGACGCGCCGGGGACCACGGCGAGACGGGCGTCCTGTATGCCGGCGACGAGGGTGCGGGCCTCGGCGGGGCCGGTGATCGCGTCCTCGGAGCCGACCAGGACGAGGGCGGGGATCCCGATCCGGCCCAGGGCGTCGCGGACGTCGAAGACGGCGAGCGCCTCGCAGGCGGCGATGTAACAGCCGGGGTCGGTGGTACGGACCATCTGCACGGCCCAGTCGACGATGGCGGGCTGCCCGGCGGCGAAGGCCGGGGTGAACCACTGCTCGGGCGCGGTACGGGCCATCGGCTCCAGTCCGTTGGCCCGGATCATCACGGCGCGCTGGCGGAACTCGTCGGCGCTGCCGAACCGGGGCGAGGCCGCGACCAGCACGAGGGAGGCGACCCGGTGCGGGGCGCGCAGCGCGAGGTCGATGCCGATGGCGCCGCCGAGCGAGCAGCCGGCGTAGCCGAAGCGCTGGACGCCCAGTTCGTCGAGGGTCGCGAGCAGCCGGTCGCCGAGTTCCGCGACGGAGCTAGCGGGCTGGGCGGGTGCGCCGCCGTGGCCGGGCAGGTCGAACCGGACGACCCGCCAGTCGCGGGTGAGTTCCGGGATCTGGCGGTCCCACATGTGCCAGGTGGTGCCGAGGGAGGGCCCCAGGACGAGGACCGGTGCGTCCTCTCGCCCGTCGACACGGTATTGCAGGGTGTTCGTCGGTGTCTCGCTCACGCCCTGCACGGTCTCACATCTCACGGTTTCCTACATGCCCCAGGGGGAGCCCTGTGCGAGCCGTCCGAAGTTGTGGTGAGTTCGTGAAGGATCCGCGCAGCGGCTTCACCTCTCATCTACAGGGTGCCCGGGTCGGGCACTTGGGGAAGCGCTCAGCCTTTCCTCCGCTCTCCCTCCGCTCGGCCTCCCCTGCGGCCTCCCCCGGGCTTCCGCGTACCGCCCAGCGAACCGTTCGAAACGGATTGCGCTGCGTAAAGAAAACGAATTGTCGAAAGTTGGCGAAGTCGACCAAGCGGCGTCAACTTCGCTCGCCCCGGCCGGTGACTCCCGGTTAGCGTCACGAACCGTTCGTGACACAGCAGATCGCGAACGGCTGTGTGTGCCGCTAGGGCCTGCCTTTGGGATCAGGCCCTACGTCCGGAGGTCCATCCTGATGTCAGCCACCGAATCAGAAGCTCCTGTTCCCCCCTTATCCGCAGCTTCCCGGCCCCCGGGGCCGCCGCCGCCCACCGCGGGGTCACGGCCACCGGTCGGACCCGTCATCCGCATGACCCCGCAGGGCGCCGACCGCCTCCGGGCGGCCGTCCGGCCGACCGACGTCCTCGCGGCGCTGCGCGATCCGCGGCTCGGCTCCGACACCCGCCACCCGGGTTCGGTGCTCGGCCTGGCCTGGCTCCTCCACCGCACCGTGGTGAAGCCGGCCGCGCGCCGCCCCGGCGGCCGGCGCCGCTACGGCCTCGGGACCCACTCCGTACCCGGACCGTCCGGTCCCACTCCCGCCTCCTCCCCCGGCGCGGGAGAACCGCCGGCGACACCGGACGGTGCGTCATGACGGGCGCACCCGGGCCGAGGTTCCACGTCCTGCTCGGCCCCGACGGGGCGGGCAAGTCCACCGCCATGAAGCGGGTCGCCGAACTGCGTCCCGAATGGCGTCTGTTGTCCACGGACAGCCGGTTCACCGGCGCGGAGCACGCGTTCGTCTCGGAGTTGCGCCGCGGCGTGGTGCGCGAGGTGCTGCCGGGGCTCGGCGCCGGGGCGTACTCGCGCGACTTCCTGACCAGCGTGCTCCAGACGGCCGTGGTGCACCTGCGGGACCTGATCGCCGCGCAGCCGCCGGGAGTTCCGGTCCTGGTCGACTCCTACTACTACAAGACCCTGGCCAAGTGCCGGATCTTCGGGGGCGACGACCACCCCCTGTTCACCTGGTGGCGTTCCTTCCCCCAGCCCGCCGGAGTGGTCTTCCTCGACGTCGCGCCCGCGACGGCGTGGCGGCGCAGTCGCGGCGGACGGCTGCTCAACCCGTTCGAGTACCCGGGCGACGAGCCCGAGTGGTTCTCCTTCGAGAGCTACCACCACACCCTGCGGAAACTACTCCTCGAAGAGGTGCGTCACGTGCCGGTGACCTTGATCGACCAGCCCTCCTCGCCCGACCGGGCGGCGGCCGCCGTCCTCCAGGCGGTGTCCCGATGACCCCCGCATCGGCCGCGACAGCGCCCGACCCCACGGCCGCGTCGGCGCCCACAGCTGAGCCCGCGTCCACGTCCGCGCCCTCGCCCGGCGGCTGGGCCGACCCCGGGCACGGAGCGCGCTACCGCGCCCGGGTCCTGGCCGAGCACGCCCGGCTGACCGCCTCGCTCGCGGGCTTCCGCCGGCACCAGGACCGGGTCCTCGCCGATCTGCTCGACTTCAACTCCGGCACCGTGTTCGGCCGCGAGCACGGCTTCGGACGGATCCGCACCCTCGCCGACTTCCGGTCCGCGGTGCCCGTCCAGGACTACGCGGCCCACCGGCCACTGATCGAGCGGACGGCCGCGGGCGAGCCGAACCTGCTCACCGCCGACGCGCCCCTCGTCTACTTCACCAGCAGTGGCAGCACCGGGGACCACAAGAAGATCCCGGTGACGGCCCGCTTCATGCGGACCACCTTCCTGCCCTTCTACTTCGCCGCGTGGGCCGGTCTGGTCGAGCAGGTGCCGGAGGTGCTGCGGCGGCCCGACGCCGTACTCAACCTCAAGCACGATCCGCTGTCCGCGCCGCCGCTGACCGCCGACGGCAGTCCCCATGTGGGGGCGAGCCAGGTCGACTTCGGCACCCGGTTCGGCGAGCCGCTGGCGGCGGAGGTGGGCAGTGGCGCCCCCTGGGCGACGCTGCCGGTCGAGGTGGCGCCCGGCGATCACACCGAGAAGATGTATCTGCGGCTGCGCATGGCCGTGCAGAGCGATCTGCGCGCGCTGGTCGGCATCAACCCGGCGATGGTCGCGGCGGTGCCGCACCAGCTCGGCCTCTGGTGGCCTCGGATCGTCAAGGAGATCGGGGACGGTACGGTCGGCGGGCGGCGGTTCGGTTCGCCCGATCCGGCGCGGGCGGCCGAACTGGAAAGGATCGCCGACTACTTCGGGACCATCCGACCGGCCCATGTGTGGCCCCGGATCGAGGCGCTGTTCGCCTGGACGACCGGCATGGCGCGGCTCTATCTGCCGGGCCTGCGCGAGGAGTTCGGGGTGGGTGTACAGGCCCTTCCGGCGCCGGTCGCCGCCTCCGAGGGACCGGTCGCCGTGGCCCTGGACCGGCACGGCTCGGCGGGCAGTCTGGTGCCGACGGCTTCGGTGTACGAATTCGTCCCGGCCGACGAGGACCTGACCCCGGACGTGCGCACCCTGTTGCCCGAGGAGTTGGAGGCGGGAGCGGACTACCACGTCGTCTTCAGCCACGTCGGCGGCTTCTACCGGTACACCGTGGGCGACGTGGTGCGGGTGGTCGACTCGGTCGGCGGGGTCCCCCGGGTCGCCTACGCGGGCCGGGGCACCCGCTCGGACGCGGCCGGCGAGCGGCTGCGCGACGCGCAGGTGATCCGCGCCCTCGAAGCGGCGCTGACCGCCGGCGGTCTCGCGCTGCGCAACGCGGCCTGCCGCGTCGAGGAGGATCCGGAAGGGACGCTCCGCTACCGCTTCGCCATCGCTCCCCGCGCCGCCTGGCTGCCCGGTGAACTGGACCGGTTCTCCGCGCGGCTCGACGAGGCCCTGACGCGGGAGTCCGCGGGCTACCGGTCGGCTCGCGCCGAGCGTCGTCTCGGACCGCTCGTCACCCAACTGCTCGACCCCGGCGCGTTCGACCGGGACTGGCACACCGCGGTGGCCTCGGGCATCCGGCCGACCCAGGTGAAGGACCGGCTCTTCCGGCAGGACGAGGCGCTCTGGCGCCGGCTGACCGGACCGGCCGGCTGACCCCGGGCGTACCGACCACTCCGCCTGGCCCGGCCGCTCGGTCCGCTCGGTCCGCTCGGTCCGCTCGGCCCGGCCGGCCCCGCCACCGACTCGGCAGCCCTGCCCCACCCCTCCCCCGAACAGGAGAACCCCCGATGACCACCACCTCGTTGAACCCGGTGGAACGTACGGCCCTGCTCACCGCAGCGCTCCGGTCCGCCGAGACCCTGCGCGAGGACCGGCTCTACTCCGACCCGTACGCCGAGCGCCTGGTCGGCGACATCGGACCGAAGCTGCTCGCCGAGGTCCGCGCGGCCACCTTCCCGGCGGACCGGCCGCGCAGCCTGCCGAGCACGCCCGACTACAACGCGATCCGCACCCGGTTCTTCGACGACTATCTGCAACGGGCCGCCGCCGACGGGCAGATGACCCAGATCGTCCTCGCGCCCGCGGGCATGGACTCGCGCGCGTACCGTCTGCCGTGGCCGGAGCACATCCGCTACTTCGAGGTGGACCGGCCCGCCGTCCTCGCCTTCAAGTCCGAGCGGCTGGAGGGGGTGAGTCCCCGGGTGGACCACCGCACGGTCGCCGTCGACCTCACCGCCGCAGACTGGGAACAGCGTCTGATCGCGGCGGGGTACGACCCCTCGCTGCCCTCCACCTGGCTCCTTGAGGGGCTCCTCTACTACATACCCGAAGCGGACACCCACCGCATGCTGGACCGGGTGGCGGCCCTGATGGCGCCCGGCAGCCGGATCGCCGCCGACATCGTCAACTCGGCCGCCCTGACGCTTCCTCATATGCGCGGTCTGCTCGATGTGTTCGAGGGCTGGGGCTGCCCCTGGGTATACGGCGACGACGAGCCGGAGCAGCTCTTCGCCGGGCACGGCTTCGACGTCCGCGCCGTACAACCGGGCGAGCCCGAGGCGGACTTCGGACGGTGGCCCGATGCCGTTTTGGACCGGGAGATCAAGGATGTGCGCCGGGTCTTCTTCGTGACGGGCCGCCGCGCCACCGGGGCCGGCCAGTCATGACCACGGCCGTCATCGCGGGAGGCGGGTTCGCCGGTCTCGCCGCCGCCCTCGCGCTGGGCGAGCGGGGCCACCGGGTGATCGTCCTGGAGCCGGGCCCGCCGCCGCCCGAGGGGCCGCCCGGCAAGGCCGCCGACGACTGGCGGCAGCCGCTCGTCCCCCAGCTCCGCCAGCCCCACATCCTCAACTCGCTCGGCGTGCGGGTGCTGGCCCGGCGGGCCCCCCGGCTCCTCGACGAGGTCCGGGCCGAGGGCGCGCTGCCGCTGCGGCTGGCCGCCGCGGCCCCGCCGACGCTGGTGCGCTCGGCCGGGGCGGCGGCGGACCCGGAGCTGCGCGCGCTCGGTGTGCGCCGCACCACCCTCGAACTCGTGTTGCAACGTGCCGTGCGCGCCCTGCCCCACGTCCGCCTGCGGTACGGGGTCAAGGTCCAAGAGCTCGTCCTCGCCCCCGGCGGACGGGCGGTGGCCGGGGTGGTGACGGCCGACGGGGAGCGGATCGCCGCCGAGACCGTCGTGGACGCGACGGGCCGCCGTGCCGCGCACCGGAACTGGCTCGCGGCGGCCGGGTTCCCGCTCGCCCCCGACCTCGTCGAGCCGAGCGGGATCCGGGTGTTCAGCCGCTTCTTCCGGCTGCGCGGGCCCGCGCCCACCGATGTGTCCGGGCTTCCCGGCTTCCTGAACCGGGGCAACGCGGCGGGCGGCATCTGGCCGCACTACGCGGCCGTCCTGCATCCGGCGGACGGCGGGATCTTCTCCGTCTCGCTCGGCGTGCCCACCGGCGACCGGCCGACGGCGGGCCTGCGGCACGGCCGCGGCTTCGCGGCGGCGGCGCGGATCTCGCCGTATCTGGGGCCCTGGATGGAGCCTGGCGTGGCCACCCACCTCGGCCCGGTCCGCACGATGGCCCATCCCCCGAACATCCTGCGCGGACTGCCGGACGGCACCCCGGGCTCCGGCCCGGCCGGCCTGTTCCCGGTGGGCGACGCGGCCTGTGTCACGGACCCGATCTTCGGCCGGGGGCTGTCGCTGGCGCTCGCGCACGCCTTCGCCCTCGCCGACCTCCTCGACGCCGGGCCCCGGCCGGGCGAGTCGGGGAGCGGAGCGGCCCGGGCCCTGGCGGACCGGCTGCTGCGGCCCTGGTACGAGTACGCCGCCGCCGACGCGCCGGCACGGATCGCCCACTGGCGGGCCGCCGCGTCGGACACCTTCGACGGGCAGCGATCCACGCCCGGCCGGGCCACGCCTGCCCGCACCGCGCCCACCGGCACCGCTCCGGTCCCGGCCACGCCCCCGGGCCGGCCCTCGATCGAACAGGTGGCGGCCGCCGCGCTGGTGGACGGCAGGGTATGGCGCGGGCTCCAGCGGATGCTGATGGGCCTGGACACCCCCGACGTCCTGTTCGACACCCCGGACCTCCGCGACCGGGTCCGTACCGCTCCCCCGCCGTCCGCTCCCCCGGCGGCGCCGGCCCCGCCGAGCCGCGCCCGGCTGCTGGCGGCCGTGTCCGAGACGAAGGTGGCCTAGGCCATGGCACTCGATCCGGAGCAGCACACGACGGGACGTCGGCGGGTCCTGGTGGCACCCGTCACCATCACCCCGTCCAAGCCGCTGACCCCCAGTCACCTCAAGGGCCTGCTGTGGGCGGACGCGATGTCCCGCGCCACCGCCGCGGTGGCCGACGTCACCTTCCGCTACAGCCCGACGTCCTACCATCGCACGGAACAGACGCTCGGCTTCTGGGAGTTCGTCGACCGCACCCAAGGCGACACGGACTACGCCGAGTTGTCGGCCGAACAGGTCGGGGAGCTGTACGTCGGCTACCGCGCGGCCGGCGAGCGGCCCTCGGCCGAGGCCCTGCGTCCGTACGCGGACGCGGTCGAGCAGGGCTGGGTCCATCCCGCCTCCGCCCGGGTGCTCGCCCTGTGGGCCGAGGAGTACGCGCGACTGGGTCTGCGCGATCCGGGGCTGGAGCGCCATCAGCCTCCCCGGTTCGGACTCGACGAGATGGTGGAGCGGCTGTGCGCCGCCGGGCTCGGCATCGACCAGCGCAGCGCCGGAGGTCCGGTCTATCTGGACGCTACCCGGTACGGGCTGCCGCTGCGCCGGATCGTCACCTCCGACGGACGGCCCAACTACCTGGCCTGCGCGCTTCGTGAACTGCTGCCGCTGGCACCGGACTTCGACGAGGTGGTGTTGTTGTACGACCGTGAGCTGGATCCCGACTACCGGCTCCTGGAGCGGGTGTTCACGGCCGGCGGGACGGCGGTGCGACGGGTCCCGATCGGCCGGGTGCCGGTGGACGGCCGGATCCTCTCCGCGCGCCACGGCGGCTGGCAGGGGCACACCGCCGGCGCGCTGCTCGACGCCGCCGAGCCCGGTCACTCGCCGTCCGCGCTGCGGCTCGGGATGCGGCTCTACTTCATCGCCGGTCTCGGCCCCGGCGAGAAACAGTCGTTCCGCAAGGACCTGCTGCACCACGCCATGGGACGCGCCGAGCGTCTCCTGGACGGGGCGGCGGCGCGGGACGGCGGCTCCGCCGGGCCACTGGCGGAGGCCGTCGGCCGGCACCGGCGCGACCACCTCTACGTGGATCCTTACCGGCTGACCTCCTCCCTGCTGGGGCGCGGCCGGCCGGCTCCCGATCCGAAGCTGCTCACGGCGGTGTACCTGTGACCGGCCGACGGCCGGCGGACGTACGGTCGCCGGACGTACTGTCGCCGGACGTACTGTCGCCGGACCTGCTGCTGGAGTCGGCGGCCCACCGGTTCGCGGCGTTCCGGCCGGACCTCGCCGCGCGCGCCGATCTGACCTCGCCCGCCGGGCTGGTCCGGGCCCGGGAGCTGCTGACCGCCCACGAGGACCCGGACCCGGTGGCCGCGGTCTGCGTGATCAACCGCTTCTCCCTGCCCGACTGGCTGCGGGAAACATGTGCCTTCGCGCTGACGGTGAATGACGAACGCCGGGACGCCTGGCGCCGGACGTTCACCCGCACCCTCCATCTGGCCGGCAGTCCGGCCAACCTGGCCGGGCGGTTCCGCTTCGACCACGCGGCCGCCGACGGGTCCACCGCGTGGCTCGGCCCCGCACCCGCGTCCGAACTCACGGGTCTGCGGCTGCTGTTGCGCGGCTTCGAGGGTTCCCGCCCGCCGGCCGCCGCCTGCGGGGCGAGCGTCACGGTCCCGGGCGACGGGCACACGGCGCGCCGCCCGGTCCACCGGGAGCTGTACCTCGCGACCGCCGGCGTCACCCTCCAGGCCGCCGTCGTCCAGCTCCACCACCTGGTCGCCGAGGCCGTCCTCGACGGGCTGATCGGGCCCGGCGACCGGCTCACCCTGCGTCCTGTGCCCCGCCTCTCGGGGCTGCGCGAGCGCTTCGCGGCGTTGCGCGTCGACACCGATGTCCACCGGCCGGACGAGCTTCAGGCGTTCGCCGGACTCACCGAGGAGTGCTGACCCCCCATGCCCCCTTCCCCCGCTCCCGCTCCCCCTACTGCTTCCGCTTCCGTGGCGGCGCCGCTGCGCTTCGGTGTGCACGGCTCCTACCAGCTCGCCGCGGAGCTGCTCGCCGCCGCCCGGCTGGATCCCGCCGGCACCGTCTTCATTCCGTACGACGTACGCGAGCCGTTCACCGGACTGCGTGCGGGCGAGATCGACGTGATGCTGGTGAAGTACGTCCCCAGCGAGCCCGACGACCTGGAGTTCAGCGCTCCGGTGGCCGAGGACGGGCGCGCGGTGATCGTCCGCTCGGGCCATCCGCTCGCCGGACGGGAATCGGTGTCGGTCGAGGAGGTCGCCGCGTACGACGGCTTCGCACGCCCCGGCGCGTTCCCCGCCTCCGTATGGGACGAGGTCGTGCCCCGGACGACTCCCGCCGGACGGCCGATCCGACGGGTGCACCCGATGACGACGCCGGAGGAGATGGCCCGGATCCTGCGCGGCGGCGACGCCGTCCATCTCTCGTTCCAATCCCTCGCGGCGGCCGGGCTGCCCGGGATCGAGGTCGTCCCGGTGCACGACCTGGCGCCCGCCCCGGTCCGGCTTGCCTGGCTGCGCCGGGCGGAACAAGCCCCTGCTCTGCGGGAGTTCCTCGACCGCGTGGAGCGGGAGGTCGCCGCATGAGCCGCCCCGACGGCACGGCCGTGGTCCTGCTGCACGCGCTGGCGCTCGACTCCGGCATGTGGCGGGAGTGCGCCGCCGCGCTCACCGCGCGCGGCCGGCGGGTCCTCCCGTTCGACCAGCGCGGCTTCGGCGGAACCCCGCTGGGCGAGGAGCCGCCCTCCCTCGACACCGTGGCGGACGACGTCGTACGCACCCTGGACCGCGAGGGCATCGAACGGGCCGTGCTGGCCGGTTGCTCGATGGGCGGGTACGTGGCACTGGCGGCGCTGCGCCGTCACCCGCACCGGGTGAGCGCCCTGGCCCTGTTCAACACGCGCGCGGCCGCCGACTCACCGGAGACCGCCGCGGGCCGTCTCGCGTTCGCCGAGCGGATCGTCCGTGCGGACCTGCGCGAGAGCCTGATCGCCGCCACCACCCCCCTGCTGGTGGGTGCGACCACGCGCGCCACCCGCCCCGGGCTCGTGGCCTCGCTCCTCGACACGGTCCGCGGGGCGGATCCGGCCGCCGTGGCGTGGGCGCAGCGCGCGATCGCGGCGCGGCCCGACGAGCGGCCGGCGGCCCCGGTCGGCGTGCCGGCGGTGGTCGTCGCGGGCGCGGAGGACGGCCTGGTCGACCTCGCGGAATCGCGGGAGACCGCGGCGGCCCTCGGCGCCGGGGACCCGGTGGTGGTGGCGGACGCGGGACATCTGCTGCCGCTGGAACGACCGGAGGCCGCCGCGGAGTTGATCGCCGCACTGATCGACCGCGTCGACGGGGCGGTGCCGGCCCCCGGGCCGGACACGGCCGGGGCGCACCAGATGTACGAGGACATCACGGAGACCGGCCGGACCGCCTCGCGGGGCCGGTCCGAGGAAGGGGCATGGGCATGCTGAAGGAGCAGCACCAGGCGTGGGGGTACACCACGTCCACGGGACTCGGCTTCACACACGAGGAGATCGTCGACGCCCACTTCGCCGCCTGCGCCCCGCAGTACCGCCAGGCCCTGGAGGAAGTCGGCGTGCGGCCGGGGTGGCGGGTGCTGGACGCGGGATGCGGCACCGGCGCGTTCCTGCCCTGGCTCGCCGAGCTCGTCGGCGACCGGGGACAGGTCTCGGCGATCGATCTGGCGGCGGAGAACGTCGAAGTGGCGCGGCGGCGCGCGGCGGAGTCGGAGACGGCCGCCCAGGTCGACGTGCGCCAAGGCGACCTTCTCGAACTCCCCTATCCCGACGACTCGTTCGACGCCGTCTGGTGTTCCAACACCACTCAGTACCTGGACGACGGACAACTGGACGCGGCTCTGGCGGAGTTGCGGCGGGTGGTCCGGCCGGGCGGCCTGGTGGCGGTCAAGGATCTGGACGCCTCCCTGACCTCCGTACGCCCCGGCGATCCGTTCCTGCTCACGGACTTCTTCCGGCGGGCCGCGCTCTCCCCCGGTTACGCACGGCAGTTGCTGCGCGCCCGCGACCTACCCGGCCGGCTGGCCGACGCCGGTCTGACCGACGTACGCGACCGGACGATCCTGATCGAGCACCGCGCGCCGATGACGCCCGCGGTCCGCCGCTTCTACGGGGAGGCCTGCGCCCGGCTCGCCGGGCAGGCGGTCGAACTCGGCATGGACGGCGACTGGTCCTTGCTGCTCGACCCGGAGGCCCCGGGGCATCCGCTGCTCGATCCGCGCGGATACGTCAGCGAGGGGAACACCGTCGCCGTCGGCGTGGTGCCGGGCGGTCCGGCCGCCGGGTGACCGGCGAGGCGGGCGGGGCGGCCGCCGGGTGACCGGCCAGGCGGGCGGGGCGGCCGCCGGGTGACCGGCCAGGCGGGCGGGGCGGCCGCCGGGTGACCGGCGAGGCGGGTCCGTCCGCCGGGGCCGTCCGCCCGTAGCCGGGCGGCTCAGGCGCCGAGGAGTTCCTCGGTGACCCGCGCGAGCCGGGTCGCGTCCGCCCTGTTGAAGAGGACGGGATGGTCGACCGGGATACGACTGCCCTCGGCGAAGGCGCTGAGCGCCTCGGCGGGCGGCGCGTCGAGCAGGGCGCTGATCGGGGCGACGGCCCGGGCGACCGGCTTGCCCGCCCGCTTCATGGCCTCGACCTGCCGCCGGGTGGCCGGGTCGTACGCGCCGGCGAAGCCGGTGGCGGTGAGACCGGGATTGACCAGGGCGTAGCGAGTCCGGCCGGTGGCCCCGCGACGGGCCGCGTAGTCGACGGCGAGCAGGTCGTTGGCGGTCCCGGCCCGCATCTGGACGGTGATCCCGCTGTAGTCCCGGCGGGCGTGCAGGTCGTGCCAGGCGATGCCGGGCTTCTGGACGCCGGGCCCGGCCACGTTGACGATGACGGGCGCCTCGGCCTTCTCCAGGGCGTCGCTCAGCCCGTGGCCGAGCAGATAGCGGCTCAGATATTCGAGCGCGAAGGTGTTCTCGTACCCCTCGGCCGTCTCGTGGCGTTCGGAGCGGAAGTAGCGGGCGCACAGCACGAGCGCGTCGACGGCGGGGTGCGCGGCGGTGATCTCCTCGATCACCCTGCGGTTCTCGGAGACCAGGCCGAGATCGGCACGGAGGAATCGGGCCCGGTCGCCGGCGCCGCGATCGGCTGCCTCCCGGAGTAACGCGCGCCCCTTCTCCTCGCCGCGGCCGAGCACGACCACCCGGTCTCCGCGCTCCAGCCGGTCGAGGGCGAGCCCTCGCCCGATTCCGTCGGTGCCGCCCGTGATCACCACGATCTTGGCCATGGTCCTGGTCCTCGCTCTCGTCCTCGTCCGGTTTCCCCTGGGAGCAGGGGAAACCGGGGAAGCCGTGGGCGCACGCGTGCGTCCATCGTGCCCACGGCAAGTCATCGGTTGATGACATGGCTGACGCTAGGAGTCCCGGGCTAGGATGTCAACGATCGATGACAACTCGGAGGTGACGGTGACTCAGCCCGTCCAGCCGCGCAAGCGCGACCGGGCCGCCACTCGCGCCGCCCTGCTCGCGGCCGCCCGCGCCCGGTTCGCCCTCGCGGGCTACGACGCCACGAGCGTGCGGGACATCGCGCGGGACGCGGGCGTCGACGCGACGCTGATCTTCCGCTACTTCGGCTCCAAGGAACGGCTCTTCGAGGAAGCCTCGCGCCTGGAGACCGAGACGCCCGACGCCGGGGCCGAGCCCACCCCGAAGGACGTACCGACCCGGCTGTTGCACGCCGCCATGCGGCAGGCCGAGCCGGGCGCGGGCGCCGGTCATCCGCTCACCACCCTGCTCGTGTCCTCGGGCCGCCCTGAGTGCCGGGAGCGGCTCAACGAGCAGCTGAGCGAGACGTACGCGCGCCATCTGGAACAGCTGGTCGACGCGCCCGACCGCGAACTGCGCGCCGAGCTGCTGACCGCGCTGCTGGTGGGGATCAACGTGAGCCGGTCCATCGCCCACACCCCGGCGCTGTCCCGGTCCTGCGTCGAGGACATCACGCCCTACTTCGACCAGGTGGCGGCCCTGCTCCTCGGGTCCACGGACCCCGTCGACGGCCCGCGGGCGCCCGCCGCACCGGCGTCCGCCCTTCCGGAGACTTCGGAGGTTTCGGGGGCTTGGGGGCCTTCGGAGTCCGGCTGACCCGCCGACGCTCGCCCCGCGAGCGGCGCTCCGCCGGTCAGGGCGAGGTCGTCGAGACCACGTAGACGCGCGGGAACGCCGGGTCCGTGAGGTCCACCGTGATGTCGCGGGTGGGGCGGGGCCCCTCATTGGCGATCGAGGCACCGGCCCAGCGCTGGGTCGGTACGAAGTTCCAGCCGACGATGTCCGAGTCCCGTCCGCTCACGCTGACCCGGCCGGGCTTGAGCCCGGCGCGGCTGCCGCCGCTGTCGGCCAGATAGGTGTCCAGGCCGCCCGCCGTGGTCGTGAACTGGACGTACAGCCGGCTGGTCTTCCAGTTGCTGGTCTCGTAGTAGGCGACGCTCCAGGCCTCCGACGGGATCGGGACCTCGAAGACACGGCGCTTCATCTGGGAGGGCCAGTTGTCCTGGAGGCCGACCGGCGAGGACTCGCGTTCCTTGTCGATGCCGCTGTCGCGGCTCTGGTTCGCCGAGATCACCAGATACCCGGCCGGGATGCCGATGAGCAGGACGATGGTGAGCAGGGTGAGGAAGCGGCGGCGGAGCATATGCCGCCGGTCCTCCGGAAGCCGTCCATCCTCCGGAAGCCGTCCGTTCGCCGGGGGCCGGACCGCCGGCGCGGAGGCCGGGGTCCGGGGCGGCGACGAGGACGACGCCTGGTGGGGCACGGTGGTCCGCTGCCGGGACCCCGGGGACTGCCGGGCGGCGGTCATGAACGCGGGTCCTCGGTGGTGGCGCGGTCGGCGGCCGGGCCGCCGCGCAGGGCCTGGGTGTAGCGCCCGTACCGCTCGTAGCGCTCCACCCGGCGCCGGTTGGCGCGGCGGAAGCGGCGGGCGACCAGCCGGGCGAGGTCGGCGGCGCCGACCATGCCCGCCTCGGGGCCGAGCTGGGCACGGGCGATCCGGGCCTCGGGGCGGTAGCCGCGGCCGGTGAGATGGCGGCGGAAGGCGTCCCGGGCGGGGGCGATGAGCAGGTCGTCGGCGGCCGAGACACCGCCGCCGATGACGAAGCAGGACGGGTCGAGGGCGGCGGCGAGGTTGGCGAGGCCGACGCCGAGCCACTGGCCGATGTCCTGGAGCAGTTCGACGCACATGGCGTCGCCCTCGCGGGCCAGCTCGGTGATGAGCGGGCCGGTGATGTCGGGGACGTGGCCCTTGACCCGTTCGATGATCTCGTGCGCGACCGGGGAGTCGGCGGCGGCGAGCTCGCGGGCCTCGCGGACCAGGGCGTTGCCGGAGCTGTACTGCTCCCAGCAGCCTCGGTTGCCGCAGGGGCAGCGGTGGCCGCCGGGGACGACCTGCATATGCCCGAATTCGCCGGCGACTCCGTACTTGCCGCGCTTGACCTGGCCGTCCTCCAGGATCGCGCCGCCGATGCCGGTGCCGAGCGTGATCATGACGAGGTGGTCCTCGCCGCGCCCGGCGCCGAAGCGCCACTCGGCCCAGGCGGCGGTGTTGGCGTCGTTGTCCACCATGACGGGGACGGCGAGCCGGTCCTGGAGGGCGTCGCGCAGCGGTTCGTTGCGCCAGGCGAGGTGCGGGGCGAACAGCACCGTGGAGCGCTCGGCGTCGACCCAGCCGGCCGCGCCGATGCCGACGGCGTGCACGTCGTGCCGGTCGGAGAGGTCCAGGACCAGCTCGACGATGGTGTCCTCGACGACCTTGGGGCTCTTGGACTTGTCCGGCGTCTCGGTGCGGAGCTTCTCCAGGATGTTGCCGTCCGCGTCGACGACGCCGGCCATCACCTTCGTACCGCCGATGTCGATGCCGACGGTCGGCACCCGGGGCGCCGTCAGATGAGAGCGCCGTTCCCGGGTGCCCACGGTCCGCAGGACGGTGCCGCGGGCGGTGCCCCGGTGGGTGAGGTCACGGTAGGTACTCATCGGGTCGATTCTGCCAGGTGGGGTGGTCGGCTCGCGTCAGGATCCGGAAGGGCCGGACGGCCGCTCCAGTTCGTGCCGCAGGTCCTCCAGCTCGGTGCCGCCCGCCATCTGGCGGGTCAACTCGTCCAGGGTGATGGAGCCCTTGGTGTGGCTGCCCGCCATGGCGCCGCGCTTGAGCAGGACGAACCGGTCGCCGACGAGGTAGGCGTGGTGCGGGTTGTGGGTGATCAGGACCACGCCGAGACCCTGGTCACGTGCGGCGGCCACATACTTCAGGACCACACCGGACTGCTTCACACCGAGCGCGGCGGTCGGCTCGTCGAGGACGAGGACCTTGGCGCCGAAGTGGACGGCCCGGGCGATGGCCACGCACTGGCGTTCGCCGCCGGAGAGGGTGCCGATGGGCTGGTCGACGTCCCGCAGGTCGATGCCCATGCGCAGCAGGGCGGTACGGGTGGTCTCGCGCATCAGCGCCACGTCGAGTCGCTTGAAGGGGCCCGCGCCCCGGGTGGGCTCGGAGCCGAGGAAGAAGTTGCGCCAGACCGGCATCAGCGGGACGACGGCGAGGTCCTGGTAGACCGTGGCGATCCCCCGGTCGAGGGCGTCGCGCGGGTTGACGAGGGTGACCTCCTCGCCCTCGATGCGGAAGGTCCCGGCGTCGTGCCGGTGCAGCCCGGCGACGATCTTGATCAGGGTGGACTTGCCGGCGCCGTTGTCGCCGAGGACGCAGGAGATCTCCCCCGCGTTCACCTCCAGGGACACCCCTTCGAGGGCGCGGATGTTGCCGTAGTACTTGCTGACCGAGTCGAGCTCGACGAGCGGGGCGCCGGTGGCCCCGGCCCCGCCGGGCGCCTCGGGAGTCGGGGTCGTCGTCACTTGGTGGCCTCCACGCGCTTGCGGATCCAGGCATTGAGCAGGGTCGCGAGCAGCAGCATGGCGCCGAGGAAGAACTTGAACCAGTCCGGGTTCCACTCCGCGTACACGATGCCCTTGCTGGTCATGCCGAAGATGAACGCGCCGACGGCGGAGCCGATCGCGGAGCCGTAGCCGCCGGTGATCAGACAGCCGCCGATGACGGCCGCGATGATGTAGATCAGCTCGTTTCCGACGCCCTCGCCGGACTGGACGACGTCGAACGACATCAGCAGGTGTTGGCCGGAGATCCAGGCGCAGAAGGCCACGCCCATGTAGAGGCCGATCTTGGTCTTGAAGACCGGGACGCCGACCGCGCGGGCGGCGTCGGCGCCGCCGCCGACCGCGAAGATCCAGTTGCCGAAGCGGGTGCGCAGCAGGATCCAGGTGGCGAGCGCGACCAGGACGAACCACCACAGGATGGTGACGCGCAGCTCGACGCCGCCGACCGTGACGTGGGAGGCGAAGACCTTGCTCGCGGAGGAGAAGCCCTCCATGTCGGCGATCGACTTGGTGGAGACGGTGCCGCTGATCAGCTTGGTGAGGCCGAGGTTCAGTCCGGTCAGCATGAGGAAGGTGCCGAGCGTGATGATGAAGCTCGGCAGCTTCGTACGGGTCAGCATGAAGCCGTTGAACGCGCCGATGGCGAGGGTGACGAGCAGCGAGACGCCGATGCCCACCCAGACGTTCGCGGTCATCTGGTAGCTGAACATCGAGGAGACCAGCGCCGAGGTGGTCACGAGGACACCGGCCGACAGGTCGAACTCGCCGCCGATCATCAGCAGCGCCACCGGGACGGCCATGATGCCGATGGTGGACGCCGCGTACAGCACGGTGCCGAGGCTGGTGGCGCGCAGGAAGCTGTCGGCGACCACCGAGAAGAAGACGAAGACGGCGATCGCGCCGACGACCGAGCCCAGCTCGGGGCGGGCCAGCAGCTTCTTCAGGGGCGAGGTGCGCAGCAGCCGCTCGTCGACGTGGTCGGCTCCGGCGGGCTCGGGTGGCGCGGCGGCGTTCATCGGGTACCCCGCTGGGTGTAGTCCATGAGCGCCGGGGCCTGCTCCTTGGTGATGATCTGCGGGCCGGTGAGGACCGGCTTGCCGCCGCCGAGGACGTTGGCGTTGTACTTGTACAGCCACAGCAGGTCGACGGCCTCGTAGCCCTGGAGGTAGGGCTGCTGGTCGACGGCGAAGCCGAGGGTGCCGGATTCGAGGGCGGCGGCGACCTTGGCGTTGAGGTCGAAGGTGTCGACCTCGGCCTTGCTGCCGGCGGTCTTCTTCGCCTGGACGGCGGCGTCGGCGAACGGCGCGCCGAGCGTCACGACGGCGTCGATGGACGGGTCGGACTGGAGCTTGGCGAGGATGGAGGCCTGGACGTCGGGCATGTTGGTGCCGTCGACGTACAGGTTCTGCATCCGGCCGTCGAAGGTCTTCGCGGCACCGGCGCAGCGCTGCTCGTGGCCGACGTTGCCCTGCTCGTGCAGGACGCACAGGGCCTTCTTGCGGCCCCGCTTGTCCAGCTCCTCGCCGACGGCCTCGCCGGCCACGGTCTCGTCCTGGCCGATGTGGGTGAGCGCGCCGAACGCCTTGGACGCCTCGGCTCCGGAGTTCACCGTGATCACCGGGATGCCGGCCTTGACGGCCTTCTCCACGGCGGTCTTCATCGCGTCGGGCTTGGCGAGGGTGACGATGAGGCCGTCGACCTTCTTGGCCACGTACGAGTCGATGAGCTGGGCCTGCTGCTGGGCCTCGTCGCTATGCGCGTAGAGGAAGTTGATGTTGTCCTTGACGGCGGCCTGCTTGGCGCCGTTCTGGACGATGTCCCAGAAGGTGTCGCCATCGCCCGAGTGGGTGACCATGGCGAAGGTCCACCGGGGGGTGTTCACGGCCGCCCGCCCCTGGGCCGCGGCCGCCTTGCGGGCGTCCTCCGCTCGCTTGCCGCCGGTGCTGCTGCAGCCTGCGAGCGCGGCGGTCAGCGCCACCGCGAGCACGGCGCCGACGGCCGCGCGTACCCCTCCTGTACGAACCCTGGTCACGAAGCCGTGCCCTCCTTTGTGTCCTTCTGCGTGCATTGAAGTATCGGTCATGGGGGTCGCGCTGATCTTCAGCGGGGCCCTGCGGGTGTCCCGGGCGACCCCCTTCGGCCGTGCCGGGGCGGCGCTCATCCAGGGTCGCCCATGGCGAGCCGTTCCCGGGGACGCCGCCGGGAATGCCGGGGGAAAACCGGGGACGTACCCCAGGGGACGGCGGGCACGGCACGTACGGGTGGAGCACCGGCCGCCCGGATACGGCGGACAGGGACACCGGGCCCGGTGTGACACGCGCCACGGCGAACGGAGTACCCGGCAGTACGCGGGAGCCGCCACGAGGGCGGACCGCCGGGGTCCTCGCACGGACCGGGCGGCCCGGGCGGCGGATGCGGGCCTGGCGGGGACACGGTCGGGAAGGTTAGCCCCGGGGGCGGAGTACGGGAAGACGCGGGGCCCGCATGCCCCGGTCCTGGGCCGGACGGGTGTCGGACATGACGGGCGGTTTGGGGGCGCACAGGACGGCCGGGAGCGGACCGGGAGCGGGCGACCGGAGGAGCGATTCACCCCTCTTCGACCCGCTGTCCTGCCATATGCCCGGGCATTTCCTTGACACCCGGGGTGATCCACACCACCTTGGGGCCATGCGGATCGGACTGATCGGAACGGGACGGATCGGCGCCTTCCACGCCGCGGCGCTGGCGCGGCATCCGCGGGTCGGAGCACTGGTCCTCGCGGACGCCGATCCAAAGCGGGCCGCCGGGGTGGCGGGCGCGCTCGGGGCCGAGGCGGCGCCGTCGGTCGACGCGCTGTTCGGGCATCCGCTGGACGCGGTGGTGATCACGTCGGCGACGGCGGCGCACGCGGAGCTGATCGGGCGGGCCGCGGCGGCCGGGCTGCCCGCGTTCTGCGAGAAACCGATCGCGCTCGACGTACCCCGGACGCTCGACGCGCTGAAGGCGGTGGCAGCAGCCGGAACCGAGCTGCAGCTGGGCTTCATGCGGCGCTTCGACGCCGGATACCGGGCGGCACACGAGGCCGTCGCGGCGGGGCGGCTCGGCCGGCTGCACACCGTACGGGCGGTGACCTCCGATCCGGCGCCGCCACCGGCCGCGTACCTGCCCCTGTCGGGCGGGCTGTTCCGGGACTGCATGGTGCACGACTTCGACATCGTGCGCTGGGTGACCGGCCGGGAGGTCGTGGAGGTGTACGCGACGGGGTCGGACGCGGGCCCCGCGATGTTCCGCGAGGCCGGTGACGTGGACACGGCGGCGGCGCTGCTCACCCTGGACGACGGCACGCTGGTGTCGGCGACGGCGACCCGGTCGAACGGCGCGGGATACGACGTACGGATGGAGCTGGCCGGCGAGCGGACCTCACTGGCGGTGGGGCTTGACGAGCGGACCCCGCTGGAGTCGCTGGAGCAGGCGGGGCCGGCGGCGCCCGGGAAGCCGTGGCCCGGGTTCCTGGAGCGGTTCGGCCCGGCCTACGAGGCGGAGCTGGACGCGTTCGTCGCCCTGGTGCGCGGGGAGCGGGGCAACCCGTGCGACGGGGGCGAGGCGCTGGTGGCGCTGCGGATCGCGGAGGCGTGCGTGCTCTCACACCGGGAGCGCCGCCCGGTGCGGGTCGCGGAGATCCCGGCGGGCTGAGCCTCGCCTTCGGGCCGTCCCCGGCCCGGCCGCCGCGGTGGGAGCCGTGGCGGCCGGGGTGGGATCACCAGACGACGGGCAGGTGACGGGGGCCGCGGATCAGGATCCCCGGCATCCAGTCCAGCGGGGGCGACTCGGGGTCGAGCGCCAGTTTGGGGAAGCGCTCCAGCAGCGACCGGACGGCGATCTCGCCCTCCAGCCGGGCGAGCGGGGCGCCCAGACAGAAGTGGATACCGTGGCCGAACCCGAGGTGCCCCTGGGTGTCGCGGTGGATGTCGAAGGCCGCGGGGTCGGGGAAGCGGCCGGGGTCCCGGTCGGCCGCGGCGAGGCCGACGATGACGAGGGAGTGGGCGGGCACGACCGTTCCGCCGATCTCGACGTCCTCGGCGGAGAAACGGTACGTGGCCGTCTCCACCGGGCCGTCGTGGCGCAGGACTTCCTCCAGGACACCGGGGATCAGTGTGAAGTCCTCGCGCACCGCTTTCAGTTGCCCGGGGTGGGTGAGCAGCAGCCGCACCGTGTTGGTGATGAGATTGACGGTGGTCTCGTGTCCCGCGATGATCAGCAGCTGCGCGAGCCCGCGCAGTTCGGGAATCGAGAGCCGGTCGCCGTCCTCGGCGCGGGTGGCGACGAGCGCGGACATCAGGTCCTCGCCCGGGCCCGCGGCCCGCTTGTCCTCGATGAGCGCGTCGAAGTAGGCGGCGAAACCCTCGGCGGCCTCCTCCTCGGTCATGGCCCCACTGGGGGCGACGAGTTCGTTCGACCACACGCGAAACGAGTCGCGGTCCTCGGCGGGCACGCCGAGGAGTTCGCAGATGACGGTGATGGGCAGCGGGAACGAGAAGGCGTCGACGAGATCGGCCCGCCCGGCGGGGGCCATCGCGTCGAGGAAGGCGTCGGTCAGCCGCTGGACGCGCGGCCGCAGCGCCTCGACGCGGCGGGCGGTGAACTCTCTCGCGACGAGCTTGCGCAGCCGGGAGTGGTCGGGCGGGTCGACGCCGAGCAGGCTGGGCCCGACGATCTCGACTCTCGGCGGGACGAAGCCGGCGGCGCTGCCGTCCTTGACGAACCGCTGATCGGCGAGGGCGGCTCGGGCCTCCTCGTAACCGACGATCAGCCAGCCGGGCATTCCTTCGGGGCTGACGACCTGGTGGACCGGACCGGATTCTCGGAGCGCGGTGTAGTAAGGGTGCGGGTTCGCGGTGAACTCCTGGCCGTACTCCCGCAGATCGATGATCGGCTTGATCGGCATGGCTCCACTCTATTTCAAGGGCCTTGACTGTCTTCGGAATTGCCTGGAGGCAGGCGAATATGGCGAGTTCCGGACAGGCGGCGATCCGCAGGCGTGCGCCCGGAGCGAAGGGGCCGCGCCGCCGCGCAGTGGGCCGGACGGCGGTCGGCGCTCACCCGGGGACGACGACCATCGGCCGGAAGCGCTCCTACGCCTGTCCGCTGCCCTCCTGATCGCGGCCCCCGGCCGAGGGCGCCGCCATCGCCACCGCCGCCTCCGTCAGGGTGCGGTGGCAGATCTTTCCCGTCGGGCCGAGGGGCATCTCTTCGACAGGAAGCAGAAGTTCGGGGAGTTTGCGGCGGGACAGGCCCCGGCCGAGGAGATGGGCGGCGAGCTCGGGCAGTGTGGGCGTCCGCGCGCCGGGCGCCGGGCGGAGGCAGGCGCACAGGCGCTCGCCCAGGTCCGGGTCGGGGACGGGGACGCAGGCCGCCTCGGCCACGGCGGGATGGGTGGCGAGTTCGTTCTCCACCTCGGCGAGACTGATGTTGAGACCGCCGCGCACCACGATCCGCTTGAGGCGCCCGAGGACGTGCAGCCGGCCGTGCTCGTCCAGCCGGCCGAAGTCGCCGGTCCGCACCCAGCCGCCGTCGGGGGTGCGGTAACGGGCGTCCAGTTCGGGCGCGTTGACGTAGCACATCGGAGTCATGGGGCCCCGCGCCTCGATCTGGCCCTCGGGGCCGGTGAGCCGGATCCGGGCGACCGTCGGGTCCGGGGTGCCGACACTGGGTCCCGTCGGCCTGATCTCGCCCGCCGTATGGCAGTTGACGCCGTCCGAGGAGCCGTAGACGGTCACCACAGGCCGGTCGAACCGCTCCCGGCAGGCCTGGGCGACCGCCTCGGGCAGCGCCGCGCCGCTGGAGACGACCGTCCGCAGCGACGAGGTGTCCTCGTCGCTGCGGCGCGGGAGGTCCGTGAGGCGGCGCAGCATCGTCGGTACCGCGAAGAGGTGGGTGGGGCGGTGGACGGCGATCAGCCGCAGGGCGTCCTCGGCGTCGAACGCCGGCTGGGTGATCAGTGTGCCTCCGAGCACGGCGAGGGTGACGGGCGTGCCGAGGGAGCCGAAGGAGGACGCCAGCGGTACGAGCACCAGATGCCGGGGCGGCGACCCGGCACGGTCCGGGTCCTGTTGGAGCGCGCGGACGTAGCGGGCCCGGCCGCCCGCCATGGCGTGATGGCTGTAGGCGACCATCTTCGGTTCGGCCTCGGAGCCGGAGGAGACCAGGATGCGGGCGGGGCCGTACGGGTCGACCGGCCGCCGGGGCGGCTGCCCGGTGCCGTACGGCGCCGGGGAGCGCGGTCCCGGCTCGGGGACGCACACGGTGCGCAGGTGGGGCAGGCCCAGGGCGGGGTCCGCTTCCCGGGCCGTGCGCAGGACGACGCCGCGCGCCCGGGACCGGGCGAGCAGGGCCCGCAGGTCGCGGTCGTCGCCGGGCGGAAGCGGGAGGGCCACCGCCCCCAGGGCGTACACGGCGAGTTCGGCGGCGACCGCGTCGCGGCCGTTGGGCAGCCGCAGCGCGATCACATCGCCCGCCGCCAGTCCCACCCGCTCGAACTCGGCGGCGGTACGCCGCACTTCGGCGTCGAGTTCTGCGTACGTGAGCACTCCCCCGGCGTCCACCAGTGCCTGGCGGTCCGGGTGTTCGGCGACCCGGGCGGCGAAGAGGGTGTACAGGTCGGCGTCCGGGCACAGGCCCCGCGCCACCCAGGACCGGCGCAGCTCTCGCGGGACGAGGTCGGGAAAGGGCACTCCGGCACGCGAGGTCCACACCCTCTGGCCGAGCGCGGGCGGGGCGACGGTGGCGGTGGTGGTGAGGGTCATGCGAACGTCCAGGGAGAGTGAGGGCGGGCGTACGGGGCGGCCGGGTCCGGTGGCGCGACGGCCGCCTTGAACGCCGGGTCGCGGGCCAGTCCGGCCAGGTCGGTCAGGACGGGGGTCGCGGTCAGTCCGGCCCCGGCCAGCCGCTCCCGCCAGTCCTCGGTGGTACGGCTCCGTGTGTCACCGCCGCCCGCCAGAACCCGGTGCACCGCCTCGGGGTTCCGGCGGGCGCGCGGACCGAGGGACAGATGGCCGTCCGCGGTGGGCAACGGCCGGTCCAGCGCGGCCCATTCGACCCGCCGCGCCGGGCGCGGGATCAGCGCGCCCGCCGATACCAGGGAGGACTCGACACCGCTGCCGCGCCCGGTCGCCGCGCGCCGGGCCAGGGCGGTCACCACGGCCTGGGCGCTGACCAGTCCGCCGAGCATGTCGGTGAGGGTCATCAGGGAGGGGGCCGGGGGTTCGCCGGCCGGGCGTACGGCTGCGGCGAGACCGGTGTACACCTGCGCGAGGTAGTCGGTTCCCACGGGGGTGGGCCGGTCGCCGAAGGTGTCGCCGAAGCCGGAGGCCCAGGCGTGTACGAGAGCGGGGCGCGCGGGCAGCAGATCGGCGGCGTCCAGACCGTGGCGGGCGGCCTTCCCCGGCGCCCAGTTGTGCAGGAACACATCGGCGTCGCAGGCCAGTTCGCGCGCGGCGGCCCGGCCCCGCGCCGTGGTGAGGTCGGCCTCCACGACCCGCTTGCCGGCGTTGAGCGCCAGGAACCGGGCCGAGCAGTCCCCCGCCAGCGGCGGGAGCCAGCGCATCGGGTCGCCGCCCGGCGGCTCGATCCGGACGACCTCGGCGCCCAGCATCCCGAGCACGTGCCCGGCGAGCGGCCCCTGCACCCGGCGGGTCGACTCCACGACGCGCAGCCCGGCGAGCGGCAGGAGGGGTTCGCCCGGTGGGCGGGCCGCCGGGGGGCCGAAGCCCCACGGCTCCACGCCTGTCGCCGTGTCCTGCCCCTGTCCCGGCCCTGGGGTGAGCCGCCAGGGCGCCGGGTTCACGGTCGAGAGCGGGTCGGAGGACACCACGAGGAGACTGACGCCGGTGTCGTACGCGGCTTCCCGCAACTCCGCGAGCGCGTGGCGGCGCGCGGCCTGCCGCAACACCTCGGGGAGCGGGCAGACGGCGGTGGCGAACCGCTGCTGGAAGGGCAGCCAGCCTCGGCCGGAGAGCGCGGGTGGCACCGCGAGCCGGGTCCAGAACTCCCGCCACGCCTCCGGGTCGAGGGTCTCGATCTCAATGCGGTGACCGTCTAAGGAGACCAGGGTCGCCAGACCCAAGTAGCCGCCGGAATCCCCGACTTCCGGGACAGGAGGCTCGACTTCCCCACCCTCGCGGGCCGTTGCCGCCGCGAGATACTGACTGATCGCGAGCAGCGCACCCTGGGCCACCGATGTCCGCGCCTCGCGCAGTCGCAGTCCCCGCGCCCGCCCGACGCCCACGGCAGTGGCGCCCAGGGCGGCGAGCACCCCGGCCACGACCGACGCGTAGTCGACGGCGAGCGGAACGGGTCCGCCGGTGGCCCGGCCATGGACGTGCTGGAGTCCACAGGCGGCCTGGACGGCGCGCTCGTCCGGCAGCTCCGTGTCCACCGGTCCCGCCCAGTCGATACGGAAGGTTCCCTGGGAAGTGCCCTTCGGCAGCGCCTCCGCCGCGTGCCGCAGCAGGAGTTCGGCGATTTTGGCGGCGACCGCGGGCGGCTCTTCTCCGCCCGGCCCCTCGCCTCCGTCCCGCCGCTCCCCTCGGCCCGGTCGCCCGGTCGTCACGGTCACCGGCCCCCCTCACGGTCCGGCCGGCCCCCCTCACGGTCCGGCCGGCGCCCCTGCACCGAGTAGAAGACGCTGGAGGCGGCGCGGAAGGACGGATCCCGCATCAGCTCTCCCACCCGCTCCAGTTCTTCCTCGGTCATCCCCTGCGCCACCAGCCGGCCCCGGAGATTGCGGGTGTGGTTCAACTGGAGCCCCAGGCCCGGGTCTTCGGCGTGCCGGACCCCGATGGCGAGATGGACGTCGATCCCGGTCAGCCCGGCCGCCCGCATCGCCGCCGGCACCCGCCGTCCCCAGTGCGGGTCGCCGCCCGCCGCCCGCATCGCCGCCGTCTTGGCCGCCAGGAACCGCACGTACAACTCCTCCGCCGCCGGGTCCGGGGTCAGCAGCGGCGGCTCGTACGAGGCGTCGATCTCGTCGATCTGGAGCAGCCCGCCCGGCTTGAGGGCCCGTACCAGCTTGCGCAGCACGGCGTCACGGCTCGGCACATGCTGGAGCACCAGCCGGCCCACCACCAGGTCGTAGGCCGAGTCCGGCAGCGGATCGCGGGCCACGTCGAGGGCGGCGACCCGCAGCCCGGGCCCGGGCGCCAGGTCACGCGGGTCGATGTCCGTGGCGAGCACCGAGCCGCCGCCCGGCGTCACCCGCTCCGCCAGCCACCGCGCGATCCCGCCGCCGCCCGCCCCGATCTCCAGACAGTGCCAGCCCGGCCCCGCCCCGGCGGCGGCCAGCCGGGGCAGGGTCACCGGGTCGTAGGCGGCGGCCAGACAGCGCTGCTGGTCACGGCTGTGCGCGGTGCCGTTGCCGAAGACCCGCCGGGGAGCGGGGACGGCGGCGGATACGCCAGGCGCGCCGGGCACACCGGGCTGAACAGGTGCGCCGGGCCACTCGGCTACGGCGGCTACGACAGGCACGGGGGACGGCTGGGACACGTACGACTCTCTCTGCTCGCTGCTCGTGACACGTATGCATGCCGGGGGAAGGCCGCCCGGGGCGGGCGGACCACCGGCGCTCAGGTCCAGCGTCCCGTGCCGGTGACCGCCTTGCCGATGAGCCGCTCGGCCAGCACCGCGCGCCGGACCTTGCCCGTACCGGTGCGGGGCACCTCGTCCCAGGTGACGACGACGGGTTCGCCGAGCGAGGGCAGCCCGCGCACGGCCCGGGCCCACGCGTCCGGGTCGAGACGGCCGTCGGCGGTGACCACGAAGGGCCGCGGGGCGCCGTCCGGGGCGCCGACGACGACGCACTCCAGGGCCTCGGGCAGCCGCGCCTCCAGGACGTCCTCGGTGCGCAGACAGCTCACGTCGGGCAGTCCGGGCAGGCTGTCGGCCTCGCGGTCCAGGACGCTGACGCTTCCGTCGCGGTGGTGGATGCCCAGGTCGCCGGTGGCCCACCAGTCGCCGATGCGCTTGGCGTCCCAGCGCGGCCGCTCCCCCACGTATCCGAGCGCGAGCGCCTTCGTGCGGACGAGAAGCAGGCCGGTGCGGCCCCGGGGCACCGGGCGCAGGGTGTCGGGGTGCACCACGCGCAGCCCGGTCCGGCCCGGCACCGGGCGGCCGAGGAGCCGGGCGTCGGTCCTGGCCTCCGGGAGGAGCGCGGACCGCCGGGTGTGGAAGCGGAAGGTCAGCGGCCCGGTCTCGGTCTGTCCCCAGCCCTGCATCCACAGCGGCCGGGAGTGCCGGCTGGCCGTCAGATAGGAGCGCAGGACGGGCGGGTGCACGGCGTCGTACGTGCTGATGTAGAGCCGGACCCGGCGGAACGGGTTGTCCAGGCGGGTGGTGAGGGGCCGCAGCCGTACGAAGCCGGCGGGCGTCGCCTCGACGACGGTCGGCGGGTGGGCGCGCAGCAGCGGGTCGGCCGTGTCCGGGGCGTCGCCGGTCAGCACCGTGATCCGGGCGGGCGCGGCGGACATCACGACCGCCGTCCAGCAGAAGGTACGCCCGTGGGCGTAAGCGCTGGCGTTGGCGAGGACGTCGTCGGCGCGGACGCCGATGACCGGGTAGCGCACCGCCTCGAAGCGGGCCAGTTCGTGGACGAGGGTGCGGGTGGAGTGCACCACCAGTTTGGGGACGCCGGTGGTGCCGGAGGTGTGGTGGACGACGAGGGGTTCGTCGTCGTGGCGCCGTACCGGCGGGCACGGTCCGGCCGGGTCCAGTTCGGCGAGGTGAACGGCCGTTCCGGGGGCGGGGGCGTCCACGGTGACACGGATCGGGATCTCCGGGTCCCGGCCGAGCCGGGCCAGGATCCCCGCCGTGGTCACCAGCGCGGCGGGCCGCAGCCGGTCGAGCAGGGTCGTCAGGTCCTCGGCGTCGAGCGCGGCGGACAGTTGCGCGGGGACGGCCCCGAGCCGGATCGCGGCGCAGGCGAGCAGGTCGTAGTCCCAGTGGTTGTCCTTGACGATCGCCACCCGGTCGCCGGGGCCGACGCCCGCGTCGGCGAGGCGGGCGGCGGTGGCCCGGACCAGGGCGGCGAGTTCCGGGACGGTCCAGAGCGCGCCGGCGTCGGGGGCGATGTCGAAGGGGCGGTCCAGGTGGACGACGGTGGGGGCGCCGTGGGCCGCCGCCTCGTCGAACAGGGTGCCCATGTCATGCGGTCGCACGGATCTCCTCCGTCGGGTGGGGGGCGGGCGTGCCGCGATCGGCCAGCCGGGCGAGGACGCGGGCGGCGGCCAGCGCGCCGGAGCGCACGGCGCCTTCGGAGGCGGGTCGCAGCATCACCCAGTCACCGGCGTACTCGACGGCGCGTACCGGGCGCGCGAGGAAGGGGGCGCGGGTGCGCAGCGCCTTAGGGGTCGCCTCGGGCAGGCCGTGGCGGAAGGCGTGGACGAGGTGGTGGCGGCGGGCCGCGGTGATGCCGGGGACGTACCGTTCGGCCGCGTGCAGCAGCAGATCGGCGGTCTCGTCGGGGGCGCGGTCGAGGAGTTCGCGGACCCGGTGCGGGCCGGCCACGACGGTGACCAGGCCGTGTCCGGCGGGGGCCCGGCCGGGGTGTTTCGCGTGGTCGACGACGACGCCGGAGATCAGCTCCTCCTCGACGGCCGGGGTGAGCAGGATGTGCACCGGCCGGCGGGCGGCCGGGGCGAGCGGACGGTCCAGGAGATAGCTGACCTTCAGCATGGAGGTGAAGGAGCAGGCGTCGAGGAAGGACCGTTCGTCGGCGGGCGCGTCCGGGCGGAGCCGGGCCGCGACCGGCGCCGGTACGGCGAGTACGGCCGCCCGGGCCCGTACCGTCTCGCCGTCCTCGAAGCGCAGGACGGCGTGTCCGCCCCCGCCGCTTGCCCCACCGCTTCCCCCGCCACTGCCCTCGCCCGCCGTGGTGACCTCCCGTACGGCGCGGCCGGTGACGACGTCGGTGGTCTCGGCCAGCCGGCGGGCCAGGAAGTCCATGCCGTCGCGGTACGTCCGCCAGGCCGACGGCGCGCCCGCTTCGAGCAGCAGGCTGACCAGCGGGGCGGCGGCGCTGCGGGCGGTGTCCCAGCCGAAGAAGCAGCCCGCGACCGGCTGGAGGAGATAGTCGTGCAGCTCGCGGTGGTAGCGGGAGGCGGTCTCCCGTACGGTCGCGGCGCCCAGCGGGGTGCGTTCCGGGTGATCGCCGTCGAAGCCGCCGCGGCGGCGGCCGGACCAGGCCTGGAAGGCGGCCAGGTCGAGCCGGGCACGGGCGGACAGACCGGCGCCGGTGAGGACGGAGCTGTTCTCGCCGACACCGGGATACGCGCGCCCGCCCCGCCAGACCGCGACGCCGCCGCCGACCCGGGGGACGTCGTACGGGGTGGCGCCGAGGCGGCGCAGCAGTTCCCAGGTGGCGCGGTAGCCACGCGGGGCGACCTGTTCGGCGCCGGTGTCCACGGTCCAGCCCTCGTGGCGCACACTGCGCATCCGGCCGCCGACCGCGGGCAGTTCCTCGTAAACGCGGACGGTGAGACCGGCGCGGCGCAGTTCGTGGGCGGCGGTCAGTCCGGCGATGCCGGCGCCGATCACCGCGACATCCAGATCGGGGGTCATCCGGCGGCTCCCGTCGAGGTCAGGGCACTGGTGCCGAGGACGCCGGCGGCCAGTACGTCGGCGATGGTCATCAGCACGACGCTGAGCCGGTGTACGGCGAAGCCGGTGCGCCGGGCGGTCATGATGTCGCCCCGGACGAAGCCGGTCAGGTACTGGCGGGTGCGCAGCGCGGTCGCGGGCAGCATCAGGAGCGTGAACCACCAGGGGGCCACCCCGGTGACGGAGGCGACGAGGCCGATGAGGAACTCGGTGGCCGACAGCGCGCCGATGAACACGGCGTTGCCGCGCTCGGAGACCAGCGCGGCGACCGTCGGGCGGCCGACGGACCGGTCGCCCTCGACGTCGTTGGTGTTGGAGTAGACGCCGAACATCAGCGGGCCGAAGCCGAAGAGCACCGCCTGCACCATCAGGAACCCGGAGAAGCCGCCGGTCACCAGACCGTACGGGGCGATCACGAGGACCGCGCCGAGGGCGACCAGGAACACCTCCTGGAAGCCGTGGTAGCTGATCTTCAGTCCGTACGAGTACTGGAGCGACACCGCCCACAGCCCGCCCGCCGCGAGCAGCGCCCACAGCGGGCGGTGCGGGGCGAGCGCGGCGGCGCCCGCCCACAGCAGCACGCCGGCGGCGGCGCAGATCCAGGCGAAGCGCAGGGCCTGGGGGACCGTCAGGGTTCCGGCGACCAGCGGCTTGCGGGCCTTGCTGCGCAGCGGGTTGTCCGGGCCGTAGTTGGCGATGTCGCTGCCGTCCCGGAAGCCGGTGACGTCGTCCAGGGCGACCATCGCCATGAGCACGGCGATCTCCCCGGCCAGGAAGAGCAGCAGCACCAGTCCCTGCCGGACGGTGAACGCGCCGAGCGGGAACAGGCTCGCGGACAGGGCGAGGAAGATGCCCAGGTAGTAGTCGTACACGTCCAGCTTGCCGAGCCGTGCGTAGAGCCGGGTCAGGCTCTCGGCGGGGGCGGCGGGCGCGGCCCGGCCGGCCGCGATGCTGTCCGTCATGGTTGTCCTCTTGGGATCTCTGCGGTGAAGAACGGAAAAGGGGTGCCGAGCGGAAGGGCTACGGGAGAAGAAGGGGTACGGGCGGATACCTGGCGACGCGCAGGGGGCGGCCCGGGGCCGGCTCAGGGGCGGCCGGCGGCGAAGGCGCACACCCGGTCGGCGACATGCTCGACCTGTGCGTCGGTCAGCAGGTGGTGCACCGGCAGCGACAGATGGCGGCGGGCGGCGTCCTCGGCGTGCGGCCAGCGGGCGCCGGGCGGGGCGTACGCGGCGAAGGCGCGGTGCGCGGGCAGCGGGCGCGGGTAGTAGACGTGGCCGGCGATCCCGGCCCCGGCCAGGTGCGCGCCGAGGGCGCTCCGGTCGTCGGCGAGGACCGTGTACACGTAGAAGCACCGGCCGTCCCGGTCGGGCGGGGGCGGCAGGACGCCGCGCTCGGCGAGCGGGGTGAAACGTTCGGTGTAGTACGCGGCGATCTCGGCCCGGCGGGCCAGCCGGGCCGGGAATCCGGCGTAGCGGTGGCTCTGGAAGGCGGCCTGGATCTCGTCGAAGCGGCTGTTGATCCCTACGGTGTGGTGCACGAAGCGGGTGCCGGGGCGCTGGCCGTGGTTGCGGAGCATCCGCACCCGCTCGCCGAGGGCCGCGTCCCGGGTGAGCACCGCGCCGCCCTCGCCGGGCATGCCGCAGGTCTTGACCTGGACGAACGAGTAGACGCCGGCGTCGCCCCACAGTCCAGCCGGAACACCGTCCAGGACGCCGCCCTGGGCGACCGCCGAGTCTTCGAGCAGGCGAAGGCCGTGCCGCCGGGCCAGTGCGGCGAACCTCGGCATGTCGGCCATCACGGAGAACATGTGTGCGGGCATCACCGCCCTGGTCCGCTCGGTGACGAGCCGTTCGGCGGCGTCCGGGTCCATGGTGAGGGTGTCCGGCCGGATGTCGGCGAAGACGGGGGTGGCGCCGACGCCGATCACCGACGCGGCGAGCGGCGCGCAGCCGAACGCGGGCACGATCACCTCGTCGCCGGGGCCGATGTCCATGGCCCGCAGCACCAGCCACAGCGCGGAGGTGCCGCTGGAGCAGGCGACGACGTCGGCGGCTTCGAGGTCCGCGCGCAGCAGTTCCTCGAAGGCGGCGGTGCGCCGGCCCAGGATGAAGCGCTGTTCGGGGTCGAGTCCCACCTCGCGGACCAGGTCCATGAGGACGGGTCGGTCGGCTTCGAAGAGGTCGGGCGGGAAGAACGGGACGGCGGGAGCCGGCGCGGCCTCCGGGGCTCCGTCCACGGGGTGGTCGGACGCGGAGTGGTCGGACGCGGGCCGGCCGGACATGGGCCGACCGGACGCGGGGTGGTCGATCGTACGGTGGTCGGTCATGCGGCCGTCCTCGTCTTCGTGTGGAAGGAGCGGACGGCGTCGCACACCCGGTCCAGTTCGCCGAGGCCGAGGTCGGGGTGGAACGGCAGGGCCACGGCGTGCCGGGCCGCCCGCTCGGCGTGCGGGAAGCCGCCGGGCTCGTGGCCCGGACGCGCGAAGGCGGGCTGGTGGGCGAGCGGCACCGGGTAGTAGACCTCGGTGCCGATGCCGAGCCGTTCGAGGTGGGCGACGAGTTCGTCGCGGCGCTCGGTCTCGATCAAGTAGACGTAGTACACGTCGCGTTCGAGTGCGTCCGGCCCCTTGGCGGTGGTACGCGGCAGGCGCAGGATCCCGGGAACGTCGGCCAGGCGGGCGGTGTACGCCTCGGCCAGCTCGGCACGGCGGACGATCTGCCGTTCCAGGAGCGGGAGTTTGGCGAGCAGGACGGCGGCCTGGAGGTCGTCCATCTTGCTGTTGACGCCCGGCAGGGTGGTCTCGGTGGAGATGGCCCGGAAGTCGTTCAGGGTGCTGCCCGCGCGGCCGTGGTGGCGCAGGGCGCGGACGGTGTCCGCCACCTCCGGGTCGTCGGTGAGGACGGCGCCCGCGTCGCCGATCGCGCCGAGCGTCTTGGTGGGGAAGAAGGAGAGCACGCCGCCCGCGCCGTGCAGACCCGCGTGGACGCCGGCGCGGCGCATGCCGATCGCCTCGGCGCTGTCCTCGACGACGGTCAGACCGCGGCGCCGGGCGATGGCGCCGATGGCCGTCAGATCGGCCATCGTGTGGAACAGGTGGACCGGCATGACGAACCGGCTGCGCGGGCCGACGGCCGCGTCCAGCGCCGCCGGGTCCATCGCGTAGGTCTCCGGGTCGATGTCGACGAACTCCGGTACCCCGCCCGCCAGGACGACCGCCGAGGCGGTGGCGAAGAAGGAGTACGCGGGCACCAGCACACCGTCGCCGGGGCGCAGTCCCGCGGCCCGGAGCAGCAGGACGAGCGCGTCGGTACCACTGTTGACGCCGATCACATGGCGTGCGCCGGTGTAGCGGGCGAGTTCCGCTTCGAGCTGTCCGACCTGTTTTCCGTGGGAGAATTTTCCGCTGCGGAAGACCTCGTCCATCATCTTTTCGATCGAGGGCAACAATTGTTCGAACGTGGCGGCTTGGGTGAAGAAGGGAATCGCTTCTTCTTCTCCCGCGACGACCGCCGCACCCGTCAATACACTCTCGGGCTTCACTGGAACGTGTCCATCGGAAGGCAATCCCGTCCCCGCCTCATCGCGTCTCTATGGAGTCTCTGGAGCCTCGGAAATCACTGAAGTCTCCGGTGTCTCCAGGCTAGTCGGGCCCGATGGCGGCGGTGAAAGCGAAAGGATCATCTTCACACTTATGGGTAACGGCCTTCCGGATCGCTTGACCGCCTCCGCGCACGACGGCGATAGTCGTGCGGCGCAACGAACATGAGCATGGATGCCCCCTCTCATGGACATCCCCCTCATGAAAATCCCTCTTTGGAGGGACACCCCTCTCCAGGGGAATTCCCTCACTCTCCCAGGAGGCTCTGTGCTGAAGCCCCTCGTGGTCGGGCTCGGCCGGTCCGGATCCGGACTCCATCTGCGAACGCTCTCCCGGCTGGCCGGACGCACCGCCGCCGCGGGCGCCCCGCTCGTCTCCCTGCCCGCCGTCGGCTGCGACCCGCGCGCGGGCGCCCTGCGCGCCGCGGGGCAAGGCCCGCACTCTCCCGCCGGGACCGGCGCCACCGTCGTCGCCTCCCTCGAACAGGCCCTGGCGCACGTGGATCCCGCTCACACGGTGGCCCATGTGTGCACCCCACCCGCGCTCCGTCACGCCGTGGTCGCGGAACTCGCCGGACACGGCTTTCGCCGGATGATCGTGGAGAAGCCGCTCGCGGCCTCCCTGGACGAACTCGACGCCCTGATCCGGCTCCGCGACCAGGCGGGGCTCGACCTCGTGACCGTGTCGCACTGGACCGGCTCGCGGCTCGCCGCCCGGCTGCGCCGGCTGGTGCGCGGCGGACGGCTCGGCGCGCTCCGCCGGATCACCGTCGACCAGCACAAGCCGCGCTTCCACCGCTCCCTGGTCACCCGGGGGCACCGCACCGCGCTCGATGTCGAGATCCCCCATTCCCTCGCCCTCGCCCTCGACTTGGCCGGCCCCGCGACGCTGCGGACCGCACACTGCTGGGATCTGCGGTGCGAGGAGGGCGAGTTGCCCGGCATGGGCGGCGCGCATGTCGAACTGGACCACCACTCCGGGGTGTCGACCCTGCTGCGCTCCGACCTCGGCGCGCCCGTCCGGCAGCGCAGTGTCGTCTGCGAGTTCGAGAATGGAACGGTCACCGCCCACTTCCCGCTCAGCGAGGACGACGACCACGCCCAGCTCGTCGTCGCCCCCTTCGCCGGCGGCGCGCCCGGACCGGCCGGCGCTCCCGAGGAAGCCGGCCACCATGTCTTCCGGGACGACGCTCTGACGGACTTCCTGGAGGACGCCTACCGGGGCTTCGCCTCCGGCACGGCGGACGCCGGGAACTTCCCGCTCGCCCGCGAGACCACCCGGCTGCTGTGCGCGGCCCGGGAACACGCCGCGCTCGCGGCCTGCGCCGGGAGCCGCTGACATGCCCCCCTTCCCGTACGACCGTTGGACCCTGACCGGGATCGGCGACGAGGCGGCATCCGACACCGACGGCCAGCTCGCGTCCCTCGCGCGGCTGGGCTGGGACAGCGTCGAGTTGCGGTCGGTCGACGGCATCGCCCTCGCCGACCTCACCCCGGCCGCCTTCGCCGGACTGACCCGGCGGCTGGCCGACGCGGGCGTCCGCGTCGTCGCGGTGGCCTCCCGGATCGGCAACTGGGCCCGTCCGATCACCGGCGACCTCGCCTTGGACCTCACCGAACTGGACATCCTCGCCGAGCGCTGCGCCGCGCTCGACTGCCGCTTCGTGCGGATCATGTCGTACCCCAACGACGGTCTTCCGGAGCCAGATTGGGCCGACCGGGTCCTCGCCCGCACCGCCGTCCTCACCGACCGCGCCGCACGCGCGGGGCTGGTCCTGCTGCACGAGAACTGCGCGGGCTGGGCCGGGGAGCGGGCCGACCGCGCGCTACGTCTGCTGAGCGCCGTCGACAGCCCGGCCCTGCGGCTGCTGTTCGACATCGGCAACGGTGTCCCGTACGGCTACAGCGCGCCCGAACTGCTCCGCCCGCTCGCCCCGTACGTCGCCCACGTCCACGTCAAGGACGCGGTCCGCACCCCGGACGGCGAGACCGCCTACACCCTGCCCGGCGAGGGCGACGCCGAAGTGGCCGCGTGTCTGCGGATCCTGGCCGCGCACGGCTACACCGGGGCACTCTCCCTCGAACCCCATCTCGCGCTCCGCCCCCACGAGGGGCTGACCCGGGCCGGCGAGGACGCCGCCGACCTGTTCGTACGGGCGGGGCGGGCACTCACCGGACTGCTGCGCTCCCTGGACGAGGCCCCGGACCGGGCCCCGGCACCCACCCCCGCCTCCGTGGCGGCCCCCCTGGGCGGCCCGGCGTGAGCGGTCTGTTCACCGGACCGGACCAGGATCTGCTCCTCGCCCTGCTGCGGCTGCCGAGCGTCAACCCGCTGGAGGCCGGACCGGACGATCCGCCCTCCCGGCTGCCCGAGGTCCTCCGGCGGTACGCGGCGGCGGCCACCGGAGCGGGACTGCGCACCGTACGGCTCGCGTCGCCGCCCGCCGCCTGCCTGGACCGGCCCGGCGTACCGGCCACGGTCCGCGCCGCCGCCGCCCGTGATCCGCGTTTCCTGGCGGACCAGCCCAGCCTGCTGCTGCGGCTCGGCCCCCGGCTCCCGCGCGCCGCGACCCTGATGTTCAACGTCCATCTGGACACCGTCGCCGGCCACACCCCGCCCGCCTTCGACGGCACCCGGTTCACCGGCCGCGGCGCGGTCGACGCCAAGGGACCCGCCGTCGCCCTCCTCGCCGGGCTGCGGGCCGCGGCGGCCCACCCCGCCGTCGGGCGGGACATCGGCATTTTGGTCCAGGCCGTCGCCGGGGAGGAGGGCGGCGCGCTCGGCACGTACGGCACCCGTCCGCTGCTCGAAGCCGGGCACCACGGCCGGCTGAACGTGTTCTGCGAACCGACCGGGCTGCGCGCGCTGCCCCGGGCCACCGCCTCCATGACCGCCCGGTTCACCGTCACGGGCGAGGACGCCGTCGACGACCACCCCGACGCCGGGCACAACGCCACCGTGCTGCTCGGCTTCCTCGCGCAGCACCTCGCCGCCCGCCTGGACGGAGCCGTCCCCGGCACCCGGGTGTGCCTCGCCGGACTGCACACCGGCCACACCCACAACCGGGTGTTCGGCACCGGCACCCTGCTGATGAATCTGTCGTACGGCACCACGCAGGCCGGCCGCAGACTCCGGGAAGCGGTGCCCCGCCACCTCGCGGACGGCCTGCGCCGCTTCCGTGAACTCTTCGGCGCGACACGCGAGTTCGGCCGCACGGCACACGAGGCGGACCACGTCGTCCGGCTCTCCTGGGACAAGCACGGCCTGCCCGCGCTGGACAATCGCGACCCGTGGGCCGAGCGGCTGCTGGAGCGCGCCGGGGCCCTGCCTGGGGCCGACGCTCCCGGCTTCACCTGCGACGCGGTCTGGGCCGCCGGCCTCGCCGACGCCTTCACCGTGGTCCTCGGCCCGGGCGATCTCGCCGCCAACCGCGCTCACGCGCCCGGGGAGTTCGTCGACCTGGCCGATCTGGCGGACTTCGCCGGCGTCGTCCACCGCCTCGTCACCCGCTTCGCCGAAGAGCGGCAGCCCTTCCGCCTCCCCTGACGCCTCCCGATTCCCCCCTGCCCCCCTTGCCCCCTTGCCCCGACCTCCTTGAAAGGAGCGCTGGATGACCGGGTCCACCACCACCCCGGCGGTGACCGCTCCCCCGCCCGTCCTCGTCGATCACGCCACCCTGCTCACCGCCCTGACCGGGCTCTTCGCCGGCTACGGCATCCCGGACGACCGGGCCCGTCTCGCCGCCGACGCCCTCTGTCACGGCGACCTCACCGGCCTCGACTCGCACGGCGTGTTCAACCTCGCCCGGACCTATGTGCCCCTCCTCGAATCCGGCCGCTGCGACCCGCACGCCGCACCGCTGACCCTCACCGATCTCGGCGCCTGCGCGGTGGTCGACGCCCGGCGCGCGCTGGGTCTGTGGGCCGCGGCCGAGGCGATGGACGACGCCGTCTCCCGCGCCCGGCGGCACGGCATCGGCATGGTGTCCGTACGCGGCGCGACCCACTTCGGATGCGCCGGATTCCACGCCGTGCGCGCCGCGCACGCGGGGATGATCGGCATCGCCGCGAGCAACTGCGGCGGCCAGCGCATCGCGCGTCCCCCGGGCGGGGCACTGACGATGCTCGGCACCAATCCGCTGAGTGTCGCCGCGCCCGCGCTCGACGGCCACCCCTTCCTCCTCGACATGAGCACCACCGTCGCCCCGACCGGCAAGGTGCGGGTCGCGGAGCGCCGCGGCGAGCCGGTGCCCGCCGGCTGGCTGGAGGACCACGACGGCGAGCCGGTGACCGATCCGGCCGCCTTCGACCGGGGCGAGGCGTTTTTGCGCTGGCTCGGCGGAACGGCCGAGACCGGGGTACACAAGGGCTTCGGGCTCGGCATCGCGGTCGAACTGCTGTCCGCCGTGGTCTCCGGTTCGGCGTTCGGGCCGTCGCCATCCGCCCTGGCGGGCGACGGCCGGCCGCACGGGCGGGACGACGACATCGGCTTCTTCCTTCTCGCGATCGCGCCGGAGGTGCTGCGCCCCGGCGCGGACGTCCCGGCGACGACCCGCTCCCTCTTCGGCACGCTCGCCGACTGCCCGCCGGCGACGCCCGGCGGCACACCGGTGCGCTACCCCGGCTGGCGGGAGGCGGAACTGGCCGCGCGGCGGCGCCGCGAGGGCATCCCGCTGCCCGCCCATCTGTACACGGAGCTGGCCGAACTGGGCCTGCTGAAAGACATGGAGGCCGCATGATGACCCGACCCCTGCGCCTGGGCGTCGTCGGACTCGGCGCCATCGCCCCGTACTACCTCGCCGCCGCCGAGCGCCTGCCCGGCTGGGAACCCGCGGCGGTGTGCGACGCGCGCGCCGAGCCCCTGGAACGGTTCGAGGGCCCGGCGGCCCGCTACCGCGACCACCGGACGCTGCTGGCCGAGGCCCGCCCGGACGCCCTGGTCGTCGCCGTCCCCAACCATGCCCACCTCGCGGTGTGCCAGGACGCGCTCGCCGCCGGCGTCCCGGTGTGCGTCGAGAAGCCGCTCGCCCTCACCGCCGTCGAGGGGCGCCTGCTCACCGATCTGGCCCTGCGCCACGACGTCCCGCTGGTGACGGCCTTCCACCGTCGCTACAACTCCGCGGTCGTCGCGCTGGCGCGCGAGGTCGCGGGCCGGGACATCCGCGCCGTGCGGGTGCGCTATCTGGAACGTATCGAGGAGCATCTCGGCGGCGAGGACTGGTACTTGGACCCGGCCCTGTGCGGCGGCGGCTGCGTCGCCGACAACGGGCCGAACGCCCTCGATCTCGTACGGCTGTTGCTCGGCGAGGTCATCGTCTCCGGCTGCGAGATCCAGCGCGACGCCGCCGGACTCGACCGGCAGGCGGTGATCCGTCTCGACGGCCTGGACAGCCCCGGCGCGACCGCGACCGTGGATCTGGACTGGTCGTACCCGGGCGAACTCAAGGACATCGAGGTCGAACTCGCCGACGGCGAGGTCCTGTACGCCGACATGCTGGCCGGCCACTCCGGCTTCAAGACCTCGCTGTGGCACGAATACGAGGCGATCCTCGGCGAGTTCGCGGCCGTCGTGGGCGGCACGGCGGCGGCCGGCCCGGGCGGCCACGGCGGCCTCGCGGCACTCCAGCTGGTGGAGGCGGCCTACGCCTGTGCGACCGCGACGACCGGAGCGGTCCGGTGAACCCGCTGGAGGACGGCCCGAAGCGGATGGTGCGCGGGGCACTGGTCAAGGTCCTGACGCATCGGCGTACGGACCGGGGCATGCGGATCGAGGAGCACGCGGCCCGCTGTGTACGGCGGGGCGAGGTACACGAGCTGGTCACCACCGATCAGTGGGACCCGCACCCGGGCGCCCGGATCGACCGGGTGGGCTTCCTGGGCTTCGCGGAGCTGGAGTGCGGTGGGGTGATCGACCGGGGCGATGTGGTGAGCATCGGGGACACCCCGGTGGGCACGGTCCTCGGCTTCGACGCCTGCCACCTGCCGAACCACTACAACATCCTGATCCACACCCCTCAGCCGCTCAGCGGCGGGGACCTGGAGCTGCGGCCCGAGGCCCCGGTCGTCTTCACCCAGGGCGAGGCGGTGGCGGTCGGCACGTAACGTACGCGACCCGCCGCGGTCGCGACCGGCCGTGTACCACGAAAGAAAGCCGCGCCTTACGGCATGCCCTGTCGGGGGCACGCCGTAAGGCGCGGTCGTTTCGGCGGTCGGCCGAGTGCGGCCGGTCTCAGCCGAGCAGCTCGACGTCCAGGGTGCCGAAGTGGAACTCGCGCATCACGCGCAGCAGCTCGTCCTCGGACAGACGGCCGTCACCGTCGGCGTCGACCTCCGCGAACTTCTGGCCGATGTTCTCGTCCGAGACGCCGACGGCGGTCAGCCAGGAGGAGAACTCCACCGGGTTGATGTGGCCGTCCTTGTCCTCGTCGCACACGTTGACGAGGGCGTTGACGACCGGGCCGAGGGCACGGTTGAAGCTGGCCTCGCCCTCCTCGAACAGCATCTCCTTGGTGGTGGCGAGGAACTGGTCCTGGCTGATGGAGCCGTCGGCGGAGACGCCCACGCGCTCGGCCAGGCCCTCGAACAGCGCCTGGAACGCGTTGACCAGCTGCTCGCCCTCCGGCGAGCCGGCCTTGCCCAGGTTCTTGGCGATCCGGGCCGCCTCGGCCTGGAAGTCGCCGGCCTCGAGCACGCCGTTGCCGTCGGTGTCCCACTTCTCGAAGCGCTTCACCAGACGGTCGTTGGCGACAGCAGTGCTCATCACATTCTCCTTTTCGCATCGTCCCCGAGGGACATGTGGTGTCGTCCCCAGGGGACTTGGACCGCGGCACCTGGACAGGGCCGCGACCGTGCGGGGTGGTCACACCCCGCACGGGGGTCGGTGGTCCGGCGGCGGGTCGGGGCCGCCGGAGTCGTGGAAGGGGGTCAGAGGAGCGTGACCCTGCTGTCCGCGACCTTGCCGCGGGTGTCCAGCAGGGCGCAGCGGGCTCTGCCCAGCGCCTCCCTCGCATAGCAGGAGTGGTCCTGGAGCAGGATCGCCACATCCGTTTGGTTCAGGGCCTCTTGGAGATCCGTCGCGCGGGGCAGTGCGCGGCCGTCGTCCACGGTGAACTCGTCCGCGTACGGGTCGTGGTACGAGACCGCGACCCCGGCGTCGAGCAGCCCGGCGGCGATGGGCCGCGCCGGTGTCTCGCGTACGTCGGCCACGTCGGCCTCGTAGGTGACTCCCAGCAGCAGGACCCGGCCGCCCTCGGTCCGGCCGCGTGCCTCGGCGAGCAGGGTCAGCGCGCGGTCGACGACATGCCCCGGCATCCGGCCGAGGACGTCGTGCGCCGCGGCCGGCATGCGGAACGGGAAGCCCTGGGACTCGGCCCGGGCCGCCGGATAGCGGGGGTCGACGGGGATGCGGTGCCCGCCGACCCCGGGGCCGGGCTGGAAGGGTGCGAAGCCGAACGGTTTCGACGCCGCGCAGTGCAGCACGCCCCAGACGTCGATCCCGGTTCGGTGGCGGAACAGCGCCACCTCGTCGACCAGCGCGATATTGATGTAGCGGTAGCTGTTCTCCATGAGTTTGACCATCTCCGCCTCCCGCGTACCGCGGGCGACGACGAGGTCGTCGACGAATCGTCCGTAGAAAGCGACGGCGTATTTCGCGCACAAAGACGTGCAGCCGCTGACAATTTTCGGAGTGTTACGGACATTCCATGTCCCATTGCCCGGATCGATACGCTGCGGTGAATACGCGAGGGGGAAATCCTCCCCCGCCCGCAGCCCGCTGCCGCGTTCGAGGAGCGGCCGCACGACCTCTTCCGTGGTGCCCGGATAGCCGGCGGACTCCAGGACGACGAGCGTGCCGGGGCGCAGCCGGGCGGCGACGGCCGCGGTGGCATCCTCGACCGCCGACAGGTCGGGCAGGCCCTCGGGGGTGAGTCCGGTCGGCACGCAGATCACGACGGTCTGCGCGCCCTCCAGGATCCCCGGGTCGGCCGTTGCGTGAAAGCCCGCGTCCAGCATGGCCCTGACCTCCGCGTCCAGGACCCCGCCCACCGGGGAGCGCCCGGCGGCGAGGCTGGACACCACCGCACCGGAGACGTCGTATCCGGCGGTCGCCAGGCCGGCGGACACCGCGGCCCGGGCGAGCGGAAGCCCGACGTGTCCCAGCCCGATGACGACGAGATCGAGGGCCATGTGCAGCAGTGCTCCAGAGTGCGGGGCGGACGAGAGTGGGGACGGGACGGCGCGGCTCAGGCGGAGAAGCTGCCGCTGCCGGGGGCCACGTGCGAACCGTGTCCGGGCGGGACGACCAGGCCGGGCGTCAGGCAGAACGGGTCGCCGTACACCGTGACCGGCCGGTCCATGCGGTTCGTCAGCACATGAGCGTCACCCGGGAGCTTCTGGCAGCCGCGCGGGGCGTCGTACACGGTGAGCGGCGAGAGTTCCGTCCGGAACACCACGACGTCACCACTCCCCGCCGCCACCGCCGTACCGGAAGCAGCACTCGCGGCGAGCAGCGCACCGATCGCGGCGAGCAGAACATTCCGGGTATGACGCATGTATTTCCCCTTCAGAAAAGCGGCGTTGAACCCATTCTCTGCGACGGATACGAGGATTAAGCACAAAAGAATGCCCATACACCCGAACGAGGGATATGGTCAATTGAAGTTGCCGTGAAGGCCGGTGACACGGGGGCTGCGCGCCGTCCGCCCCCCCTTCGATTTCCGCAGGTCGGACGGATCCCGCTCAGGGCGTCCGGGCGCCCGCACGGACCCGGCGGCCCGATGCGAACAGGCGGCCCGCGGGGACGCCGGCCCCGAGGCGCGACGGCGGGGAGGGGCGAGCCGCGCGCGAGCCTCCCCGCCGGTGGCCGCCGGGGCGTCGTGGGGTCCGGCCCCGGATCCGCGCCGGGGAGGCAGAACTTCCGTATGTTCAAGGAGAGTTGCCGAAGGGGGCACCTCGCGCCGCCACGCTCCGGCCCCGTACGATCACCTCAGGGCGGGGCCGTAGCGCAGTGGTCGACGCGCGCGGTCTCCAAAATCGCGAGGACGCCGGTTCGACTCCGGCCGGCTCCGCCCTCTCGGCGAACGCCGGTCGCCGGCTCCGGACTTGGCGGGGACCGGCGCGATCACACCCGGTCCCTGGTAGCCAAGTCGGCCTGGATCAGAGGCTGTCCGGCTCGTCTTCGGGGAGGTCGGCCAGGCCCGCGTCGTGGACGATCAGGGCGATCTGGACCCGGTTGTTGAGGCCGAGCTTCGCCAGTACACGCGAGACGTGCGTCTTGACCGTGGGGACGCTCATATAGAGGGCGGCGGCGATCTCGGCGTTGGTGCGGCCCTGGCCGACGGCGAGGGCGACATCGCGCTCGCGTGCCGCGAGGGAGTCGAGGCGGCGGCGGGCGGCGGCCCGGCGCGGCGGGGCCGCCTCGGTTCCGTCCGCGCCAAAGGCGGCGGCCGGCCGCTGGGCGACATGGGTCATGAGCCGGCGGGTCACGGCCGGGGAGAGGACGGGCTCGCCCGCGGCCACCCGCCGTACGGCACCGACGATGTCGGCGGGCGGGGTGTCCTTGAGGACGAAGCCGGCGGCCCCGGCACGCAGGGCGCGCAGCACCTGTTCGTCGGCGTGGAAGGTGGTGAGCACGATGACCTCGGGGGCGCCGGGCAGGGCGCGGAGCCGTTCGGTGGCGGTGAGGCCGTCGGTCCGAGGCATGCGGATGTCCATGAGGACGACGTCGGGGGCGAGCCGGCCGACGAGGCCGGGGACCTCGTCGCCGTCGGCGCCCTCGCCGACGATCTCGATGTCCTCGGCGCCGCCGAGCATGAGGGCGAGGCCCGCGCGGACCAGGGGGTCGTCGTCGACGATGAGCAGCCGGATGGTCATACGGGCCACGGTAGCCAGGCGTGCACGGCGAAGCCGCCGTCGGGGGCGGGTCCGTGGGTGAGCCGGCCGCCGGCGAGCGTGGCGCGTTCGGTGAGGCCGATGAGGCCCTGCCCGGAGCCGGGGACGGGCGGGACGGGCCCGTCGGGGGCGGGGTTGCGGACGTCGACGAAGAGTCCTTCGCCGGGGCGGCCGCGCAGGGTGAGGGTGACTTCGGCGCCCGGCGCGTGTTTGCGGGCGTTGGTCAGGGCTTCCTGGACGATCCGGTAGACGGTGCGGCCGGTGGCGGTGGGGACGGCGCCGGGGTCGGTGACGGCGGAGTCGAGGACGATCTTCATCCCGGCCTCGCGGACCTCGGTGACCAGGCTGTCGAGAGTGGCGAGGGTGGGCTGGGGCCGGTTGGCGGCGCCACCCTCCTCGTCGGGGGCGCGCAGCACGCCGATGACCTCCCGCAGGTCCTGGAGGGCTTCGTGTGCGCTGTCGCGGATGACGCCGGCGGCCCGGGCGATCTGTTCGGGCGGGGCGTCGGGGCGGAACTCCAGGGCGCCCGCGTGCACGCTGAGCAGGGTGAGCCGGTGGGCGAGGACGTCGTGCATCTCGCGGGCGATGGCCTCCCGGGCCTGCCGCTGGGCCTGTTCGGCGCGCAGTTCGGACTCGGCCTCGGCGCGTACGGCACGGTCGCGCAGCGCCTCGACGAGCTGGCGGCGGGAGCGGACCAGCATGCCCCAGGCGGTGACGAGGAGGACGAGGACGACCCCGATACCGATGACCAGGAGGTTGCTGGTGCCGGGCTCGGGGCGGACGAAGGCCTGCACGGTGGAGGTGGCGATCGCGAACAGCCCGATCCAGGCGACCTCGCGGAAGGGGCGCCGTACGGCCACGCTGAACAGGGCGGCGAGCATCGCGCCGCCCGCGGTGGGCGCGAAGACAGCGACGGCGCTCAGGGCGACGGCGAGCCCGGTGGGCCGGCGGCGGCGCAACCACAGAGCGCAGCACGCGAGCCCGCCGGCGATCTGGTCGAGGAGGTTGACGACCTCGCTGTTGTACGGGGCGCTGCTGTCGGCGGCGAGCACGCCGACGAGCGCGGCGAGCAGGAAGATCGTGGTGTCGACCACCCAGTCCCGTACGGTGCGCCGCGGCCGCCCCTGCTCCGGCCCGGGGCCCCCGTGGCGGGCGGCCTCGACCAGGTGGGAGGGGAACAGCCAGGTGTGGCGGTCCGGGCGTGCCGTGCGTGTCATACCCGAAATGTACGCAGGTGAGGGCGGCTGCGGGGACGTGCGGCGGCGGGGCGATACCAAAGTCGCGGGGACGGATACTTCGGTCGTACGGCCGGGGGCCGGACCGGATACCGGTGGCCGACGCGGGGCGCGGCGGAGCCGGACCATGATCGGCGGCATGAAGAGGATTCTCGAGGTCACGGGCTTTGTGGTGATGGTCTTCGGCGTCTGCGGGGTGCTCCGCGAGCTGACCGGGGGCTGGTTCAGGCTGATTGGGGCGACCCGGCTGCTGACGGATCATGTGTGGTTCCTGGAAGGGCGGGAGCTGTTCGCGAACATCGTGATCGCGGCGCTGGGGCTGGTGATCATGATCGTCTCGGACCGGGTACGGGCGTGAGGGGCCGCACCGGGGCGCGGGCCGGGACACGAGCCGAGGCGTGAGCCGGGGCGTGAGCCGGGGCGTGGGTCAGGGCAGGAAGGATCCCCGCCGTGCGCATGATCATGTGGTGTTACTCTGGCGCCCTTCAATTTTCAACGGAGTGACGGCCACCGGGGATGGAGACTCGGGGCCGAGGGGCCGCCGCCGAGCGGCGCCGCCAGGTCGGGGGAACATGCGCGCAGGGCGTCCGTTGCAGGCTCTCGGGCTCTCCGCGACAGCGGAGGCCGTCTATCTCTCGCTCGTGGAGCGGGGTCCGCGGACCCTGGCCGAGCTGACCGACCGGCCGGCGCCGCCCGCCGGTCCTCCGCCAGGCGAACTGACGGACGCGGTCGACGAGTTGAGCGACATCGGTCTGGTCGCGCGCAGGAACGGCAGACTGGCGGCTCAGCCGCCCCGGGCCGTTCTGGAGGCCGTCGCCGAGCGGCGGGCACGCCAGGCCAGGATCGCGTACGAGAGCGCCACGGCCCTGTCCCGGTTCTGGCTCGATCACACCGCCGGATCCAGTTACGTCGAGGTCGTCGACACCTCCGGCCGACCCAAGGCGGTGCAACTGCGGGTGCACGGCGAGGCCGTGGAGCAGGTGCGGGCGCTGTCGATCGGTCCGGTGGGCGGTGGCGAGCGGGTGCCGGAGGTCGGGCCGGGAACGCTGGACGCGCTCGACCGGGGTGTCTCCTACCGGGTGGTGTACAGCGCCAACATCCTGCAGAATCCGCACGCGTTGGAGGTGGCACGGGACTGTGTCGCGCACGGGGAGCAGGCGCGGGTCTTCCCCGATGTCGCACTGAACGTGCTGGTCTGCGACGACCGTTTCGCCGTCGTGTCCGTCGCCGCTCCGGACGGCATGGGGCATCACAGTGTCGTCGTCCAGCCGTCGGGGCTGCTGGACGGGGTGATCGGCGTCTTCGAGTCGTACTGGCGGATCGCCGTGCCGCTGCCGCCTGCCGGTGAGGCCGTCGGGAGTGAAGCAACGCCCGAGGGACGGCAGTTGCTCAGCTATCTGAGCGCGGGGCTGACCGACGAGTCGATCGCCCGTGAACTCGGCGTGAGCGAGCGGACCGTGGCCCGGCGCATCGCCCGGCTCCAGGAGATGCTGGGCGCCAAGACCCGTTTCCAGCTCGGCGTCCAGGCCAACCGCCACGGCTGGCTGTGAGCGCATGCGGACCCGGCCCGCGCGCACGTGGACGCGCGGGCCGGGCCGGTGTGTGATCCCCGGCCCGCCCCGCGCGGGTCTTCAGCCGCCCGTCCGCTCAGCCGTCCGGATCCCGGACAGCCCGCGGCATGGCGTCATTCGGCAGCCGTCAGTTGGCGTCCGGCTTGACCAGGTCCGGCAGCTTGACCTCGAACATCTTGTCGAGGGTGAGGGCCGGCAGGATGTGACCCTGGTTCGGCGCGTCGTTGGCCACGCTCGCGCCCCAGCTGGAGGAGTTGAAGCGCTGGTTGGGGGTGCCGTGGTGGCCCGAGCTGGTAAAGCCGCAGTCGCCGACCTCGTAGAACGACTTCTGGGCGCTCAGGACGCGGGCGGCGTTCAGCGACTCGCCACGGGAGTGGGTCAGGTAGTACGTGCCGAACGCGTCCGCCATCAGCTCGGTGCGGCGGGTGGCCTCCGGGCCCTTCAGGTCGCTCTCGAAGAGGTCCTTCTGGTACTGCACGTGGTGGCCGAACTCGTGGCCCAGGATGCCGCGCGGGGCCACGTCGCCGAGGCCGATCGCGGACATGGCCTGCAGGATGCCGTCTCCCATGATGATCCGGTCGCTGATGCCCATCGGCGCCGGGTCGTCCTTCTCGCTGTAGGCGAAGGCGTTGAAGGTGAAGATCGGGTTGGCGCCCTGCTGGAGGGCCGGCTCCGAGTCGACCAGCTCGATGAACATGTCCGCCAGGTCCAGGTTCTCCGCCGGCGTGCCGCCGTACAGGACGGCGAGCGTGCGGGAGAGCCGGTCACGGTCGGCGAAGACGTCCGCGCCGTGCATGGGCATCATCTCGATCTTGCCCGAGTCGATGTCCCAGAAGCGCTTGAGGTTCTTCATCTCGGAGTTGAGCTTCTGGGTGTACTCACCCTTGACGCCGAAGGTGTTGCTCGACGACTCCTCGCCGAAGAGCAGCGCGTCGTAGGTCGGCATGTCGAAGCCGCCGTAGATGGCGAGAATGAAGACGACGAACGGGTCCACGCCGTCGAGAAGGGAGTCGGCGTACGTCGACAGGGCGGTCGTCTTGCACTGGTAGTCGCCCGGGTTGATGGCGCTGTCGCGGATGGACGTCCACTCCTGGTCGCCCAGGCCGTGCTTCGCGCGGGCCGCCTGGAGGCGGGACTGCCAGTCGGCGGGGAGCTTGGCCTCGATCCGGTCGACGATCGCCTGCTGCTGCGGCGTCAGGTTGGACATGTCGAAGCCGGCCTGCGCCGACTGGCTCGCCGTGGTCGCGTCGTTCATGTCTGCGGCCTGTGCGGGAAGCGACATGCCAAGGCCACAGGTCGCGGCGAGCACCAGGCTCGCCGCCACGGTCAGGGTCTTCTTCACGGGGGACTCCTTTCGAGGTGCCCAAGAGGGCATCCGCGGGCGCCGCCCAGTCTGTAAGGCCAACTACCGATTCCAGTACGGTCGTTCACTGTCCGAAACCGGCATGTCTGGAACCTGACAATCCCCCTGGTGGCGCGACGCGACGCGAAAGAAGCGAAGACCGCAGGTCAGAGGCGTAGGCGGGAGCGCGGACGGCCCCCGTGCGCGAATAGTGTCGCCGGACCGCCAGTGTCCCGGTTCGGCTTGACGGCCTCTCGACCCGTGGCATGACGGGCTGCCCTTAGGGGCTGTGTGGCGGATCAGAGGTCGGACAGCCCCGGGCACCGGCGCCGCCGACGGGCAGTCGTGACATGCGGCGGGACCCGGCTCTCGACCCGCCAACCTATCGCGCGCCCTCGTCGGCGGCGCGACGTCCCCAACCGGTGCCCGCGAGCACGAGGATGGCGCCGGCCAGACCGAGAACGCCGGGCCGGTCGCCCGCCAGGGCGATACCGGCGGCAGCGGCCCACAGCGGCTCGGTGCCGAGCAGCAGGCCGACCCGGGACGGAGAGGTGCGACGGACGGCCCACATCTGCACGAAGAAGGCGAAGAGCGTACAGAAGACGGAGAGGAACAGGAGCCCTGCCCACTCGCGCGGACCGAAGGCTCGCGCCACGTCCCACGGGGCCGCACCCGCGCCGCCCCCGATCCCCTGAAGTGCGGCGAGGAGGGCGAAGACACCGACGGCCGAGCCGAGTTGGACGGTGGTGAGGGAGAGTGACCCTGCGGACTCAACGGACCTGATGCGGGACATCACGAGGACGTGCGCGGTGCGGGCGAGCGCCGCGAGCAGCATGAGCAGGTCGCCGGACGAGGGCGCGGTGAAGCCGCCGCCCTGGGTGAGCAGGAGCACGCCCGTGACGGACAGCGCGGCGGCGGCCAGAAAGGCGCGGGGCGGCCGGGTGCGGGTCACGGCCGCCTCGGCGAGCGGGGTGAGGATCATGGTGAGGCTGATGATCAGGCCCGCGTTGGTGGCGGAGGTGTGGACGACTCCGTACGTCTCCAGCAGGAACACCCCGGCGAGGATCAGTCCGAGGAGGGTCGCGCCGCGCCACTGGGCCGCCGTCAGCGCCCGCAGTCCGCGCCGTCCGGCGACGACGAGGACGGGCAGGACCACCGCGAACCGCAGGGTCAGGACGGCGAGGACGGTGGAGGCGGTGGTGATGCCCTTGGCGGCCAGGTAACTGCCGCCCCACACCACCGCGACCAGCAGGACGGGCAGATCGGTGAGCCAGGCGCGGCGCGGGGCGCCGAGGGGCGCGGGTGCGGCGAAGGCCGGGGACGCGGTCATGGGCGTGTGTCTCCAACAGGGCGTACGTGGTGGAGACTTCGACGGCTCTCACACGGGGATGATCACGGTACCGGGGCCGGACCGCACCGGCCGTCCCGGGCCCGGCTGCCCCGCCTCCCCGGCTATCCCACGGTCCCGTAGGCGGGCCGGCCCGCCTGCTCGTACGTGTGGAGGGCGAGGCCCGACGCGGTGCGGCGCAGATCGGTGAGCCGGAAGGCGGCCGGGGTGGCACCGGCCTCGAAGAGGCGGCGGCCCTTGCCCAGGACGACCGGGAAGACGCAGAGGCGCAGTGTGTCGATCAGTGCGTGGTCGAGGAGGGTTCGGGCGAGCACGGCGCTGCCGTGCGTCTGGATCTCGCCGTCGAGCCGCCGCTTGAGTGCCGCGACCTCCAGGGCGACATCGCCCCGCAGGACGATGGTGGTGGGCCAGTCCGCCTCGGTGAGGGTGGTGGAGGCGACGAACTTGGGGAGGGTGTTGAGCCGGCGCGCGATGAGGTCTTCGGGGTCGGTCCGCTGCGGCCAGTAGCCGGCGAAGATGTCGTAGGTGCGGCGGCCGAGGAGGAACGCGGCGGGCCGCTCGAACACCTCGGTGATGAAGCGGCCGAAGTCCTCGTCGCCGTACGGCATGGACCAGCCGCCGAGGTCGAAGCCGCCCCTGGTGTCCTCGTCGGGCCCGCCGGGGCCCTGCTGGACACCGTCGAGGGTGACGAACTGGGTGAGGCTCAGGGTGGCCATGGGGGTGCCCTTTCCGTTGCCGACCATCGTGTCCCACCCGTGCCGAACGCGCTTCCCGGCGGCGCTCGTCGGCGGTCCGCCTCGGCGTCCGATTGGCGCCGGTGAGGGGGCCGCACCCCGCGTTTCATTGAACCCGCAACGACAAGCGCTGCACAGGAAATCAGGAAATCACGAGGAGTTCGCATGTACACGATGAGCGGCAAAGCGGTCCTGGTCACCGGCGGCAGCCGGGGTATCGGCGCGGCGACGGCCGTCCGGCTCGCCGAGGAGGGCGCGCATGTCGCCTTCACCTACGTCCAGGGTGAGGAGCGGGCGCGCGAGGTCACGGCCAGGATCGAGGCGGCCGGCGGCAAGGCCCTGGCCCTGCGGGCCGACGCCGCCGACGCGGGCGACGCGGCCGGGGCCGTGGCCTGGGCTACCGACGCCCTCGGCCGGCTCGACGTGCTCGTGAACAACGTCGGGGCCGGTGTCCTCGGCCCGCTGGAGTCGCTGACCCTGGCAGAGGCCGACCGGGTGCTCGCGGTGAACGTCCGCGGTGCCTTCCTGGCCGCGCAGGCGGCCGCCGCGCGCATGGAGCGGGGCGGCAGGATCATCACGGTCGGCAGCTGCATGGTCCAGCGGGTCCCCGGGCCGGGCGGCACGCTGTACGCGACGAGCAAGTCCGCGCTGGTCGGACTGACGAAGGCGCTGGCCCGGGAGCTGGGCGGGCGCGGCATTACCGCGAACATCGTCCACCCGGGTCCGATCGACACCGACATGAACCCGGCCGACGGCCCCTACGCGGAGGGCCAGGCCGCCATGACGGCCCTCGGCCGCTTCGGGACCCCGGAGGAGGTGGCCGCGATGATCGCCTTCCTCGCGGGCCCGGGCGCCACCTATGTGACGGGTGCGGAGTTCGCGGTGGACGGCGGCCACGCGGCGTAACGCATCGCGGCGAGGGCTGACCGCGCGGCAGGAGAACGCGGGGGAGGAAAACGTACGGCGCGAGGGCCCCGCACGGAAGGGGGTCGGGCCGGGGAGAGGGAACCGGCTTCCTCTCGTACGTCGCCCACCGCCTGGTCGGTCGCCCCGCGTCAGCGGCCGAGGGCGTGCACCCGGTCCCCCCGCGTCAGCAGCCGGGGGCGTGCACCCGGTCCCCCCGCGTCAGCAGCCGCCCGCCCGGCTCGCTCAGCGCCCCTCGGTCGTGGATCCGCTCGCCGCGCAGCCAGGTGGCCGTCACCACGCCGTGCAGCGTCCGGCCGGCGTAGGCGGTGACGCGGTTTTTGTGCTGGAGGCCGGCGGGGTCGACGGTGAAGGTGGCGTCCGGGGCGAGGACGGCGAAGTCGGCGTCGCGCCCCGCCTCGATGGCGCCCTTCCGGTCGAGTCCGGCGAGCCGGGCGGGGCCGGTGGACATCCAGCGGGCGACGTCCCCCAGGGTGTGGCCGCGGCGGCGGGCCTCGGTCCAGATCGCGGGGAGCCCGAGCTGGAGGGAGGAGATGCCGCCCCAGGCGGTGGCGAAGTCGCCGGTCTTCAGGTCGGCGGTGGACGGCGAGTGGTCGGAGACCACACAGTCGATGGTGCCGTCGGCGAGGCCCTGCCAGAGCAGATCCTGGTTGGCGGCCTCGCGGATGGGCGGGCAGCACTTGAACTCGGTGGCGGCGTCCGGGATCTCCTCGGCCGTGAGGGTGAGGAAGTGGGGACAGGACTCGACGGTGATCCGTACGCCCTCGGCCTTGGCGGCGGCGAGGAGCGGCAGCGCGTCCGCCGAGGACAGATGGAGGACGTGGACGCGGGCGCGCAGCCGGCGGGCCTGGTCGATCAGGTTCCGGATGGCGGCGTTCTCGGCGGCTCGCGGCCGGGAGGCGAGGAAGTCGGCGTACGCGGCACCCGCCTTCTGGGGAGCGGAGGCCAGCTCGCTCGGATCCTCGGCGTGCACGATCATCAGTCCGTCGAACGCGGCGAGTTCGGCGAGCGCGACGGCCAGCTGCTCCTGGTCCAGTCGCGGGAACTCGTCGACGCCGGAGGGCGACAGGAAGCACTTGAAGCCGAAGACACCGGCGTCGTGCAGGGGGCGCAGATCCTTGACGTTGTCGGGGACGGCGCCGCCCCAGAAGCCGACGTCGATGTGCGCCTTGGCGCGGGCGACGTCCTGTTTGACGCGCAGGTGGCCGACGGTGGTGGTGGGCGGCAGCGAGTTGAGCGGCATGTCGAGCAGGGTGGTGATGCCGCCGGCGGCCGCGGCGCGGGTCGCCGTCCAAAAGCCCTCCCAGCTGGTGCGGCCGGGGTCGTTCACATGGACGTGGGTGTCGACGAGGCCGGGCAGGACGGCGTGGTCGCCGACGTCCTCCAGGCGTGCGCCCGCCGGAACGGGGGCGTCGTGGGGCAGGACGGCCGCGATCGTCCCGCCGGAGACGGCGATCGACGCCGGGCGGGTTCCGTCGGGGGCGATGACGCGTGTCGAGCGCAGGACCAGGTCGACGTCCACCCATACCCCTTCCCCTTCTCCATCGGCTCGCTTCTTCCCGAAACGGGATTCAACGAACTGTTGAAAACGAACTGTTGAAGGAGTCTGCGCACCCGGCCACCGGCCGTCAAGGGTTCATCCGGCGGACGTCCGGCGGGGCCGCGGAGCGATATCCGCGAGCGCCGTCGTTCCGTGAAGCGGAAGGGTGATTCCGTACAGGAGAAATCTCCTCCGTCGCCGGGGGTCCTGCGGAGGGGTGGCCCAGGCCCCCTCGCGGGCAGCCGTCGGCGGGCGGCGAAAGCCCCGCTGACCGGCCCGGATGCCGGGACCTGGGCCGTGAGCGCGGCCCGGGCGCCCGGTAGGCTGCTGCCTCGCCCGCCTGCCCCGAAAGGACCATTGCCGTGCCGACGTCCAGCGCCCGCGCCACCGACGCCGCCAAGCCCGCCGCCGCGAGCGGCGGCGTCCAGTCCCTCGAGCGTGCCTTCGACCTCCTGGAGCGGATGGCCGACGCGGGCGGCGAGGTCGGACTGAGCGAGCTCTCCGCCGGCAGCGGGCTGCCGCTGCCGACGATCCACCGGCTGATGCGCACCCTCGTGGCCTGCGGTTACGTCCGCCAGCAGCCCAACCGCCGGTACGCCCTCGGCCCCCGTCTCATCCGGCTCGGCGAGTCCGCCTCCCGGCTGCTCGGCACCTGGGCCCGCCCGTATCTGGCGCGGCTCGTCGAGGAGACCGGTGAGACGGCGAACATGGCTCTGCTCGACGGCGACGAGGTCGTGTACGTCGCCCAGGTGCCGTCCAAGCACTCGATGCGCATGTTCACGGAGGTCGGCCGCCGGGTACTGCCGCACTCCACCGGGGTCGGCAAGGCGCTGCTCGCGCACACCCCCGCCGACGAGGTGCGCGCGCTGCTCGCCCGCACCGGCATGCCCGCCGCCACCGACCGGACGATCACCACGCCCGAGGGATTCCTCGACGCCCTGACGGTGGTGCGCGAGAGCGGCTACGCGGTCGACGACAACGAGCAGGAGATCGGCGTCCGCTGCCTCGCCGTCCCGGTGCCCGACTCCCCCACGGCGGCGGCCATCTCCATCTCGGGCCCGGCCGGCCGGGTCACGGAGGCGGCGATCGAGCGGATCGTCCCGGTCCTCCAGCAGGTCGCGCGGGAACTGTCGGCGGCGCTGGCGAGCACCTCGGGCGCCCTGGGTACCTCGGGCTCCCTGGGCGGCGGCCGGAACTGAACGAGCATCGCACTCGTACGCCGTACAACCCCGCTCGTACACCGTAGAAAACGGGGCGGAAAGGGCCCTGGAACCGCTGACCGGTTCCGGGCCCCTCGTTCGTACGACCCTCGCGGCGCTCAGACCGTCAGGTCCGCCGCCCCGCCGACAACCGGCCTGGTCACCGTCTCGGGGCTTGGCCCCGGACCCGGCCCCGGATCGGCCTCCTCGGTCAGCCGTCCGTCCCGTACCGTCACCGTGCGGTCAGCCCGCCCCAGGTGCGTGCGGTCGTGCGTGACCAGCACCGTCGCCGTCCCCCGCTCCTCGGTCAGCCGGGCGAGGAGCGCCATGACGGCCGCTCCCCGCTCGTGGTCCAGGGCGCTCGTCGGCTCGTCGACGAGAAGGACGGCCGGTTCGTTCATCAGGGCCCGCGCGATGTTGACGCGCTGGCGCTGGCCGCCGGAGAGCTGGTGGGGCCGGCGGTGGGCCTGGCCGGCGAGGTCCACCGCGTCCAGGAGTTCCAGGGCCCGGTCCCGTACGGCGCGCGGCCGGCGCCCGGAGAGATGGGCCATCACCTGGAGCTGTTCGAGCGCGCTGAGCGAGGGCAGCAGGTTCGGCTGCTGGAAGACGATGCCGATCCGGTCCCGCCGCAGCTCCGCCTTGGCGGCCGGGCCGAGCGGTCCGGTGTCGGTGCCGGCCACCACGACCCGACCCCGGTCCGGGGTGACCAGGGTCGCGGCCACCGCGAGCAGGCTGGACTTGCCGGAGCCGGACGGCCCGACGACGGCGGTGAGGGTGCCGGCGGGCACGGTGAGGGACACCGCGTCGAGTGCGGTGAGCCGGCCGTCGCCGTCCGGGTAGGTGAGGGTCACATCGTCGAGCAGCAGGCTCATCGGGCGCTCCCGAGCGCGGTCAGGGGGTCGACGGCGGTGATCCGCCGGATGGACAGGGCCGAGCCGAGGACTCCGAGCACGATCATCACGGCGGCCGGGCCGAGCACGGTCGACGGCCGCAGGACGAACGGCACGTCGCCGCCGCTGATCAGCGCGCCGATGCCGACGGCGAACCCGGTGCCGAGCAGGGTGCCCGCGCCGAGCATCACCACGGCCTGACCGAGGGCGTCCTTCAGCAGATACGGGGTGGAGGCGCCGAGCGCCTTGAGAACGGCGACGTCGGCACTGCGCTGAATGGTCCAGACGGTGAAGAAGGCACCCATGACCAGCGCGGAGATGACGAAGAGGAAGCCGCGCATCAGCTGGAGCGAGCCGTTCTCGGCCTGGTACGACCCTATGGCGCCAAGGGCCTCGTCGACGGTCCGCGCCGCCGTGCCCGCGGCCCGGTCCCCGGCCGTCCAGTCGACCCCGGAGCCCGAGCCCGAACCGGAGCCGGAATCGGATCCGGAGCCCGAACCGGTGAGCGCGATCACGGTGGCCTGGGCCTCCTTGGCGCCCTCGCCCCGGCCGAGCCGCTGCCAGTCGTCGAGCGAGGTCCACACGACGGGGGTATGGCTGTACGAGGCGTCCCCGGCGATCGCCACGACGGTGACGTCCACGGAGCCGAGCCGGACCCGCTCCCCTTCCGTGACCCGCAGCTCCCGCGCCGCCGACGCCGAGAGCACCGCCCGGCCCGGCCCGAGCCGCCCGCCCTCGGGGGCGAGGCCCGCGCCCGGCTCCGTACCGAAGGCGGAGAGGGCGGCGGTCCGGTCGCCCGCGACGCCGTTGAGGGTGCGGATGCCGAGCGGCGCGGCGCTCGCCACGCCGGGGCGCCCGGCCCAGGCCCGCCACTGGGAGGCGGTGACGGTCGAGTTGGTGAAGGAGACCGACTGGCCGTCGGGCGGCGCGGCGAAGGCCAGCCGGTCGGCGGGCAGCCCGGTGATCGCCGAGATGTTCTCGCGGGCGAGCCCGGCGGTCAGTCCCGACAACAGTCCGACGAGCAGGGTGATCAGGACGATCACGGTGCCCATCAAGGTGAATCGCCCCTTGGCGAAGCGCAGGTCTCTCCATGCCACGAACATGGGGCCAAGCCTGCTCGGACGGGGCCGCCCAGGGCATCGCGCCACGGGTGGCTCCGTAATCAAACTTTCGATTGAGTCCGGATTGTCCGGTTCACTATTCCACCCCGCCTACCCTGGAAGAACCATGGATCCCCGCTCACCGACCCCCGCCCTGCGCGCGCTGCGCCTCTGTCTACATCTGCTGATGGCGGCGCTGCTGGTCCTCGCGGCCCTGCGCACGGAGACGGCCGCCGGGGTCACCGCGGCGGCCGTGACGGGTGCGGTCTACGCGGCCGGAGCGCTGCTGCCCGCCGTACGGTCGTCACAGCGGGCCGCGGCGGTCTGGCTCCTCGCCCTGTTCCTGTCCTGGCTGGCCCTGCTGTGGCTGACCCCGGAAGGACTGTGGCTCGCCTTCCCCCTCTACTTCCTCCAGCTGCATCTTCTGCCGGGGCGCTGGTCGCTGCCGGCGGTGGCCCTCACGGCGGGCGCCGCGATCCTGTCGTACGTACGGCACGGGGCCGCGCTCAGCCCGGGGGTCTTCATCGGGCCGCTGCTCGGGGCGGCGGTCGCGGTGGCGACCGTGCTCGGCTTCCAGGCGCTGTACCGGGAGAGCGAGCGACGGCGCCGGCTGATCGACGAACTGATCTCGACCCGGGCCGAGCTGGCGGCGGCCGAGCGGCACGCGGGCACGCTCGCGGAGCGGGAGCGGCTGGCCCGGGAGATCCACGACACGCTGGCCCAGGGACTGTCCTCGATCCAATTGCTGCTGCGGGCCGCCGAGCGGACGCTGCCGGCGGGATCCCCGGCCGCCGGGCACATCGACCGCGCGCGGCGGGCCGCCCAGGACAACCTGGCGGAGGCGCGGCGCTTCGTACGGGCGCTCGCCCCGCCCGGCCTGGAGCACGGCTCGCTCGCCGGGGCGCTGGAACGACTGTGCGCGACGCACGGGACGAGTGGGCCGGAGGGTTCGGGCGAGGCGGAGGGTGCCGGTGGGCCGGACGGTGCGGGCGAGCCTGCCGGTACAGGTGGGCCGGTCGGTACGGAGGCGGGCGGCGGGTCGGCCGGTGCGGACGGTACGACCGGGCCCCGGGTGCGGTTCTCGGTGAGCGGGACCCCTGTCGAGCTGCCCACCCCGTACGAGGTGGCGTTGCTGCGGATCGCCCAGTCCGCACTGGCGAACACGGTGCGGCACGCCGCGGCCTCGCGCGCGGAGATCACGCTGTCGTTCATGGCCGGGTCGGTGACGCTGGACGTGGTGGACGACGGTACGGGTTTCGACCCGGCCGCGCCGCGCCCCGCGCGGCCGTCCGCGGAGGGCGGCTTCGGGCTGCCCGCGATGCGGTCGCGGGCGGAGTCCCTCGGCGGCGTGTTCACGGTCGAGTCCGCGCCAGGGCAAGGCACCGCCGTGGCCGTCACCCTGCCCCTCCCGGACCCGACCACCGCCACCGGAACCGGAGCCGTACCCGCATCCATGTCCGGCGCCCCCTCGCCTTCGCCTTCGTCCCCCACCGCCCTGCCGACCGGAGCCTGACGCATGCCCCTCCGACTCCTGCTCGCCGACGACCATCCGGTGGTACGGGCCGGGCTGCGGGCCGTCCTCGACACCGAGCCCGACTTCACGGTGGCGGCGGAGGCCGCGACGGCCGAGCGGGCGGTCGAGCTGGCCGCCGCCGGGGGTGTGGACGTGGTCCTGATGGATCTCCAGTTCGGCGCCGGGATGCACGGCTCGGAGGCGACCGCCGCGATCACCGCCGTACCGGGCGGGCCGAGGGTGCTCGTCCTCACCACGTACGACACGGACGCCGACATCCTCGCGGCGGTGGAGGCCGGGGCCTCCGGTTACCTGCTGAAGGACGCCCCGCCGGAGGAGCTGGCGGCGGCGGTACGGACGGCCGCCGCCGGGCAGTCGGCGCTCGCCCCCGCGGTGGCGCACCGGCTGATGGACCGGATGCGCACCCCGGCGGAGGCGCTGACCAAACGCGAGCTGGAGGTCCTCCAGCTGGTCGGCGAGGGCCTGTCCAACCAGCAGATCAGCAAGGCCCTGTTCCTCAGCCAGGCGACGGTGAAGTCCCATCTGGTGCATGTCTTCGCCAAGCTGGGCGTGGACTCCCGGACGGCGGCGGTCGCGGCGGCGACGGCACGCCGGCTGATCAGGCGCTGACCCGGGGCTCCTGACCCCGCACCGCCTGACTCGCACCATCCCGCCTGACCCACGCCGCCCCACCGGACAGCCGGACACCCGGCCACCCGGCTACCCGGACAGCCGCTAGGTCACGGACCGTCCCGGGTGTGCCACCGGAGGCTGGGCCGGTGCCTGGTTCGACGGGCCGAAGAGTTCGACGGCGCACCGGACGGCCGTGAGCCCCTCGGCGAGCGCGCTGACGGAGCCGACCGCGCCCGCGATCAGCAGCAGCGAGCGGCGCAACCGCCACACCTCCGGGATGCCGCTCGACGCCATCGCGTCGAGTGCGGCCAGTTCGTCCTCCGCGATCACCCGGTCGGCGAACTCCTGCCGGTTCCCGGCGAGTTCACGCCTGAGCCGGGTCACGGCGGCGCGTAGTTCGGCCACCCGCGGATCCAGGTCATCGGCGGCCTGCGGCCGCTGCCCCACACTTCGCAACACGACTCTCCCCCCAGGGGGTGCCCCACCCCCTTCGTGCACGCTCCTGTGCCGGTCCCGTTCGGCCGGCGGTCGGGCGATGGCCGGTCGTCCGGGTTGCGGGCCAGTTAACTCCCTTGTTCGCCCGGCGCGCCAGCACGCGTCCCGACTTTCAGGCATCCGAGTGGTCCGCCCCTGATGCGGTATGCACTCCCCTATGACGGATGAGACGGCAGGACCTCACGTGACGACGGCGCCCCGGATCGCCGGGCTGCTGCTCGCGGCCGGCGGCGGCCGGCGGCTCGGCGGGCACCCCAAGGCGTTGCTCCCCCACCGGGGCCGCCCGCTCGTCGAGCACGCGGCGCGGGCTCTGTGGGACGGCGGTTGCGGGGCGGTGTACGTGGTACTCGGCGCGGCGGCGGAGCGGGTGCGGCAGGAGGCGCGGCTGCCCGCGTGCGTCCTGGTGGACAACGCCGGGTGGGCCGAGGGCATGGGGTCGTCGCTGCGGGCGGGGCTGGACGCGCTGAGCGCGCGCCCCGACGGGTTCGACGCGGTCCTCGTGTCCCTGGTGGACCAGCCGGGGATCGGTGCGGCGGCCGTGGCGCGGGTACGGGCGGCATACCAAGGGCGCGACACCCTGGCGGCGGCCTCGTACCGGGGGCGGCGCGGGCATCCGGTGCTGTTCGGCGCGGCGCACTGGGCCGGGGTCGCGGCGGGGGCGGTCGGGGACCAGGGGGCGCGCGGGTATCTGGCGGCCCATCGGGACGCGATCACCCTTGTGGACTGCTCGGAGGTGGCCGAGCCGTACGACATCGACACCGCGGCGGATCTGGCGCGCCTGGAGTGAGCGGACCGGGGCCTTTCGAAGGCCACGCCGAAGCCCCGCCACGTGGTGTCGACCTGAAGACTTCCGGAAATCGACAACCGTTGAACTTCCACAATGAGAAAACTAGTATCCATTTCCCAGAACCGCCTGGCCCCGACTCGTCGCCCGCGCCCCTCCCTGGCGGCCGCCCGCCACCGCCCTCGAAGTCCGCGAGATCCACGAAGCCCGCGAAGTCCGCTGAAGGAAGTGACCGTTCATGTCCGCACCAGCGCCGTCCTCCCCGGTCGTCGTCGAAGCCGAGTCCCTGCCGCGCCAGGAGGAGGTGCTCACCGGCGAGGCGCTCGCGTTCCTGGCCGAGCTGCACCGCCGGTTCACCCCGCGCCGTGACGAGTTGCTCGCCCGCCGCGCCGAGCGGCGTGCCGAGATCGCCCGTACGTCCACCCTGGACTTCCTGCCCGGGACCGCGGCGATCCGCGCCGACGACTCCTGGCGGGTGGCGCCCGCGCCGGCCGCCCTGAACGACCGGCGGGTCGAGATCACCGGCCCGACCGACCGCAAGATGACGATCAACGCGCTGAACTCGGGCGCCCGGGTCTGGCTCGCGGACTTCGAGGACGCGTCGGCCCCCACCTGGGAGAACGTGATCCTCGGTCAGGTCAATCTGATCGACGCGTACACCCGGAACATCGACTTCACGGATCCGCGGTCCGGCAAGTCGTACGCCCTGAAGCCGGCCGAGGAACTCGCCACGGTCGTCATGCGGCCGCGCGGCTGGCATCTGGACGAGCGCCATCTGACCGTCGCGGGCCGCCCGGTCCCCGGCGCGCTCGTCGACTTCGGCCTGTACTTCTTCCACAACGCACGGCGGCTGACCGACCTCGGCAAGGGGCCGTACTTCTACCTCCCGAAGACCGAGTCGCATCTGGAGGCCCGCCTCTGGAACGACGTCTTCGTCTTCGCCCAGGACTACGTCGGCATCCCGCAGGGCACCGTCCGTGCCACGGTGCTCATCGAGACCATCACCGCCGCGTACGAGATGGAGGAGATCCTCTACGAACTGCGCGATCACGCCTCCGGGTTGAACGCGGGCCGCTGGGACTATCTGTTCTCCCTCGTCAAGAACTTCCGTGACGCGGGCGAGCGTTTCGTGCTGCCGGACCGCAACGCGGTGACGATGACGGCCCCGTTCATGCGCGCGTACACCGAACTCCTCGTCCGCACCTGCCACAAGCGCGGCGCGCACGCGATCGGCGGCATGGCGGCCTTCATTCCGTCCCGCAAGGACGCCGAGGTCAACAAGGTCGCCTTCGAGAAGGTCCGGGCCGACAAGGACCGGGAGGCGGGCGACGGTTTCGACGGATCCTGGGTCGCCCACCCGGACCTGGTGCCGATCGCCATGGCCTCCTTCGACGCGGTGCTGGGCGACAAGCCGAACCAGAAGGACCGGCTGCGCGAGGACGTCCACGTCACGGCCCCGGAACTCGTCGACATCGCCTCGCTCGACGCCCGGCCCACCTTCGAGGGGCTGCGCAACGCCGTTCAGGTCGGGATCCGTTACATCGAGGCGTGGCTGCGCGGCATCGGCGCCGTCGCCATCTTCAACCTGATGGAGGACGCCGCCACGGCGGAGATCTCGCGCTCGCAGATCTGGCAGTGGATCAACGCGGGCGTGGAGGTCGAGCACGACGGTGCGACCGTGAAGGTGACACCGGAGCTGGCCCGCGAGGTCGCCGCACGCGAACTGGCCGCGATCCGCGCGGAGATCGGCGAGGAGGCGTTCGCGGCCGGTACCTGGCAGCAGGCTCACGACCTGCTGTTGCGTGTCTCGCTGGACGCGGACTACGCGGACTTCCTGACCCTGCCCGCGTACGAACAGCTCGTCGGCTGACCACCCTCCGGCGCCCGGACCCCGCTGCGGGCCCCGCCCCACCCCCGTACGCCATGGGGGCGGGACCCGCGGTCACGGTCGGTCCGGGCACCGGGACCGAAGCGATCCGGATCGAAGAGGGCCGGGTCGGAGGGGGGCCGGACGGGGCTCAGCGGCGGGAGACCGCGGCCAGCGCCAGCACGCTCAGGCCGAACATCAGGACCCCCAGGGGGAGATGAACCGACGGAACGTGCGCGATGCCGAGCACGACCTGGACCGAGGCGAGGACCAGGAAGCCCGACGCGTACCAGATGGGCCGAGGCGATCCACCGCCCGGCTTCCACGCCAGGACCGCCGCGAGGACGTACAGCATCGACGCCGCGTACATCACCCGGGCTCCCACACCGTGGATCGTCTCCCCGTAGGAGGCGGTCAGCAACAGCCCTGCGGAGACCGCCTGGAGAAAGATGGTCAGCGTCTGCAGGGCGATCGCGATCCGCAGGAACGAAGAGCCGCGCCGTGCCCGCGCCGTCACCTCGGTGGCCATGTCACAGTCCTCTTTTCCGCCCTGGAGACATCGTCTTCGGGCAGTGGATCGATAAGGTCTCACCCGTCCGACGAAACAGGGCCGCGAAAGGTAAGGCGAGGGTGCGGGGAATGACGAACGGGGCAGCCGGCGCCGACGAAGTCGCGGGCGAGCGACCTCAACTCTTCAATGTCGCCTACCGTTTGCTCGGCTCGCTCACCGAGGCCGAGGACGCCGTCCAGGACGCCTACGCGCGCTGGTACGCGATGCCGCGCGCCCGGCGCGCGGAGATCCGCTCCCCCGGCGCCTGGCTGACGACGGTGACCGGCCGGATCTGTCTGGACCTGCTGGGCTCGGCGCGGGCCCGCCGGGAACGCTATGTCGGCGCGTGGCTGCCCGAGCCGCTGCCCGACCGCACCGAGGAGGACCGGCCGGCCTGTGCCGGCCCGGCCGGCGCCGCGGACCCCGCCGACCAGATCGTGCTGGACGAGTCGGTGGACATGGCCTTCCTCGTCGTCCTGGAATCGATGACGCCCGCCGAGCGGGTGGCGTTCGTCCTGCACGACGTCTTCCGGTACCCGTTCGCCGAGATCGGGGGTGTACTCGACCGTACCCCCGCGGCCTGCAAGCAACTGGCGGCCTCCGCCCGGCGGAGGGTCGGCGCCGCCACGGGCCTCCCGGGCCCCGCGCGCCCCGCAGGGCCGGTGCGCGCGCCGGTCGCGGTGGCCGACCGGACCGGCCGGACCAATCGGACCGACCGGGCCGACCGGGCCGATGTGGTGCGGCACGTCAAGGAGGCGTGGGAGACGAAGGACATCCCCGCCCTCGTCGGACTCCTCGACCCGGCCGCCGTGATGACCGTCGACGGAGGCGGGCTGGCCGGCGCCGCCCTGCGCCCGGTCGAGGGCGGTGCGCGCATCGCCCAGTATCTGGTGGCCCTCGCCGACAAGGCCCCGGGGCTCGACATCCGGGAGCGTTCGGTCAACGGCATGCCGGGCCTGGTGGCCCTGCTCGGCGGGGTCGTCGTGACCGTGGCCGCGTTCGACGTCTCCGACGGGCGCGCCACTCGGATCTGGGGGTGCCGCAACCCGGAGAAGCTGGGAGCGTGGGTGCGGCCCGAAGAGGCGTAGGGGCTGTCCGGCTCTTCGGATGACGCGAGGGCCGGCTCCGGCACCGAACCAGGGCCTGCCCCGATTCGGACCACTCGGGGATTCAGCCGGTTCGGGCATTTACCCCGGGCCTCCCCTCGTGCTGTGCTGCCCGCATGGACCAGCCCCATGAGCCGACCGGGACACCGATCGCCACCCTCGCCCACCCCACCGTGCCGCACCGGCCGTTGGCCGTACCGATCGGGGAGGCGGAGAAACGGGCCCGTGCCTTCCACCAGGTGATGGCCCGCCGGCGTACCGTGCGCGACTTCTGCGGCCGCCCGCTGCCCGAGGGCGTGCTGGAGTGGGCGATCCGTACCGCCGCCACCGCGCCCAGCGGGGCGCACGTCCAGCCGTGGCGTTTCGTCGTGCTCACCGACCCGGAGCGCAAGCGGCGACTGCGCGAGGCCGCCGAGGCGGAGGAGCGGGAGTTCTACGGCCGCCGCGCGTCCGCCGAGTGGCTGGAGGCCCTGGCGCCGCTGGGCACCGACTGGAGCAAGCCGTTCCTGGAGACCGCGCCCGCCGTGATCGTGGTCTTCGAGGTCCACAAGGGGCCCGACACGCCCCGCCCCTACTACACCAAGGAGTCGGTCGGCATCGCCGTCGGCCTGCTGCTTGCCACGCTCCATCAGGCGGGTCTGGCGACCCTCACCCACACGCCGAGCCCGATGCGTTTCCTGAACGAGGTCTGCGACCGTCCGCCGGAGGAGCGTGCCGCCTATGTCATCCCGGTCGGTTATCCGGCCGAGGACGCGCGCGTACCCGACCTCCGCCGCAAGACCCTGGACGAGGTGATGGTGCGGCTGTGATCCGGCCACGACTCCCCACGCGCGCGTACCCGCGCAAGGAAGGAGATCGGCCGGATCCGCCAAGGGGAGGAATGCGGCGCGGCTCAGGACACGCTGACGCCGAGAGGGGTGAGGACGCGGGCGGTCTCGTGCGGGTCGGCGGCGTTCATGGCGGCGACGAGGGCCGCCGCTCCGCCGGGCCAGGCGGCGGCCGCCGTGTCGAAGGCGGTACGGCGCGACTCCAGGGGCCCCTTCTTGCCGGGCAGCGCGTCGAGCACCCGCAGGGCCCGGGCCTCTGCCGGGACCTCCCCGGGCGCCACCGGCTCGCCGCTCCGGCGCAGTGTCTCCTCCGCCCGGGCGCCGACGACGGGGTGCGCGAGGAGGCCGCGCAGCACCCCGGCGGGGGCGGCGGACAGATCGAGGACGTCGAGCAGGCCACGGGTGGCCGCGGCGTCGGAGGTACCCCGGTTGACGGAGCCGATGGCGCCGAGCAGCGCGGACCAGGCCACGTCGCCGTCACCGTGGGCCCGCAGCCAGTCGCGCAGGACCCGCCGGGCGGCGGCCGGGGGCCAGACCGCGGCGGCGGCCACCAGCGGGGCCGCGTCCCAGCCGTCCGTCTCCCCCGGTCCGGGGACCACGACGCCGCGGATCGCGAGCATGTGACGGACCGCCGCGCAGCCGCGCGGGCCGAGCCCGAAGGCGTCCCCGCGCCGGAAGACGAGGCCGGTCGCGGCGAGCCGGTCGACCACGGTGGCCAGCGCGCGGGCCGGACCGTCGAGACGGGCGCGGTCGGCGTCGCCGACGCCGGGGGTGCCGAGCAACCGGGCGAGTTCACCGGCGGTGGGGGTGGTGTACGCGGGCGAGCCGGGCAGCGGTACCCGTACCGGTGCGTCCTCCAGAGCGGGGTCGACCGTCCAGTCCTCGAACTCGGCGGCGCGGCGGGCCACCGACTCCGCCGAGCAGCCGCGCTGGTAGAGCGTGTAGACGAGATGGGCGGCCTCACCCCCGTAGGGGCCGGCGTCGGGGGCCGGGTCCGTCCCGGTGAGGGCGTCGACGGCGGTCGCGAGCAGATCGGCGTCCCGTTCCGTCCGCGCGTCCGCGCCGGGGACCGCGGGTGCGGACGGGTCGGCGGCCCCTTCGGCCACAGCCCTCGTACCTCCCGCGTTTCCCGCTTCCCCCGGTTCACCTTCCGGTTCCTCTGGTCTCTCTGGTCCCTCTGAATCCGTGAAGCAGAGGGCGGGGGGCGGGAGCGGTACGGCGACGTCCCCGTAATAGTCCAGGTGTTCGCCGAGCAGCGCGTCGGCGAGGGCGAGATGCGGAAGATCCTCCGGTCCGGGCGCGAGGTACGCGTACGGTCCCGCGAGCCCCTCGGGCAGTCCGGCCGCGGTCCACCGGCCGAGGAGCGCGTGGGCGACGGCCCCGATGCCCCGCGCGACGTCGTGGTCGGCGAGGAGCGGCCCCGCGGCCGGGGAGGCCTCGGCGTCCCGGACGTACGCCCTGGTCAGCACCTCGGCGAGGAGGACGTCGGCGACGGCGGTCCGTCCCGCGAGGTCGGCCCGCCGCGCTCCGTCGGGCACCGGTACCCGGCTCAGCCGGGCCAGCCAGGCCCGTACCGCGCCGGGGTCGTCGGCGTCGACGCCCTCGGTCCGCAGCAGTCGGGCGTACCAGCGGGGCCAGGTCAGGTTGCCGGGGTCCGTCATGGCCCGTTCGAAGTCGGCGGTGGACTGGTCGACGGCTTCCTCGACCCCGGTCCGGTCGGCCCCGTCGAACCGCCGGGCGAGCGCCCGCAGGACCGCCGGATACACGGTCAGTTCCGCCGGGTCCGCCCAGACGAAGGAGGGCAGGTCTTCCACGAGCAGCCGCCGCGCCAGATCGGGGGTCGGCTCGGGGACTCCGCTCGCCCGGTCCGCCCCGTGCAGCGCCAGCAGTCCGAGCACGGCGTCCACCGCCCTGACCGCTCCCGGCCCCCGGAACTCCGGGTTCGCCTCCAGGAACGCGTCACGACCGGTGTTGGTGAGCACGATCTCGGCCACGCTTCCCAGCGTAATTCGGGGCGCGGCGGCGCGCGGCGCGGGCGGGGGGCGGTGCGGCCGGGTGGGTCATTCCGCAGCGCCGGACGGGTCATGCGCCCCGGCGCGGCGGGCGGGTCATACCGCCCAGTCGTCCGGTGGCCACCCGCGCAGCCGGCGGACGACATACGCGAGGTGCTGGCCGTGGGCGGCACGGGCCCACGCCTCCGGGCCGCCCGCGCCTCGGGGGCCCTGCCCCTCGGCGCAGGCCCGCAGCCAGCGTTTCGGCTCGCTGTCGGGGGCCGCGTCGAAGTCCTCGGTGGCGACGAGTTCCCTGGCCATGGCCCGTACGGCCGTATGGTGGTCCGCCCCGCACGCCGGAGCGCGGCCGAGCAGGTACGTACGCTCGCCGGTGAGCCGGAGCAGACCCCAGGGCGGGCCGTCGGGGATGACGCGCGGCCGCCGGACGCCGCGCGGGTGGGCGGCCGCGTAGTCGCCGTGGACGAGGGGCAGGCGGCGTCCGTCGGGCGAGCGGGCCGCCAGGTGCCACAGGTCCCAGTCGTACCGCTCGGCCTCGGCGAACGGCGCCCCGTAGCCGTCGGGTGCCCCTTCCGTCCCGGGGCAGGAGCCGGCGAGGACGCTCACGGTCCGCCAGGGGTGGAGCGGACCGAGCCGGGCGAGGGCGTCCAGGGCCCGCTTCTCCGCGAGGCGGAACGCGTGGTCGTCCTGGACGGCGTCGAGGTCGATCAGCAGGTCGAGCGGGAGGCCCGTCGGTGCGCTCCGGGCGAGATGACCGATCCGTGCGAGCAGGTCCTGGAGGCGGTCGGCGAGGTGCCCGTGGCCGGGCGGAGCCGGGACGACCCGGATCCCCATGCCCCGTCCGTCCCCGCAGGTCAGGGCGGCTTCGACGCAGGCCGTCTGCTGCCACACGGGCCGCTCCACTCCGGTGACGGGGCGCAGCGGGGTGCCGGGCAGTACGTCGCGCAGCGCCGACACGACGACCGGCGGATCGTCGCCACCGGTCCCGCCACCGGCCTCGCGGCCGGTCTCCCGGCCGGCGGCGTCCCACCAGGCCGGTCCGGCGCCCTGGTGGTGGGCGACGGTGGCGAGGAGGTCGCGCAGCGGGCGGCGGGGCCGGGCCGGGTCGGGTGGCGGGACGGTCCACAGCGGCGCGATGGCCGCGCGTGCGGACGGCGCGAGGTCCCGGTACGCCGTCAGCGCGCTTCTCCCTGTGGGCAGGACGGGTATGTACGTCGGCTCGGCCATCGGCTCCCCCAGCGCCCTCGGCAGGTGCCCCGTTCGCAGGGTGAGGCCATGGGGCCGGGCCGGGAAAGGGTGCCGTTCCGGCCATGATCGGCCGCGCGGCGAAGGGGGCGGGAGGGCCTCACGGGTCCCCGGGGAGGCCGCAGGACGGCTGTGGCGAGTGCGTTGTCAGTGGGATGCGCTTCACTGGTTCCATCACTCTCCGTAATCGATATTGGGGGAATCGTGACGGACCGTACGACGTATGTGTCCCTGGCCGGGGTGCGCGAGCGCGGCTGGAGCGACGAGATGATCGACTCGCTGCTTGGGCAGGCCGACGTACAAGGCCGGGATCCGCGCCGCTGGTCGCTCGCGCCGGTGCGGCTCTACCTCCTCGCGCGGGTCGAGGCCGTGGAGCGCACTCCGGAGTTCGCCTCGTCGGCCGTGGCGAGCCGGGCCTGGGCCGCCTCGCTGGCCGCGGCCGAGCGCCGGCGCAGGGCGGTGCTCGCGGCCGTCGGCGCGGCGCCCATCGAGGTCCCGCGCATCGAGGTGGCGGAGCTGGAACGGCGCGCGTTCCGGCACCGGCATCGGCTGGAAGCGGCGCGCGGGCCGGGCGGCTCGGGGCAGGGCACGAGGCCGGGCGGCAAGGGCCGGGGCGCGGGGCGGGGCATGGTGCCGAGCGCGATGATCCGCTGGCAGGTGGGCTATCTGCGGTACGCGCTCACGCGCTACGACTGCCTGCTCGACGGGCTGTACGGGGACACCGGCCGCGCCGAGGCCGAACAACTGCTGCGGCGGCGTGTGTACGAGGCGATCGCGGCGGCGTATCCGCATCTGGCGCGCGAATGCCGGCGGCTCATGGGGGACGCGCGGTGAGCCCCCGTCACGGCCCGCCACCGGGGAGGCGTGGCGCCCCTCGGCGGGCGGGGGCGGGCCGGGCGTGGCCGGTGGCCGCCGCGCTCGTCACGCTCGTCGGGGTCGTCGCGCTCGCCGGGGCCGCAGGGGTCGCACCGGTCCTGGCCGTACCGGCTGGTCCGGCCGAACCGGCTGCCCTACCGACCGTCCTGGCCGCCCCCGTCCGGGTGACCGTCGTGGCACCAGGGGCGCGCGGGCGCCCGTCCCTGGTGGTCCCGGGCTCCGCGTGCCCCGCGAAACCCAAAACCAGGGGGCGGCCGGGCGGTTCAGCGGGGGCGGGCGGCCTTCGCCGCGCGGGTCCCGGAGATCTCGCCGACGGGTTCCATCGGTGCCGTGACCGTGTCGTCGTCCCGGTTCCCGCCGATGTGGTTGAAGACCAGGTTGAGCACGACGGCGGCGACACAGCCGGTGGAGATGCCGGAGTCCAGGATGATCTGCGCCGTCGAAGGGAAGGCGTGGTAAAAATCCGGCTTGGTGATCGGGATGATGCCGACGGCCAGCGAGACCGCGACGATCAGGACGTTGTTGTCCTTCTCCAGGCCGGCCTTGACCAGGGTCTGGATGCCGCTGGCGGCGACCGAGCCGAAGAGGACGATGCCCGCGCCGCCGAGCACCGGCCGGGGGACGACCGAGATCAGCGAGGCCGCCACCGGCGAGAGGCCCATCAGGACCAGGAAGCCGCCGCCGCAGGCCACCACGAAGCGGCTGCGGATACGGGTCATCGCGACCAGGCCGATGTTCTGGGCGAAGGCGCTGCACATGAAGCCGTTGAACAGCGGGCTGAGCGCGGAGCCGAGAGTGTCGGCGCGCAGCCCGGCCGCGATGGTCCGCTCGTCGGCGGGCCGGTCGACGATCTCGCCGAGCGCCAGCATGTCGGCGGTCGACTCGGTCATGGAGACCAGCATGACCACGCACATGGAGACGATCGCGGCGGCGGCGAACTGCGGGGCACCGAAGTGGAAGGGGTTCGGGAAGCCCACCAGTCCGGCCTCGCGCACCGGGCCGAAGTCGGCGGCGCCGAACGGGAGGGCGAGGAGGGTGCCGATCACCAGGCCGACCAGGACGGCGATCTGCTTGAGGAAGCCCCGGGTGAAGCGGCGCAGCAGCAGGACGACGACGAGGGTGAGGCCGGCGAGCGAGAGGTACGCGGCCGAGCCGTAGTCGCCGGCCTTCGGGTCGGGGCCCTGGGCCCAGCCGAAGGCGACCGGCAGCAGCGAGACGCCGATGAGGGTGATGACGGTGCCGGTGACGACCGGCGGGAAGAAGCGCACCAGCCGGGAGAACCAGGGCGCGGCGAGGAAGCCGAGGAGTCCGGCGACGATGATCGCGCCGAAGATGACGGGGAGGGCGTCGGCCCTGTCCCTCGTGGTGTCGACGATCGCCAGCATCGGGGCGACGCCGGCGAAGGTGACGCCGTTGACGAAGGGCAGCCGGGCGCCGATCCGCCAGACGCCGAGGGTCTGGAGGAAGGTGGCGAGTCCGGCGGTGAAGAGGCTGGCGCCGGTGAGAAAGGTCAGTTCGGTGGCGGAGAGGCCGACGGCCGCCCCGACGATCAGCGGCGGGGCGACGACCCCCGCGTACATGGCGGCCACGTGCTGGAGGCCGCTGGTCAGCATCTTCACCGGGGGCAGGGTCTCGTCGACCGGATGCCTGGTCCGGTCGCCCTCGGGGACGGAATCCGCGTCGGGATCCGCGTCGGGTGTGAGGGGGGTCTGGGGGGCGGCGGCCACGGCGGTCCTCCGGTCGGTGACGCGGGGGTCGGGGAGGTGGTGCGATGCGGTGCGCGGTGTGGAAGGTACGGGAGGTGCGGGAGGTGCGGGAGGTGCGGGAGGTGCGGCTCGTCGCGCGGACGGTACGGGGGTGGCGCGGGAAGGACGTGGTGGCGCGCCCGGTGGACCGGCCGGGTGCCTGCTGGCGGTGCGGGCACACATGCGGCCGTGCCGGGGTTGGGGTGGCCGGGGTGCCGTCCGCCCGTGGCGTACGGCGGTTCCCGGCCGCACCGCCGGGGAGGCTCTCCCGGATGCGCGGCTCCCGGCCGGCCGGGAGCCGTCCCTCCCGGCCGGACACTGCCCGAAGACCCGAAGGCCCGAAGACTCAGTCCCGGCCGGCGATACGGGCCAGGCGCCGGGCCTCTGTACGGGCGTCGCGCGCGATGCGGTCCTCGTCGGCGGTGAGCAACCGGCCGTTCTCGACGATCTGCCGGCCATGGACGAAGGACGCGGTGACCGGGGCCGGCGGGCCGAGTACCAGGGCGGCCACCGGGTCCGCGATCGAGGAGTGACCGAGGCCGTCGAGCTTCCAGAGCACCAGATCGGCGAGCTTGCCGGGTTCCAGGGAGCCGAGGGCGTCGGCGCGGCCGAGGACCCGGGCCCCGCCGTGGGTGCCGAGGCGCAGCGCCTGCCGGACGGTGAGCGCGGCCTCGCGGCGCGGGCCGAGCCGGCCCACGAGCAGCGCGTTGCGCAGTTCGGTGTGCAGTTCGCCCGACTCGTTGGAGGCGGTGCCGTCGACGCCGAGGCCGACCGGTACACCCGCCTCGAGCATGTCGGGGACGCGGGCGATTCCGGCGGCGAGGCGCGCGTTGGACGAAGGGCAGTGGGCGACGCCGGTGCCGGTGCGGGCGAAGACCGCGAGGTCGGTGTCGTTCATATGCACGCAGTGCGCCATCCACACGTCCGCGCCGAGGAATCCGGTGGACTCGAAGTAGTCGGTCGGGCCCATGCCGAACAGCTCGTGGCAGAACTTCTCCTCCTCCACCGTCTCCGAGCCGTGGGTGTGCATCCGTACGCCGAGCCGGCGGCCGAGCGCCGCGCCCTCGCGCAGCAGTTCGGTGGAGATGGAGAAGGGCGAGCAGGGAGCGACGGCGACCTGGGTCATCGCGCCGAAGGAGGCGTCGTGGTGGCGCCGGACGGTCTCCTCGGTCGCGGCGAGCGCGCCCTCGGTGGTCTCGACGGCGAAGTCCGGCGGCAGCCCGCCGTCCCGCTCGCCGCGGTCCATCGAACCGCGCGCGAGAGTGAAGCGGACGCCCAGGTCGCGGGCGGCCGCGATGATGGCGCCGGACAGATCGCCGGTGCCGCGTGGGTGGATGTAGTGGTGGTCCATGGCGGTGGTGACACCGCCTCGGGCCATCATGGCCAGGGATGCCTCGGCGGCCGTCCTGACCATGGGCTCGTCGATCCGCGCCCAGGTCGGATAGAGCGCGACCAGCCAGTCGAAGAGGTTGTGGTCGGTGGCGAGGCCCCGGGTGAGCCACTGGTAGAAGTGGTGGTGGGTGTTGACCAGGCCCGGCGTCAGCAGATGGCCGGTGGCGTCGATCCGCCGGTCCACGTCCGCCAGTCCCCCGGGGGCCGGGCCGGCGCCCAGGGACTCGATCCGCTCGCCCGCGATCACGAGATGCCCGGTGGCGTACTCGGTGTCGTCCGCGTCGATGGTCGCGATCGCCGCGTTCTCGATGACGATCCGCCGGGGTGGTACCGAAGGTGCTGCCATCACTGTTCTTCCTTCGCTGCGGGAGGGACGGTCGGGCACGAGGGGACCCTGCGGCGCGCCCCGCCGGTCACGCCGGTCACGCCGGTCGCACCGAGATCGGGAACGCGGGCCTTCGGCGGTTGCCGGCCTTGGTGCGGGCCGTGCCACGGGCTGTTCCCTCCGGCCCGGCGGACCCCCGCCCGGCCCCCGGGACGGGTGGGGGTGGGCCGGGGCCCTAGAGGTTGGTCATGTCGACCGGGATGCGCGCCGTGGCGCCGTCCCTCAGGACCGTGGCCTCGATAAGGCCGTACATGCGGTCGGCGGCGTAGTAGACCTCGTTGTCGTTCTTGAGGCCGAAGGGTTCGAGGTCGACCAGGAAGTGGTGCTTGTTGGGGAGCGAGAAGCGGACCTCGTCGATCTCCGCGCGGTGGGTGATGATCCGCGAGGCCATCTGGTAGAGGGTCTGCTGGAGCGAGTACGAGTACGTCTCGGCGAAGGCTTCGAGCAGGTGCTTCCTCGTCTGCTCGTAGGACCGCTCCCAGTCCGGCATCCGCTGCTCGTCGTCGGTCCAGTTGAACCGCCAGCGGCCGGAGACCGTGGTGGCGAGGATGCGGTCGTACGCCTCCTGGAGGGTGGTGTACCGGTCCTTGATGTAGCCCCAGAACTCCGAATCGGTGGAGTTCATGACGACGAGGTCCTTGAGGCCGGAGATCACCTCCCACCGCTCGCCGTCGTAGGTGATCTGGGTGACGCGGGTCTCCTGGCCCTTGCGGACGAAGGAGTGGTCGGCCCGGTTCGCGCCGGTGGGACGGGAGTCGGCGTCGGAGCCCGCTATGCGCTCCCAGGCGTACTCCTCGATCCGGATCCGGGCCCGGTGGATCGGCTCCTGGCTGGAGACGAAGTGGCGGGCGAGGTGGATACCGAACTGCTCGGCGGATTCGATGCCGTACTGCTTGGCGAACGCGAAGACGGTGTTCTTCGTCGTGTCGGTGGGGAGGCAGTGGGCGTTGGAGCCGGTGAGGTGGACGTCGGACAGGTCGCCGGAGAGGGCGACGGAGACGTTCAGGTCCTTGATGTGATGGGTGGCGCCGTCGCGGGTGATCCTGACGACGCGGTTCTCCGCCTTGCCGTACTGGTTCTGGCCGAGGACCACCGGGTCGGATGGGGCTGTCATGGTCTGCTAGCTCCCTCGGTAAACGGAGTAGCCGAACGGATTGAGCAGCAGCGGTACGTGGTAGTGCTCGCCCGGGACGACGGCGAAGGTGATCGCCACTTCCGGGAAGAAGACACCGGCCGTACCGCTGTCCCGATTCGCGGGGGCGTCCTGCCGCACCTCGGCTTGCCTGTTCTGCCTGCTCTGGTCGCTCAGGTTGCTCAAGTCGCTCAGGAAATACGCCTCGGTCCCGAAGTCGAGGCGTACATGGGTCGTGCCCGCCGGCAGGGCCGGGAGGTCCTTGCAGCGCCCGTCGGCGTCGGTGGCGGAGCCGCCCAGATCGGTCCAGTCCCCGCCGGAACCGGCACGGGCGGCGAGCGCGACCGCGACGCCCCCGGCCGGGCGGCCGAGGCTGGTGTCCAGGACGTGGGTGGACACGGAGGCGGTGGTGCCGGAACTCATCGGTGCGTCTCCTCTGTCTCCACGGATTCCACGACCTTCTCGGTTTCCACGGATTCAACGGATTCCACGGATTCCACGGATTCCGTGGTCTCCCCGGGATCCGTGGCTCCCACGAGACGGCTCAGCCGGATGCGATTGATCCTGCCCAGTTCGGCGCGGGCGATCTCCCGCTCCCGCTCGGGCGCGTTGCCGATCCGTTCCCGGAGCGCGTCGCGCATCTGTTCGCCGGTTCTTCCGGTGGCGCAGATGAGGAAGACATGGCCGAAGCGGTCCTGGTAGGCCAGGTTGAGTTCGAGCATCTCGGCTCTCAGCTCCGGGGAGGCACCGGCCATCCCGCGCTGCTCGCGCGAGGAGGCCGGATCCCCTTCCTTGGGACGCCCGATCGGCGGGTGGCCCGCCATCGCCTCGGCCAGGTCCTCGGCGGTCAGTCCGGCCGTGGCGACGTCACTGGCGAGGAGCAGGGCTTCGACGGAGGCGTACGGGCGCCGGGCGAGGATCGCGCGCCCCCACGCCGAGCCGGCGCACACCTCGTGGAGCGCGGCGATGGCGTCACCCTCCGCCGAGGTGTTGAACCGGGTGAGGCCCGGTGTCGTACCTGGAGTCACGGGATGCCTCCGTGGCCGTTTTTCACTGTGCGTCGGAAGGGCTGCGGACAGCTAACGCCCTCCGCAACATCACGTCAACAGTTTGTTGAAAACCCGGTGACAGGAAAGCCGCCACCCCGGAACACGGGCGACGGCTTATGGTCGTCGAGAGCCGAGAAGGGCCCCAACTAGACCTCCTTGGCAGCGTTTTCCCTGGTCAGGGCGGTCTCGCGATTGAGGTAGTTGTAGATGGTGAAGCGGGAGACGCCGAGGGCACCGGCCACCGTCTCCACTCCATGACGCATGGAGAACGCGCCGCGCGCCTCCAGCGTCCGCACGACTTCCTGCTTCGCCCTGCGATCGAGGGCGGCCAGCGGCATCCCGTGCCCGCGCTCCATCGCCGCGAGGATGTGGTCCAGGGACTCGGACAGCCGCGGCAGCCGTATGGCGAGCACGTCCTCGCCCTCCCAAGCGAGGACGACGTCGTCACCCTCGGCCTGCTCGGGACCGAGGAGTTCGGCGCCGACGGCGTCGACCAGCGGCTTCACCGCCGCGATCAGCGGATGCTCGGTCATCTCCCGCCCCCGTCGGGGAGCGCACCGGCGGCGGCCGGGTCCTGACCGGCGCGCTCGCCGATCACATTGACCTGGAGCGAGACCCGGGTGGCCCCGGCCTCCAGGGATTTGCGCAGCAGCGCGTCGACCGCCGTCAGCACCGCGTCGGCGCCGCCTTCCACCGTGTTGCCGAAGGGGCCCACATCCACCGCGTCCAGCGTCGCGGACTGGATGACCTCTCGAGCCACGACCGCGTGCGCCGGCGCCTCGTCGAGGTCGAACGGCTCGGTCGTGAACTCCACTCTCAAACGCACCATGCCCCCACGCTACGGCCCTCCCCCGGCCCGGCGGGAGCCCCCGACCTGCGGGAATCTCTCGACAAGCGCGACAGCCCGCCGAGATCGCTCCGTAAGCCGGACATACCTGTCCGCCAGGCGAAATGAGCGCCGACCCTCGTGGGACTCGCGGACCGGCACTTCGCTGCGAACCTCTCGGTCTCCTTCACCGAACTCCCCCCTGGAGCGCCCGGCGGCCGCCACGACGGCCGGCTTCACCACAGCGAGAAGCACGGATCCTGGGATACGGTTCCGCGCTCCCGCATTTCTCGCCGTACCGGCGCGTCTCCTCCCGGATCACGGAGCCTTCGCCGGGACCGGGTCCCGTTCTTCGGCGCCCGCCGGCCGTCCCGGGCGGCCCGCGTACCCGAGCGCCAGCGTGACCAACAGAGAGGCCGCTGCCATCACGGTCATCGCCGTGGCGGGCGAGGCGAGTTGGGCGATGCCGCCCGCGAGCGCCGCGCTCAGCCCCTGGAGTGTGAGCATGCCGGAGGTGTGCAGACCGAGCGCCTGGCCGCCGAGGTCGTCAGGGACGAGAGCGATGAGCCGTTCCTGGTAGAGCAGGCCGGCGCTGTAGCCGACGGCGGACACGGTGACCGCCACGAGGGCGAGCGGCAGCCCGGGGCGGAACGCGAAGAGCAGGAACGGGGCGGCGAGCAGGGCCTGGAGAGGTGCGGCGAGCCGGGCTCGCAGGCCGGCCGGGAGAAGGCGTCCGACGGCGATGTCGCCCGCCAGCATGCCGCACGCGGCGCAGGCGAAGAGCAGCCCGGCGCGGTCGGCGGCGTACGGGACGAAGAGCGATTCGCAGCCGACGATCAGGCCGTTGGGCACCCACAGGGCGAGATAGGCGAGCCGGCGCGGCCTGGCGGACCACAGCCGGGCGTTGGTCCGCCACGTCTCGGCGACCGAGGGCCGCCCGGCGGCGCGCGGCGGGCGCGCCGACAGGCCGCCCCGGCTGATCAGCGCGCCAAGGAGGTAGAGCGCCGCGCCGGTGAGCAGGGTGCCGCGCGGCGAGAGCAGGGCGATCAGACCGCCGCCGGCCGCGAAGCCGGCGATCTGGCTGACACCGGTGGCCATGTTGAGGGCGGACCGGCCGATGAGGTAGCGCTCGCGCGGCAGGATCTCGCCCAGCAGCCCGTACCGTGCTCCCCCGCCGACCGAGCCGACGAGCCCTTGGAGGAAGAGGATCACGAAGGCGGCGGCGACGGGCAGTCCGGAAATGGCCTGGGCCGCGGTCCCGGCGGCGAAGACCAGGGAAACGCCGGTGAGCACGGCGCGCGGCGGCAGCCGGTCTGCGGCCGAGAGGAGCGTGGTGGCGCCGACGAGTTGGGCGAGGGCCGGGCCGAACATCGCGAGGGCCGACAGCAGGGCCGAGTCCGTGGCGCGGTAGACGAGGGTGGCGAGGCCGAGTCCGCTGACGGTCTGGGCGGCGACGTGCGCGGTTCCGCCGAGGAAGAGCGGGGTGAATTCGGGGACCCGGAAGAGATCACGGTAGCGGGGCATGCGCCGGAGTCTGGGTGAGCGGCCGGTTCGGTCGGTACTGTTTCGCGCGTCGGCGAAAGGTCATAGCCCCGGACGGGCGGGAGGCGATGCGGTCATGGGCTGGTGGCGGATCGGTACGGATTCCCTGGCGGGGAGCCGTTTCGTGATCTCGCCGCTCGCGGAGACCGTCGCGGCTCTGAAGACCCTGCACGCGGGGGCCGGTTCCCATCCGGGCGAGCGGTCCTGGCTGGGCGCCCATCTGCCCGCGTACCGGCGGCGGATGACCGGCGAGCCGCTGGACGCGGCTCTGGTGCGGGCGGCGATCGGCCCCACCTGGAACGCGGACTTCCTGACCCCGCCCCCGCTGGGCGAGCGTGAGCAGCCCTTCGAGGAGGAGGTCGTGGCCGTCCGGAGCGCCGAACCAGCCGACGCCGTGCCTCAGTTGGAGGTCGCGGTCGGCGGTCCCGTACCCGGGCCGCTGCGCACGGTGCCCGACCTTCCGCACCGGATGGCGACGGTCCTGGAGTGGGTGTGGCAGGAGACCGTACAGCCCGACTGGGCACGCCGGCGCCGCGTACTGGAGGCCGACATCACGGCGCGGACCGCGCTGCTCGGCCGGGGCGGCTGGGCGGCGGCGCTCGACGAGCTGAGCCCCGGCCGCACGCGCTGGCTCGGCGACGGCCGGCTCCAGGTCAACTCCCGCGATCTTCCACCGCGTTCGGTGGCCGACGGCCGGCTTCTCTTCGTCCCGGTGACGTTCGCCACGGGCTGGGTGTCCTGGGAGGGCACCGAGCGGTTCGCGGTGGTGTACCCGTGCGCGGGTGCTCTCGCGGACGTGTCCTCGGCGGGGGCGCCCGAGGCACTGGCGACGCTGCTCGGCCGGGCGCGGGCCGGGGTGCTCGTACGGCTGGAATCCCCGGCCTCCACCAGTCAGCTGGTGGCCCTGACCGGGCAGGGGCTCGGGTCGGTGGGACGGCATCTGAAGGTGCTGCTCGACGCCGGTCTGGTACGGCGGCGCCGGGCGGGCCGCTCGGTCCTGTACGACCGGACCGAGGCGGGCACCGTGCTCGTCCGGGCCGCGTCGGGCGACTTCTGACACCCCGCCCGCACCCGGGTACGGGCGGCCCGGAGCGGCCGGATCGCGGTGGTCATGCGGCCGGGGCTCGGTATGTCGCCGATCCAGCGAATCCGCCATGAGGAAGCTTCATTCCGTGATACGGAAGCACCGGCGGCGGAGCGCCGAAAAGGCGTCAAGAGACGGCCTCGGCGGGCGGGTGAACCCGCGAAGCCCCCTACACCCGGCGCCCCCGGCCCCGTCCGGGCCGCACCCGGTGCCGCGTGATGGCCGAACTCGCCCCCTCGCGGGCCCGGATTGGTGGACGATGGGAACGCACGTCGCGAAGGGGGTTTGGTGTGGGTGAATCGGTCCAGGTGCACTGTCCGGAATGCCTTCGCACGGTGGTGTACACGGCTGTCGCCTTCCCCTGCGCGTGCGGCGCGCCGGTCGCGCCCGCGCTGATCGGAGGCGTCACGGCCCCGGTGATCACCCACCGCACCTGGTCGGACGAATGGGTCACCGTGCGCTGCGCGCTCTGCTCACGTGCCTCCGACTGGCCGCACCCGGAAGTGGGCTGCCCGTGCGGGGCGGTCCTGCGGGTGCCGGTCCGGGGAGTAGCGGAGCCGGGCGCGCGCGAGGGCGGACCGCCGGATCCCGGGGCGTACGGACCGGGCGCGGACGCGCCGGGCCTCCGTGCCCCCGGCGCGTATCCGGCCGAGACGCACCCGCCGGACACCTGCACCCCGGGCGCGTACCCGCCCGACGGATACGAACCGGACGGGTACGCGCCGGACGGGTACGCGCCGGGAGCGGCGCGGCCCCGGGCCTTCCCGGAGGCATTCGCGCCGGGGATGTCCGGGTCCTGCGCGTACGGACCCGACGCGCGCGAGAGCGGGCCCTCCGGGCAGGCGACCGGCGCAGAGGACCAGGCCCCCGAGTCCGCGGCCGAAACCGATGCCCACGCCGACGCCGAGCGCGCGTCGGCGACCGGTCCGGGCGCCGGCGGCTCCGGGGCGGCCGGCCCGGACGCGCCGGAGCTCGACGGCTTCGCCGCGGAGGACGACGGCGCCGCCGGTCCGCGCGCGGCGTTCCGGCCGGTGACGATCCGGACCGCGCGGGACGCGGTCGCCGCCTCCGCCGGATATCTGCGCTGGCTCGGCTTTTGCGAGGTCGTCCAGCCGGAGGAGCGCGCGACCACGGCCGTGGACCTGCGCGGCCCGGGGCTCGTCGCGCAGGTGGACCCGAGCACCCGCCCGACCGGGCTGCGCGCGGTGGAGTGCCTGTGGCTCAACGGGCTCAGCAACTCGGCCGTGAGCGTCTGCTTCTCGCTGGCCGGCTACACCCCCGAGGCACACGAACGCGCCGAGAGCCTCGGCGTCCCGCTGTTCGTCCTCGACCTCACGGGCACCCCGCAGCCCGTCACCACACACGCCGGGGAACTCGTCTCCACCGGAGCCCCGTGACCTGCCCCATGACCTGCCCCGACCGTCCCCCCGACCGCTCCCCCGGCCGGCTCCTCGGCCGGTTCCCCGACTGATCCGCCGCCCCACCGGACCCGCCCCGAACCCCCGTACCTCCCTGAGGATTTCGGCCATTCACGGGTGACGACCGGCCCTCCCCCGGGCACAACACCATCGGGGGGTGAACACCATGACAACGGGGATGTGGTGGTTCCTTGGCGCGGCTCTGGTTCAACTGGTCCTGGCGGCCCTGCTTTTGCGTACCCGCAGCACGGAGCGGCCGGAGCTGCCGCCGGAGGCACTGGCGATGCTGCGCGGCGGACCACGCGCGGCCGTGACCGTGGCCCTGGTCGCCCTGCACCAGCGGGGCGCGGTGGCGGCCGGCCGTCGGGGGACGATTCGCGCCAACGGCGGGGCCGGCCGCACCCGCGACCCGCTTCAGCTCGGGGTTCACCGCTCGCTGCACCGCGCTCTGGCCCTACGGGTTCTGGCCACCCGCCCCAAGGCCCGGCAGGCACTCGACGCGCTGAGCACCGAGCTCGGCAGAACGGGTCTGCTGCGCTCGCCGGGACGGCTGCGCGCGGCCCGTGTGCTGCTGTCCTGCGTGCCGGTCACGGTGGGAGCGGGCATCCTCGTCACGTTGCCGCCGAACCGCGCGGCGGGGCCGGCGCTCGCGCTCGGCGCCCTGCTGGTGGCCCTGGCCGCCGCCCTGCTCTGCGTACCGCCCACGACCCGGGCCGCCCGCCGGCTGCTGAGCGGCCTTCGGGACCGCTACCCGCTGCCCGAGCACCGCCGCGAGGTGCCGGACGCCCGGGACGTACTGCTGTACGTGGCGCTGTACGGGGACCCGGCGCTGACCCTGTTCCTGCCGCATTTCTCCCGCGACGGCGGGCTCCTGGGGCGCCGGGTCGGGGGCGAGGACGGATACGCCGGCGGACTCGGCTGGAACCCGGAGAACGGGCCCTCCTGTACGGGCGGCACGCCGGACTGAGGGCGGCCCGCGCGGCGCGCCATACTGACGTATGCGCATCCGAGCGGCCGAAGCGGCCGAACTGACCGTCCTCCAGGACATCGAACGCGCCGCCGGCGAGGCTTTCCGCCCGCTCGGCATGGCCGCCATCGCCGATGACGACCCCCTGCCGCTGGACGTCCTCGCGGGCTATCGCGACGAGGGCCGGGCCTGGGTGGCGGTGGACGGAGCCGACTGGCCCGTCGGGTATCTGCTCACGGACACCGTGGACGGCGCCGCCCACATCGAGCAGGTGTCGGTGCACCCGGACGCCGCCCGGCGGGGCGTCGGCCGAGCGCTGATCGACCATCTCGCGGGCGCCGCCCGGGAGCAGGGCCTGACGGCCCTGACGCTGACGACCTTCACCGAGGTCCCGTGGAACGCCCCGTACTACGCCCGGCTCGGCTTCCGCCGGGTCGGCGAGGGCGATCCCGCGCTCACCGACGGTCTGCGGGCGATCAGCCAGGCCGAGGCCGCGCACGGGCTGGCCGTCTGGCCCCGGGTCTGCATGCGCCGCGAGATCACGGCGCCGCGCACAAAGACCGCACCCGGGACCGCCTCCACCACCGCCACCGCCACCGGGAATCCGGCCGGCCCCGGCGCCGTCACAAGCCCCAGTGCCGTCACCGCCCGGGTCACCCCGCCGCGTACCGCTCCCGCAGTTCCACCTTCCGCACCTTCCCGCTGACCGTCATCGGGAACTCCGGCAGGACCTCCAGACGCCTGGGGATCTTGTAGTGGGCGAGGCGGCCTTGGCAGAAGTCCGTGATCTCGTCGAGCGTGGGCGGATCGGCCGGGTCGCGCGGGATCACGCAGGCCAGGATCTCCTCGCCGTACCGGTCGTCGGCGACCCCGACGACCTGCACGTCGGCGATCTTGGCGTGCCCGTAGAGGAACTCCTCGATCTCGCGCGGGTACACGTTCTCGCCGCCCCGGATGATCATGTCCTTGATCCGGCCGACGATCCGCACATAGCCGTCCTCGCGCATCACCGCGAGGTCCCCGGTGTGCATCCAGCGGCCCTCGTCGACGACCTCGGCGGTCTTCGCCGGTTCGTCCCAGTAGCCGAGCATCACGCTGTAGCCGCGGGTGCGCAGTTCCCCCGCCGCGCCGCGGGGGACGGTCAGGCCGGTGGCCGGGTCGACGACCTTCACCTCGACGTGCGGCATGACCCGGCCGACGGTGCCGGTGCGCCGTTCCAGGTCGTCGTCCCGGCGGGTCTGGGTGGAGACCGGCGAGGTCTCCGTCATGCCGTAACAGATCGACACCTCGGCCATGTTCATCTCGGCGACGACCCGCTTCATCACCTCCTCGGGGCACGGGGAGCCCGCCATGATGCCGGTGCGCAGCGTGGACAGGTCGTAGGAGGCGAAGTCGGGCAGGTTCAGCTCGGCGATGAACATCGTCGGCACCCCATAGAGCGAGGTGCAGCGCTCGTCCTGGACCGCGCGCAGGGTCGCGGCCGGGTCGAAGGACGGGGCGGGGATCACCATGCAGGCGCCGTGCGAGGTGACGGCGAGATTGCCCATCACCATGCCGAAACAGTGGTAGAAGGGCACCGGGAGACAGACCCGGTCCTGCTCGGTGTAGGCGATCATCTCGCCCACGAAATAACCGTTGTTGAGGATGTTGTGGTGGGAGAGGGTGGCGCCCTTCGGGAAGCCGGTCGTCCCCGAGGTGTACTGAATGTTGACCGGTTCGTCGCAGGAAAGTCCCTCCGGCTCCACGCCGTCCGGGGCCCGGCGGGTGAGGAACGCGTCCCAGGTCGGGTCGCCGAAGTAGACCGTCTCGCGCAACTCCGGGCAGGCCGGGCCGACTTCACCGACCATCGCCCGGTAGTCGCTGGTCTTGTGGGTGAGTGAGGCGAACAGCAGCGAGATCCCGGCCTGCCGCAGGACGAACTCCAGCTCGTGGGCGCGGTAGGCGGGGTTGACGGTGACCATCACGGCGCCGATCCGGGCCGTGGCGTACTGCACCAGGACCCACTCGGCGCAGTTGACGGCCCAGATGCCGACCCGGTCGCCCTTCCGTACGCCGCTGCCGAGCAGCGCGCCGGCCAGCCGGTCGACGTCGGCGCCGAAGGCCGCGTACGTCCAGCGGCGCCCCGAGGCCACCTCGACCAGGGCCTCGCGCTCGGGCCAGGCGGCGACGGCGCGGTCGAGGTTGGCGCCGATGGTGTCACCGAGCAGGGGGGTGGTGGACACCCCGTGCGCGTACGAGAGGTCCGCCGGCCCGGCTTCCCGCGCTCCCGCGGCGCTCACGCGACATCTCCCTCGGCGTACTCGGTGCCGGTGGTCCCGTCCGCGGTGAGCTTGCGCAGCTCGACCCGGCGGATCTTGCCGGAGACCGTCTTGGGCAGATCGGCGAACTCGATCCGGCGGATCCGCTTGTACGGGGCGAGGACCTCGCGCGAGTGCGCGAAGAGCGCCTTCGCCGTCTCGGGGCCCGGCTCCCAGCCGGCCGCGAGGACGACGTACGCCTTGGGTACGGCGAGCCGCAGCGGGTCGGGCGCGGGCACGACCGCGGCCTCGACGACGGCCTCGTGCTCCAGCAGGGCGCTCTCCAGCTCGAAGGGGCTGATCTTGTAGTCGCTCGCCTTGAAGACGTCGTCCGCCCGGCCGATGTACGTGATGTAGCCGTCGGCGTCCCGGGCACCGATGTCGCCGGTGCGGTAGTAGCCGCCGGCCATGGCCTCGGCCGTACGCTCCGGGTCGCCGTGGTAGCCGGTCATCAGGCCCACCGGACCGGCCGACAGGTCGAGGCAGATCTCGCCCTCGCCGACGTCGGCCCGGCCGCTGACCGGGTCGACCAGGGTGACCCGGTAGCCGGGGCTGGGCCGGCCCATCGAGCCCTCCTTGAGCGGCTGGCCGGGGCTGTTGGAGACCTGGACGGCGGTCTCGGTCTGGCCGAAGCCGTCGCGGATGGTGCGGCCCCAGGCGCGCCGTACCGTCTCGATGACCTCGGGGTTGAGCGGCTCACCGGCCGCGACGACCTCGCGCGGCGGGGTGGCGAGCTGGGCGAGGTTGGCCTGGATCAGCATGCGCCAGACGGTCGGCGGGGCGCAGAAGCTGGTGACGCCGTGCCGGGACATCTCGGCCATCAGCCGGGCCGGGTCGAAGCGCGTGTAGTTGTGGATGAAGACGGTCGCCTCGGCGTTCCAGGGGGCGAAGAGGTTCGACCAGGCGTGCTTGGCCCAGCCGGGCGAGGAGATGTTGAGGTGGACGTCGCCGGGCTTCAGGCCGATCCAGTACATGGTGGCGAGGTGGCCGACGGGGTACGAGGTGTGGGTGTGCTCGACCAGCTTGGGGCGGGCGGTGGTGCCGGAGGTGAAGTAGAGCATCAGCGTGTCGTCCGCGCGGGTGACACCGTCCGGCGTGAACTCCGCGGCCGCGCCGTACGCCTCCTCGTAGCGCAGCCAGTCCACCTCCGGGTCCTTCAGGCCCACGGCGATCCGGGTGTAACCGCCGGGCACGTCGTCGAACTTGGCGGTGTCCTCGGCGCGGACCAGGACGTGCCGGGCCTGTCCGCGGTCCACCCGGTCGCGCAGATCGACGGGGCCGAGCAGTGGTGTGGCGGGGATGACGACGGCGCGCAGCTTCATCGCGGCGAGCATGGTCTCCCACAGTTCGGCCTGGTTGCCGAGCATGACGATCATCCGGTCGCCGGCCCGGACACCCTGAGCCCGCAGCCAGTTCGCGACCCGGTTCGAGCGCTCGGACATCGCGGCGAACGACACCTTGGTCTCGGTGCCGTCCTCCTCGACGATGTGCAGGGCGGTGCGGTCGTTGCCCGCGGCGATGACGTCGAACCATTCGAGCGCCCAGTTGAACCGGTCGGGGCGGGGCCAGGTGAAGCCCGCGTACGCCGTCGCGTAGTCCTCGCGGTGCTCCAGCAGGAAGTCACGGGCGGCCCGGAACCTCTCCGTCGCCTCCGTGGGCTCCGCCGCGCTCGTTGCCGTCATGTGTCCTCCTCGTTGCGGGACCGATCCCGGACATCGTGTAATCAGTGACCCAGGTCTCACCACCCCCGTTCGGGGGTGGTCCGGCGGCCGGCCCCGGCCGGCCGGGGAGAAGGAGCGCACGGTGCCCGAGCAGGTCGAATCGGCGGAGGTGCGCGCCGCACTGCTGCGGCTGCGCCGTTCCACGGGCCTCCAGGTGGTGTTCGGAGGGCTGTCGCAGGACGGGCGCGTGATCCGGATCGCGGAACTGAGCGGCGCGGTGACGCCCGCGCTGCGCGGTCTGGCCGTGTCCACCGGTTCCGGTCTCGGCGGGAGGTGTCTGGCGCTGTCGCGGCCGTGCGCGGTCACGGACTACGCCTCCGCCCGGCACATCACCCACGAGTACGACCGTCCGGTCCTGGCGGAGGGCCTGCGGTCGGTGATGGCGGTGCCCCTCGTCGTCCGCCGTGAGGTGCGCGGGGTCCTGTACGGCGCGCTGCGCGACGCCCTGCCGATCGGCGAGCGGGTCTTCGACGCGGCGGTGGCGGCGGCCCGGGACGTGGAGCAGGCGCTGGCGGTACGGGACGAGGCGCGACGGCGGGTGGCGGAGCGCGAGGAGATGCGGCTGGCCTACGGCGAACTGCGCGAGCTGGCACCCAGGGTGAGTGATCCGGAGCTGCGGGCGCGGCTGTGGGCGGTGTGCGGCCGGCTCGAATCGGCCTCCGGCACCCGGCCGGAGCCCGAGGGCGAGGCCCCGGCGGTGGCCCTGACCCCGCGCGAGACGGATGTTCTCGCGATGGTCGCCGCGGGGGCGACGAACGCGGTCGCGGCCGGGCGGCTCGGCCTCAGCCCGGAGACGGTGAAGGGGTATCTGCGCTCGGCGATGCGCAAGCTGGGCGCCCGCACCCGGCTGGAGGCGGTGGTCTCGGCACGTCGCGCGGGTCTGCTGCCCTAAGCTGTGACTTTTCGGGCCCTTCCGGGTCCGGCCCGGTGCGGGAGCCTCGCGTCACCTTGGACGGCGGCGTCCGGCCCGTGATCCGGGGATTCCGGTTCCGCTTTATATCCGACCTGCATGTTCACCCGAAAAGCAGACCGGCGTCATGTATACGCACTCAATCTCGCCCGATCGGGTGGACTCGTCGGCGTGGCGTTGCGGTAGGGCTCTCCGACTGAAGAGTCTTCACGGTGCAGTGTTCTCCGGATGAAGGGCTCGGGCCGTGACGTACGAGGGCGTGGTCTTCACCACCCCGTGGCCGCTGCGGAGCAATCCGCACCTGGAACAAGCGCGAGAGCGCGCGATCGACTGGATGCGGGACTTCGGACTGCTCCAGGGCGAGGACGCGGTCGACGACTTCGTCGCATGGCGGCTCGCGGAGGTGGCGGGCTTCTTCTACCCGCACGCCGACGCCGACGACGCCGCGACCGCCGCGCAGATGATGGGCTGGTACTTCCTCCCCTTCGACGACCAGCTCGACGGAGAGCTGGGCCGCGACCCACGCCGCGTCGCGGCCGTCTGCGGCGCGCTCATCGACATCGTGCACGGCCTCCCCGACGGGGAACGTCATCCGGCGCCCACCGTAAGGGCGTTCGCGGATCTGTGGCCCCGGATGACGCGCGGCATGTCCGCCGGGCTGCGCAACCGGGTGGCCTACCACTGGAGCGCGTACTTCTCCTCGCAGCTCACCGAGGCCGTCGACCGCGCCGACGGCCGCGTCCTTGTGGACCTCGACACCTACTTCCCGCTGCGCGCGGCCACGACCTGCGCCTTCGGCCAGAACGACCTGGGCGAGCACTGGGGCGGCACCGAGGTCGCCCCGGCCGTCTGGCACGACCCCGTGCTGCACCGGATGCGCCGGCTCGGGGCCGATCTCGTCGCGTTACGGAACGACTCGATGTCGTTGCGGCACGAGGACGTCACCGGCGGCCACAACGCCATCCACGTCATCGAGCGCACCCGCTCCTGCTCCCGGAGCGAGGCGCTGGCATACGGCTCCCGGCTCGCCCAGCGCAAGGTCGACGAGCTCGTCGAACTGGAGGAAACGGACCTGCGACGGCTCGCCCGCGCCCTCGAACCCGCCCAGTGCGAGGCGGTATTGGGGTACGCGGAAATCATTCACGACTGGATCGTCGGCGACTACGAGTGGGAGGGGATCTCCGCTCGGCACCACGAGCACCGTGTGCTGCCGGACTGGGCGAACGACCTGCTGGTCGGGGCGGAGAACTGAGGTACGGACATGGCGACGACGACCGACACCACCACCGCGGCGGCCTCCCAAGGAGGGGCCGCCCCCGCGATCCCGAAGGTGCCCGGCGCCCTGCCGCTCCTGGGGCATCTGCGACAACTCCTCACCGACCCCACCGGGTTCCTGAACTCCCTTCCCGAGCACGGCGATCTGGTGGAGATCCGGCTCGGACCGCGCCGTACGTACGTGGTCTGCACCCCCGAACTGGTCGCCCCGGTCCTGCTCACCGGACGGCAGGACTTCGACAAGGGCGGCCCCTTCTTCGAGAACATCGCCGTCTTCTTCGGCGACGGACTCGCCACCTGCCCGCACGCCAAGCACACCCGGCTCCGCCGCTTCACCCAACCCGCCTTCCACCCGAGCAAGTTGGTCGACTACGCGGAGCTGGCCGGCCGGGAGATCGAGGCCGTCACGGCGGCGTGGCGCGAGGGCGAGGTCCTCGACGTGTACCGGGTGATGCAGGAACTCGCGCTGCGCATCACCGTGTCGACCATGTTCGCCTCCTGGTTCAGTGAGGAGGACACCGCGGACGGCGGTGCCGAGGCGAGCGCCGAGGGCGCGGGGGCCGAGGGCGCGGGGGCCGAGGACCGGATCCGGGACACCCTGCGCGATGTGGACACCCTGGTGAGCGGGGCGTTCCTGCGGATGGTCGCCCCCGGCATCCGGCATGTGCCGCTGCTGCCCACCAACCATCGCTACGAGAAGGCGCGCCGCTCGCTCTACGAGCGGATCGACGCCACCATCGCCGCGTACCGGAGCGACGGCCGCGACCGGGGCGACCTGCTGTCGATGCTCCTCACCCCGGACGAGGAGGGCGCGTCCCTCACCGACACCGAGGTGCGGGAGCAGGTGATGACGATGTTCATCGCGGGCATCGGCACCACGGCGGCGATGCTCTCCTGGGCCCTGCACCATCTCGCGGTCCACCCCGAGCTGGACGCGGCCGTCGCCGCCGAGGCACGTACCGTCCGCGACGGGGCCACCACGCGCCACGAGCACCTGTCCCGGCTCACGACCCTGTCCCACGTCGTCACCGAGAGCTTCCGGATCACCCCGGCGGCCTGGCTGTTCAGCCGGACCACGATCCGTGACACCGAGCTGGGCGGCCATCGCGTCCCGGCCGGCGCGGACATCCTGATCAGCCCGTACCTGCTGCACCACCGCCCCGACCTGTTCCCCGACCCGGAGCGCTTCGACCCGGAGCGGTGGAGCGGCGACCCGCAGAGCTGGGTGAAGGCCGAACGGGCCCTGACGATGATCCCGTTCGGCACCGGCTTCCGTAAGTGCGTCGGCCGGGACTTCTCCGTCAACAACATCACCCTGGCGCTCGCCACCATGCTCGCCGACTGGCGGCTCGCCCCCGCGGACGCGACCCCGGTCACGATCAGTGGCCGCAGCATCATCGAGCCGCGCGACCTGCGGCTGCGGGTACTGGCCCGTCCCGTCACCGAAGCCGGGCCGGAGAGCAGAGCCGGGGACGGGGCGGGAGCGGGGGCCGAGGCCGAAGTCGGTGCTTGCCCCCTGGCCGGTTCGGCCACCGACGCGGACGACTCTGCCGCTGCCGACGGGGGTACCGGCGTCGACGGGGGTGCCGGTACCGGCAGCGCGCGCGAGGACGGGACGGCCGCCATGGAGGAGGCCCGGTGACCGCCATCCCGGGCGGGCCACCGGACGCGGCCCCGTCACCGGGCGCGGTGGCGAAGGGCACGCCCGTCCCCACCGCGCCGGGCGCCCTGCCGCTGCTCGGCCACGCCCTTCCGCTGCTGCGCGACCCCGTCGGCCTGTTGCAGTCGATCCGCGCGTACGGCGACATCGTCCGGGTCCGGATCGGACCGGCGCAGGTGTACGTGCTGAACTCCCCCGCCCTGGTCCGGCAGGTGCTGGCCGCGGACGTGGAGACGTACCGCAAGGGCAGCTTCAACGAGCGGTTCCGCCCCTACCAGGGAGACAGCCTCTTCACCATCGACGGACCCGGCCACCGGCGCCGCCGCCGGGTCGTCCAGCCCGCCTTCCACCGGGACCGGCTGAAGACGTACGCCGAGGTCATGCGGGAGGTCGCCGCCACCCGCTTCGCGGGCTGGACCGAGGGCCGGCCGATCGATGTCGGCGCCGAAATGTACGCACTGACCAGCGAGGTCGTGGCGCGTGTGCTGTTCGGCGGCGAGATCGGCAGCGAGCGGATCGCCCGGATCCAGCGCTGGCTCCCGGTGTTCGTCCGGGGCATGGGCCGCAAGGTCGTCACCCCGGCGGGCTGGCTCGACCGGCTGCCGATCCCGGCCAACCGGCGCTTCGACGCGGCCCAGCACGGGCTGCGCACGCTGGTCGACGGGCTGGTGCGCGAACAGATCGCGGCCCGGGGCCCGTTGAAGGAGTCCGGGGAGGCGGGCGAGACGGGAGGCGAGGGACGGCAGGAAGGGCGGGGCGGCCGCGAGCGGGGCGATCTGCTGTCCCTGCTCGTCGGCTCGCGGGACCCCGAGAGCGGCCGGCCGCTGAGCGCCACCCAACTGCGCGACGAGACCATGACCTTCATGACGGCGGGCATCGAGACGGTGGCCACCACGCTCACCTGGCTGCACCACGAGCTCGCGGTCCATCCTGAGGTGCGCGCCCGTCTCCTCGACGAGGTCGACACGGCGCTCGGTGGCCGGCCCGCCGGTTTCGACGACCTGCCGTCCCTGCCATACACCCGCAGCGTCGTTCGCGAGACGCTGCGGCTGCACAGCCCGGCGTGGATTCTGACACGCCGCCCCACCGCCCCGGTCAGACTCGGTACGGCGCTGCTGCCCGCCGGGGCCGAGCTGCTGTTCAGCCCGGCCACGCTGCACCGGGATCCGGCGATCTACCCCCGGCCGGCCGAGTTCCTGCCCGGCCGCGAGCACGAAGAGTCCGGCCCCGCCCCGTGCGGCCACGGCGGCGACCGGCCCGCGGACGCCGCGCGCCCGCCGTATCTGCCCTTCAGCACCGGCCCGTACAAATGCGTGGGCGACCACTTCGCCCTCACCCAGCTCGCCCTCACCGTGGCGACCCTCGCCCAGCGGTGGCGGCTGGAATCCGCCTCCGCCCGCGCACCCCGCGAGATCGCCGGCGCCGCGCTCTCCCCCGACCGTGTGGTGATGACCCCGCGGCAACGGGATCACCAAGCCGTCTGATCCCTGTTTCTCCCCCGCCCCACACAGAGGCCGACCGACCCGCCCGAAATCCGGAATCCCGGATTCAGATCGGGACTCTAGAAAGACCTCGAATGCAAAGGAACACCAAGTGCTCGGACAGGTACAGAAGTCCAACATCGACCGGGTCTTCGACACTCTCGACATCTCCCGTGACGGGGTCCTCGGCGCCGACGACTTCCGGACCATGGCGCAGCGGATGAGCGCGCTGCGTGAACACATGGAGCCGCGCCTGCTCGCCGAGATCCAGGGGACTTTCGCGGCATGGTGGGAGACCATCCGCCATGCCGCAGACGTCGAAGGCAATGGCCAGATCACCCGTGAGGAGTTCACCGCCGCGTCCGCCCGCGGCCTCGACCAGGATCCCGAGTACGTGGACAAGATGATCCGGGTCTCGGAGGTGACGTTCCGCGCGGCCGACGAGGAGGGGGACGGCCTGCTCACCCGCGCGCAGGTGGAGCGGATCTACCAGGCCTTCGGTGTCGACGAGGCGCTCAGCGCCGAGACCTTCCGCCGTATCGACCTCAACGGTGACGGGTCCGTCAGCATCGAGGAGTTCGTGAGCGCCGCTCGCGACGTCTGGACGAGCAACGACCCCAAGGCGCCCGGAACGGCCATGTTCGGCTCCGTCTCCTGACGTCCCGTCGATTCACCTTCCGGCGCTCCGGCGCCGGCTCTCTCAGGTGGCCCCGACACCCTCCTGGTGCCGGGGCCACCGCCCTGTCCGTGTCAGGGCCTTCTTTCGGATCTCGCCGGGGGCTCGCGGGTCAGACGTGGAGTTCCGGCGGGAATCCCGTCCAGCGCAGTGCGGCGGGGAGATGGCCGGAGTCGTTGAAGAGCAGGACCGAGGAGGGCCGGCCGGGCGCGTAACGGATCACGGTCAGGGCCGCGTTGGCGTGGTCGACCCCCATCCAGCGCCAGCGCGGAGCATCGAGCGCGGCCCGGACGAGCCAGCCGACGAGGAAGTTGTGGGTGACGACCAGTTCATGGCGCGGCTCGTCTCCGTCGACGGGCCCGGTGAACGCGGCGAGCGCCGCCGCCGCGAGCCCGGGTCCCCGCTCCTTCTCCTCGGCCGGGACCCGCTCCAGGAAGGCCAGCAGGGCATCGGCCGCTTCCGGCGGAAGCTCTTCCCGCGCCGGCGTGTAGGGAACGTAGTCTCCGGCCGCCTCGGAGCAGCGCAGGGGTGCGCCGTCGAGCTGCTCGCCGACCAGCCGGGCGGTCTGTTCGGCGCGGGCGAGCGGCCCGTGGTGGACCGCCGCCAGCGGGACCCCGCGCAGCCGCTCCCCGAGCAGGACGGCCTGCCGGCGGCCCGCCTCCGTCAGTCCGCTCTCGTCCGGCGTCGCCTCGGCGTGCCGGGCGAGATAGAGGTAGCGGGCGGCCGTACGGGGCATGGGCGGATCCTTCGGCGGCGTCGGTCGTGGGGACGCACGGAGGGACGCGGGCTCGGGAGGGACGGTTCCGCCGGGTCGGGAGGGACGGGGGTTCCGCCGGCCTTCGTCAGGCAGGTGCCGGGGCGGTGGGCGCCGGGTCGGTGGACGCCTCCCCGGTGGGAACAGGCGGGCGGTGGACGAGTCGGCGGGCTTCGACGACGGCGGCGGCATCAAGCTCGGCCGGCGCGGTCTCGCCGTACTCGATCCGGCCGTAGCGGTCGTTCAGCTCGGCGAGCCGGCGGGCCAGGGGCAGCCCGTGGCCGCAGAGCCGGTGGACGCGAAACACCAGCTCATCGGGGCTGAACTCGCCCGCGAGCATCCGGGTGGCCAGGACCCGCACCGCGGCTTCCCGCCCGGAGAGACTGCCCCTGGGGCGGAAGGTGAGTCCTAGTTCCTCCAGCGCCGGGGGAAGCAGGTCTGGGACGTCGTAGTCGGCCTCACCACGGGTACAGGCGGCGAGGCAGCGCAGGGCGGGGCTGTCGAGTCCGGCGACGAGTGCGTCGCAGGCGGCGTCGACGAGGTCGCCGGAGCGGAGCTCGCCGATGCTCCACAGGACGGCATGGTCCTGGAGGGTGTCCGCCGCTGAGGCGGTCGATACGGCCGGGGTCATCCCGCCATGATCCGGGCACCGGGGGGCTGGTCGAGGCGTTTTCCACGCCGTCGCGCCGCACACGCGTAGGCACCGGGTCGTACGCGCGAAGGGACTCTGTGCAAACGAAAGGCGAGCAGGTGCCCTCACCTCTCGCCGTGCTCAACGTATAGCATGAGGGGGGCCTTGCCGCAAGGCCCCCCTCGTCCCGCAGAATCGCACGCCGAGGCCCGACCTGCGGATCACGGGAGTTTCCCCCTTGCCTGTCACCACTTCCTTCGCCCTGTCCGACCAGCTGTCCCCCAAGGCCGACCCGGCGCTGATCGGCGACGACGAGCGTCATTTCACGGCCCTCGCGTCCTGTCTGGACGAGAGCGTCGCCGAGGTGTCCGACCGCCTCGACCTGCTGCGCAGGGCGCCCGGCCGGGCCGGGCGGGAGGCCCTGGAACGCGACCAGGAGATCCACCGGCTGACCGCGCGGCTGCGTACGCTGCGCCGCTTCGGGCTCGATCTGTGCCTGGGCCGGATGGTTCCCGCCGACGGCTCCGGCACGGTGTACGTCGGGCGGATCGGGCTCACCGACAGCACCGGGCGGCGGCTGCTGCTCGACTGGCGCGCCCCGGCCGCCGAGCCGTTCTTCGCGGCGACCCACGCCCGGCCGATGGGTCTGGCCAGCCGCCGCCGGTACCGCTGGAGCGGCGGCCTGGTCGGCGACTACTGGGACGAGGTGTTCACCGCCGACGGGCTCGACGGGCACGCGGCGCTCGACGACCAGTCCGCGTTCATCGCGAGCCTCGGTGGCAACCGCTCGGAGCGGATGCGGGACGTGCTCGCCACCATCCAGGCCGATCAGGACGCGATCATCCGGGCCGGTTCGCGCGGTGCGCTGGTGGTGGACGGCGGCCCCGGCACGGGCAAGACCGTCGTCGCCCTGCATCGCTCGGCGTACCTCCTGCACGCCGATCCGCGGCTCGGGCAGCGGCGCGGCGGTGTGCTGTTCGTCGGCCCGCACCAGCCGTATCTGGCGTACGTCTCCGATGTCCTGCCCGGTCTCGGCGAGGACGGGGTGCGCACCTGCACGGTGCGGGACCTCGTCGCCGAGGGCGCGGTGGCGGTGCCCGAGTCCGACCCCGAGGTGGCCCGGCTGAAGGCGTCGCCGGAGCTGGTGCGCGGCATCGAGAAGGCCGTGCGCTTCTACGAGGAGCCGCCGGGCGAGGACATGACGGTCACCACCCCGTGGGGCGCCGTGACACTGGCGGCCTGGGACTGGGCCGAGGCGTTCGACGCCCCCGACCCCGGCACCCCGCACAACGAGGCCCGGGGCCGGATCTGGGACGAGCTGGTCGCGATCCTGCGGGACAAGCTGGACGCCCGCGCCGCCGACCGTCCGTACGACGGCTCCGAGGACGGCGAGGACGAGGCCGAGGGCGGCGTTCCGGAAGCGCTGCTGCGGCGGGCGCTGCTGCACGACAGGGCGCTGGTCGGCACGTTCGACCGGGCCTGGCCGCTGCTGGAGGCCGCCGATCTGGTCGGTGACCTGTGGTCGGTGCCCGCCTATCTGCGGATGTGCGCGCCCTGGCTCTCCCCGGAGGAGGTCCGCGCGCTCCAGCGCACCGACCCCCAGGCGTGGACGGTGTCCGATCTGCCGTTCCTCGACGCGGCCCGGCAGCGGCTCGGCGACCCCAAGGCGTCCCGGCGGCAGCGGCTGCGCGAGGCGGAGGCCGCAGCCGAACGTGCCCGCGTGGCGCGGGTCATCGACGAGATCGTGCGGGCCGACCCCGACGGCGAGGGTGCGGTGACCATGCTGCACGGCCGGGACCTCCAGGAGAGCCTGATCGACCAAGCGGCCCTCACGAGCGACCAACTGCGGCCGCTGGACGGGCCGTTCGGACACATCGTGGTGGACGAAGCGCAGGAACTCACCGACGCGGAGTGGCAGATGCTGATGCGGCGCTGCCCGTCCCGCAGCTTCACCATCGTCGGCGACCGCGCCCAGGCCCGGCAGGGCTTCACGGAGTCGTGGCGGGAGCGGCTGGAGCGGCTCGGCTTCGACCGGATCGAGCAGACGTCGCTGAGCGTCAACTACCGCACCCCGGAAGAGGTGATGGCCGAGGCCGCGCCGGTCATCCGGGCCGCGCTGCCGGACGCGAACGTGCCGACGTCGGTGCGCGCCTCGGGCATTCCGGTGCTCCGCGGTCCGGTCGCGGACCTGGAGGCGGTCCTCGACGGCTGGCTGGCGGAGCACGCCGAGGGCGTCGCCTGTGTCATCGGCGCTCCCGAATTCGGCGAGCGGCCCCGGGTCCGTTCGCTGAGCCCGGCGCTGGCGAAGGGACTGGAGTTCGATCTGGTCGTCCTGGTCGAACCGGAACGGTTCGGCACCGGGGTCGCGGGCGCGGTGGACCGCTATGTGGCGATGACCCGGGCCACCCGGCAGCTGGTAATCCTGACGTCCTGACCCGTCGGCCCGGGGGCCCGGGGGGCCCGAACATGGCACGTCCCCGTTCGGGCCCTCCCGGGCTGCCCTGGCCTTCTCGGGCACCCTCCGACCCTCCCGGGACACCCGCCCCGACCTGCCCGAACGGGCAGCGCTTCGTGCACCCGGCGGTCGGGGGGCCGGGCTGGACTGGGTACCGGCCGGGTGGCCAGGCTGAGGTACAGGGTGGCCGCGCAGCCGCCCGGAGTGCCGTCCGTCACCCTCGGGGAGCCGACGATGAGCGTGTACGACCAGGGCCACCCGCACGAGCACCACGACCACGAGCACCACGAGCACGAGCAGTACGACCACGGGCAGCACGGCCACGACCCGGGCCACGGCCTCCATGCCGAACGGGAGCGCGACACCGGCCGGGGGCCGGACGGAGACCTCGACGCCGGCGGCACCCGCGACGACGGGCCCAGAACCGCCCGGCTCTTCGAGGCCGCCGCAGCGGGCCGTACGGATGTCGTCGGGGCGTCGGGCCTCGGCGTACTCCAGCGCGCCGCGGGCAACGGGGCGGTCGGCGCCCTGGTGCGGCGCAGTCGTACCACCGCCTCGGAGGAGACCGAGGGCGCCGAGGGGGCCGAGCCGGCCGGGACGCGGGGTGCGCGGTCGCCCGTACACGACGTGCTGGCCTCGGGCGGCGGACGGCCGCTCGACGCGGACACCCGGGGGGACATGGAGGCGCGGATGGGCGCCGACTTCTCCGACGTACGGATCCACACCGACGCGGCGGCCGACGCGTCCGCCAAGGGCATCGGGGCGCACGCGTACACGGTCGGCAGCGATGTGGTGTTCCAGCGGGACGCGTACGATCCGTCGTCGCCGCAGGGACGGACGACGCTGGCGCACGAGCTGACCCATGTGATCCAGCAGCGCGGCGGGCCGGTCGACGGCACCGAGGCGCCGGGCGGGATCCGGGTGAGCGATCCGTCGGACCGCTTCGAGCAGGAGGCAGTCGCCAACGCGGAGCGGGTGACGGCCGATCCGGCCCCCGTACGGGATTTTACCCCCGCGCCCGATCCGGGTGCGGGGGCGTCCGGCCCCGCACCGGTGTCCGCCGCCCCCGCCGCCCCCGCCGCCCCCGCCGTCCAGCGGGCGGCGACGGAAGACGAGGACGAGCAACCCGCCGATGTGCAGGGTTCGTTCGTTCAGCGGGCGGCGGAAGGCGGTGCCGAGGACGAGGAGGAGGCGCCGCCCTCGTGAACCACCCCCGGAAGGTCAGGGCTTGACGTCCCGCATCGTGCCGCCGACGAACAGGGACTCGGAACAGCGGTCGGGCGCGGGGGCGTTGACCGGTCGGCCCACCTTGCGGCAGTCGACGGTCATGGTCACCCGGCCGTCGGCGGACACCACGATCGGGGTGACGAAGTGGTAGTCGGAGTCACGGAAGTTCTCCAGGGCGAGGCTGAGGACACGGGCGCCGCGATTGACGGTGACGACGACGGTTCCGGCGTCGCCCTGCGGGTTCTGGACGACGATGTCGGTCAGCTGGAAGGTCTTCCCGGCGGGCACGGTGAGCGCCGTGTCACTGCTCGCCCCGCCGCCGACGCCGTCCTTGACCTGGACCTCGGCGTTGGTCGGCGCGGGCGCCGGAAGCGCCCCGGCGGCGCCGGCGGAGGCGGAGGGCTTCACCCCCGGCCCCGCCGACGCTCCACCGCCGCCCGCGCCCCCGGTCTGTCCCGCGCCGCCCGTAGCGCCCGTGCCGCCGGTCTGCCCCGCGCTCTGTCCACCGCCCTGCCCGCCATTCTTGCCGGGCTGGGACGTGGCGGCGGAAGCGATGGCCTCGGGGGTGATGGCCTCGCGGGCGGCGGACTTCACGGCGGGGCGCAGCAGCCCGTACCAGAGGCCGACGAGCGCGAGGGCGAGGACGCAGGCGAGGATCAAGGCCCGGGGCAGCCAGCGCGGCAGGATCGCTTCCTGCTGGTAGGAGCCGTCGAGGAGGACCGGGGTGGGCGGTTCCTCGCCTTCGGGCGCGGGCGCCTGGACGACCGCCTGGAAGGTGTGGGTGGCCGGGGTGCCGCGCCACAGGAGGCGGCCGGGCCTGACGCGCAGTCCGGCGAACGCGGCGCGGCCCGGTTCGACGCTCAGTTCGGGGCGGTCGAAGACGATCCGAGTGTGTTCGGTGCCGGAGCGGGCGGTAAGGCCCACGGTGAGCGGGGCGTTGCCCCGGTTGTCGACCGCGATCTTGTGGGCACCGCGACGTACACCGTGCGAGCCGCGCGGCAGCAGTTCGGCGGTGATCTCGATGAACGGCGCGACCGTCACCCGGCCTTCGGGGACGACGGGTTCGGCGTGGTCGCTGGTGGGGACGACGCGGACGCCGAAGGGGAGTTCCCCGGCGGGCACGGTCGAATCGCGCGGCGGGCGGAAGGCGACAAAGACGGTCCCGCTGTCGCCGGGATAGAGGGAGAGGGTCGCCGGTTCGACTGTCGTCCAGGCGGCAGCGGCCCCGGCCACCTCGAAGCGGTATTCCTCCACGGTGGAGCCGGAGTTGCGGAGTTGGAGGGACAGGCGCGTCTCTTCGCCCGGTACGGCGGTGACGGAGGTCGCGTCGAGGCTGGCCGTGAGACTCATGGGCGCACCGTAGGGTCCGGGCCGCTCCACGGCATCGCCAGAGAAGGAACACATTCGGGCAGATTCGGTGCCCGAACCCGCGAGTGGCGTTTGCTGCGGATGGGGCAGGGCATCTCCAGACCGCCGAACGACGCAGGAGACCGGCGTTGTCGACGACTTCCACTGTTCTGAACGCCGGCGGCCGCGACGGGTTTGCCTGCCCGGTGTCGCATTCCGACCCGATGTGACACCCCATCAGCACGCGCGCGGCGGTCGCCTCCACCGGGGGAGCACGAGCATGGAACGAACGGCTGTGGCGCTGCGGGCCCAGGACCCCATCTCGCAGGCCGGAGTGACGAGTCAGCTGCGGGCCCGCCCGGAGATCGAGGTCACCGAATGGAGCGAGACGGCCGATCCGGCGCCCGAGGTCGTCGTCCTCGTCGTGGACACGGTCGACGAGGAGGTGCTGCGGCTGCTGCGGCACATCCGGCGGACCAGCTCGACGAAAGCCGTCCTGGTGACGACCGACATCGACGAGCAGCGGCTGGTGAGCGCGGCGGAGTGCGGGGTGGCCGGGGTGATCCGGCGCGCGGAGGCGACGCCGGAGCATCTGGTGCAGGTGATCCGCACGGTCGCGAAGGGCGCCGGGCATCTGCCCTCCGACCTGGTGGGACGGCTCCTGGAGGAGGTCGGGCGGCTCCAGGGTCAGGTTCTCGGGCCGCGCGGGCTGCACTTCACCGGTCTCGCGGCGCGCGAGGTGGACGTGCTGCGGCTGGTGGCGGAGGGCTACGACACGGCGGACATCGCGGCGAAGCTGTCGTACTCGGAGCGCACGATCAAGAACGTGCTGCACGCGGTCATTACCCGGCTGCAGTTGCGCAATCGCTCGCACGCGGTGGCGTACGCGATGCGGCAGGGGTTGATCTGACGGGGCCACGGGCGGCACGGCCCGCGCGTCAGCGATGTCCCCGCCGCGGTCGCCGGCATCGCTGCCGTCACCGCTTCGGCCGCTTCTTCAAGGAGTCGTACGCGGCTGCCCGTTGGGGCACCCGGCCCTTCCCCCGTGGAGGGCTCACCGTACGGGACGGCCCGGGCCGGGTGCGGGATCCTCGGGCCGAAGACGTCTGGGGCGAGGGGGTTGTTCCGTGCGTTGGTTCCAGTCGCCGGCCGGCGGGTCCAGAGGGGCCAAGGGGCCCAAGGGACCGGTACGGACCGCCCTCGCCGCCCTGCTGCTGCTCGCCGCGGGCACGATCCCGGCGAGCACGCCCGCGACGGCGCTGCCGGTGGCGGAGCCGGAGTCGCCGGTCACACCGGCCGGCGTGAGCCGGGCGCTGGACCCGGGAGAGTCCCTCGCCGTCGACAAGCGGGTCCTGACCCCCGCGGTGCCGCCGCGGCCCGAGGTGGTGCTCCTGGTGGACGGGACGCGGAGCATGAACGAGGTCATCACGGACGTACGCCGGGGGCTGCCCGACATCATCGGCAAGGTGCGCTCGGCGCAGCCGGACGCCCGGTTCGCGGTGGCGACCTTCGGCGACCAGGAGGTCGACCCGGGAGCGGGCTTCAAGGTCACCGCGCCGCTCACTCAGGACGACACCCTGCTGCGCGCGGGGGTGGAGGCGCTCGACATCAGACTCGGCAACGGCAGCATGGGCCCGTCGGAGGACTGGATCAACGGCCTGTGGCAGATCGCGAACGGGGCCGGCGGGCAGACCGTCTTCCGTGAGGGGTCCAGCCCCGTCGTCGTCCTCGTCAGCGACGCCTCCAGCCACAACCCCAGCCTCGATCACAGCATCGGCGACACGATCAACGCGCTCCGGGACAAGAACGCGCGCGTCGTCGGCGTCGACGTGGCCACCACGATCGGCGACGGCCTGGACGGCACCGGATACGCGGGCAACCCCGACCAGATCGAGGATCCGCGGACCGATCCCGGACAGGCCACCCGGATCATCGAGGCCACCGGCGGCAGCATGCTCTCCTCGATCGATCCGAGCGGGGTGGCGGAGGCGATCGTCGAAGGGCTCGGCAATCTGCCCACCCGGGTCGGCTATCGGATGGACGACTGCGACCCGGGTCTCTCGGTGACCCTCGACCCGCCCACTCGCGATGTGACCAGCGGACAGACCGCCGCCTTCGCCGAGACCGTCGCCGTCGCACCGGACGCGCCGCAGGGCGCCACTCTGACGTGCACGGTGCAGTTCCTGCTCGGGACCCGTGCCCCCGACACGCCGGGCGTCTCGGCGACGGCGGCCGACGACCCCGCGTACCGGCAGCGGATCGCGATCACCGTCAACGATGTCTCCGCTCCGGTCGTCACCGTCGACGACCGCACGACGCGCGGGACCGCCGCGTCGGGGGCCCGGGTCTCCTACACGGCGACGGCCGTGGACGCCCAGGACGGCCCGCTGACTCCCTCGTGCACGCCCGCGTCCGGCTCGCTCTTCCCGGTCGGCACGACCACGGTGACGTGCGAGGCGACGGACGCGGCGGGCAACACCGGCCGGGACACGGCCGTGTTCACGGTGCTGCCGCCGCCGGTGCCGCCCTCCGCCGACGTGGCCGTGTCCGTCGCGCTCTCCCCGTCCCGTACGTACACGGGCCGCGAGGTCGCCGCCCGCTACACGCTCACTAACGCCGGCCCGGACCCCGCGCGCGCCGTCCTCACCGCGGCCTCCTGGCCGGGGCCGGCGGACTCCGCGCGCCGGACTCTGTCCCGGACCGGCCGGTGCACCGACGCCGCGCCGTGCCTGATCCCGCCGGGCGGCCGGGTGGTCGTGACGCAGACGGCCACGTACCGGGCGGCGACGGCGGGCACGGTACGGGTGTCCGTACGCGGCCTGCCCGCCGACCCCGATCCGGGCGACAACACCGCGACCGCGCCACTGCGGGTGCTCCAGCCCCGCCTGGAGGTCACCCCCCGGGTCGTACGGCCGGGCGAGCCCGTAATCGTGCGGGGCATGGACTTCCCGCCGGGCGAACGTGTGCGCCTCACCTGGTCGGCGGGCCTGACCGCGGACAGCGCCCCTCTGTCGGCGGGCCGGGACGGCCGCTTCGAGTCGCAGGTCCTCGTCCTGCGCAAGGACCGGCTCGGACCGCGCGACCTGCGCGCCGAGGTGCGGGGACTGAAGCGGCTCACCAAGCCCGTACTCGTCGTCCAACGCGCCTTGCAGCCACCGGACTTCGCGGGGCGGGGGTGACGAGGGCGTGATCCACGAGGTGGACGACATCCTTCGGGCCCTGATCCGCGCCGAGGTGCTGGAGGGCGCGCAGGTGGCGGTGGTCTTCGACGCGCCGACGCGCGAGTGGGCGGCGAAGGTCAACGCGCCGACGGTGAACCTGTACTTGTACGACATCCGAGAGGACATGCGGCGGCGCGAGCGCGGACTGCACAACGAGTACGACGAGCGGGGTGTGATCGTGGCCCGGCGCCGGCCGCCGCGCTACTTCAAACTCTCGTATCTGATCACCGCCTGGACCAAGCGCCCGGAGGACGAACACCGGCTGCTCTCCGCGCTCCTGGCGTGTCTGCTCCGCTTCGAGGCGCTGCCGCCGGCGCGGCTCACCGGCACCCTGGCGGAGATCGGCACGGCCGTACCGATGTCGATCGCGCTGCCGCCGCCGGAGGACCGGTCGTTCGCCGATGTATGGAGCGCGTTGGGTGGGGAGTTGAAGCCGTCGCTCGACCTGGTGGTGAGCGTGCCGGTGACCGCGTCGCCGAGGTATCTGGTCGGGCCGCCGGTGGGCGAGGAGGGGCTCGGAGTGCGCTTCGGGGAGTTCGGCGGGGCGGAGGGGACGGACCGGGCGGGCCCGGCGGGCGGACCGGGCCCGGCCACTGGGCCTGGCGGGTCCGGCGGGGCCGGCACGTGACGGACGAACTGCTGTCGCTGGCACGAGAGATGGAGCTACGGGTCCGGCGGGCGGTGGACGCGCGCCGGGAGGTGGATCCGGATCCGGACGACGCCTTCCGCGGCCTGTACCTGACGGACGAGGCGGTGGAGCGACTGCTGGACGGGCACCGCTCCTTCCCCGGCGTCCACCCGCTTCCCGCACCCGGGCCCGACTCCCGACTCGGTGCGCTGGTACGGGAGTTCTCACTGTCGGCCCTGGACATGGAGATCCTGCTGGTCGCGCTGCTGCCGGATTTGGACGACCGGTTCGAGGCGTTCTACGGCTACCTGAACGACGACGTGACCCGGCGCCGGCCGACGATCGGGCTGGCGCTCGGACTGTGCGGGGTGCCGCACGCGGACCGCGAGTCCCGGGCACGGCTGGGCGAGCGGGCACCGCTGCGCGCGGGCGGCCTGCTGCTGGTGGAGGACCGCGAACGGCCCTTCCTCGGGCGGGCGCTCCGGGTCCCGGACCGGGTCACCGCGTTCCTGCTGGGCGACAACACCCCGGACGCGCGGCTGGCGGACGTACGGGCACCGTGGGAGGCCGTACGAGGGGTGGGCGACCCGGCGCCACTGGCCCGGCTGCTCGCCGACGAGACGACGTGCCTGGTGTACCTGCGGGAGGAGCAGGGCGGCGGGGGCGCGGCGCTGGCCGCGGCTGCACTGGAGGCGGCGGGGCGGGCGGTCCTCGGTGTCGACCTGACGCGGCTCGCAAAGGACCCGGCACCGGCGGAGGCGGTGCGGTGCCTGGTGCGGGAGGCGCGGCTGACGGGCGCGGGGCTGGTGTGCGCGCCGGTCGACGCGGTGGCGCGGGAGCGGACGGGCCTGCTGCGGATGGTCACGGACGTGCCGGTCCCGGTGGCGCTGGTGGGCCGGGTGCCGTGGGACGCGGCGTGGTCGAGCCGGCCGCCGCTGCTGGTCCGGGCGCCCCGGGTGGGCCCAAAGGCGCGGGCGGAGGCGTGGCGCGCGAGCGCGGGTGTGCCCGTCGACCTGGACCTCCCCGCCCTCCTCTCCCCGTTCCTCCTCACCCCGGAACAGATCGTGCGGTCGGCGCGGGCGGCGGTGCAGTCGGCGCGGCTGGAGTCCGGCCCGGTGACCGCCGAGCACGTCCGGCAGGGCGCCCGCGCCCAGAACGCGGCGGGCCTGGACCGGCTGGCCCGCCGTATCGAACCCTCCGTCGGCTGGGACGACCTGGTCCTCCCGCCGGACACCGCGGTCCAGCTCCGCGAGCTGACCGCCCGCGCCCGGCACCGCGACCATGTCCTCGGCGCCTGGTCGATGCGCCCGGGCGGCGGTCGGGGGCGGGGGGTCGCCGCCCTGTTCGCCGGTGACTCCGGTACCGGCAAGACGATGTCGGCGGAGGTCGTCGCGGCGGACCTGGGGCTCGACCTGTACACGGTCGACCTGGCGACGGTCATCGACAAGTACGTGGGCGAGACCGAGAAGAACCTGGAACGCATCTTCTCGGAGGCGGCGGGGGTGAACGGCGTCCTTCTCTTCGACGAGGCGGACGCCATCTTCGGCAAACGGTCCGACGTGAAGGACGCGCACGACCGCTACGCGAACGTCGAGTCGGCCTATCTGCTCCAGCGCATGGAGTCCTTCGACGGCCTCGCCATCCTGGCCACCAATCTCCGCGCCAACCTGGACGACGCCTTCACCCGCCGCCTCGATCTCGTCATCGACTTCCCGGTCCCGGACCCCGCCCAGCGCCGCCTGCTGTGGGACCGGACGCTGGGCCCGCACCTCCCCCGGGCGGCCGGCCTCGACCTGGACTTCTGCGCCGAGGCCTTCGAGCTGTCGGGCGGCAACATCCGCTCGATCGCGGTGACGTCGGCTTACCTGGCGGCGGAGGCGGGTACCCCGCTGACGATGCCGATGCTCATCCACGCGGTGCAACGGGAGTACCAGAAGCTGGGGCGCCTGACGCTGGCGTCGGAGTTCGGGCCTTATCTGGACCTCTGCCGCTAGGGCCGGCGTCCGGCGGTCCGGCGGTCCGGCGGTCCGGCGGAAGACCCTGCGGCGCGCAGCCGGCTCACTCCTCGTATTCGCCCTCGGGACACACATAGAAGACCATCTCGGGAACTTCAGGAATCTCGACCCCGAGGCCTGACTGCCGGAGCGCGGCCGCGATCGTTTCCGGGTCGCCGGACCAGTGAAGCGGCAGATCGTCGGTCAGCATTCCCTCGTCGTCGAAACAGTCCAGGTGGGCCTGGCTGTTCCAGAAGACCGCCTTCGCGTCCTCCCCCTTACGCTCACGAACGTCGGTCCATCCACTCGACGTCGTGTAGGCAAAGTCAGGTTCCGCCAGGTATCCCAGGGCTTCGAGGGCAGCGAACGTCTTGATGATGCGACACAAGTCGGATTGCCCGCCGCGCGCCGCAAGAATCTTCCCCTCTCCCCCGTCCGCCTCCAGGTCGAGCCTGGCGCAGAGGTCGAATCTCGCAAACCCTGACTGAAGCCTGGAAGGAATTCCTTCGGTCCACCAGAAGGGCAAGTCTCTCACCAAGGATCCTTCACCGTCGAAGTACTCTCCGATTTCGACAGGAAAAGATACGGTAGGCCCTCCTCTCGGCACCTTGAGCGCTGCGGATACAATCCATCCCGAGGAACCGAGATGTCGAATAGTGCGATTTACGCGCTCTTGCTCTGACCCTTCCATCACACCAAATCCACCTTGTCAGTACTGAAGTCCGGACCCGGCCGCTTCTTCATGAACTCGTACTTGACACCTCCGTAATCGGCCTGAGCAGATTTATTGGCGTCTGCCGCGATGAGCTGGAGGTTCGATACCTCTGGCGTGGTATCCACCCTGGGCTTGTCATCCGAATTGAACCCGATGGCATGCCAGTGGGCAGCAAGGGGGACGATGTGATCGACATTCCAATTCGAGGCGGACCGCATATTTCTGCCGTTGACATCCCCCCTCCTCTTGAACTCCTTCAGCACCTTCACCGGGACTCTGGCGTCATCCTTGGCGGCGCCCAGCATCGTCATGTCCCGCAGCTTCTGCGCGGCCAACGCCTTCTGGGTCCGCAGCTCCTCAGGCCTCGCACCGGCGGCTCGGGCATCCTTGTACGGCCTGATAGTCGCTTGCACATCGTCGAAGATCCCAGGAAAGTCCCGCCCGATGACGGCTATCTTGGCCCGCTTGAAGCGATTCCCTTCACCTTCATAGAGAATCTCCCGATGCTTGTTGAATCCGGGGGGCAACGTAGGCCGCGGAATATCGGACGCATCGACCACGTCAGGAGATCCCGCAGCGATCCAGGCATCCACCCGAGTCTTGATCACATTCGCAGCGGCAGGATTCGGTGTGGCCCTGGCTTGCTCCTGCGCCTTCCATGCGCCAAAGGAATCCTGAAGGCGTTGCGCGGAGGCTACAGAGGTACTCAGCCTGTCGACCATATCGCCAGGAGAAACATTCCCCACTTTCCTGGGAGTAGGGTACGTCTGCAGCTCGGAAATGACTCGTGCAACCTTCTTCTTGAAGTCCTCTTCCTCGCTCGCCAGGGTAAGCTTCAACGCCCCCGAAGAATTCCCCTTCGCCCTGATGGTATGCGCATGGCCGAATGACATGAATTTTCGGCTGGCGTCAATCCCGCTGACGATGTCCAGAACATGGCGACGACTAGGAGAGTCCTTCTCCGTATCCTTCCCGCCCGCCTTGCGTGACCCAGGATCCGGACTCCCCCTGTCCTTCTTGAGCTTCTGCCAGAGGGCTTTGCCCTTCTGGACGATGAAGCCGACGATCTTGTCGATGGCGCGGTTGACCGGGCGGGAGACCGTGTGGAAGACCGACTTGACCTTGTTCGCCAGGCTGCCGATGCCCAGCAGGGAGGCGAGGAAGCCGATGAGGAGGGGGATGCTCGCGGCGAGCGCCGTCTCGACCATCTTGGGGACGCCGGCCTGGCCGCCGTTCGCGATCTGGACGACCGCGTCCAGGACCGCGTTCACGAACTCCACGATCTGGGCGCCCTGGTTCACGATGAACGTGACGATGTCGATGATGCCCTTGACCGCGCGGACGAAGGCCGAGGCGGGGTTGAGGAGCGACAGGATCCAGGTGATGCCCGCGACGACGACCGTGGGGACCAGATACTCGGTCAGCTTCGACAGGATCGTGGACTTGAGGTCGCCCGCCTCCTCCTCGATCTCCTTGACCGCGCCCGCCGGGCCCTCCCGGGCCAGCTTCCCCGCGATGGGGACGGAGGATTCGACGGCACTCAGCGCCTGTTCGGGGACTCCCTTGCGGGTGATGCGGGCGCGGATGCTCTCCCAGGTCAGGCCGAGGAGGGACGCGAGCATCCGGATGATGCCCTTGACGTCGAACTTCTGGGGGATGTCGAGGCCGGCCTGGGTTGCGGTGCCCAGGAGCCAGGAGACCAGGCCCTTCTTCAGGTGGTCGGCGACGTTGGTGATGAAGAGATGCAGGCCGCCGCCGACCGCCTTGACCAGTTTGCCGAGGAAGCCGATCGGGTCCTTGATGATCTTCACGACCGCCGAGGCGGCCTTGGCCAGGATGCCGAGCAGCAGGTTCTTCAGCTCGTTGATCGTCTTGACGACGCCGACGATCGCGTCCTTCGCCTTGTCGATCAGCCCCTTGTTGGCCTCCTGAAGCTTCGTGATCTCCTCGTCGATCTTCTTGAGGGCGGCCGTGTACTTGTTGGCCAGATCCTGGACGAGCTGCTCCGACTTCTCGTTGACGGTGGCTTCCAGGTCCTCGAATCGGCCGGCGAAGTCCTTTGCCGCCTCCTCGCCGTACTGCCGGAGATCGGCGGGGAGTCTGTCGACCTCCGCCTTCAGCTCCGCCCGCCCCTTGGCGATCCGCGCCTTGGCCTTGCCCAGCTCGACACCGATCAGGTCGGCGACCGACGAGATGACCGTCCGCATCCGGGCCACATACAGCTCGCGCGACTTCTGGTAGAGCTGGTTGGCTTCCTCCGGAAGGCCGGCGAACTTGTCCTTCAGCCACCGTCCCTTGCCCCAGAACCCCGAATACCGCTTGTCCTTGTACGCCTTCATCCGGGCCTTCTGGTCCGCCATGAACGCGTCCCGGGCGCCCTTCTCCCCCTTCGTGAAGGCGTCGTCGACCTTCTTGTCGAGGCCGCCGAGAATCCCCTCGACGTCCCGCTTCGTCGTGTCGAAGACATGCTGGAGCTTCGCCGTGACGGCGGCCCGCTTCTTCTCGTCCTTCGACTTCGTCTCGCCCTTTCCCCCGTCGACGGACTTGCCCGCCGCCGTGCGGGTGGCGGCGAGCGCGTTGACGGCCTTGGTGCCCGAGGCCGCGGCGCCCGCCTTCGCTTCCGTGAGCTGCCGGTCCTCGGCCGCCCTGCCCTTGGCCGGGGCCTTCGCGGAGTCGGCCTCCGCCGTCTTCTTCTCCTTCAGGGCGTGGTCGAATGCCGGCTCGTTGCCCTTGGCGAGCTGTTCTTCGGTGACATCGGCGTCCGCCATCGCCTTGTCGTTGCCGGCCGGTCCCTGGGAGAAGTCGGTCACCGAGGCCGGCTGCCTGGCCGGGATCGCGTCGGCGGCCGACGGCGCGCCCGGGTTGCCCGGCGGGTGGTCCGGGGTCATCGGGGTGACCGGCTTGTCCTTGGCCGCCGAGGTGTCCGGCGCGGCCTTGGTCGCCGTGTCGATGTCCTTGGCCGACGCGTTCTTGCCGTCGGAGACCTTGCCGTCGACCTCGCCCTTGACCTTGTCGGCCTTGCCGGAGTCGGCGAACTTGTCGGCCTCGTCGAGGTTCTTCGGCGCCTGTGCCTCGATCGCTTTGTCGACGGCGGCGATGAACGCGGCCTTGTCGAACTCCCCCGGCTTCGCCGCGTTCATCTTCTCGGCGTTCGCGGCCTTCCCCCGCGCCTCCTTGTCGTCGGGGGGTGCGACCGCCGCGTCCTGCGCGGACTTCGACTCGGCGGCGGCCGGGGCGTGCACGGACAGCCGGGTCTTCTTCGCCGCGACGTCCGCCTTCACCCGGCGGAATCCGGGGGCCTGGGCCGCGGGCGTCTTCACCGGCGCCGTATAACGCTGGGCGACCAGGCGTGCCACCGCCGCGTTGCCGGCCGCCCCTTGCAGCCGCTGCACGGCGTGCGGCGCCAGGCCCCCCGTCCGTCCGCGAGAATCCGCACCGCCCGACCGCTGCACCGCCCGGTCCGTGGCCCTGTCCATGGACCGGCCCGCGGCCCGGTCCGGCGACTCCTTCATCCGTCGCCTCCCCGGAGCGGCAGCGAGCTAGAGCGGTGCACGAGAGCGTGAGGGGTGTGAAGGTGCGAGGGCGGTACGCGAAGGTGCGAGCGTCCGATGATGTGGCGGTGCGCGGGCGGAGGTGCGTACGTACGAACGTGTGCGACGGAGATGGCCGTCGGCCAAGCCGTACCGCCAGCCTGCCCGGACCCGCACCCCGTACCGAGGGAAACGGGGCCGATCCGGACCCCGGCCGCGCTGCCCCATCGGGCAGCCCACGGTGCCCAGGGGGGCGGCCGATCATCCGTTCCCGGTGATCGGCACGGTGGCGAGAATGGCGCCGGTTCCCCGCTCGAGGAGTCTCGAAGAGTGACGTGACGTGACATCGAGGAGAGAGAGCACCGAATGCCGTCGTATCTGTCCCCCGGCGTCTACGTCGAAGAGGTCGAGTCGGGCTCTCGCCCCATCGAGGGGGTGGGCACCTCTGTCGCCGCCTTCATCGGCTTCGCACGGAAGGGGCCCTTCGACGAACCGACGCTGATCACCAACTGGAGCCAGTTCACGGCCCGGTTCGGCGACTTCGTCGAGGGGACGTATCTCGCCGCCGCGGTGTACGGCTTCTTCTCCAACGGCGGCGGGACCTGTTACGTCGTACGGGTCGACGACGGCACCGCTCCCCCGGACGCCGCGGGAGCGGGGCCGGAAGCGGGAGCGGGTCTGCCGGCAGCGGCCGGGCCCACCGCCATCGGCGCGTACTCCGTCGTCGCCCGGCCCGGCGTCACCGGCACGATCACCGTCGAGATCGCGGACGCCGAGGGCGACGACCCGCCGACCGACGCCTTCCGGCTGATCGTCCGGCGCGACGGCGAGCAGGCCGAGGAGTACGCGTCGGTCACGACCAAGCGGAGCAAGGAGAACGTCGCCACCCGCGTCAACGCCGCCTCCGCGCTGATCGAGATCACCGAGCCCGGCACCGGCGCCGCGCCCGCCCGCCCCGAGCCGCAGACCGTCACCCTGGCCGCGGCGGCACCCGCGCCCGCCGGATCCGGGACGACGGCCCTCGGTCCCGAGGTGTACGTCGGGAACGCGGACCGCCGGTCCGGGATCGGCGGCCTGGAGGCCGTCGAGGAGATCACCACGGTCGCCGTCCCGGACCTGATGAGCGCGTACGAGCGCGGGCTGCTCGATCTCGACGGCGTGATCGCGGTCCAGCAGGCCCTCATCACGCACTGCGAGCTGATGGGCGACCGGGTCGCCGTCCTCGACCCGCCGCCCGGCCTCAGCCCGCGGGAGGTGGGCGACTGGCGTACGGACAGGGCGGGTTACGACTCGAAGTACGCGGCGCTCTACTACCCGTGGATCGGCGTCGCCGACCCGTCGTCCACCAGCCGGATCACCCTCGTGCCGCCCAGCGGCCACGTCGCCGGGATATGGGCCCGCAACGACGACCAGCGCGGGGTGCACAAGGCACCGGCGAACGAGGTGGTCCGGGGCGCGGTGGCGCTCGCGACCCAGCTGACCAAGGGCGAGCACGACCGGCTCAACCCGGCCGGGGTCAACTGCGTCCGCGCCTTCCCGGGCCGGGGCATCCGGGTGTGGGGCGCGCGGACGCTCGCCTCCGATCCGGCCTGGCGCTACCTCAATGTCCGCCGGCTCTTCAACTACCTGGAGGAGTCGATTCTCGCGGGCACCCAGTGGGTGGTGTTCGAGCCGAACGACGACGCGCTGTGGGCACGGATCCGCCGCACCGTCGCCGCCTTCCTGGTCAACGAGTGGCGCAAGGGTGCGCTGTTCGGCCTCACGCCCGACGAGGCGTTCTACGTGAAGTGCGACCGCGAGACGAACCCTCCGGAGAGCGTCGACGGGGGCCAGGTGATCTGCGAGATCGGTGTCGCGCCGGTCCGGCCGGCCGAGTTCGTGGTGTTCCGCCTGTCACAGCTGACCAGCGGCACCGGTGCCGTGGACGAGTGAGGAGTCGACCGTGCCCCTGCCCCATCTCGACAGTTCCGTCGGACACTCCTTCGGCCTGGAGTTCGACAGCGTGCTCATCAAACAGATCACCGAGGTCAGCGGTCTGAAGATGGAACAGGACGTCATCGAGCTCAAGCAGAACACCGCCGACGGCAAGTACGCCATCAAGAAGCTGCCCGGCCGGCCCAAGGCGGGCGAGGTGACGGTCAGCCGCGGTCTGACCGAGGACAACAGCTTCGAGCGGTGGGTCAAGGAATCGCGGTTCGGGCAGATGGCGAGCGCCCGCCGCAACGGCGCCATCATCGTCTACGACTACGAGGGCCTGCCCATCAAGCGCTACAAGCTCATCAACGCCTGGCCGAAGTCCCTGGAGATCGGCACCCTGAAGGCCGGTGACACCTCCGTACTCACGGAGAAACTGGTGATCACCTACGAGAGCATGGAAGTCGACTGATGCGGCGTTCGGGGGCGGCCGTGCCGCGCCGGGCGGAGGGCTTCGACCCGGAGGCGGCAGCGGCGACGGCCGCGGGAACGGGTCCGGGGCCGGGTCCCGGGCCAGGGACGGGATTCGCTCCGGGGGCCGGTCCCGGCTCCGGCTTCGCCCCGGGTTCCGGCGCGGATCCCGGGGTGGGACTGCGCACCGAGTTCCCGTTCCGGCTGCCGCGCGGGTACGTGGACGAGCGGGGCGTCGTACACCGCGACGGGGTGATGCGTCTCGCGACCGCCCGCGACGAGCTGGTGCCGCTGCGGGACGACCGGGTCCGGGAGAACCCCGCCTATCTGTCGGTGGTCCTCATCTCCCGGGTCGTCACCCGGATCGGCGGTGTCGACGACATCCATCCGGGGATCGTCGAGGATCTGTTCGCCTCGGACCTGGCCTTCCTCCAGGACTTCTACCGGCGCGTCAACGCCGAGGGCCACACCCGGGCCGCCGTCACCTGCCCGTCCTGCCAGGAGGAGTTCGCGGTGGATCTCGCCGGTGGCCGCCTGGGGGAATCGTGACGTACGCGGCCGACCGGCTCTACGAGGAAGTCGCGTACCTCGCCTATCACTTCCACTGGCCACTGGATCAGCTCCTCGACCTGGAGCACGCGGAACGGCTGAGGTTCGTCGCCCAGGCGACCCGCCTCGGCGGAGGATGACGGGGAGGGGCCGAAACGATGGGACTACTGTCCTGGCTGCGCGGTACGAGACCGGGCGCGGCGTCGCCGGAGTCGGCTCCCCGCTCCGGGCCCGCCCCCGAACCGACGCCGCCCGCGGCCCGCGAGGACCGGTTCGACCTGACGGAACTCCCGCCGATCCAGCGCGCCTTGGACACCCCACCCCTCCTCACCGATCCGTCCGGCTTCGAGGGCGCGCTGTCGACCCGGCGGACGACCGCCCTCACCTCGCCCCTCGGGCATCTGGTGAGCGCCGACGCACCGAGCGGGGTGGCGGGAGGCGTGACGGCACCGGTCCAGCGGTCGGTGGTCGACTTTCCGGTACGGGCGCTCCCGGCATCCGCGCTCCAGGAGACGGCGGCCGGGACAGGGCCTGGCGAACGAGACGGCTTCGACGGCCCCGGTGCGACGGCGGGCCCGGTCGTCAGCCGCACCCTGGCCGGGGCGGATCCCGTAACGGCTGTCGTACGTCCGGCCGGTCCACGACCCTCGCCGTCACCCTCGATGTCGCCGTCACCGTCGTCGCCGTTCGAGGGAAGCACTGCCGGGATTCCGGTCCAGCGCGAGACCGAGCTGCCCGCCGCCTCCGGTCCCGTACCAGATGAGCCCTCGGCAGCGGATCCGGCATCCGCGCCCGGCGATACGCCGGACGCCGAACCTGCCTCTCCCGTAAGGCCGTTGGTCGGCGAGCGGACACCGGTGGACCTGCCCGAGGAAGCCCCGGCGTCGCCTCCGCCCGGCGTCCAGCGGTCCACCGACCAGTCGGCGCCGTCGGTGCCTCCGATGCCGTCGGTCCCGTCGGTCCCCTCCCCCGCGCCGCGCCGCGCGCCCGGCCTCGGGGCGCCGCTGCCGGGGCTGCCGCCCACGGCCCAGCGGACGGCCTCGGGGTCCGCCCCACCTTCGTCGCCCCTTCCTACAGCGCGGGAAAGTACGTCCGTTGCCGCACTCACGCCCGTACGCGAGGAGCCCGCTCCCCTCCCCGAAGCGGCGCCCCTGCCCCCGCCCGAGCCCGCGCCGGAGCCGGTGGCGCCGCTGCTCGCGGACCGGCCGCTCCAGCTGCGTACCGTCACCGAGGAACAGGCCGGGCGGACCGTGGCGCCGGCTTCCGCCGCACCCGCCGTCCAGGCCCTGCGCTGGGAGACCGCGCCCGTGCAGCGCGCGACGCGGGCGCCCGCCCCGGCCGTCGTCGCCGTCCAGCGGCTGCGGCCCGGGGCCGAGTCGCCCGCCGCACCGTCCGTCCCCCCGGCGCCCGGGGCCACCGCGCCCCACGCGCCGCGCAGTGCCGGGGACGTGGCGGTGGCCGCCGGGATCGCGCAGCGGATGACCGACGGAAGCGTGGTGTTCTCACCGCCCCCTCGGGCGGTGCCGTCCGCGCCATCCGTGCCGCCCGCCCCCGGGTTCTTCGTCCAGCGAGAGACGGTCACCGAGGAGCCCCCGCCGCCCGATCCCGTACCCGCACCCGCCGCCGGCGCTCCTCAACCGCCTCCCGAACCGACGCCCGAACCCGAGCCGGCGCCGGAGCCCGGCCCCGAGGCCACCGCGCCCCCGGGATCTCCCACCGCCGGTCCGCCCAGCTCCCCGGGAGCGCCCGGCACTCCACCCGTCACCGACGAGTTCGTCCGCGCCCTCTATCCGCCGCTCGCCCGCCTCCTCAAGGCCGATCTGCGTCTCGACCGCGAGCGTGCGGGCCGACTTCTCGACACCCGCCCCTGAACCCCCTGACAGCCCGCACCCTGACAGCCCGCGCTCCCCCGATCACCCGCCTCTGACCCGCATCCGAGAGGAGTGAGCTCCCATGGCCACCGCCGCCAAGAACGACGAGCCCGCCGTCAGCGTCTGCTTCGTCGTCACCGTCGACGACATCGAACTCGGGTCGTTCAACACCTGCGAGGGACTGGGCTGCGAGGTCGTCCTGGAGACCCGGGAGGAGGGCGGGAACAACGGGCATGTGTGGCAGCTGCCGACCCGGCTGAAGTACTCCAACGTCAAGCTGTCCAGGCCGCTCACCCGGGACACCGAGAAGGTGGCGCGCTGGTTCGCCAGTATGACGACCGGGTTCACCCGCAAGACCGCGCACATCGAGGCGCGGACCGGGGACGGGCGGACCGTCGCCCAGTGGGGGCTGCTCGAAGTGGTGCCGGTGCGGTGGACGGGGCCGTCGTTCACGCCCGAGTCGCCGAAGGTGGCGATGGAGACGATCGAGATCGCCCATCACGGCTATGTGATGGAGGGCTGAGTCCATGGCCCCACCGCCTCCCGGCGGCCCGATCGCCTTCAGCGCGGCCGGTACCTCCGGTGTCACGGCCGCGTCCGGGAAGGGCGCGTCCGCGCGGCCGAAGCTGGAGCACGCGTATCTGGAGCTGCGCACCCCGCCGTCGGGCGGCGGCCTCACTCCGGGCGGCCCGTGCGGCCGGATCGAATTCCAGTTCAATCCCAAGGAGTTGAGCCTGACGAAGGCGGCGGCGTGGAAGCGGACTCCGGCGAAGGGTGCGAAGAGCGCCGGTCCGCCGGAGTACCAGGGGCCGCAGCCCAGCAAGTTGACGGTGGAGATGTTCTTCGACGCGGGCGACACCCAGGACAACCGGGTGGTGACGGCGGTGGAGCAGCTCTTCGCGTGCTGTGTGCCGACGAGCGAGACCCGGCAGCAGCAGCGTTCGTCGCCGCCGTGGGTGGTGTTCCACTGGGGCGGGCTCACCGGTTTTCCCGGCTATGTCAGCCAAGTGCAGGCGAAATACACCCTGTTCACGACGTCCGGGGTGCCGATCCGGGCGGTCTGCCAGGTCACGATGGAGGAGATCAGCGGCGAGACCCCGGGGCAGAATCCGACCTCAGGGGCGCTCACCGCGCGGCGGACGCACCGAGTGGCGGCCGGGGATTCACTGCCGTCGCTGGCGCAGCGCGAGTACGGGGATCCGGCCGCCTGGCGGGTGATCGCGGAGGCGAACGGCATCGACGATCCGCTGCGGCTCGCCCCCGGACGGCAGTTGCTGCTGCCCGCGCCCGACGAGTTGGGCCGGCTGCGGGGCGGAGCACGGTCGGACGACAGGCGGCGGGACGGTGGATACGCCACCGGCGGCGGGCGCATGACCGACATCCGGGGGGAGCGCTGATGGCGCCGCCCGGTGTCGCGTCGGCGCTCGTCGTGGAGGTGGCGGGCCGGCCGCTGCCGGCCCGGCTGATGAACACCCTGGTCGAGGGGTACGTCGACGACAGCCGGACGCTGCCCGATCTGTTCCTGCTGCGGTTCCGCGACCCGGACCGGACCCTGCTCGCACAGGGCGGGATCGCGGTCGGCGCGGAGATCCGGCTGCTGGCGCGGGGCGGGGGCGGTACGGAGCCGCGTCCGCTGCTCGACGGGATGGTGACGGCGCTCGAACTGGAGCTGGACGAGTCGGGCACGTTCACGGTGGTCCGCGGGCTCGACGAGACCTGCCGGCTGCTGCGCGGGGCGCGGGTGGCGGGCTACCAGAACATGACGCTCGCCGACATCGTCGCGCAGGTCGCCCGGCGCGCCGGGCTGAAGCCGGGCACGGTGGACGTGGCGGGCCCGGTGCTCGACCATGTCGTCCAATCCAACGTCACGGACTGGGAGTTCGTACGCGGTCTGGCCGAGGAGGCGGGCGCGCAGGCGTATGTCCAAGGCGGGCGGCTGCATGTGGCGAAGCCGCCGGAGGCGGGCGGCGCGCCGGACGCTTCGGCGCGCGCGGAACGCGACCCGCTGGTCCTGGAGCTGGGGGCGAATCTGTTGCGCTGCCGGGCGTCGGTGTCGGCGGCCGAGCAGGTCTCCGAGGTGGAGGTGCGCGGCTGGGACGTGCGGGGCAAACGGGCGCTGGTGGGCCGGGCCCCGGCGGGCAGTTCGCCGTCGCTCGCGCTCGGGGTGACGGCGGCCGAGGTGACGGCGCCGTTCGGGGAGGCCCGCCATGTGGTGACGGACGGCGGGTACGGGACGCAGGAGCGGGTCGACCGGGCGGCGAAGGCGCTGGCCGAGCGGATCGCGGGCGCGTTCGCGGAGCTGGAGGCGGTGATCCGGGGCAATCCGGAGGTACGGGCGGGCTCGGCGGTGGCGCTGAACGCGGTCGGGGAGCCGTTCGAGGGCCGGTACACGGTCACGTCGTCGCGGCATGTCTTCGACGCGCTGCGCGGGTACGAGACCTGGCTGACGGTGTCGGGGCAGCAGGAGCGTTCGCTGTACGGCCTGACGGGCGGCGGCGCATCCGGCCGGTCCCTGAACGCCGGTGGCGGCGGTCTGGTGAACGCGACGGTGACGGACACCCAGGACCCGGAGGGCTCGGGCCGGGTGAAGGTGGCGTTCCCGTGGCTGTCGGACGAGTACGCGAGCGACTGGGCGCGTACGGCACAGGCGTCCGGCACCGGGGGCGGCGAGCCGTACATCCCGGAGGTCGGCGACGAGGTGGTGGTCGGTTTCGAGTTGGGGCGGCTCGATCGTCCGTACGTCCTGGGCGGGTTGTACAACGGCCAGGACCGGCCGTCCGGCGGCGGGCAGGTGGATCCGACCTCGGGGGCGGTGGACCGGCGCGCGTTCGCGTCCAAGGGCGGGCACCGGCTCGAATTGCTCGACGCGGCGGGCGGGGCGCAGGGCGTGAAGCTGCGGACCGGCGACGGGAAGCTGACGATCGACCTGGACCAGTCGGGGACGACGGTCACCATCGGCAGCGACGGCGCGGTGCGGATCAGCGCGAAGGAGAAGGTGTCGATCACGGCCTCGGGCGGAGTGAGCGTCGACGCCGAGCGCGGCGCGCTCGAACTGCGCGGCGACAGCGTGACTTTGGCGGGACGCCAGGGTGTGAGCGTCGACGGCGGGCAGGGCGCGGTACGGCTGGCGACCGGCGGCGCGGTGGACGTCCAGGGCGCTTCGGTCACGGTGGACGGCACGCAGCGTACGGAACTCAAGGGCGGGACGACGCTGTCGGTCAGCGCGCCCCTGGTCAAGATCAACTGATCGTCGCGGGCGAATGCCCGGCAAGGCGACGAAGCGGCGAAGCGATGAGTCCGTGAATCGGCGGGGACGGAGCGGGACATGGCACAGACGGCGGCGGCCGCGGCGCGGGTCGGCGATCCCACCGCGCATCCGGGGGTGATCGGCCCGCCCGGCGTGCCGTCGGTCCTGATCGGCGGGCGGCCCGCGGCGACGGTCGGCACCGCGCACCAGTGCCAGTCCCCGGCCGGCCATCCGCCGTCCGTGCTCGTTCCGCCCGGCTCGGCGACGGTCCTCATCGGGGGCCGGCCGGCGGTCCGGGCGGGCGATCTGTCGGGCTGCGGGTCGGCGGTCGTGTCGGGTTGCGCGTCGGTACTGATCGGAGGCTGAGAAGCGGTATGGGACAGGAGTTCATCGGCGCGGGCTGGGCGTTCCCGCCGCGTACCGATGCCACCGGGTCGATCGCCCTCGTCCGGGGCGAGCGCGAGCTGGAGGAGTCGATCCGGCTGATCCTGGCGACCTCGCCCGGGGAGCGGCCGATGCGGCCGGAGTTCGGCTGCGCCGTCAACGACTACGTCTTCGCGCCGGCCGACGCGGGCACGGCGGGACAACTCGCCTACGAGGTAAGGCTCGCGCTGGAACGGTGGGAGCCGCGCATCGAGGTGACCGAGGTCGCGGTCCGCTTCGACGAGGCCGACAACGGAGTGTTGTACATCGACATCGGCTACACCGTGCGCGGCGCCAACGACCCGCGCAATCTCGTCTTCCCGTTCTATGTGATCCCACAGGAGGACCGGGCATGACCCTGCCGAGCCCGAATCTGGACGACCGGCGTTTCCAGGGCCTGGTGGACGAGGCCAAGCGGTACGTCCAGCGGCGCTGCCCGGAGTGGACGGACCACAATGTGTCGGATCCCGGGGTCACGCTCATCGAGGCGTTCGCGACCATGGTGGACCAGCTCGTCTACCGGGTGAACCGGGTGCCGGAGAAGAGCTATCTGACGTTCCTCGATCTCATCGGGGTGCGGCTGCATCCGCCGACGGCGGCGGGGACGGATGTGACGTTCCGGCTGTCGGCGCCGCAGCCGGAGCCGGTGGTGGTGCGGGCCGGGACGGAGGTGGCGACGGTCCGTACCGAGACCGAGCCCGCGGTGGTATTCACGACCACCCGCGATCTGACGATCCCGCCGTGCGCGTTCGCGGCCCTCGCGACCTGGCCGGCGGCGGACGGCGACGAGCAGAGGGGCGGGCAGGGGGGCGGGCCGAGTTCACCGGCCGGCGGGTCCGGGGCACCGTCGCCCGGGGTCGGTCCGAGGATGGCGAAGGGCGGCGGCGGGCGCGGCGCCGCGGACCGTACCGAGGAGCTGGCACTCGGCCGCGAGGTGCCCTGCTTCTCGCCCTCCCCCACCCCCGGCGACGCGCTGTACCTGGGCCTCACGGCGGCCGTTCCGGCCGGGGTCGTGGTACTCCGGCTTGACTGCGACGTCCAGGGCGTCGGGGTCGACCCGCTGCGACCTCCCCTGGTGTGGGAGGCGTGGGACGGGAGCCGCTGGTCGGCGTGCGAGGTGGAGAAGGACGACACGGGCGGCTTCAACCGGTCCGGCGAGCTGATCCTGCATCTGCCCGCCACGCACACCCCAGGGCGGATCGTCCGGCGCACCGGCGGCTGGCTGCGCTGCCGGCTCGTCGCGGCGGCGCCCGACCAGCCGACATATGTGGCACCGCCGGTGGTCCGGGGCGTCACCGCGTTCACGATCGGCGCGACCGTCGGCGCGGAGCACGCGGAACGGATCACGGACGAGCTTCTCGGCGCGGCGGAGGGCGTACCCGGCCAGGCGTTCACGATCGCCCGACCGCCGGTGGTGCCGGGCGAGTTCGCCCTGGAGGTGGCCCCTCGGGAGCCCACCGGGGCCACGATCCCGGCCACGACCACGACCATGGGTGGCGGAGCGGCGCCCGCCGAGGTGTGGACGCGGGTCGACGACTTCGCCCACTCCGGCCCGGACGACCGCCACTTCACCCTCGACGAGGGCACGGGGCGGGTCGAGTTCGGTCCGGCGGTGCGGGAACGGGACGGCACGGTACGGCACTTCGGCGCGGTCCCCGCCAAGGGAGCCGCCGTGCGGGTCCGTTCGTACCGTACGGGTGGCGGGGCGCACGGCAACGTGGCGCGCGGGACGCTGCGGGTGCTGCGCGGCACGGTGCCGTTCGTGGCACGGGTGGAGAACCGGCGGCCCGCGATCGGCGGCGTCGACGGCGAGAGCGTGGACAGCGCCCGGATCCGGGGCCCGCTGACCCTGCGCACCCTCCAACGTGCCGTCGTACCAAGGGATTACGAGCTCCTCGCCCGCGAGGTGGCACCGGACGCGGCCCGGGTGCACTGCGTACCCGACGACGGCGAGGCCGGGGTACGGCTGCTCGTCGTGCCGTCGGGACGCGGCGGCGCCGACGGCCGGATCGCCTTCGACGACCTGATCCCGCCGGCGGGCACTCTGGAGCGCATCGCCGGCCATCTGGACGCCCGCCGCCCGATCGGGGCGCGCCTCGCCGTCGAGCCGCCGTACTACCAGGGCGTCACCTTCGTGGCGACCGTGCAGGCGGGGCGCGGCGCCTTTGCCGAGCGGGTCCGCGAGACGGCGCTCGCCGCGCTGAACGGCTACTTCGACCCGCTCACCGGCGGGCCGTCCGGCGACGGCTGGCCGTTCGGACGGCCGGTGCAGACGGGCGAGGCGTACGCCGTGCTCCAGCGGGTCCCGGGCGTCGACCTGGTCGACGACGTACGGCTCTACCGGGCCGATCCGGTGACCGGGCAGCGCACCGAGGTGCCCGGCGGGCGGATCGCGCTCGACCCGCACGCGCTGGTCTTCTCGTACGAGCATCAGTTACGGGTCCGGGAGGTCTGACCGCCGTGCGCAGCGATGCCCCCGGGCTGCCGAGCCCACATCCATTGATCGACCTGCTGCCGGCGGTCTATCTGGAGCACGACTTCCTGGCGCGCTTCCTGGCGGCTCTCGACGAGGTCCTCGCCCCGGTACTGCTGAGCGTCGACAATCTGCCCGCGCACCTCGACCCCCGGCACGCGCCCGAGGACTTCCTGGAGTGGCTGGCGGGCTGGGTGGCGGCGCCTCCGCCCGGCGAACCGGGCGCGGTCCCGGTGGAGCGGCGGCGCGCCGAGGTACGGGGTGCGGTGGCCCGGCACCGGGCGCGCGGGACGGTGGCCGGGCTCGCGGAGGCGCTGCGGGTCGAGACGGGCGGGGTGGAGCCGCTGATCACGGAGAGCGGCGGCACGGTCTGGTCCGCGACCCCGGGCACTCCGCTGCCGGGCGGCGGGCGGCCGTGGGTGACGGTGCGGCTGCCGACGGCCGATCCGGGGCGGGTGCGCCGGGCCCGGATCGAGGAGCTGATCCGGGGGGAGATCCCGGCGCATGTGGGGTTCACGCTGGAACTGTTGCCGGGGGGCGCGGAATGAGCGGTACGGACGGGCGGGACGGCGGCCCGGGCGGCATGGTGTGTCCGTCGTGCGGACGGCGCAACGAGGCGGGGACGCTGTTCTGTTCGTCGTGCGGGGCGTTCCTGGACTGGGACGAGGACGGGGACGGGGGGCCTGGGGGCGGAGGGCCCGGGGGCGGGGGCGGGGGTGGTACCGGGCGGGAGGTACGGGCCGAGGCACGGGAGGCGCCGGGGGCAGGAGCGCCCGCACTCACGCCGCCCGTACCGCCGGTGGTCCCCGCGCCGGCCCCCGCCGCCGCGCCCGTAGCGTCTCCCCCTCCCGCCCCTCCCACTCACCCCATGCCGTCCGCGCCTTCGCCCTCTCCTGCCCCGGCCGTCCCTCCTGTTCCCACGACACCACCCGCACCGCATGCGCCACCCGCACCACTTACACCGCCCCGTCCCCCGTCCGCGCCCCTAGCCGGGGCCGGGATCGAGGCCGGGCCCGGGCTGCGGCGGCCGGGGGCTGAGCGCGGTCCGGCCGTGCCGGGGCCGCCCCCGGAGCGGGAGGAGGCGCCGCCCGAGCCCGTACGGCAGATGCCGACCGCGACCGTGCGCTGCCCCAACTGCCGTACCGAGAACGCCGCCGACCGCACCCTGTGCGTCCGGTGCGCGCTCCTCCTGGACCCCGGGCCGCCGCCCGCCGTCCGGCCGCCGTGGTGGCGCCGGCTGCTGCGCCGCGAGCGGCGGGCGGCCCCCGTCGCGGGCACCCGCCCGCGCCCGGCCTGGCGCCGCCCCCGGGTGGCGCTGCCCGTGGTACTGCTGCTCCTCGCCGTGGGCGTCTGGTTCGCCCTGCCGCACATGGGCAGTTGGCTGGGGCTCGCGCGCGACGAGACGGGGACGCCCGAGTCGCTGCCGCCGGCCGCCGTCCGGGCGTCCAGCGCACTGAAGGGCCATCCGGCGGACGCGGCCTTCGACGGCTTCAACAACCGCTACTGGGCGCCCGCCACGCAGGACGGCGCGACACTGGAGGCCGACTTCGAAGCGCCCGGGGTACGGGTGACGAAGCTGGTGGTTTTCGGGGGGACGTCGGCGAAGAAGGACGAGTTCCTCACGCAGGCCCGCCCGGCCCGGATCCGGGTCGAGCTGATCGCGGCGGACGGCAACACGTCGACTCACCACATCACCCTCAAGGATCAACCCGGCCAGCAGACCTTCGACGTACGCGGCAAGGACGTGGTCCGGGCCCGGCTCGCCCCGGAGACCTGGTACGGGGCCGGGCACGGGCATCGACTCGCGCTGGCCGAGGTCGAGTTCTTCGGCCATCGCTCATGAGGCGGGCCACGGCCGAGGAGCCGCACCCGCCCGGGGCAGGTCCGAAGACCGGGCGCTCTCACGCCGCCGCCTAGGGCGTGCTTCGAAAGTAGCTCCGTCCGCCCGGAGGGCGGGGCCTGCGGCGTCTGGTGCACTGCGCTCGCTTCGCTCGCTCCGTCTCGGCGCCTTGATTCATCCTTCGGATGCCGAGCAGCATCGCAAGGCGGAGGATCATCCTCGTACTGGACGTACTTGGATGACTCCGACAACGCAGCGTGGGGGCACCTCCCGTGCCCGAAGGGCCACGGGGGAGTGCGTGCCAGGCGTCGCGGGCCAGGAGGGACTTTCGAAACACGCCCTAACGGCCCATGACCATGCTCCCAGGCCGTCAACAGGGCACGCCCCCTGGGCCTCACGGTGTGTTCCAGGTCACACGCATGCGTTACCGTCGTCAGTCCGCCCGCCCACGGAAGGCCAGGAGGTCTCGTTGTCCTCGGCACCGCCCTCTCCCAGCAGCGACCCGACCCCGGCCCCGCACTCGCCCGCGAGCCCGACCCCGGCCCCGGCCCCGAGCCCGACCACCGACTCGGGGTCCAGGCCGGCGGCTTCGCCGCCGCGGCCATCGGGCCCGCGCCGGGCACGGGCGTGGTTCGGCGGCCTGTCCGAGGCGGGCAAGGTCGGTCTGGTCACGGCCGCGCTCACGACCATCGGCGGAGGAGTGTTCGGCCTGGCCAACGCCGCCCTGAGCGACAGCCCGTCCGGCGCAAAGACCCCGGCGGCCGGTCCACCCGCCCAGGCCGCCCCTTGCGAGGTCCGAGGCGAGTTCATGCACTGCACCGTCGCCAAGGCGGAGATCAAGGTGTACCGCGACCGTGCCTACGACTCCGGGAGCGCCCGCACCCTCACCGCCGGTGAGACCGTCCGGTTCCGGTGCTGGGGGCACGGCGACGCCCAGCCGGGAGGCGGTGACATCTGGTACTGGACTCAGTTCAAGGACCAGGATTACAAGGGCAATGTCGCCGCGGTGGACCTCGACACGGGCAGTGTCGCCCCCGCCGGCCTCCACCAGTGCTGACGCCCCGCCCGAACCGCCCTGGGCGAAGCGAAGGTTCCCGCCGGGAGTTCCAACGGAGACCACCTCGCCGGCGGGCGGACCTCTGCCGGTGCCACCACCGGCCCCCGGACACCGCCGGACAGTCGCATGACCAGGTCCGACGGACCTAGACCTCCGGAACCGGGCCCGGGGTCTCTAGACCTCCGGAACCGGGCCCCGGGGTCTAGGGCCTCCGACCGTTCCGCGCCGGACGGTCGCACCCCTACCGTCCCCGGTATGACGAACGCTCACATCGACCCGTCCGGCATCCTCGACGAGGCCCTCCAGCGCCTGCACACCACCGGCCCCGAGCATCACGGCCGGCTCAGCAACCACGCCCCGATGGCCGTCGAGGCGCTCGCCGCGCACGGCCGGGCCGCGGCGGTGCACCGCTGGCTCGACCGCTACGCGCCGAAGCTCGACGAGTTCCCGTCCCGTGTCGCCCCGGTCACCGACGCCACCTGGGCGGACGCTCTGGGGGACATCCGCCGCGCCGCCGACTGGATCGACTTCTTCGACCGCGAACTCGCCGGCCGGCCGTGGCGCGCGGTGCTCGCCGAATGGTGGCCCCGGCTGCTGACGGGTCTGTACGGCGCGGCCACGCACCCGCTGATCCGGGTCGGTCACGCCGTCCGTACCCTGCTGGCCACCGAGGACGCCGCCGCGGAGGTCACCGCACCGCGGCTGGCCGAGCTCGGCCAGGCCCTCGGCTACTGGGCCGCCCGCCATCTCCCCGTCACCGGTGTCGCCCCGCTCCCCGGGGCCCGTCGGGCAGCCGACGCGCTCGACGCGGTGCCCCCGCTCGCCGAGCGGCGCGATATCTTCCCGGACCGGCTCGCCCTGGTCACCGGCCTGCCGGTGTGGGCGGACGGGGTCACCGAGCCCGAGTCGGTACGGGCGCGCCTGACCGAACTCGTCCACGCCGCCACCCACCGGTACGCGACCCACGGCCACGGCGAGGCGACGATGCTGGTCCACTCGGCCACGGCCCCCAACGCCGTCCTGCGGGTCCTGCCCGCTCTCCCCCACGCCCAGTGGGCGCCGAGCCTGGCGGCCGCGTGGACCGCCGCGGCAGCCGTGACCGCGATGTACGGCGCGGCCGCCCCGCGTCCGGCGACCGCGCCCGGCTCGCTCACGGCGGAGGAACTCGTCGCGCTCGCCCTCGCACACGGGGACGAACATGTCATCAAGCTCACGGACACGGCTCTGGACGTCGGCGACGGCCCCGCGTTCTCGGCGGCCCTCCGCGCGATCGAACTCAGCGCCCGCCCCTGACCACCGCCCACCGCGCACCTCCCCCTCCCGCCGCCGGATCGCCCGCCCGGCCCGGAAAGGCGCGCATGCCCGGCGCCGGACGGGGCAACCGCTCCGTAGAGGAACACGGGGACGCCCCGGACGACCGGGGCGACCCCCGACGGCAAGATCGACAAAGAAGCGGGAAGGAACGAGACGAAGGGGGCACGGAGGTCGCGGAGGTACGGAGATGGATCCCGTACGGTGTCGCCGCTCCGCACACCGCGCGGCACCCGGGCCACGGACGTACCGGATGCCGAACGGGGCGGCCTGGGTGGTCCGCGAGCCGTCGCCGCGGCCCGGCACGGTCGTGCTCTCCGCGACCGGCGAGTTCGATCTGCACACCGTCGGGTGTCTGCGCCGGGCACTCGCCGAGGCGCGGCACGACGACGACGGGCACACCGTGCTCGACATCTCGCAGGTGTGCTTCGGCGACTCGGCGTTCCTGCACGCGCTGGTGGCGGCGCGCTCGGCCGACCCCGGGATCGTCCTGGCCGGTCCGGTGCCCCGGCAGTTGCGGCAGTTGTTCGCGCTGAGCGGGACGCAGCGCCTGTTCACGTTCGCCAAGGACCGCGCCGCCCTCGGGTTCGGCTGAGTCATGGCGCGGGAACGCAGCGGAGAAGGCGGAGGACAAGAGGGCGGGAAGGCACGGAAGGGAGGCCGCGCGCGCATGGGCGGCATGAACGACATGAACGGCAACGGCAACGGCACGGTTGATACGAACGCGAAGCACGGCGCGGATGGCACAGGCGGCGCAGGCGGTTCGGATCGCCGGGAAGCGCCGGCCGGACGTACCGAGCGCCTGGCCGTCCGCACCCTGACCCCGCCGCCGGGCCCCTCCGGGGCCACCGGGGCCACCGGTTCCCTGGACGAGACCGTCGTCCTCGCCCTGACCGGCGAACTCGACCACGACACCGCGGCCCCTCTCAAAGAGGCCCTGGCCGCACACACCGGCCACCGACGGCGGATCGTGGTGGACTGCGCGGGCCTGCGGTTCTGCGACTCCACCGGCCTGAACGTGCTGCTCCGCGCCCGCCTGCGGATGCTGGACGAGGGCGGCCGGCTCGACCTCGCCGGGCTGGGGCCGCCGGTGGACCGGATGTTCGAGATCACAGGCGCGCTGTCCGTCTTCCGGGTGTACGAGAACACGGCCGCCGCCCTCGCGGACTGCCCCGCGGCCGGCGTACCCGCGCCGGAGGGGTCGTGAGCGCGCCCGGCTCAGGCGCCTCCGGCGCGCGGGGCCCGGCCGCCGCCCCGGCCCCGGCCCCGCCCACCGCGCAGAGCGCCGCCCCGACCACGCCGAAGGAGCAGGTCCGCCGGCTCGTCCTGGGCGGGGCCGGGGGCGCGGTGACCCGATGTCGCGACTTCACCGCGGCGGCGCTCGCCGAGTGGGGCTGGCTCCCGGCGACGACTCCGGAGGGCCGCGAACGCGCGGAGGACGCGCTGCTCCTGGTCTCGGAGGTGGTGACCAACGCCTGTCTGCACGCGGACGGGCCCGAGGAACTGGTGCTGCGCCACAGCAGGAGTGCGGACGGAAACGAAGCCCCGGACGGAGACCGGGACGACGGAGACAGGGACGTGAAGGGGGCCGGGAAGGTGGTCGGGGACGGGCCGTGCCCGGGTGCCCGGCTGCGGATCGAGGTGTCCGACGCGAACCCCGTACCCCCGCGTCCGCGTGCCCCGCGCTCCCCCGCCCTGCCCGGTGGACACGGTCTGATGGTGCTCGACCGGCTGGCGGTCGCCTGGGGCTCGGCGGCCAAGGCCGACGGCAGCCCCGGCAAGGTGGTGTGGCTGGAGATCAGCCGCCCGTCCCCGCCGCCCGGGCCCCTCGATCACCGTGATCGCCGTGATCGTCGCGGGGATCACCCGGGTCCTCGGAGGGATCACTCCGGTCGGCGTCCCGAGCATCCCGGTCGTCCCGGTCGGCGAGGAGCCCCGCCCTGAGCTCGTCGAGAATGCGGGCGAGCAGCCGGGAGACGTGCATCTGGGACAGACCGAGCCGGTCGCCGATCTGCGCCTGGGTGAGTTCCGCACCGAAGCGGAGCGAGAGGATCCGTCGGTCCCGTTCGTCGAGACCCTCGATGAGCGGCCGGAGCGAGGTCAGGTCCTCGATCAGCTCGTACGCGGCCTCCGGCGCGGCCAGCAGGCGCAGATACGTACGCGGGGTCTCCGCGTCCTCGTCGAGGGCGCTCTCCAGGGAGCGGGCGGTGTAGCCGCGGGCCGCCAGCTCGCCCTCGGCGACGCCCTCCTCGCTCAGATGCAGACACGCGGCGAGTTCGGCGCGGGTCGGCCGGTGACCGAGCCGCTGTTCGAGCAGGTCGGCCGTCCTGGCGAGGTCGATCCGCAGTTCCTGGAGCCGGCGCGGCACCCGGACGGCCCAGCTGGTATCCCGGAAGAACCGTTTCATCTCGCCGACCACGGTCGGCAGCGCGAACGCCGAGAACTCGATGCCCCGGCCCGGGTCGAAGCGGTCGATCGCCTTGATCAGGCCGATGGTGCCGACCTGGACGATGTCCTCCACCTCCTCGGGGCGGTGCCGGAAGCGCCGCGCCGCGAACCGGACCAGGCTCAGGTTCAGCTCCACCAGGGTGTTGCGGACGTAGGCGTGCTCGGGCGTGCCCGGTTCCAGGTCCCGCAGCCGGGCCAGCAGCGCGACGGACAGTGTCTGCGCCCGGTGGGTGGAGACGCTCGTGGGGCGGGCGATCTCGGGCAGACCCGCCAAGGCCGCGCGCCGCACGGTGGCGGGCGCGCCGGCAGCCGTCACAGTGGCCATGTCGCTCCTTCGACGGAGGCGGTGGGCCTGCGCCGCGCTGTCGGCGCGCTGTCACCGGGCTGCGGCGCCCGGTACTGCCGTACCCCGGCCACTGGCGTGCGGCCGGGGCCCTTGCGGCGGGGTCCGTCGGTCGAGCGTCCCGTGAGGAACGTCCATGGAGGAGGATTCCCGCACGGCCGTCCTTTGACACGGTTTGATCCGCTCGGGAGTGGATAGCCGCAGCGTATGACCATAGGGACGGACCCCGGGGCGCGACCCCCGGAGGCGGAAGGGACCCCCGCCGGTCCCGGGATTCTCTCCGGTCCGGCGGGCCGCGCCTCCCTGTGCCGCGCGCTGACGGACGGGCCCGAGGTGATCGCGGAGTGCCGCGATCTCACCCGGCGGGCGCTGAGGGACTGGTTCGGGCCGGACGGGGACCCCGAGCGGATCCCCGTGGCGGACGCGCTGCTGCTCGTCTCCGAGGTCGTCACGAACGCCCGCAGGCACGGGGGAGCCCCGTACGAGATCCGTCTCGACCGCGCCGGGCGGACACTGCGGGTCCGGGTCAGCGACACCAGCCCCGTCCCGCCCCGCGCGCACGGCCCGCACCGGCCGGACCGCACCTCGGGCCACGGGCTCTTCCTGCTGCGGCGGCTCGCGACCCGGTGGGGTTCGGTGCCCCGGGGCAGCGGGGGCAAGACGGTGTGGTTCGAGGTGGAGGTGCCACCGATGGAGGTGGCGCCTGCGGAGGCCGTGCCACTGCCGGAGACCGCGCCGCCCGGGAAGCCCGGTCCACCGCTGGAAGCCGTACCGCTGCCCGGGACCGCGCCGCCCGCGGAAACCGTACCGATGCCGCCCGAGCCCGTACCACCGGACACGGACGCACCACCGTTGTCCGGTACGGGACCGGCCGGCGGTTCCTGACCGCCCCACCCCGCCGCCGGCGCGCGCCCGAAAGGCCCGGGGCCGGGCGCGGCCCTAGAGTGGACGGAGGGCAGGCACCGTCCCTCCGTACGAGCGCGTCACGGCGTCCGGCATCCCGGAATCCCGGAACGGCGTCATGGCGTACGAGGTCCTTCATGGCACAGCGCAGAGCAGCGCCCGGCGGCGATCAGGGCTCCGCACGCCCCTCGCCCGAAGAGCACCACGAGCCGCACGAGCCCGGCAACGCGTCCCACCCCTCCACGCCACCGGCCGCACCCGACGCCCCCGACGCCCCCGACGAGCGGGCGCTGCGGCGGCTGCTCGGCGGGCTGACCGCCGTACGGGACGGGGATCTGTCCGTACGGCTGCCGGAGGGCGCCGACGGTGTCCTGGCGGACATCGCGGCCGTCTACAACGACATGGTCGACCGGCTGTCGCTGCTCACCTCCGAGGTCACCCGGGTGGCCGGCGAGGTCGGCGGGCAGGGGCTGCTGGGCGGCCGGGTGCACGAGCCGAGGGCGCGCGGGGCCTGGCAGGAGCTGACCACCGGTGTGAACACCATGGCCGACAACCTCACCTCGCAGGTGCGCTCGATCGCGCAGGTCGCCACCGCCGTCGCGCGCGGCGACCTCACCCAGAAGATCCGGGTGGAGGCGCGGGGCGAGATCCTGGAGCTGAAGGAGACCATCAACACGATGGTCGACCGGCTGTCGTCGTTCGCCGAGGAGGTCACCCGGGTGGCCCGCGAGGTCGGCACCGAGGGCAAGCTCGGCGGCCAGGCCCGGGTGCGCGGGGTGTCCGGCACCTGGAAGGACCTCACCGACAACGTCAACTCGATGGCGGACAACCTCACCAACCAGGTCCGCAACATCGCCCAGGTCACCACGTCCGTCGCCCAGGGCGATCTGACCCGGCAGATCGACGTGTCGGCGCGCGGGGAGATCCTGGAGCTCAAGACCACGATCAACACGATGGTCGACCAGCTGTCGTCGTTCGCCGCCGAGGTCACCCGGGTGGCCCGCGAGGTCGGCACCGAGGGCAAGCTCGGCGGCCAGGCGGAGGTCGAGGGCGTGTCCGGCACCTGGATGCGGCTCACCGAGAACGTCAACGAGCTGGCCGGGAACCTGACCCGGCAGGTGCGGGCGATCGCCGAGGTCACCAGCGCGGTCGCCGAGGGCGATCTGACCCGCTCCATCACCATGGACGCCCCCGGTGAGGTCGGCGAACTGCGCGACAACATCAACGCGATGGTCGAGTCGCTGCGCGCCACCACCCGCGCGAACGAGGAGCAGGACTGGCTCCAGACCAACCTCGCCCGGATCACGGCGCTGCTCCAGGGCACCCGCGGGGTCTCCGAGATCGCCGAGCTGATCATGGCGGAGGTGCCGCCGCTGGTGTCGGCGCAGTACGGGGCGTTCTTCATCCTGGAGGAGGGGCCGTACGGACCGGTCCTGACCATGTCCGCGGCGTACGGGCTCGCCACCCCGGGCCCCGGCCGGCACGCACGCCGTTTCAAGATCGGCGAGGGGCTGGTGGGGCAGGCGGCCCGGGACCGGCGCACTCTGCTCGTCGACCCGCTGCCCGAGGGGTACGCCACGATCTCCTCGGCCGTCGGCTCGGGCGGCCCGGCGGCCCTCGTCGTGCTGCCGATCGTGGTCGAGGACCAGGTGCTCGGCGCCGTCGAACTCGCCTCCCTCCAGCCCTTCGGCGCGCTCCAGCGCGACTTCCTGGACCGGTTCGTGGTCAGCGCGGGGGCCGTCCTCAGCTCACTGGTGGCCAATCTGCGCACCGACGAACTGCTCGCCCAGTCCCGCAGCCTCGCCGACGAACTGCGCTCCCGCACCCAGGAGTTGCAGGCCCGCCAGCGTGAACTCCAACGCTCCAACGCCGAACTTCAGGAGCAGGCGGAGCTGCTCGCCGACCGCAACAAGGACATCGAGTCGAAGAACCGGGTCATCGAACAGGCCCGGCAGGAGCTGGAGACCCGGGCGCAGCAGCTGTCGCGGACGTCGATGTACAAGTCCGAGTTCCTCGCCAACATGAGCCACGAACTGCGCACCCCGCTCAACAGCCTGCTGATCCTCGCCCGGTTGCTCGCCCAGAACCCGGAGGGGAATCTGACGGAGAAGCAGATCGACTACGCGGAGGTCATCCACTCGGCCGGCTCCGATCTGCTCCAGCTCATCAACGACATCCTCGACCTGTCGAAGGTGGAGGCGGGCAAACTGGAGGTACGGCGCGAACCCTTCGCGCTGACCCAGCTGCTCGAGTACCTTGAGGCGGCGTTCGGTCCGGTGGCCGACGAACGGGGCCTCGACTTCACCGTCACCGTCGCCCCGGACGTACCGGCCCATCTGACCAGCGACGAGGCGCGGTTGCGTCAGGTACTGCGCAACCTGCTGTCCAACGCGCTGAAGTTCACCGAACGCGGCCAGGTCTCGCTCACCGTCGAGCACACCCCGCCCGACGAGATCCCCGCCGCCCTGCGCGAGGCGGCGGAGGGCGAGGGCCGGCCGGTGCTCGCCTTCCGGGTCGCGGACACCGGCATCGGGATCCCGGGCGACCGGCTGCGGCACATCTTCGACGCCTTCCACCAGGGGGACGGGACCACGGCGCGCGAGTACGGCGGGACCGGCCTCGGTCTGTCGATCAGCCGGGAGCTGGCCGCGCTGCTCGGCGGGGTCATCGAGGTCGAGAGCGCCCCGGGCGAGGGCAGCGTCTTCACCTTCCATCTGCCCGAACGGGCGGTGGAGGGGGGCGTCGAGAGCGGCGAAGCGGGTGCCGCGGGCACCACGGCGGACGCGGCACGGGCGGCGGCGGGCGCCGAGACGAAGACCGGTGCGGCAGCCGGGACGGAACCCGGAACGGAAGCCGGTCCTGCGGACTCCCCGCACGACCGGGCCGCCGCGCCCGCCACCGCCGCCGCTACCTCCACCACTCCCGCCACCGTGCTCGTGGTCGACGACGACACCCGCAACGTCTTCGCCCTCACCCAGGTCCTGGAGTCGCACGGGCTGCGCGTCCTCACCGCCGACGGCGGTCTGCGCGCCCTCGATCTGCTCACCGGGGACACCCATGTCGATCTGGTCCTGATGGACGTGATGATGGCCGGCATGGACGGCTACCGGACCATCGAGGAGATCCGCCGGCTCCCTTCCCGCGCCGGGCTTCCGGTGATCGCGGTCACCGCGAAGGCCATGCCGGGCGACCGGCTGCGCGCTCTGGAGGCGGGCGCCGACGACTATCTCTCCAAGCCGGTCGACGAAGACGAGCTGATGGCCAAGATCGGTCATCGGCTGGGGAGTTGACGCCGATCCCCCATGGGGCCGAGCCCGCGTTCCGGCCCGCGCACGTGTACGCGCCGAAGTCCGTTGCTCAGAGGGGCCGGCCATTCAAGGGTCGGGCGCTCAGGGGCCGGGCCGGCACAGCCCGGCCCTCACAGCCCGGCTCCTCAGAGCCCGGTCGACTCGCCCTCCCCCGGCCCGGCATCCGCCGCCTCTCCCTCCGCCGCACCCAGGTCGCCGGCGGTCGGTTCACCGGGGTGCCGTACCCGGACCGCGACGATGCTCGTGTCATCGTCGGTGTCCCCCATCTCCGTCCCGAGCAGCCCGTCCACCAGCCGTTCCGTGCTCCCGCCCGCCGCGAGCCGCCCCGCCGCCGCGACCAGCCGGGCGATCCCGGCCCCGAGACCGTCGTGTCGGCGCTCCACCAGGCCGTCGGTATAGAGCAGCAGGGTGTCCCCGGGGCGCAGGGCGGTGCGCCGTTCCTCGTAGGTATAAGCGGGGACCGCGCCCAGCAGGATGTCCTGGGGCGGTTCGAGCAGCCGGGCCCGGCCGTCGCGGACGAGGAGCAGGGGGAGGTGCCCGGCGCTGGACCAGACGAGTTCGCCGTCCTCCGGGTCGTACAGCGCGCACACGGCCGTGGCGGTGGATCCGTCGCCGGTGCGCAGGGTGACCTCGTTGAGCCAGCTCATCAGCTGCCCCGGCGGGCGGCCGGTGAAGGCGAGCGCCCGCTGCGCGTTGCGCAGGGCGACCATGCCGGTGACGGAGTCGATGCCGTGCCCGGCGATGTCGCCGACGGTCACCAGGACCTTGCCGGACGGCAGCGGCAGTACGTCGTACCAGTCGCCGCCCACCTGGTACTCCTCGGCGGCGGGGCGGTAGCGGGCCGCGACGGTCAGCCCGCCGGGCAGCTCGCGCAGGGCGGTCGCCTCGGGGACGATCGCCTGCTGGAGCTGGAGCGCGAGCTGGTGGCGGAGCTCGGCCTGGTCGCGGACGGCGGTGAGGTGGTCGAAGGTCGCGGTGAGGGCGAGTTCGGTGCGCCGGGTGGCGGAGACGTCCTGGTAGACGCCGACGAAGCCGGTGACCGTGTCCCCTTCGAGCAGCGGCTCGGCCGCGACCCGGACATGCCGGACGGACCCGTCGGGCAGCACGGTCCGCAGCACCGCCTGGGCGCCCGAGCGGCCGTCGGTCAGGGTGCGCAGGAGCGTGGTGAGCGCGTCGCCGTCCTCGCGGTGGATCCGGCCGCGCAGCGCGAGCAGCGGCACCGGGGCCTCCTCGCGGGACATGCCGAAAATTGCGTACGCCTGCTCGGACCAGACCGTGTCGCCGCTGGTCAGACTGTCCTGGAAGGTCGCGACGCTCTGTAGCCGGGCCACCGCGCGGCCGGCGGCCAGACCCGGGTCGCTCACGGCGTGCCACAGCACGACGGCCCGCTCCGCCCCTGCGCGCAGGACGCGGACGTCGAGCAGGGGGCCCGGGGGCGGTGCCGCGTGGCCGCGCGGCAGATGCGGGGCGTGCTGCGGGTGCCGGGTGTGGCGGGCGCGCAGCACCAGCCGGGCCAGTTCTCCGTGGGCCTGCGGGAAGACGCGTTCGAGCGAGCGGTTCTCGGCGGGCGGGATGCCACCGAGAGCGGTCAGGGCGGCCTCGTTGGCGTGTTCGAGTACGGGCTCGCCGGTCACGGTGTCGGTGCGCAGCAGCGCCCCCGGATGTGCCAGCGCGTCCAGGACGTCGACCAGGACCGGCGCGCCGGACTCCTCGCCGTCCGGCCGGTCGAGCACCGCCGAGGCCACGTCCATCAGGCCTCCGACGGCGCGCCGCAGCGCGGGCCCGAACACGACCGGCCCCGGCCAGCCCACCACGGCCACTCCGACGGTAACCCCGCGCCGCCGCAATGGCAGCAGCGCCCGGGCCGCGCCGGGCCGGGCCCCGGGGAGCGGGACCGGGTCGGCGGGTTCGGCGGACCCGGCGGGCGGACCCGCGGCCTGACTGGTGGGCGGACCGATGGGCGAGACGTCGGGGATCTCCGGGGCATCCGGTGTGGCCGGCGTGGCCGGCGTGGCCGGCGTCGTCACGGAGGCGCCGGGCGCGGGGGCACCCTCCACCCATACGGCGGTGTTGTCGACGAGGGCGCTGTGGAACGGCCCCGGGGCCGCCGGTGGAATCCACTGCCACGCCATCGCCTCCGCCGCGCCGACACCCGCGTGCCCGGCGAGCCGGAGACAGCCGTCGACCGTACGCCACAGCCACAGGCTGTCGGCGCCGAGCGGCACCAGACCGCCCTCCAGGAGGGTACGGACACCGTCTCCGGCGTCCTCGGCGGTCTCGGCGGCGACGGCGGTACGGCGCAGCCGCCGGGCCAGGCCGGGCGGCAGCGGTTCGGGCGGGGTGACGCGGGGGTCGCCGGGGGCGCCGACGGCGTTCACGACATCGGCGGCGAGGTCTTCGGGGGACAGTCCGGTCGCGTCGGCGAGGGCGACGAGATGGTCGTACGCCTCGATCGTGGACAGACCGAGCTGGGCGGCGAGCACGCCGGTGGCGAGGTCCAGCAGCCGGCGGCGGGCGGCCTCGGCCCGCAGCCGCCGGTTCTCGGCGGCGAGCCCGGCGAAACCGGACTCCGCCCGTGGGGCGGTCGCTCCTGTGGGATCGGCCACGTCGACACCTCCGCGTCGGCCTCCGGAGCGGTGCTCGTACCCCTACGGGAGTCTACTCGCGGGGCCTCGCCGGGGCCGTCCGAGCAGCGCCGGACGGGCGCTGCTCGGGGGTCGCCGGGCGGGCCCGGACGGGGCCGCCGGGCAGGTCAGGGGCAGACGGACCGGAACCCGGCCGTGCGGGGGTCACGACCGGGTTCCGGTGGCTGATCGGCCCCTACCGGGGGGCGGGTGCCGGGTGGGGTTCCGGCAGGGGCTCAGGCTTCCGAGGTGTCGAGCAGGGCCCAGGCCGCGTACCCGCCCAGGACATCGGACACATCCGTGAAGCCCTGGTGGCGCAGGTAGCTGGCCGCGATGGAGGAACGGTGGCCTCCCGCGCAGTGCAGGACCAGCGGCCGGTCACGCGGGATCTCCTCCAGACGCGTCGGCAGCTCGCCCAGCGAGATGTGCAGGGCCGAGTCGATGAACCCGACACTGCCCCGCTCGCCGCAGTTACGGACATCGAGGACCAGCGGCGGGGTGTCCCCGGCCAGCTCCTCGCGCAGCTGGGCGGCGGTCAGCCGGCTCGCCGGGGTGACCTCGCCGGCCAGGGCGACCAGCGCGTCCTCGGGCGAACGCAGATAACCCGTCACCCGGTCGAAACCGATCCGCGCCAGACGCGTGACGATCTCCTCCTCACGGTTCTGCGGCGCCAGGACCAGCAGCTCGTCCTTGGGCGCGAGGACCGTGCCCGCCTGTTCGGCGAACCGGCCGTCGGCCGGCACGTTGACCGCACCCCGCAGATGACCCGCCGCGAACTCGTGCGGATCACGCGCGTCGACCACCACCGCACCCGCCGCACGCCGCGCGGTGAACTCCTCCACCGTCAGCGGCTTCGGCGCCGCCGCCGGATCGAACAGCTCACGCTCACGACGGTTCAGATCCGCGTCGTAGGCGAAGTACCCCGGCGCCGCCGGCTGACCGGCCGCCACGATCGCGACGAACTCTTCCTCGCTCATCGGCGCGCACGCGTAGTTCGTCGCCCGCTGCTGCCCGATCGTCGACTGCTTCTCCGTCGACAGGTTCTTCCCGCAGGCAGAGCCGGCGCCGTGCGCGGGGAACACGCGGACCTCGTCCGCCAGGCCCATCAGCTTGTTCTGGACACTGTCGTAGAGCATCCCGCCCAGCTCCTGGGCCGTCACCCCGGCCGAGGCCAGCAGGTCGGGGCGGCCGACATCGCCGATGAACAGCGCGTCACCCGTCATCACCCCGTACGGGACGGTGTCCGTGGCGTGCTCGTACACCAGCACACTCACCGACTCCGGCGTGTGACCCGGGGTCTCCATGATCTCCAGGACCACATCACCCAAAACGATCCGCTCACCATCGGCGAGCTTGCGGATCGCGTACTCCGTCTCCGCGCGCTGCCCGTAACCGATCCAGGCACCCGTACGGGCCGCCATCTCCAGGTGACCGGCCACGAAGTCCGCGTGGAAGTGCGTGTTGATCACACCCACCACCGTGAAACCACGCGCCTCGGCGTCCGCGAGGTACTCCGACACATCACGACGAGGATCGACCACCACGGCCTGACCCGTCGACTCATCGGCGATCATGTACGACGCCTGCGAAAGGCAGTCGAGGTAGTACTGGGTGAAAAACACGGCGGAACTCCCTTTCGCGTGATGCGGCGCGCCCGCTGGAGCGGGCCCCGTGACCGGCGGTCCCGGAATGCGTGCCCGCATCCACCGTCGACCTCGAATACCCCCCTAGGTATCAACACTCCCGACCGTAAACGGGTGCGGCGGGGAAAGTCAAATACCCCTAGGGGTATCAATCCACCCTCTCGCCGGAGCGGCCCGGACCATTGACCGTGCCGGGGCTTGCCCCTACCTTCCTCGATAGTCCTTTCTGGACTATCGAGGCGCGATCACATCGCGTGAGGGCCGGGGAGCCGCCATGTCACGAGCCACGCAAGCCCGCACCGGAAACAGCACGGCCGACACGACCGGCACACCCGGCACGACGGACACCGGCACGACCGGCACCACCGCCCCTGACGACCCCGCCTGCCCCACCGGCCCGGCCGGGAAACGCGAGGGCGTGCGCTGGGGGCGCGCCGCCGCGCTCGCCGTCACCGTGGTCTGCCTCCTTTACGCACCGGTGGCGATGACCGGCCTCTGGCCGTTCGCGCGCCCGGGCGCGCCCTCCCTCGGCCAGTGGCTGCTCGGCCGGTCGGTCTCCCCCGGGTACGCGGCCACCCTGATCCAGGACCGCGCGGTCCCGTACGCCCGCAGCCTGGGCCCGCTGATCGTCCACTCGGTGCTGGGCGGACTGCTCATGCTGCTCGGCCCCGCCCAGCTGCTCACCGCGGTCCGGCGGCGGATCCGGCTCCACCGGACCCTCGGCATCCTCTACGCCGCCGCCGTGTACGTGTCGATGGCGGGCGTCGCGCTGTATCTGATCCGCACCCGGCCCGAAGAGGCCTTCAGCGGAGCGGCGTTCTGGGTCGTGCTCGCCACGCTCCTGACGGGCACGGTCCTCAGCGTCACCTTCGGCGTACTCACCGCCGTGGCCGGACTGCCGGAGCTGCACCAGCGATGGATGCTGCTGTGTTACGCCTACCTCATGACCGCTCCCCTGCTGCGGATCGAGTGGGGCGCGCTGCCCGCGCTCTATCCGGGGCTCACGCTCCAGGAGATCAACCTCGTCGCACTGATGCCTCTCGGCACGCTCGTCGTCCTCGGTGCCCTACTCGCCTCCCGTGCGATGGACCGACGCCACAACCACCCGTTCGTGAGCGGCCGTTGGTGGCCCGCTCCGGTGCTCGCCGCCGCGTACGCGGTGGCCGTCGCGGGCCTGGCGTGGCTGGGCCACGGCTTCGCCGGGCACGGCACCCCGGGGCGCCGGCTGCTGCTCGCGTACGCCGTCCCGTACGTCGTGCTCCTCGCCGTCCCGCAGGTCCGCGCCCTGCGGGCGGCCCGGCGCGACGCGGTGTGGGCGCGCGAGGAGTGGCACACCCATCTGGTGGCGATGTGCCTGGCACCCGCGTTCTCGGCGGGAACGGCGGTGATGTTGCAACGGGCCATGGATGTAGACGAGTTGACGGCTCTGACGGCGGGGGCGGGCCTCAGTGCCGGCTTCCTGGCCTTCAGCGCCCATATCCTGGTCGGGGCACGGGTGTTGTACGGCCGCCGGGCGCACGGGCGACGGACGGGCCCGTCGGCATCCCGCACGGCAACGGCCGCGACGGCGGCCCCGGGCCTCGAACGGGAAGCGTCGTGAGCGGCCCCGGCGACCGGGGGCCGGCGCGCACCGCCCCGGGGAACACGGCGCGCGCAGGCCCGGCGTGTACGGTCGCGGCATGGCTGATGTCCGGTTGACCACGCCCTCGTTCCTGGTGCTCGGCGTCATCGACACGCTCGGCGAGGCCAGTCCGTACGACGTGAAGGTCGAGGCCGCGCGTACGGTCGCACCGTTCTGGTCGGTCCCGCACGCGCAGGTGTACGCGCAGTGCGACCGGCTGCTGGCGGCGGGGCTCGTCGCGGAGGTACGGCGGGAGGGCGGCCGGGGACGGCGGCTCCTCCGGGTCACCGAGGAGGGGGCACGGGCACTGCGCGGGTGGCTGGAGGACACGGCGTTCGTCCCGGTCGAGGCCCGCGAACGGAGCATTCTGAAGCTCTGGTTCGGCGCGCGTCCCGGGCTCCACGCCCCGGTCCAGATCTGCGCGCACACTCGCGCCCTGGAGGAGTACGAGCAACTGGCCGCAGCGGTGGGCGAGTCGATGTCCCGGGGGCAGCGCGAGGCCCTGGAGTTCGGCATCCGTTACGAACGGATGATGGTCGACTTCTGGCGCTGGGCCGCGGACCGGGAGCCGGGCCGCGGCCTGGATCGCGCACCGGAGCAGGACCGGGCTCCCGGTCCTGCTCCCTCCCCCGTCCCAGGACCGGAGCCCGGGGAGGTGGTCTGACCGGCGGCCCAGCGGACCGGCCGGGTGTCCGGTCGACGGTCCGGCCGGGTGCTCTCAGGAGCCGGTGTTCTCCGCCGCCTCGGCGATGACGCGCGCCAGTTCACGGGGGCGGGTGGTCATGGGCCAGTGGCCGGATTCGATGTCGGCGTACCCGATCCGGGTGGCCCGGGCGAGTTCCGGGCTGACGCCGGCGGCGATCCACTCCTGGGCCTGGGCGGGGGTGAACTCCGGGCAGACGAGCACCAGGGGGATGTCGAAACGGCGGTCGTCGGTCAGCCGCACCACGCCCCGCGCCACCCCCTCGGGCACCGGGTGGGCGCCCGCGGCGAGCCGCTCCCGGGTCGGCTGGTCGAGGTCGGCGGCGTCGGGGCCCTCGAAGGCGGCCCAGCCCGGGAAGGGCATGACGCCGTCCTGGATCTCGAAGAAGTCGGCGTAGGCGCTGCCGTGGGCGGCCGGGTAGCCGCCGACGAGAGCGACCTTGGCCACCTTGTCCGGGCGCGCGTCGGCCGCCAGCCACGCCAGGCTCGACGCGGCGGAGTGGCCGACGACCAGGGGCTTCCCAGGGGAGTCGGCCACGGCGGCGAGCACGGCCGCCAGCTGGTCGTCGAGGGTGGCGGAGATGTCGCCGTCGCCCTGGCCGGGGAGCGTGACCGGGACGGGGCGGTGGCCCCGCGCGGCCAGTTCCAGGGCGACATCGTCCCAGGCGGATCCGTCGAGCCACAGGCCGGCGATGAGCAGGATGTCCATGTCGTCGTTCTCCCGGAGAGAGTGCGGTGTCGGCCCGGTCACGCTAGCGGTCGGGTCCGACATCGGCGGCCCGCGCTGCGCCGTACGCGGGCCGGGAATCCCGCCGGGCCTCCTGGGCCGCGGGCTTCAGCTCGCGACCCGTGCCCCGGCGGTCTTCGCGGCGGTGACGAAGGAGCGGATCAGCTCGGGGTCCTTGACTCCGGGGGCGGACTCGACCCCGCTGGAGACGTCGACGCCCCAGGGGCGGGCCTGCCGGATGGCCTCGGCGACATTGCCGGGGGTCAGACCGCCGGCGAGGAGCCAGCTGCCCTCGGGCCGCGCGGTGTCGAGGAGGGACAGGTCCCAGCGGGCACCGGAACCGGCCTCGGGCGAGTCGAGCAGCAGGACCTCCTCGCGGTAGACGCCGACCCGGGTGTCCGGCCGGTCCTTGAGAGAGGTGGCGCGCCACAGGTGCGGGAACAGGGCGAAGGCCTCGGCGAAGTCCTCCTCGCCGTAGGCGGGTCCGTGCAGCTGGAGGGCGCCGATGCCGATGTCGCGGGCGAGCCCGGCGGCCTCGGCGGCGGGCATGTCGTTGACGACGAGTACCGAGGTCACTCCGGTCGCCCCGGTCGTCACGTGCGCGGCGAGCCGCGCCGCCTGCTCCCGGGCGAGTCCGCGCACGCTGCGCTCGCTGATCACCAGCCCGATCGCGTCGGCGCCGGCCTCGGTAGCCACGTCGATGTCGGCGGTCGTGGCGAGCCCGCACACCTTGACGAACACTGTCTCTCCTCCGCTGCCCCGCGCTGCCGTGCCCGCCATGCCCGGGCAGGGGGCGGCGGCCCGGCCGAGCCTACCGCCGCCGGTGCCGCCGCCCACGCCGATGCCGGTGCCGGCTCCCGCGGCCCGCCACGCCCGGCCGGGGAGGGGCGGCCCTGCCCAGGACGGGTGGTTCCGGCGGTCGGGAGCGGGTCAGCACCAGTACGTCGTAGCGCTCGACCACGGGGGACGGCCGGTCCGGCGGTTCCGCCCGGGCGTCGACGGCCAGACGGTGCGGTCCGGCGGCGTACTCCGCCTCCGTCAGCCGGGCGAACTTCGACTGCGGCCGGGTGGTCATCCGTTCGTGGAAGTCGCGCAGTCCGCGGGTGACGGGCGAGGGCACACGAACGGGCCGCCATGTCCTCACCCCCCCCTCAACCCTCAACCCTCAACCCTCAACGGGAGATGACCGCCTCCTGGCCGATCCGGGACAGCTTCTCCGGGTTGCGCACCGCGTACAGCCCCGTGACCAGGCCCTCGTCGACCCGCAGCGCGAGAACGGTGTCGGTCTCGCCGCCGGTCCCCACGATCAGCGCCGGTCCGCCGTTGATCCGGGCCGGTCGCAGGCTGCCGAGCGTGGTGATCCGGGCGAGGACGGCGATCACCCGGTCGGCGCCGACGACGGGTTCGAGCGCGGCGCGGACGACCCCGCCGCCGTCGGTGAGCAGCACCGCGTCGGGGGCGATCAGATCGCACAGGCCCTGCAGGTCGCCGGTCTCGACCGCCGTCCGGAACGCGTCGAGCACCCCCTGGGTCTCGGCCGCCGACACCTCCCCGCGCGGGCGGCGCGCGGCGACATGCGCCCGGGCGCGGTGGGCGATCTGCCGTACGGCGGCGGGGGACTTGTCGACGGCCGCCGCGATCTCGTCGTACTCCATGCCGAACACCTCGCGCAGGACGAACACCGCCCGCTCGGTCGGCAGCAGCGTTTCGAGTACCAGCATCATCGCCATCGAGACGCTGTCGGCGAGTTCGACGTCCTCGGCGACGTCCGGCGCGGTGAGCAGCGGCTCGGGCAGCCAGGGGCCGACGTACGACTCCCTGCGCCGGGCCAGGGTGCGCAGCCGGGTGAGGGCGAGGCGGGTGGTGATCCGGACGAGATACGCCCGCCGCTCCCGTACGGCCGACAGGTCGACGCCCGTCCACTTCAGCCAGGTCTCCTGGAGCACGTCCTCGGCGTCCGCCGCCGAGCCGAGGAGTTCGTAGGCGACGGTGAAGAGGAGATTCCGGTGGGTGACGAAGGTGTCGGTCGCCAGGTCGGCTTCCCTGCCGCCGGCTTCGGCCCGCGGCACCGCCGTCTCTCGTCCCCCGCGTTCGCCGTCCATCATCCGTTCCCCGTGTTCGCCGTCCGTCATCCGTCGCTCCTGTCCGTTCGCCGTCGTGCGCCTGTCGTCGTCCGCACCCGTGCCGGCCCCCGGGACGGTCCCTGTACCGACCCCTGCGCCTGTGTCCGTCCCTGCCATGAACACAGGACGCCGACGGGGGCCCGTGTGTGACATCCCGGTCCGGTGGCGTGGGTCACAGGGCGGCACGGTGACGGGCAGGACACCCGAAGATCACCGACCGTCACGCCTTAGGTATGCTCTGCCACCCCCCACACCGGTGCCCGCCATGGGCGCCTCTCGCATGCCTGCCGCCCGTCGGCGGTTGTCCGTACACGAAGAGGAGGGAACGCCGATGCTGATGGAGTCGGTGTACCGGAGTGAGGATGTGCCGATCGAGGAGAGGTTCGACTCCTGGCGCACGCTCCTTGGCCGAACGCACGCTCCGGTGGAACTCGTCAGCGAGCACCAGCAGGATCTCCGCGTCGTCCAGCGCACGTTGAGCCTCGGCGCCGTGTCGGCGTGGCCGTCGTCGTTCCCCCCGGTGATCTTCCGGCGCACCCCTCGGCTGGTCCGGGAATCGGACCCCGAGGGGCTGCACCTCACCCTCCCGATCAAGGGGATGTTGCACGTCAGCAGGGAACGGGATGAGGCCTGCCATGGCTCCGACAGCTTCAACGTGCTCAGTTCGTCACGCCCGTTCGAAGTCCGGTCCATCGCGGCACCCGACGGGCTGAATACCGGAGTGGGGCTGGAAGTACCCACGGCGCTGCTCCCGTTCCCGGGCCGTCTGCGCGACCGTCTGACCGGGCTGCACCTCTCCGCGAAGGAAGGGTTCGGTGCCCTGCTGGCACAGTTGCTCACCCAACTGGCGCACGGCTCCCATTCCTACCAGCCCGCCGACGGCCCCCGCTTGGGGACGATCGTGGTGGACCTGCTGTCCGCGCTGTTCGCCCACGCCCTCGACGCCGACGGCCCGCTCGCCTCGGAGACCCATCAGCAGACCCTCGTCCTGCGCATCCGGGCGTTCATCCAGGCGAACCTGCACGACCCTGCGCTCAACCCTTCCGTGGTCGCCGCCGCGCACCACATCTCCACGAGCTACCTCCACCGTCTCTTCCAGCACGAAGAGGAGACCGTCGCGGCCTGGATACGGCGGCAGCGTCTGGAACGCGCCCGCCGCGACCTCGCCGACCCGGCACAGCACGCCGTCCCGATCCACGCCGTCGCCGCACGCTGGGGCTTCCGCCAAGCCGCCGACTTCAGCCGCGCGTTCCGCAACGCCGTCGGCGTCCCGCCCAAGGAGTACCGCCGCCTTGCCCGGAACCCCGACATGGCCACGTGACGCCCGCTCGGGACGTTCCCGCCCGCGCGCCGACAGCCCCGGAACGCGCCGGAGGCGTCTTACAGGACCACGGGGACCCCCGTACCCCGTGGCCCTGTAAGACGGCTCCGGCGCAGGCGGCACTCGGCTGCCGCACGCGTGGGGGCACTGCCGCTCCGCGAGGAACCACCTTCAGAATGCGGCGAGTTCCCGCGGGTTGTCGTTGGCTCTGAGTACACGGATTCCTGGCTGTGCGTCCACTCGACGCCTGCCGGACAACGGCCGGACGCGGTCGGGGAGCCGGGATCGCCTCCGGCGGGACTTCACGACGGCGTACAACTTTTCCCTCCCGTCATGGGTCCGCCTCCGCGGAACTCATCGGTTCCACAGACACAGACGGGCACGTGGAAGCCGAAAGGCCGTCTCGCGAGCCCTTTCACCGTGGGGAACACCTATGCGTATTCGTGCCTCCGCCGCCGTCGCGGCCGGCGCTCTGGCTCTCACCACCCTCACCGCTCTCGCCGTTCCCGCCGCGCGGGCCGACGACTACCGGGGCGACATCAAGATCTCCGGTGTCGTCGTCAACGGCGGCAAGCCGGTCGTCCTCGGTACCACCGCCAAGAAGACCTTCACGGTCTCCTTCACCGTCACCGACAGCTCCGGCGTCAGCATGGCGAAGGTGCTGATGTGGCACGGCCCGTCCTTCGCCAAGATGGACTACGGCATCCTGCCGAACACGTACTACGCCTCCTGTACCAAGTCCGGTGCCACGAGCGTGAACTGCCGGCAGACCTTCACGGTCGGCCCGGCCTCCAACATGCTCAACACGTACGCGGGCACCTGGAGGCTCACGGCGTTCGCGCAGGCCAAGGACTTCGACTACGTCCAAAAGGACGACCTCAAGAGCTTTCGCGTCCAGCGCGACTCCACCCTGACGGCCGCCGCCTCGCCGAAGGCGGTGACGAAGGGCGCGACCGTCACGGTGAAGGGCAAGCTGTCCCGCGCCAATTGGGACACCGGCCGGTACGGGGGCTACGGCAGCCAGTCGGTGCGGTTGCAGTTCCGCAAGAAGGGCGGCACCACCTACACCACGGTCAAGACGATCAAGTCGGCCGCCGGCGGTGATCTGAAGACCACCGTCAAGGCGTCCACGAGCGGCTCCTACCGCTACACCTTCGCGGGCGACACGACGACCCCGGCGGCATGGGCCACGGGTGCCTACGTCACCGTCAAGTGAGGTGAGACGGCCGCACAATCGCCCTCACCGGATCGCGCGCTGACGGCCGCAAGGGCGCACCCCTGCCCGTACCCGTCGCCGCCCCGCCCGCGGGCGGGGCGGCAGGAATCGCCGGGGCTCCCCTTCTCCGGTCCGGGCTAGGAGGTGCCGGGGCCCTCCTTCTCCGGTCCCGGCTCCGTCTCGTACGCGTCGAGGGCGTACGGGTGGACGTACCGTTCCCCGTCGAACGGGGCGAACCATCCGGCGGCCCCGCCCCGGGCCGAGGCCTCCCGGCAGCCGTGCGGGCCGGGGCCGGCGGCCTTGCGGACATGGGCGCCAAAGCGGTCGAGGGCCGTGGCCACGGCCTCGTCGAGAAGACCGTACAAGTCGAGTGCGACACGGGCCTGTTCGAGGAGGAAGCGCAGGACCATGTCCTCGGCGGGGCAGCCGAGACGGCGGAAACTCCCGTCGGTGAAGCGGGTGGTGAGTGCGACGGCGGTCACCAGGAAGCGGCGCGCGAAGAGTTCGTCGTAGCGGGACCCGGGCCGGACGGGCAGCCGGCCCAGGTGCCAGAGGTGGCCCTCACAGGAGGCGACGTCGGTGTCCTCCTCCGCGAGGACCTGCACATCGTCGTACAGCTCGTCGATGAGGACCTCGGCGGCATGGACGAGGGCACCGGCGGCCAGAGCCGCGGTGTCGCCGGAGGCGGCGAAGACGGCCGGGTCGAAGGCGCGCAACCGGCTTGCCATGAAACGGAGTTCCGTCTCGGGATCGGGGGCCTCCTCCACGACGTCCGCCCAGAGGTCGGCGTCCTCGTCGTCTCCCGGATCCCCGGACACGCGGTCACGGCCGGCGAGGCCCCACGGGTCGTGGTCGTCGTCCGCGCTGCCCGGCCCGTCGTATCCGCCGGGCGAGGGGAGCCCGCCGAGGGAGGCGAGGGCGCCGAGCACGTCCGGACCGTCGCCGTCCTCCGGGCGCGGAGTGCGCCAGGGGCGCGGGGCCTGCGGGCCGGCGCCGGGCCGGGCGGTGTGCCGGGCCCGGCGCAGGGCGGGGTCGCTGGGCGGGGCGCCGGGCCCGTCGGCGGCGGCCAGGCTCTCCCGCGCGAGCTCGGTGTGCAGCCTGACCTCGCTGCTCAGCACCAGCCAGCCGGTCAGCTGCTCGGCCCGGTCCAGTACCTCCTGGGTCACGGCCCCCACCGCGTCCTCGGCCGTCTCCAGGGTGGGTGCCCCGACGCTGACGGTCAGCACGGCGCCACCCGGGTGGGCGGCCACGGTCACGTCGAAGACATCGACGGCGGCACCGTCGGGGCCCTCGACCCCGGCGACCGAGCCGAAGCCCCGTTCGAGGAGGACGACGGCGCCGAACCGGCCGAGCGCGTCGAGCTCGGCGGCGCCGTCCGGTATGCACGTTTCCACGGTCACCACGTACGTCACGACGGCAAGAGTGCCAGGTCCGCGGGGGTCGTTCGAGGGGATCGGGAAAACCTCTCGAAAACGGGCGCGGGACCCTCACAGCCGCGACCCGGGCGGGGCACTCGGGCGAATCGCGTCAAAGGGCCGTCAGAAGCGCGTCAGGGCAGGTCCGGGCGGCGCCGGGGACGGGCAGGGTGACGGATGACGGCCCGGCGCGCACGGCGCGGGGCACCCGTTTCCGGGAGGACCGCCATGACCGCCACCCTGTACGCGTACGGAGACGACGCCGAACCCTGCGAACGGGTGCCGGCCGGGCGGCTGCTGTACGTCCCCGTCCGGCCGGCCGCACACGGCTGCGCGGTGCGGCTCTTCCGTACGCCCGTCGGACGGCGTACGGCGGTCGCGTTCACCACGCCCGGCCGGTTGCGGACCGTCCTCGGCGCCGGGCACGCCTGCGCGCCGCTGGCCGTACCGGCCCTGCGTGCCCTCGTCGCGCCGCTGGGTGTCGACGCGCTGATCGTCGACCCCATGCTCACCGCTCCGGCGCCGACGCCGGCATCGACCCGGGCGCAGGCGCCGACACCGGCATCGACCCGGGCGCAGGCGCCGGCAGAAGCGACCCTGCCGCCCCTGTCCACCCGGCCCGCTTGGCCCGCTTGGTCCGCTTGGTCCGCTTGGTCCGCCGCCGCCCTGGCCCGCTGAAAGGGAGCGCCGCCGCCATGACCGTCACCTCTCTCCACTCCTTCCCCTCCCTCCCCTCTCACCCTTCCCGCCCCTCTCGCCCTTCCTCCGCTCACCGCCCCGCCGACGACGATCTGTCCGTCTGGCCCGCCTCGGCCGCGGACCGCCCGAACGGAAGACTGTCCGTCGCCGGGGTCGCGCTCGACGGGATCGCCGAGCAGTACGGCACCCCCGTCTACGTGCTCGACGAGGACGAGGTCCGGCGCCGCTGCCGCGCCTACCGCGACGCCTTCCCCGAAGCAGAGGTGCACTACGCGGCCAAGGCGTTCCTGTGCCGGGCCCTCGCGCGCTGGGTCGAGGAGGAGGGGCTGGGCCTGGACGTGTGCTCGGCCGGGGAGCTGGAACTCGCCGTCACCGCCGGGTTCCCGGCCGAGCGGATCCTGCTGCACGGCAACGCCAAGTCGCCCGAGGACCTGCGCACGGCACTGCGCCTCGGGGTCGGCCGGATCGTCATCGACAGCCCGGCCGAGATCGCCCGGATCGCGGCCGCGGTCCCGCCGGGCGCCGAACAGAGAGTGATGCTGCGGATCACCCCCGGCATCGGCGCGGGCGGCCACGCCAAGATCCGTACCGGGTCCGAGGGGCAGAAGTTCGGGCTGTCGCTGCGCGACGGACACGCGCAGCACGCCGTCTCCCGCGTCCTCGGCCAGCCGAGGCTCCGGCTGACCGGGCTGCACTGCCACCTCGGCTCGCAGATCACCGGCGTCAAGCCGTATCTGTCGGCGGTGCGGCGGCTCGTCGGCCTGATGGCCCGGACCCGCGATCTGTACGGGGTGGTGCTGCCCGACCTGGATCTCGGGGGCGGCCACGGCGTGGCCTACCGGCCCGGCGACCCGGTCCTCGATCCCGCGGCGCTCGCCCACCGGGTGCGGGCGGAGCTGATCGAGAGCTGCGCGGGCGCGGGGCTTCCGGTGCCCCGGCTGATCATCGAGCCGGGGCGGGCCGTCGTCGGCCCCGCGGGGGTCGCCGTCTACCGGGTGCTGGCGGTGAAGGCGACGGCCGCGCGGGTGTTCGTGGCGGTCGACGGCGGAATGAGCGACAACCCGCGGCCGGCGCTGTACGGGGTGCGGTACGCGCCCCGACTGATCGGCCGGCGGTCGACGGCGGAACCGGTGCGTACAACGGTCGCGGGGCGGCACTGCGAGGCGGGCGACATCCTGGCGGAGGATGTCGCACTGCCGGGTGACGTCCGCCCGGGTGATCTCCTCGCGGTGCCGGTGGCGGGGGCGTACCACCTGTCGATGGCGTCCTCGTACAACCTGGTCGGCCGCCCGCCGGTGGTCGCCGTGTCGGAGGGCACGAGCCGGCTGCTCGTACGGCGGGAGACCTTGGCCGATCTGCGAGCGCGTGACGTGGGCGTCTGAAAGACAGGGGCACGGTCCGTCCGGGTCACCCGGGCGGCCGGGGCTCACCTGAGCGTCCCGGCTGCCCGGCGTCGGAGCGGTCCGAGCGGAGAAATCGGCCCGGATCATCAGAAACCACCGCCAGGGGCAGGTCCGGGCGGCGGACGGCGCAAGAGAGAGGACGGAGAGTGGGGGCGGGAAAAGAAAGCGAGAGGCCTGACGCAAGCGCGGGGCGAGCGCCCAACAGCGGCGAAAATTCGGCCATTACTGGCAGAATCCGCCAGATTGCACCCCGTGTCCAGGACCACACTCCGCCCCCTTGCCGCACATCCGAAGGGTCGGGTTAGCATATGAGCACCGCCTAGCTCGAAAGATGCACTGTGACTGTCAACGAGGACTCGTTCACAAACTGGAAGCACCGCGAGGAAATCGCGGAGTCCATGATTCCGATCATCGGGAAGCTGCACCGAGAGCAGGACGTCACGGTCCTTCTTCACAGCCGCTCCCTGGTCAACAAGTCGGTCGTCAGCATTCTCAAGACGCACCGGTTCGCCCGCCAGATCGACGGCGAGGAGCTCTCGGTCACCGAGACCCTGCCGTTCCTGGAGACGCTGACGACCCTGGATCTCGGCCCCTCCCAGATCGACATCGGCATGCTCGCCGCCACCTACAAGGCGGACGACCGCGGCCTGTCGGTCGCGGAATTCACCGCCGAGGCCGTCGCCGGTGCCACCGGCGACGCCAAGCTGGAGCGCGGCGAGGGCCGCGATGTCGTCCTGTACGGCTTCGGCCGCATCGGCCGTCTGGTCGCCCGCCTGCTCATCGAGAAGGCCGGCTCCGGCAACGGTCTGCGGCTGCGCGCCATCGTCGTGCGCGGCGGCGGGGCCACCGAGGACATCGTGAAGCGCGCCTCGCTGCTGCGGCGCGACTCGATCCACGGTCAGTTCCAGGGCACCATCACCGTCGACGAGGCGACCAACTCGATCGTCGCCAACGGCAACACGATCCGGGTGATCTACGCCAACGACCCGTCCGAGGTCGACTACACGGCGTACGGCATCCAGAACGCCATCCTGATCGACAACACCGGCAAGTGGCGCGACCGCGAGGGGCTCTCGAAGCACCTGCGTCCGGGTATCGACAAGGTCGTCCTGACGGCCCCCGGCAAGGGCGACGTCCCGAACATCGTGCACGGTGTCAACCACGACACGATCAAGCCGGACGAGCGCATCCTGTCCTGTGCCTCCTGCACCACCAACGCGATCGTCCCGCCGCTGAAGGCCATGGACGACGAGTACGGCGTGCTGCGTGGTCACGTGGAGACCGTCCACTCGTTCACGAACGACCAGAACCTGCTGGACAACTACCACAAGGCGGACCGTCGCGGTCGTTCCGCGCCGCTCAACATGGTGATCACGGAGACGGGTGCCGCCTCCGCCGTGGCCAAGGCTCTGCCCGAGCTGAAGGCTCCGATCACCGGCAGCTCGATCCGCGTCCCCGTCCCGGACGTCTCGATCGCCATCCTGAGCCTGCGCCTGGGCCGCGAGACCACCCGCGAGGAGGTCCTGGAGTACCTGCGCGACGTCTCGCTGCACTCGCCGCTGAAGCGCCAGATCGACTTCACCACGGCTCCGGACGCGGTCTCGATGGACTTCGTCGGCTCGCGCCACGCCTCGATCGTCGACGCCGGCGCGACGAAGGTCGACGGCGACAACGCGATCCTGTACCTGTGGTACGACAACGAGTTCGGCTACTCGTGCCAGGTCATCCGGGTCGTCCAGCAGATCTCGGGCGTCGCGTACCCGACCTTCCCGGCTCCGGCGGCCTGAACCGAGGCAGCCTGAACCGGCACCCGTTCCGGTGTCGTACCCGTACGAACACCGGAGCGGGTACGGGTGGGAACACAGCACGAAACGTTTCACCGAACGGCGGTGGGGTCACTCCCCACCGCCGTTCGGCGTTTGCGCGCTCCCCGGGAACTCACCGCCGGACTGGTACGTTCTACACCTCCGTAGAAGTCACCGACATCGGGAGTACAGCGACATGGCCCTGTGGGACCGCATCAAGGAATCCGCGTCGACGATGCAGACGCAGCTGGTCGCCAAGAAGAACGATCTGAAGTCCGGCGCCTTCCGGGATGCTTCGATGGCGATGTGCGCGCTGGTGGCCGCGGCGGACGGCACCATCGACCCGTCCGAGCGCCGCCGGGTCGCCCAGCTGATCGCCGGCAACGAGGTGCTGCAGAACTTCGACGCGATCGATCTCCAGCGCCGCTTCGACGCCAACCTCGACAAGCTGGCCGCCGACTTCGACTTCGGCAAGGTGAGCGTGCTCCAGGAGGTCGCCAAGGCGAAGAAGAAGCCGGCCGAGGCCCGCGCGGTCGTCCAGATCGGCATCGTCATCGGCGGCGCCGACGGCGACTTCGACAAGACCGAGCAGGCCGTGGTGCGCGAGGCGTGCTTCGCCCTCGACCTGCCGCCGCACGAGTTCGACCTGTAGGCACAGGGACCGGGCGCCGGGACCGGTCAGCGGGACCGGTCGCCGGCACTGGTCCCGGTCCGGTTGCCTGTCCCTCTGCCGCGCCCGCCGTCGGCGTCGCCCGCGGTCGGCGCGGTCGTGCTGCCCCCGGCGTGACGCTCTTCCCGTGTCGTCACGCCGGAGGCGCGACCGTCATACCGGAGTGACGGCCACCATGTGAGGGGCGGCCGTCACCTCAGAGGGGCGTGGCGGCCGCGGCGCGCAACAGCAGGAAAAGCGTGACGGCGGAATTCGCCGAGGACAGCGCCGAGACCGTCGCGCCCGCCGCCGCGCCCCAGATGGCCAGGCCCGCCGACGTACTGAGCGGCAGCCAGACCAGGCCCGGCTCGGCGGGCTCCGGCCCGAGCAGCGCGGCGACCCTGCGCGGCACCGGCCCGACTCCCCCGCCCCCGGCCTGCGGAAGGGTGGCGACGGGCGCCGGGGCGGAGATCAACGCCGCCCGGCCGATCGCACGGGCGACCGTACGACGGTCGCCGACCACCCCGGCCGCCGTCTCGTCGGCCCACCGTTCGGCGGTGAAGGTGACGGCGGTCCGCAGCGGGCGCAGAAAAGGATTCGCGCGGGCCGCGAGCTGCACCGCGAGCAGATGCTGGTGGTGCCGGCCGGCCAGATGGGCCCGCTCGTGCGCGAAGAGCGCCCGGCGTTCGGCGGAACCGAGCGCGGCGAGCAGTCCGGCGCTGACCACCACCCGGTCGCCGGTCCCGCGCCGGCCCGGCAGCGCGTAGGCGTACGGCACAGGGTCGGGCAGCACCGCGACCGGCCGGCCCGGCAGCCCGGCCAGAGCTCGTTCGACCCGGCGCCGCACCCGTAGATGCCGGACGAGGGCGTGCAGAGCGCCCACAACCACGGCCCCGAGAGCGGGAATCGCGATGCTTCCGGCGATCACGTCGTACGGCACGGCGGCCCGTACCTCCGGATCCGACCAGCCGTCCGGCAGCGGATTGCCCGGCAGCTGCGCGGTGCCGACGACCATGAGCAGGGCCAGACACAGGGTGCTGCACAGCGCGAGGACGACGGCGAACCCGGTGAGCAGCCGGGTGGCGGTCCGCGGGTGCAGCCGGTGCTCGGCGAGCCGGGCGACCGGCCAAGCGCTCAGCGGGAGCAGCAACGGAAGGAAGACGAAGACTCCCATGCCCGCTAGTCTCCGCCCTCCCGCGCGCCGCCCGTTCTCTCGTCGCCCGCGTCGCCGAGAAGTTCACGCAACAGACGCTCGTCGTTCGGCGAGAGCGCGGTGACGAAGCTCGCGAGGACGGCCTTGCGGTCGGTCTCGGCGTCGAGGACCTTGCGCATGCGCAGAGCCGCGAGCCCGGACTCGTCGGCGACGGCGGTCCAGACGAAGGAGCGCCCGGCGCGCTCGCGGGAGACGGCACCCTTGATATGCAGCCGGGTCAAAATGGTGATGACCGTGGTGTAGGCGAGGTCGCCGCCGAGGTGCTCCTGGACCCAGACCACGGGGACGGGGGCGGGCGCGTTCTTCAGTACGGCGAGGACCTGGGCCTCCAGTTCGCCCTGGCCGCGTCTGCGCGGGGCGGGCTCCGCCCCGTGTGCGCCGCTTCGGTCCGTCACGCCATCGTCCTCTCCCGGCCCCGGCCGCCCCGCGCCGGTCCCCCTCTGGCGCGACCGTTGTTCCCGCGCTGTTCGCGCACCGGTCCGCTTCCGTCCAGTCCTTCATCCTACTGACCGGTTCGGTGCGGGACATCCGGAGTGGGTGAGGGGGTACGGGGTACGCACGGGTGCGGGACGGCTGGGGTGGGCCCGTGGGTGAGGCTGGCGGCTGGGGCTGGGCTTGTACGGGTCCGAGGCGGCTGGGGTGCGGCTTGTACGTAAGCGAGGCGGCGAGGGCGAGGCCCGCACGAGCGTGAGACGGCTGGGGTGTGGCTTGTAGGTAAGCGAGGCGGCGGGGGCGAGGCCCGCACGAGCGTGAGACGGCGGGGGTGCGGCTTGTACGTAAGCGAGGCGGCGAGGGCGAGGCCCGCATGTAAGCGCGGCGGCTGGTGTGCGGCCCGCACGTGCGCGAGGCGGCTACGGGTGGGCGCATGTTGTTTGCGCCGCGCTGGCCTTTTTGTGCCTCGGTTCACCTCCGGGGTGCTGGAGTCGGACTCACAGCACCGATCGTGCTCGGCCCACTCGTTCCTCGCGGGCCTGTGCGCGTTCGGCACTGTTCCCCCGACGCACCCCTTCGGCTCACTCGGCCGTACACAGCGACCTGCGGTCAGACGTAACGGCAGGTGCCCGGCCCGCACTCACAGGGACAGGGGGCAGCCCGGTAGTTCTGGCCTCGTCAGGTGCCCGGCCCGCACTCGCGGTGCCTCCGGGGGTGGGCCCGCACTCACGGGGGCAGGGTGGGTACGCCGTGCCACTGGGGTGCGGCACCGAGGCCCTGATCTGGCAGCCTGGCTTCCTGGAATGTCCCGTTCCGCTCTTTCCCGGGGGCGCGACGTGACGGACTCGCGCCCTGAATCCGTTCCGGCGCGGGGGCGGCGTGGAGCCGCATACCGTGCGCCTGCGGCCGCTGCCGGCCAGGAGATCTGGCGTGGCGCGGGTGGCCGGGAGGCGGGCACCAGAGGTGCGAGGTGGCCCGGGTGTAGCATCGCGGCACTGAGTGTGTTTTGCTGAGGGTACTCAGTGCCAGAAGGTGTCGCGCACCCTCCGCACCGCACGTCGCACCCACACCACCCGCACCACAAGGGGAGCCCCGGAACATGGCCAAGGACTTCGACCTGTATCGCCTGTCCGAGGAGCACGAGATGCTCCGGGAGACGGTCCGCTCGCTGGCGGAGGCGAAGATCGCTCCGTTCGCCGCCGCGGT
>NZ_JBICVG010000012.1:0-5573 GCF_043198875.1 Streptomyces sp. NPDC048718
GGGTGGGGCTCGGTTTGTAGCCGGGCTGGGTGGGACTCTGTCCGCCGGTTCGGGGTGCGCGGCCGTGGAATGGGGCGGCCCGGGCCGTCTCGGCGGCCGGCCGCCGTCGTGTGGCGGGGATTCATGCCCCGCTGGTCATTCCCGGCGGGTGAGGACGGAGGAAACCCCGCTCGCGCGGTGGCCGAGCCCGGCTGGATCGCCTCTGGAGTCACACGAGTTCACACCAGCCCCACGGCGGGTGCGGAGTCGCGCCTTCCATCCCGGGGCGGGTGAGTAAGGGCGCTCGCGAGCGTCCGGGGGTGCCTCTGTCGTCGCAGGAGTTCACTCCCGTCCCATTTTCGGCGGGGATTTCGACTTACGTCGCGCCTTGGCAAAGTGGGTAAAATCCGGGGTCTGACGATGGGAAGCTGCAGGTCGGCTCCTGTGCTCCCCGCGCACGCGGGGGTGGTCCCCATCCGAGGCGGGAGGTCCCGGTCGACTCGCAGTGTCCCCGCGCACGCGGGGGTGATGCCCGTGCGCTCGGCGATTCTTCAGTACCACCGGGCGGTGACCAGCGGGGCATGAATCCCAGCTCACCGACGGCGGTCATTCGCTGAGCCGGGCCGGGCCGCCCCATTTCACTGTTGCGCACCCCGGGCCGGCGGGCGCGGTCTCACCGGCCCGGGCTGCAAACCGAGCCCCACCCCACCGGCGGACGGGCAACGGAACCACCGGAGCGATACCCGGACCCCTCCCCACGCACCCGCCACCCGCTCACGGCGGCCGACGGACAAGCCAGCCCCCGCGTGGACCTTTCCCCTGGTCCGCCCTCCGAGAGTGTCTTTCGCGCCTGGAGGCGCCGGGTCAAGGGTGGGCGCAGCCCATCACGCAGTGACGCGACGAAGGAGCGCCCTTGACGCGGTGCTGGAAGGCGCGACTCTCGGAAGGAGGGCGGACACCACGTCACACCCCACTCGCACCTCGCGCTCAGACACGTACACCCCGCCCACCCACCAGCACGCTCTCTCCCCAGAGATCCCATGCCGCCCCGCCAGAGCCTCGCCCAGCCGCAACCCACCGGACAAGCCCTGGCGTTCAGCACTCAGCACTCAGCACTCACTCATCCGACGACCCCATCCCCTCCCCCTCCCAAGCCGCCTCCGCCGTCGTCGCCCGCAGTGTGCCGTCGAGCATCAGCCAGCGGGTGATCCCCAGCGACCGCAGGAACGTGACGTCGTGGCTCGCCACGACCAGCGCACCTTCGAAGGCCTCCAGCGCCACCGTCAGGCTGTGCACCGAGGCCATGTCCAGGTTGTTGGTCGGCTCGTCGAGCATCAGCAGCCGTGGTGCCGGCTCCGCGAGCAGCAGTGCCGCCAGCGTCGCGCGGAAGCGTTCGCCGCCCGACAGCGTCTCCACCAGCCGGTCCGCCCGGGCGCCCCGGAACAGGAACCGGGCCAGTCGCGCCCGGATCTCATTGGGCGTGGCCGCAGGGGCGAACCGCGCCACGTTCTCCACCACGCTCAGCCCGTCGTTCAGCAGATCCAGTCGCTGCGGCAGGAAACGCAGCGGCACATGCACCGCCATCTCGCCCGCCACCGGCGTCAGTTCGCCCGCGATCGTTCGCAGCAAGGTCGTCTTGCCGGCCCCGTTCCGGCCCAGCAGCGCGACCCGCTCCGGTCCCCGCAGCTCGAACCCTCCGTCGATCCGTGCCCCGTGCGGCAGCTCCAGATCCCGCAGCAGCAGGACGTCCCCGCCCGGATGGACCTTCGTGCGTGGAAGTTCGATCCGGATCTCGTCGTCGTCCCGCACCGCCTCCACCGCCGCGTCCAGCCGGGAACGCGCCTCGGCCAGCCGTTCCGTGTGCACCGCCCGGTGCTTCCCGGACGACACCTCGGCGGCGGCCTTGCGGTTGTTGGCGACGATCTTCGGCGCCACCCGGTTCTCGAAGCTCTTCTGTCCGTAACGCCTGCGGCGTGCCAACTTCGCGTGAGCATCGGACAGTTCCCGCTTCTGCCGCTGGACGTCGGCCTCGGCGACCCGCACCATCCGTTCGGCCGCCTCCTGTTCGACCGCGAGTGCCCTGCGGTAGTCGGACCAGGTGCCGCCGTACAGGGTGACCTCGCCGTCCCGCAGATCGGCGATCTGATCGACGCGTTCCAGGAGTTCGATGTCGTGGCTGACCACGACGAGCACCCCGTTCCAGGCGTCCACGGCCTCGTACAGCCGGCGTCGGGCGAACAGATCGAGATTGTTCGTCGGCTCGTCGAGCAGCAGGATCTCCGGCCGGGCGAGCAGCAGCGCGGCGAGCCGCAGCAGCACCGATTCGCCACCCGAGATCTCGCCGACCGTGTGGTCCAGGCCGATGTGGGCGAGGCCGAGCTGGTCGAGCACGGCCCGCGCCCGCTCCTCCACGTCCCAGTCGTCGCCGACGGCCGCGAAGTGTTCCTCCGCGGTGTCGCCCGACTCGATCGCGTGCAGCGCCGCACGGATCCGCTCGATGCCGAGGACTTCGCCGACCCGCAGGCCGGTGTCCAGCACCAGGTTCTGCGGCAGGTACCCGATGTCGCCGGCGGCGCGGACGGTGCCCGCCGCCGGGACGAGGTCCCCGGCGAGCAGCTTCAACAGAGTCGATTTGCCAGCCCCGTTGAGGCCGACCAAGCCGGTCCGGCCGGGGCCGATGGTCAGCCGGAAATCATCGAGGACCTTCGTTCCGTCGGGCCAGGAGAAGGAAAGGTTCGTGCAGGTGAGAAAAGTGGGATGGGTCGCCATGTGAGGCCTCCCGGTAGCGGTTCACGGTCAGGGACGCGTGTGAGACACCGGGGCGCGGACGAAGGCCGTGACGGAGCGGCTGACGGACAGCAGTGCTCGTTCGCTCATACGCCGAGGTCGAGGACGGCACACGCGGCGGCGGGGCGGCACGCGCGGCACGGTGTCTCGAACCTCAGAAGAGCAACGGCCTTCTCCGATCGGGCGACTACAAGGGGCCGAGAAGAAGGCTAGGACGGCGCCGTCGGCCGCCGCAATCGAATTACCGGCGGCCGGGACGGCGAGGGTCGGGCGGCGTTACGGGCGCTCCTTCAGCAGGCGCGCCAAGTTCGCGTCCCAGTCCAGGTACTGGTGCTCCCGGCCCCAGGGCACCACGTGCTGCGAACGCTCCAGAAAACGGCGCAGCTCCTCCGTACGGACATGCACCATGGCCACGCCCTCGGGCGCGTGGAACTCGACGACCGTGCGGTCGTCGCCGTACGGCCGCAGCCGTACGTCGCCGACTCCGGCCGGTCCCTCCACGCCCTCGGCGAGCAGTTCGCGTCCGAAGGCCCATGACACCTCGACCCCTTCGAGGGTCGCGAGCGGTGGGAAGGCCATGCTCACGGCATACGGGTCGGCGCGGTCGTACCGAAGGGTGGCGGCGACTGCCTCCGTCCGCGGTGCGGACGCCACCAGCCGGGCCTGCACGGGCTGCTCGAAGACGGTGGGGGACATGGATCGGCCTCCTGTCGCGCGGCTACGTTCTGATATCTCCCTGACACACAGAAGGACGAACAAGAGCATCGGAACGTCTACCGAAGGGGCACGTGAGCTGCGTCACCGTCCGCCGCGTTCCTCCCCGAACGCCGAACAGACCCCATTTCACCCGCGTGTTCACCGCCCGCCGGGCCCGCCGGGCCTGACGCCGCCCACCGTCCGCTGACGCCGTTCCGGCCTGCCACCGTCCGCGGCCGACGGCGCTCCGCTGTACCTCCGGCGTGCACCCGCCAGCCGGCCATGTTCCCCGCGTACGTTCCCCGCGCTCCGCGTCAGCGCTCGTCGGCACGGTCGAAGGCGCCGTCCGCGCAGGGACCCGAGTGATCGCAGTACGGCTGGTTGCCCGAGGCGCCGCAGCCGCACAGCACCACCCGCGTCTCGCGCCGCTCTCCCACGCCGGTACTCACCCGCAGATCGCCGCGCATCAGCAGCCGCCCATCCGGCATGCGGCGCACGGTGGTGGGCGTGTCGCCGGGCTCGGCCGAGTCGTCCGCCGGACGGTACTGCAGCGCGCCCGACGGGCAGCGCCGCACCACCTCGGCGACCTCGTCGGGGGCCGCCTTGCCGGGCTGCACCCAAGGCCGCTGCTCCAGGTCGAAGACGCTCGGCAGTCCACGTACGCACTCGGCGGCGTGCAGACAGCGGCGCGGTTCGAAGGTGACGGTGATGCCCGCGCCGTCGTACTCCTTGACCTTCGGCTTCTCGTCGATCTTGGGCTTCTCGTCCGGGACCGGGTCTGACCCGCTGCGGTCGGTCATACCTCCCAGCCTAGGAAGACGAGGTCCGGTGCGCACTCTGGACGGGATCTTCCCGGTGGGCTAGCTTCGCCCGCCATGATGTCCATGGGGAAGACGAGACAGAAGAGCACGCGGGCGCGGCGACTGGTGGCGGCTCTCGGGCTGGCCGGGGCCGTGCTGGCCCTGGCGCCCGCAGTTCCGGCCGGTGCGGCTCCGGTCGGCGCGGCTCCGGCCGGTGCGCGGGAGCCGGCGCCGGGCGCGTGGCAGCTCACCACGACCGGCACGGACGCCCGGTTCCGCGGCCTCGCCGCGGTGAGCCGTTCGGTGGCCTGGGCGGCGGGTTCGAAGGGGACGGTGCTGCGCACCGCCGACGGCGGACAGAGCTGGCGAAACGTCTCTCCGGCCGGGGCCGGGGAGCTGGAGTTCCGCGATGTCGAGGCGTTCGACGCCCGGCGGGCCGTGGTGCTCGCGATCGGCGAGGGCGAGGCGTCCCGGGTGCTGCGCACCGAGGATGGCGGGCAGACCTGGACCGAGTCCTTCCGCAACACCGACCCGCGCGCCTTCTACGACTGCATGACCTTTTTCGACCACCGTCACGGGCTGGCCATGGGCGACCCCGTGGACGGCAAGTTCCGCATCCTGTCGACCGGCGACGGCGGCCGGTCCTGGCGGGTGCTCCCGGATGCCGGCATGCCCGCCGCCCGGCCCGGCGAGGCCGGCTTCGCGGCGAGCGGCCAGTGCCTGGTGTCGTCCGGCCCCAAGGACGTATGGCTGGCGACCGGCGGGGGCCCCGCAGGGCGCGTACTGCACTCGGCGGACCGAGGCCTCACCTGGACCGCGACCGAGACGACGATCCCGGCGGGAGAAGGCGCCAAGGGCGTCTTCGGGCTCGCCTTCCGCGACCGCCGGCACGGTCTCGCGGTCGGCGGCGACTACCGCCCGGACCAGGCCTCCCCGCGGGCCGCAGCCGTGACCGGCGACGGCGGACGCGGCTGGACCGCCTCGGCCACCCCGCCGTCCGCCTACCGTTCGGGCGTCGCCTGGCTCCCGCACGCGAAGTCCACCGCCCTGGCCGTCGGCCCCACCGGCACCGACCTCACCACCGACGGCGGCCGCACCTGGCGCACCGTCGACACCGGTTCGTACGACACGGTGTCCTGCACCGCCGACGGCGCCTGCTGGGCCTCCGGCGAGAAGGGCCGGATCGCCCGGTCGGTCGTCCGTTAGTTCCGCTCCGGGGCGGGGGGGGGGGGGGGGGGGGGGGGGGGGGGGGGGGGGGGGGGGGGGGGGGGGGCGCGGCGCGCGCGCGGGGCGGGGGGCCGCGGCGGGCGG
>NZ_JBICVG010000012.1:5583-277809 GCF_043198875.1 Streptomyces sp. NPDC048718
CGGTCCCGCCGGGGGTCGGTGCGGGGCGGCCCGGCGGGGGGCGGGGGGGGGGCGCGCCCCCCCCCCCCCCCCCACGACCGGACTCGGCCCGCCCCGGGACCCCGCTCGGTCCGGGCGGCGGGTCCTAGGCGGGCAACTCCTCCCGGAACGCCGCCAGTCCGTCCGCCGTCTTGGTGGCGTGGAACTCGACGATCCGGTACGTGCACACGCCCCCGACGCTGAACGGGTCGGTCGCCGCGATCTTCTCGATCTCCGCGCGGCCGACCCCGGCGGCCAGGATCACCCCGCCCTCACGCGGCTCCTTGCGGCCCGAGGCCAGGAACACCCCCTCCGCGTACCGCGCTTCCAGCCACGCGACATGCTCGGTCAGCAACGCGTCGATCCGCTCGATCGGCGCCGTGTAGGTCAACTCCAGTACGAACATGCCGGTCAGCCTACGTCTCGCCGCAAGCACCCACCCAGGCACTGGTGTTGGAGTACGACTCGTACGAGTACCGGGTCTCTCGCCCCCACTCCTCCCCGGCCGGCTCCTTGTACGCCCGGTCCGGCACGTACAGCAGCGGCTCCGCCCAGACGAGGTCTTCCGCGTACGGGGCGAAGGCCGACGGATCGGCGAGGGTCCGCTCGTACTCCGCACGTCCCGCCGCCACCACGGCCGCGCGGGTGTACAGGAACGAGTCGCCGGACTGCTGCCCCAGCTCGCCCCAGGCGGGGCCGTCGAGCAGGTACAGCAGCCGGGAGAGCTGCTCGGCGAAGCCGATCACCATCGACACCGGCCCGCCGCGCAGCCGTTCGGTCAGGGCCGCGGCCAGCCCCTCGGCATCGGGATCCTCGCCGGCGGGCCGGTGGGCCTCGATCAAGCGCCAGAACTCTTCTTCGGTCATGGCCCGAGCGTGCCGTACGGGTCCGACAACGGCCGCGCGCGATCCCACGGGCGCCGCGTAGGGTCCGGGGCATGAAGATCATCGAGATTCCCGAGGGGTGGCCCGCCGACGAGGGCGCGGCGCTGGCCGTGCAGGAGGAACTCCGCGGCCGGCTGGTGACGGGGGAGGAGGGGCCCGAGCCCGGGACGGGGCATGTCACCGGGGTCGACGTGGCCTACGACGACGAGCGCGACCTGGTCGCCGCCGCGGCCGTGGTCCTCGACGCGCGCAGCCTGGAGGTGGTCGAGCGGGCCACCGCCGTCGGCCGGGTCTCCTTCCCGTACGTACCCGGGCTGCTCGCCTTCCGGGAGATCCCCACCGTGCTCGCCGCCCTCGGCCGGCTCGCCGCCGACCCAGGGCTGCTGGTCTGCGACGGATACGGGCTCGCCCACCCCCGCCGCTTCGGCCTCGCCAGCCACCTCGGGGTGGTCACCGGTCTGCCGTCGATCGGGGTCGCGAAGAATCCGTTCACCTTCACCTACGAGCAACCGGGCCCGGAGCGCGGCGCGTTCAGCGCCCTTGTCGCCGACGGCGAGACCGTCGGGCGCGCGCTGCGCACCCGCGCCGGGGTCAAGCCGGTCTACGTCTCGGTCGGCCACCGGGTCTGGCTGGACCGGGCCTCGGAGCACACCCTGCGGCTCAGCCCGCGCTACCGCCTGCCCGAGACAACTCGGCACGCCGACGCCCTCTGCCGGCAGGCCCTCGCCGAAGCGCTCTCGGCAGCGGATGCCGAGGCCGAGACCAAGACCGGGACCGCGGCGTCTGAGTGACAGGGGCCGACTGAGTATCCGTGAGTACCCGTACGGATACCGGGGGCGTGAACCGGAGCGGCAGGGTGGGGGCCATGACTTCTCCCACTGCGGCCCTTCCCTCCGCGATCGGTACCTTCCAGTGCCTCGTGCTCGACTGCACCGACGTAGGGGAACTGGCCCGCTTCTACCAGCGGTTGCTCGGCGGCGAGATCAACCGGCCCGATCCCCAGTGGGCGGTCGGTGACGCCTGGGCCACCCTGCACGACGCCTCGGGCGCCCCGGTGCTCGCCTTCCAAGGGGTGGCGGACCACCGGCCGCCGGTGTGGGGCGCGCCGGAGCAGCAGTTCCACATCGATGTACGGGTCGGCGACCTGGACGCCGCGCACGAGGCGGTCCTCGCGCTCGGCGCCCGGCGGCTCGACGGCGACGAGGGCGACCGGGCCTGGCGTATCTACGCGGACCCGGCCGGCCACCCGTTCTGTCTCGTACGGCACTGAGCCTCGCGCGCCCCGTACGGCGGCGTGCCCCGAGCGCGGCGCCACCATCCCGCCGCGCCCGCTCGGTTCGTACTCGCTTCGTACCCGCTCAGTTCGTGTGCGCCACCCGGAAGCGCAGCCCCGCCGCCCGCAGCCGGTCGAGCAGTGCGTCACCCATCGCGACCGCCGTGGTGACCTGTCCGGACGTCATCGGCAGCGGGTCGTGGGCGAGGCAGAGTGCCGACTCGGCGAGCATCTTCGCCGTCTCGTCGTAGCCCGGGTCGCCGCCCGACACTTCGGTGAAGACCCGCCGGCCGCCGCCCTCCCCGACGAAGCGGACGGAGAACCAGCTGCGTGCCCTGAGTTTGGCGCTCGGGCCCTTCCCTGACTTGTAACGCTCCGTCAGCCATGCGCGCACGGTGGGGACTTGGGCGGCCAGCAGGCCCGTGCCGACTGCCGTCGTGCCGCCCAGCGCCACCAACAGGGACTTCAGCGAGGCGAAGTGGCGGTAGCGGAAGTCCGGTCCGTAGCGGTCGATGGCCCGTGCCGATCGGATCACCACCTGCGGATCGAGGGTGGGCAGCGGCAGCGCCCAGGTGCCGGTCTCCCGGCTGAAGCGCGGCCCGCCGAGAGGCGCTCGGGCCCGTCGGCGCACCGACCTCGGTTCGTGCAGCCGCCGTTCGCGTGCCGCGCTCAGCATCTCCCGGCCGCGTCCGAAGGCGCCGAGGGCCGAGGCGAACGTGCCGCCCGAGATGAGCGCGCCGGCCCGGACGAAGCCGTCGATCCGCAGCGGCACCCCCTCGGGCAGCTGTCGCACGGTGAAGTAGACGCCCAGGTCGTGCGGGATGGAGTCGAAGCCGCAGGCGTGTACGAGGCGGGCGCCGGTTTCGCGGGCGAGCGCGTCGTAGCGTACGTACATCAGGTCCACGAACTCCGGTTCCCCGGTGAGGTCCAGATAGTCGGTGCCGGCCTCCGCGCACGCGGCGACCAGCCCTTCCCCGTACCGGATGTAGGGCCCGACCGTGCTCGCCACGACCCGCGCGGAGCGGGCGAGCGCGCGCAGCGACGCGGGGTCCTCGCTGTCCGCGACGAGCAGCGGCAGCGCGGCGCAGTGCGGCCACCGCGAGGCGAGCCGGTCGCGCAGCGCCGTGAGCCGGTCGTGGCCGCGTCCCGCCAGGGCCCAGTGGCAGCCCTCCGGCGCGTGCTCGGCCAGATACTCCGCGGTGAGTTCGCCCACGAACCCGGTCGCCCCGAAGAGAACCACGTCGTACGACCGTTCCGTCGCCTCCGTCGCCTCGGCGGCCTCGGTCGCCCTTGTCGCACCGCTCTCCATGCCGGCCTCCACCCCAGTCCCCACAGCCCCTCGCCTTCGCTCGCGCCCCCGGCGCGCATGTCGTCGGCGGACTCTAGCGGACGCGTCCGGCCTCGCCGGGCGCCGAAGCGTCCGATCCCGTCGGGGTAAGCGCTTGCTCGGCCCGGGGGCTTGTGCGGAGTGGAACACGTTCCTAGCATCTTCGGTGTTACAGCATTGATGTCACACACTTGCGCTCACCCGCCGCACCTCCCTGGGGGCCCGATGACGACACCCGGCCAGTCCCGCACCGGTCCGCTCGACGGCGTCCGCGTGGTCGAACTCGCCGGCATCGGCCCCGGGCCCTTCGCCGCCATGCTCCTCGCCGACCTCGGCGCCGACGTCGTGCGCGTCGACCGCCCCGGCGGGGCGGGCCTCGGCATCGACCCCGCGTACGACCTCACCAACCGCAACAAGCGGTCCGTGCTCGTCGACCTCAAGGCCGCCGACGGCCCGGCGACCGTGCTCGACCTGGTCGCCCGCGCCGACGTCCTCATCGAGGGCTACCGCCCCAGCGTCGCCGAACGCCTCGGCGTCGGCCCCGACGCCTGTCTGGCCCGTAACCCCCGGCTTGTCTACGGCCGGATGACCGGCTGGGGCCAGGACGGACCGCTCGCCCCCAGCGCCGGGCACGACATCGGCTATCTCGCCGTCACCGGCACCCTCGGCATGATCGGCCCCGACCCCGAGGGGCCGCCCACCGTCCCCGCCAACCTGGTCGGCGACTACGCCGGAGGCTCCCTCTACCTCGTCATCGGCATCCTCGCCGCGCTCCGGCACGCCCGCGAACACGGTGAGGGCCAGGTCGTCGACGCCGCCATCGTCGACGGCTCCGCCCACCTCGCCACCATGATCCACGGCATGCTGGCCGCCGGTGGCTGGCAGGACCGGCGCGGGGTGAATCTGCTCGACGGCGGCTGCCCCTTCTACGGGACGTACGAGACCTCCGACGGCGGTTACATGGCCGTCGGCGCGTTGGAACAGCGGTTCTACGACGAGTTCACCCGGCTGCTCGGCCTCGGGGAGACCGCCGGGGCGCGCGCCGACCTCGCACGCTGGCCCGAACTGCGTGCCGCCGTCGCCGATCGCTTCCGCACCCGTACGCGCGCGGAGTGGACGGCCGTCTTCGAGGGCACCGACGCCTGTGTGTCCCCCGTCCTCTCCCTGCGCGAGGCCCCCACGCACCCGCACCTCGCCGCGCGCGGCACCTTCGTCGAACACGCCGGCCTGGTCCAGCCCGCGCCCGCGCCCCGCTTCTCCGCGACCCCCGGCACGGTCCGCACCGGCCCCGTCCTGCCGGGCGCCGACACCGACGAGGTCGCCCGCGACTGGGACGTTCCCGCACTCCAACCCGGCGGCCCCCACTCCGGCGACTCCCGTCCCGGCGATCTTCGCCCCGGTGACTCCCGTCCCGACGACCTCCACCCCGACGACGCCAAGGAGCAGCAGGCATGAAGCGCCGGCTCTACACCGACGACCACGAGGCGTTCCGCGCGACCGTCCGCACCTTCCTCGCCAAGGAGGTGCTGCCGCACTACGAGCAGTGGGAGAAGGACGGCGTCGTCTCCCGCGAGGTGTGGCGGGCCGCCGGGCGGCAGGGGCTGCTCGGTCTCGACGTCGACGAGGAGTACGGCGGCGGCGGGATCCCCGACTTCCGTTACGCCGTCGTCCTCGCCGAGGAGTTCACCCGGGCCGGCACCCCCGGCCTCGCCATCGGGCTGCACAACGACATCATCGGCCCGTACCTCACCTCGCTCGCCACCGAGGAGCAGAAGCGCCGCTGGCTGCCCGGCTTCTGCAGCGGCGAGATCATCAGCGCCATCGCGATGACCGAGCCCGGCGCCGGTTCCGACCTCCAGGGGATCCGCACCAGCGCCGAGGACCGAGGCGACCACTGGATTCTCAACGGGTCCAAGACCTTCATCTCCAACGGCATCCTCGCCGACCTGGTGATTGTCGTCGCCAAGACGACCCCCGAGGGCGGCGCGCACGGGCTGTCCCTCCTGGTCGTCGAACGCGGCATGGAGGGTTTCGAGCGCGGCCGCAACCTCGACAAGATCGGCCAGAAGGCCCAGGACACCGCCGAACTCTTCTTCCACGACGTCCGCGTCCCCAAGGAGAACCTGCTCGGCGAGCTCAACGGGGCCTTCGTCCATCTGATGACCAACCTCGCCCAGGAACGGCTTGCCATCGCCGTCGCCGCCATCGCGGGCGCCGAGCACCTCCTGGAGCTGACCACCGCGTATGTCAAGGAGCGCGAGGCCTTCGGCCGCCCGCTGGCCAAGCTCCAGCACATCCGCTTCGAGATCGCGGAGATGGCCACCGAGTGCGCCGTCACCCGCACCTTCGTCGACCGCTGCGTCGAAGAGCACATCGACCCGACGGGCACCGGCCTGGACGCGGTGAACGCCTCGATGGCCAAGTGGTGGGCCACCGAGCTGCACAAGCGGGTCGCCGACCGGTGTCTGCAACTGCACGGCGGATACGGCTACATGAGCGAATTCCCGGTGGCCAGGGCCTACACCGACGGCCGGATCCAGACCATCTACGGCGGGACGACCGAGATCATGAAGGAGATCATCGGCCGCTCCCTGCTCGGCTGACCCCGCAGCCGGCCAGCCGACCCGCCCGGACGGCCCCGGGCCCGCCCCCCGACCTCCGCGAGCGCCCCCGGCCCCGATGCACCGCCGGCCGCCCGGCCCTCGCATCCGACCCTCATGTGAAAGGCACCACCGTGACCACCGAAGCGTACGTCTACGACGCGATCCGCACCCCGCGCGGCCGCGGCAAGGCCAACGGGGCCCTGCACGGCACCAAGCCGATCGACCTGGTCGTCGGCCTGATCCAGGAGATCCAGGCCCGCCAGCCCGGCCTCGACCCGGCCGCCATCGACGACATCGTCCTCGGTGTCGTCGGCCCCGTCGGCGACCAGGGCTCCGACATCGCGCGGATCGCCGCCATCGCCGCCGGTCTGCCCGACACCGTCGCCGGCGTCCAGGAGAACCGCTTCTGCGCCTCCGGCCTCGAAGCCGTCAACATGGCCGCGATGAAGGTCCGCTCCGGCTGGGAGGACCTGGTCCTGGCCGGTGGCGTCGAGTCCATGTCGCGCGTCCCGATGGCCTCCGACGGCGGCGCCTGGTTCGCCGACCCGATGACCAACATCGCCACCAACTTCGTGCCCCAGGGCATCGGCGCCGACCTCATCGCCACCCTCGGCGGCTTCACCCGCCGGGACGTCGACGAGTACGCGGCCCTCTCCCAGGAGCGCGCCGCCGAGGCTTGGAAGGCCGGCCGCTTCGACCGCTCCGTCGTCCCCGTCAAGGACCGCGCCGGTCTCACCGTCCTCGACCACGACGAGCACATGCGCCCCGGCACCACGGCCGACTCCCTCGGCCGCCTCAAGCCGTCCTTCGCGGACATCGGCGAACTCGGCGGCTTCGACGCCGTCGCGCTGCAGAAGTACCACTGGGTCGAGGCGATCGACCACGTCCACCACGCCGGCAACTCCTCCGGCATCGTCGACGGCGCCTCCCTCGTCGCCATCGGCTCGCAGGCGACCGGCGAGCGCTACGGGCTCACGCCGCGCGCCCGGATCGTCTCCGCCGCCGTCTCCGGCTCCGAGCCGACCATCATGCTCACCGGCCCCGCCCCCGCCGCCCGCAAGGCGCTCGCCAAGGCCGGACTCACCATCGACGACATCGACCTGATCGAGATCAACGAGGCCTTCGCGGCCGTCGTCCTGCGTTTCGCCCAGGACATGGGCGTCTCCCTCGACAAGATCAATGTCAACGGCGGCGCCATCGCGCTCGGCCACCCGCTCGGCGCCACCGGCGCGATGATCCTCGGCACCGTCGTCGACGAGCTGGAGCGCCAGGGCAAGCGCTACGGCCTCGTCACCCTGTGCGTCGGCGGCGGCATGGGCATCGCCACCATCGTCGAGCGCGTCGAGCGCTTCTGACCGCCCGGTCCGAACCCCTCTTACGGAGAAGCATCAGTCATGAGCGAGAGCACCACCATCCGCTGGGAGCAGGACGAGACCGGCGTCGTCACCCTCGTCCTCGACGACCCGGACCAGTCCGCGAACACCATGAACCAGGCGTTCCGGGCCTCCATCAAGGCCGTCGCCGACCGCGCCGTGGCGGAGAAGGATTCCATCCGCGGCATCATCTACACCTCCGCGAAGAAGACCTTCTTCGCCGGCGGCGACCTCAAGGACATGATCAAGGCCGGCCCCGAGGACGCCCGGCCGATCTTCGAGGCCGGCCTGGAGATGAAGGACGCGCTGCGCCGTATCGAGACCCTCGGCAAGCCCGTCGTCGCCGCGATCAACGGCGCCGCGCTCGGCGGCGGCTACGAGATCGCGCTCGCCTCCCACCACCGGATCGCCCTCGACGCGCCCGGCTCCAAGATCGGCCTGCCCGAGGTCACCCTCGGCCTGCTCCCGGGCGGCGGCGGCGTCGCCCGCACCGTACGCCTCATGGGCATCACCGACGCCCTGCTGAAGGTGCTCCTCCAGGGCACCCAGTACAACCCGAAGCGCGCGCTCGCGAGCGGCCTCGTGCACGAGCTGGCCGAGACCCCGGAGGACCTGCTCGCGAAGGCCCGCGCCTTCATCGACGCCCACCCCGAGTCGCGTCAGCCCTGGGACGTGCCCGGCTACCGGATCCCCGGCGGCACCCCGTCGAACCCGAAGTTCGCCGCCAACCTCCCGGCCTTCCCCGCCAACCTGCGCAAGCAGCTGAACGGCGCGCCCTACCCGGCGCCCCGCAACATCATGGCGGCGGCCGTCGAGGGCTCCCAGGTCGACTTCGAGACCGCGCTCACCATCGAGAGCCGCTACTTCACCGAGCTGGTCACCGGCCAGACCGCGAAGAACATGATCCAGGCGTTCTTCTTCGACCTCCAGGCCGTCAACTCCGGCGCCAACCGTCCGCAGGGCATCGCCGCGCGCCCGGTCCGCAAGGTCGCCGTGCTCGGCGCCGGCATGATGGGCGCCGGCATCGCGTACTCCTGCGCCCGCGCCGGCATCGAGGTCGTCCTCAAGGACGTCAGCACCGAGGCCGCCGCCAAGGGCAAGGCGTACTCCGAGAAGCTGTGCGCCAAGGCCGTCGCCAAGGGCCGTACCACCCAGGAGAAGGCCGACGCCCTGCTCGGTCTGATCACCCCGACCGGCGACGTGGCCGACCTGGCCGGCTGCGACGCCGTCATCGAGGCGGTCTTCGAGGACACCGCGCTCAAGCACAAGGTGTTCCAGGAGATCCAGCACGTCGTCGAGCCCGACGCGCTGCTGTGCTCCAACACCTCCACCCTGCCCATCACCACCCTCGCCGAGGGCGTCGAGCGGCAGGCCGACTTCATCGGTCTCCACTTCTTCTCGCCGGTCGACAAGATGCCGCTGGTCGAGATCATCAAGGGCGAGCGCACCGGCGACGAGGCCCTGGCCCGCGCCTTCGACCTGGTCCGGCAGATCAACAAGACGCCGATCGTCGTCAACGACTCGCGCGGCTTCTTCACCTCCCGGGTGATCGGACAGTTCATCAACGAGGGTGTCGCCATGGTCGGCGAGGGCATCGAGCCCGCCTCCGTCGAGCAGGCCGCCGCGCAGGCCGGCTACCCGGCCAAGGTGCTCTCCCTCATGGACGAGCTGACCCTCACCCTGCCCCGCAAGATCCGCAACGAGTCGAAGAAGGCCGTCGAGGAGGCCGGCGGCACCTGGGTCGCGCACCCCGGCGAGGCCGTCGTCGACCGTATGGTCGACGAGTTCGGCCGCCCGGGCCGCAGCGGCGGCGCCGGCTTCTACGAGTACGGCGAGGACGGCACGCGCGGCAAGCTGTGGCCGGGGCTGCGCGAGCACTTCGCCAAGCCGGACGCGGAGATCCCGTTCACGGACATGAAGGAGCGGATGCTCTTCGCCGAGGCCATCGACACCGTGCGGCTCGTCGAGGAGGGCGTGCTGACCTCGGTCGCCGACGCCAACATCGGTTCCATCCTCGGCATCGGCTTCCCGGCGTGGACCGGCGGTGTGCTCCAGTACGTCAACGGATACGAGGGCGGCGTCGCCGGCTTCGTGGCGCGGGCGCGCGAGCTGGCCGCCACCTACGGCGAGCGCTTCACTCCGCCCGCCCTCCTGGTGGAGAAGGCCGAGCGGGGCGAGGTCTTCACGGACGCGCCGTCGGCGTAGTAGTCGGCGTGGCCTGCGAGTACGGGCGGGCCCGATCGGCGGGTGCGGCCGGGGCTCGGGCGGGCGCGTTCAGGACGCCGGCGGTGGCGGTGTCCTGAACGCGCTCCTCAGCTCCTCGCTGAGGGACCGCTGAAAGGCCGTGACGAGGGCCTGGACCACCATCGGCTGCATATGCGCCGAGAGCGACTTCATCGCGCTGAGGTGGTCCGGGTCCTCTCCGCTCTCCCGGTACGGGTTCCACACCTGCTCCCGGAACAGCCGCGCCAGCTCGTGCGCCGCGCTGCGGGCGTGCTCCAGGAGGACGGTGCGCGAGGCCAGGATCGTCTCGTGCTCGATGGGTACGTCGAGCAGCTCCACGCCGAGCCGCAGCAAGGACCCGTCGAGTCGGAACACGTCCGGGTCGGGGCCCTTGTCGAGGACCCCCATCGCGGCGAGCCGGTCCACGTCCCGGTCGGCGAGCGGCCGCCCGGCCCGCCGTTCCAGTTCCTGCCGGGTGGTCTCCTCCGCCGACTCGGGCGCCCAGGAGGCCACCAGGGCGCGGTGCACGGCCAGGTCCTGCGCGCTGAGGTCGGGCGGCAGCTGCTCCAGATAGCGTTCGATCGCGGCGAGCGTCATGCCCTGCCGCTGGAGCTCCTCGATGAGGGCGAGCCGGGAAAGATGGGCGGGCCCGTAGTGGCCGACCCGGCGGGGTCCGATGACGGGCGGCGGCAGCAGCCCCCGGGTCCCGTAGAACCGCACCGTCCGTACGGTCACCCCGGCGCGGGCGGCCAGCTCGTCCACGGTGTAGACGGGGTCGGCCGGGCCGCCGGGCGCGCCCGCCCGCTGCCCGCCGTCATGCGCGTCGCTCGCGTGAACCATGGTTCAACAGTATTGCTGTCTCACTGCCGCTGTAAAAGACGTCGAACATCGGTGGGATCGGGCGGAATCGGGGGAGGGGACGTGCAGAGCAGGGGCAGGCGGGGCCGGGCCGGATTGTCAGTGGTCGCTCGTACGGTGAGCTCATGAACGGGATCGCGTACGTACGAGGGGACGCCACCGCTCCGCACGGTGAAGGCGTCAAGATCGTCGCGCATGTCTGCAACGACCTGGGCGGCTGGGGGAAGGGTTTCGTGCTCGCCGTCTCGCGCCGCTGGCCGGAGCCGGAGGCGGCGTACCGCCGCTGGCACCGCGAGCGGAACGGCAACGGCTTCGGGCTCGGCGCGGCCCAGTTCGTCCAGGTGACTCCCTCTGTATGGGTGGCCAATCTGATCGGGCAGCGCGGCATGCGCCGGGGGCGGAGCGGTGGAGTGCCGGTGCGGTACGAGGCGATCGGCGCGGCGCTCGGGCTGCTGGCCGCCAAGGCGGCGGAGCTGGGGGCGTCGGTGCACATGCCGCGCATCGGCTGCGGGCTCGCGGGCGGTCAGTGGGCGCGGGTCGAGCCGTTGATAGAAGAACGGCTGGTGGCACGGGGGATACCGGTCACCGTGTACGACTTCGGGGCGTAGCGGGACCGCACGGCACCACGGCGGGGGAGAGCGGGTCCCGGCGGGCACTAGAGTCGTGCGTCTGTTCGTAACAGGGGGATGGGTAGGGGGATGGGAATGCGGACACCACTCAGACAGACGGCCGGTGAGCTGGCCGCTGTCCTGTGGCGGGAACACACCGTGTACCGCGAACGCGGTGGCGGGGTCGTGATCCGGGGCGAGCACGTACGCCGCTGGATCAGCCTGGCGCCGACCGGCGGCCGGGACCAGGCGCTCGTCCGGGCGGGCCGGATCCTGGACGGCGGGACGACCGCGCCCGCCCGGCTGGAAGCCGTGGTCGATCTGACCTCAGGGACGACGGAGCTGGCCGCGGTCTGCCGGCGCCTGCTCGCGGAGACCGCCGCGGACGCGGCACCCTCCGCCGCCGCGTCCACGCCCCCGCGCCGCTCCCGCATACGTTCCGCCCGCACGCAGGGCACACGTACGCGGCGCGCACGCACGGGACGCCACACGAGCCTCGGCTCCTGGGTGGTGCTGCTCTGCGTCGGGGGCATGGTGGCCCTCTGGGCGTACGGCGTCTTCTGCGGCGCCTACTGAGTCCTCGTCGACGCCCCGGACGCGTTCCTCCTCCGCGCCTTCGGGCAGCCGAGTTCTTCGCGGGCCCGGTGGATGAACTCGCGGACGGCGGGCCCGGATCGCCAGGGGACGAGGGGCGGCGCGATGGGTGTCGAGTACCGCACGGGATTCATGTGACCGATGGCGGTCCCCCGCGAACCGCTGCTGTCGCGGCGGCTCGGCCGGTCGCGCCGGACCGTCGCGGTGCGGCGGGGCACGGGCGTGCGGCGCCGGCGCGCCTCACGACCGTCAGGAGGCCGATCAGGGCAGATGGAGAACGGGGACGCGACAATCTAGGGTCGGCACGTGGCTTTCATCATGGTGTGCGAAGACGACGCGGCGGTCCGTGGCGTCCTCAAGCGCGCCCTGGAGTACGACGGCCACACGGTCGCGGTCGCCGCCACGGCCGGCAGCCTGCTGCGGCAGCTCGTGCCGGCGCCCCATCTGGTCGTCCTGGATCTCGGGCTCCCGGACGCCGACGGCCGCGACGTCTGCCTGGCCCTTCGGGCTCGCGGCGTCGACGTGCCGGTGTTGATGCTCACCGCCTTGGACGGCCTGCACCACAAGGTGGGCGGCTTCGAGGCCGGCGCCGACGACTACATGACCAAACCCTTCGACATCCCGGAACTGCTGGTCCGGGTCCGAGCCCTCCTGCGCCGGGCCGCCGTGGCGCCCGCACCGCGCGAGGTCGTCCTCGATCCGGCGAAGCACGTGGTGACCCATGGCTCGGTGAGCGAGAGCCTGACCCCGACCGAGTTCCGGCTGCTCGGCCGTTTGATCGCCTCGCAGGGCGACGCGGTACGCCGACACGCCCTCATCGCCGCCGGCTGGCCGCACGGAGCGCAGGTCAGCGACAACACCCTCGACTCGTTCGTGCGCCGGCTGCGGACCAAGCTCGGTCCGCTGGGCGTGGCCGAGCGTCTGGTGACCGTCCGCGGCGTGGGGTACCGATGGCAGTGACGGGATTCCGTCAGCGGGTCGTCGCGCTCACGGTGCTGATCGCCACCGGCGTCGTCGCGGTACTGGTCGTGGTCTCGCACGTGCTGTTGAGCCGGGTGACGGACGCCGACGCGCAGGATCTGGCACGTACTCGCGCCGAGGCGGTCGCGGCGAACGTCACCGCCAAGGGTGGCCGTGTCGTACTGACGGAGAACGGCAGCGAGGCATTGGACGAGGTCGCCTGGGTGTACGCCGACGGCCGCCTGATCGACGGGAACGTACCGGCAACCGTGGTCGATCGCGTCGAGGAACTGGCGGGCTCGGGGCAGTCGCAGACCGCGTCGGCCGGCGACTACCTCCTGTACGCGCGGCGGGTCCCGCTCGACGGCCACCACGTCATGGTGATCGTCCGGGTGGACCTCACCCCCTACGAGACATCCGAGCAGCGCAGCCTCACCTTGTCGTTGATCCTGGGCGGCCTCACGATCCTCCTCGCCGGCGGTGTCGCGCACCTCGTGGTGCACCGCGCACTGCGGGTCGTGCACGAGATGGCCGCCCGCGCCGACGACTGGGGCCATCACGAACCCGGGCGCCGCTTCGGCCTCGGAGTCCCCCGCGACGAGTTCGGGGAACTGGGACAGACCCTCGACCGCCTCCTGGAGCGCGTCGACAACGCGCTGGCGGACGAGCGCCGGCTCACCGATGAGATCGCCCACGAACTGCGCACACCACTCACGGTCCTGCGGGGCGAGGCGCAGCTGGCGCAGCTGTCCGGCGAGCCGGTGCCGCCAAAGGCGGTGCTGAGCGAGGTCGACCGCCTCGATACGGCGATCACGACGATTCTGCGCGCGGCGCGCGCACGGACCGACGGCGAGGCCCGGTGCTGTCTGCGCGGCGCCGCGCGGCAGGCGATCGCCGACCGCGCGGTCGAGGTCGCCATTCCCGCGATGGCCGAGGCCGCCGTGGCGCCCGACGTCGCCGTCTCGCTGCTGTCGCCCCTGCTGGACAACGGCCTGCGGCATGCCCGGTCGCGTGTGTGGATCACCGCGCGCTTCCAAGGGGAGGCGATCGTGGTCGATGTCCTGGACGACGGCCCCGGGTTCGATCCCGCGGACGTCGACCGGGTCTTCGAAGCGGGTGTGACCGGCGGCGACGGGTACGGTCTTGGGCTGCCGGTGGTCCGGCGCATCGCCGCCTCCGCCGGTGTGGAGGTTCGCGCGATCGCGGACGGCCGTGGTCACGTCGAGGTGACACTTCCGGCCGCGCGTCCGGCCACGTAGTCAGGTTGCTTGCAGGTTTCCTCCCGTAGACCTCCCCGCATGACAACGACAGCGGAAGCACGCACGCGCAGCGGGCGCCTCATGCTCAACAAGGTCCCCGAGGTCACCATCTGGTTCTGGGTGATCAAGATCCTGTGCACCACCGTCGGTGAGAGCTTCGCCGACTGGATCGACATGAAGCTGGGCGTCGGCCTGGTGAACACGGCCTGGATCTTCACCGTGGTGTTCGTGGCGGTCCTGGCCGTCCAGGTGCGGCTCAAGCGGTACGTCCCCTTCCCCTACTGGCTGACCGTGGTCGTCGTCAGCGTCACGGGCACGCTGTACACCGACATCCTCACCGACCGGCTCGACGTGCCGCTGTGGATCAGCTCCGCCGTGTTCTCGGTCCTGCTCGCCGTGGTCTTCGGCGTGTGGTGGCTGCGCGAGCGCACCCTCTCGATCCACTCGGTCACGACGCTTGCGCGCGAGTCGTTCTACTGGCTCGCCGTTCTCGTCACCTTCGCGCTCGGCACCGCGACCGGCGACTGGACCCTCGAACTCACCGGCTGGAGCCCGGGCGCCTCGGTACTGCTGCCGCTCGGCCTCATCGCGGCCATCACGCTGTTGTGGAAGTGCGGCGCGAACCCGGTGCTGTCCTTCTGGCTCGCCTACATCCTGACCCGCCCGCTGGGCGCCAACATCGGCGACTGGCTCGCGTCCCCGAAGGTCGCGCGGGACCCGGGTGACCCGACCGGTCTCGCGCTGGGCACCTTCACCACCAGCCTGATCTTCCTCGGCCTCATCCTGGCGACGGTGGTCTATCTGACGGTGACGCGCTCGGACGTGACCGAGACCTACGAGGCGGCCCATGCCGCACACGCCACCGGCGACCCGCGCAAGGAGCGCGTCGCGCTGGCCGGCATCGGACTGCTCGCCGTCGCGACCACGAGCCTGCTGGTCTGGGCCCACGGCCGGCCGCATGTCGGGCCGGCGCCGGAGGCCGACAACACCTCCGCCGTCCGGATGGCTCCGGGCGTGGCGGTGAAGAAGTTCCCGCCCGCCAAGGTCTCCGCGCTGCGGACCCTCGCCGCGACCTCTCTCAAGGACGCACGCTCCGGGAACGTGAAGGGCGCGCACGAGGCCGCCCAGTCGCTGCGTGACCTGTGGGACGCCGACCAGGCGTCGTTGCAGCCGCTGGACGACACCGGCTGGACCTCCATCGACGCTCAGATGGACCAGGTGCTCAAGACCTTCGGTATCGATCACTCGAACCCGTCGATGTCGCCCGCGCGGCAGGAGAAGGAGCTGAACGCACTCCTGACGGACATGGGCTGACGGGCCGTACAACGCCCCCCGACGCCCCCCGACGCCCCCCGACGCCCCGGCGCCCCGCCCGGCCGACGGGCCGCGGGCCGGCCTGTCGGCCGGCCTGTCGGCCGGGCGGAGGTCCTGTGCCGGGCGGCCCGTCACAGGGGTGAGCTTCCGGGGACCATGAGACCCGACTCGTAGGCGACGACGGCCTGGGCGCGGCTGTCGACGTGGAGCTTGGTCATCGTGCGGCTGAGAGGGGTCTTGACGGTGGCTTCCCCGATGAAGAGCCGGGCGGCGATCTCAGTGTTGGACAGGCCGCGTGCGGTGAGCCGGAGGACTTCGCTCTCCCGCGCGGTCAGTACGTCCAGGTCCCGGCCCGGATCGGCGGGCGCCTCGGGGTCGGCGTGGGTCACCTACGTCTCGATGCGGCGCCGGGTGACGCTGGGGGCGAAGAGCGTGTCGCCGCGGGCCACCGCGGTGACGGCCTCGACGAGCCGCTGGGGGCCGGTGTCCTTGAGAAGGAAGCCGGAGGCGCCGGTGCGCGGGGCCGCGTACACGTACTCGTCGAGATCGAAGGTGGTCAGCACCAGGACGCGCGCCGCGGGGTCGGTCCCGGCGGCCAGGATGCGCTCGGTGGCCTGCGCGCCGTCCATGCCCGGCATGCGGATGTCCATGAGGACGACGTCGGGGCCGGTACGGGCGGTCGGCTCGATCGCGCTCTCGCCGTCGGTGGCCTCGGCGACGACGCTGATGCCTGCGCCTGGAACGACACCACCGGCCACATCAAGTGCACCGGCTGGTACTGAGATTCCGCTCCTGGCATGCGGGTTCCGCTCAGGTAGGCGCTCCACCGATGACCGTCCGGTGATCACGAGGTGACGTGCCGTTCGCGGCGATCAGGGACGGTGGTGGCTCTCCACGGGGGGAGGGCCGCCACGGGGGGAGGGCCGCCACCGTCCCGCTTGGTCCGCCGCGCGCGGCTCTACGGCGCGACGTCCCCGACGACCGGGTAGTGGTCGGACAGGTTGGTGTACGTGTAGTCCTTGCCCCAGCTGGTGACCGTCCACGGCGCGGTCCGCTCCGGCACCACGGTGTTCGTCCAGCCCGCCGGACGGGGGTGGCCCGAGCGGTACAGGATGTAGTCGAGATCCTCGCGCGGCTCGCCCGGGTAGCGGTCGAGGGCGATCGAGTTGAGCGTGGTGTCGAAGGAGTACGGGTGCCCGGCGCGGACGTCCGCGCCGGCCAGGTCCGCGTCGGCGAGCATCGTCGCGTACTCGGGGGTGCGCGAGTCCACGTTCATGTCGCCCGCCACTATCACCTGCTCGTCCGCCGGGATGTTCTTGGCGTCGAGGAAGGCGTCGACGGTCTTGAACTGGGCGCTGCGGATCCGGGCCGGCTCGCCCGCCGAGCACCCCGAGTCGGTGGACTGCGTGTGCGTGCCGACCACGTGCACCCGGGTGCCGTTCACGTCCAGGACCGCGTAGACGAAGCCCTTGTTCGAGAACCAGTCGGAGCCGCAGCCGTCCTTGTACACCCACTGCTCCTTGCGGACGATCGGCCACTTGCTGAGCACGGTCACCCCGCCGTCCTCCGGCGTCAGGGCCGAGTAGGAGCCGCCTGTGGCGTCCCAGCCCGACTTCGAGCGGCCGAGGACCGGGGTCTGGTACGGGTACTGCGCGGCGGCCTTCGCCTTCAGGGCGTCGGAGGAGGAGTTGTCGAAGGCCTCCTGGAGCACCACGACATCCTGCCCCTGGAAGAAGGAGGCGGCCGGTATCGCCGCGGCCCGGTGGTCCTGCCCCCAGTTCGGGTAAAGGTTCTTGGACATCAGGAACGTGTTGTACGTCAGCACCTTCAGGTGCGGGGCGGTGGCGGCCTGGCTGTCCGAGGCGATCGGAGCGGCGGCCTGGGCGGAGGCGGCGGGTGCGGCGGCCGTCAGCGCGGTGGCGGCGAGCGTGACCGACACGGCCGTGGACAGGGCGGCGCCGGGGATCCGGCGGAGGGCGGCGAGCGGCACTGAAACTCCCGGGGAAGAAGTGGGGTTTGAACCGGCGTCGCACATCAAAGCAGCCGCGGTTACCTTCGGGTAGCCTCCAGGTGCCGCGCATATGGAGCGGTGCGCACGAGCCGGCCAACTTCCCGGCCGTCTTCCCGGCCGTCCTCCCGTTCGGCGTCCGGCCACCCGCCCCGGTCGGCCACCCCTCGCGGGCAGGTAGAATGCGCGCATGACCCTCGCGAACAAGCAGATCTTCCCCATGGACCTGGGTCCCCTGAACCCGGTCTGGGCCGAGCTCATCCTCGGCGCCGTCCTCTTTGCCCTGACCTTCCTGATCCTGGCGAAGGGGATCCTCCCGAAGATCAACCGCACGCTCGCCGAGCGTGAGGACGCGATCGAGGGCGGCACCGGCCGCGCCGACGACCTGCGCGCCGAGGCCACCGCCATCCGTGAGCAGTACGAGGCCGAGCTGGCCGAGGCCCGCCACGACGCGGCCCGCATCCGCTCGCAGGCCACCGAAGAGGGCTCCGCGGCCATCGCCGCCGCCCGCGCCGAGGGCATCGCCGAGCGCGACGGCATCCTGGCCGCCGGCCACCAGCAGATCGCGACCGAGCGCGAGGCCGCCGAGCGCGAGCTCTCCACCGATGTCGACGCCTGGGCCCAGGCCCTGGCCGGCCGCATCGTCGGCGAGCCGGTCGGCGCGCAGCGCGCCTGACGCACCGAGAACACCTGTACGGGGCCGCGCCCCGGGCCATCGAGCCCGGGACGCGGCCCCGCGTCGTATCCGCGCCCGGTCCGTCCGGCTCCGGCAGCGGACGCACTCCGCCCGGAGGGGCCGGGCCTCTTGAGCTTCCGCGCCTTCCAGGGCCGTCGGATCTCGCGCGCCGTGCGCACCGCGCCCGCTGTGCGCGGCCCGGCGGGCCTTGCAGGTCGTACGCGACTCGGGGCAGCCTGGGAGGCCGTAGCGAACAGGCACGAGGGAACCGCATGAGCGAGAACGTCCGCATGTCCCGCCCGCACCCGGACTCCGGCCAGGCGCCGGCCGAGCCGTCCGCCCCGGGCCGGTCTCGGCGCGAGGCCGCGCCCGACCCCGTACCGCCGCCGGTCGGCGGGGTGCTGTGGACCGTCGCCGGAGACATACGGGCCCTGCTGATGCTGCCCGCCGCCCTCACCATGCAGGTCGCCCACCCCGCCATCGGCGCGGGCGTCGACGACCACTCCGTCTTCCGTACCGATCCCTGGGGCCGCGGCGAACGCTCCCTGCGCTCGCTCCAGCTGTGGATCTACGGCGGCCCCGCCGCCGTGGAGGAGGGCCGCCGGCTCCGTACGATGCACAAGCGGATCCAGGGCACTGACGCCCACGGCCGCCGATACCACGCGCTCACCCCCGCCCACTACGCGTGGGTGCACGCCACCGGCTACCCCGTCTACCGGCACGGCCTCGGGCTGCTCGCGCGCCCGCTCACCGATGCCCAGGAACGGCGGCTCTACGCGGAATGGCTCCAGGTCGGCCGGGTGCTCGGGATCCACGACCGCGACATGCCCCAGACGATCGAGGAGTTCTGGCCGTACTACCGGCGTGTCCTCGAAGAGGACTTGGAGGCCACCGTCGTCGTGCGGGAACTGATCGACCCCGACGCGGCGGTCCCGGCCCCCGACCGGGGCCCGCTGCCCCTGCGGCTCGTTCTCCGGATGGCATGGCCCTGGCTGCGCGGACCCTTCCAGCGCGTCCGGTCCTTCCTCACCATCGGCCTGATGCCGCCGGACGCCCGCGCCGCCCTCGGCCTCGCGTGGACGGACGCCCAGGAACGCCGGCTGCGCCGGGTCGCCCGGGTGGTCCGGCTCGTCGTCCCGGTCCTCCCCGAGCGGCTGCGCTATCTCCCCCTGGCCTACCGCGCCCGCCGCGCGGCCCGGGCGGGCGCCTAACCGGAAGGGGCCGAGGAACCATGGGGCGGTGTGTACGGCCCGCAGGGGGCGGACGCGCGGGCCGTAAGGCCGGTGTCATAGGCTGGCCTTCCATGGCAATAAGCACTTCGCTGTGGTCCTTCGCCCTGGTCGTAGGGCTTCTCGCACTGACTCCCGGTCTCGACACCGCTCTGATCCTGCGTACCTCCGCCCTCGGCAGGCGCCGCAGAGCCTGGGGCGTCGTCCTGGGAATCCAATCGGGCACCTTCCTGTGGGGCGCCCTCACCTCTGTGGGGGTGACCGCGCTCTTCACCGCCTCGCACCTCGCCTATGTGACGTTGCGCTGGGTGGGCGCCGCCTATCTCGTCTGGATGGGCGTCCGCATGCTGCGGGACACCTTCCGGGGCCTGCCCGTGACCGGCGCCGGTGAATCCGACTCGCTCACCGGGGAGGACTCGGTCACCGGCGGCTGGCGGCAGGGGACGCTCACCAACCTCCTCAACCCCAAGATGGGCGCCTTCTACGTCGCCGTCCTGCCCCAGTTCATCCCCGCCGGCGCGAGCCACTTCACCATGGGGTTGATGCTCACCGCGGTGCACATCGTCATCGGTGTGATGTGGTCGGCCGTTCTGGTCGGCTGCGCCCGGGTGCTGCACGGCTGGCTCCGCAAGCCGCAGGCCCGTCGCCTGCTCGACCGGATCACCGGGACCGTCATCGCCGCCTTCGGCGTTCGGCTCGCTCTCGGCGACTGAGGGCCCGGGGCTCGGGACTCGGGGGCTTGGGACTCAGGGGTCCGGGCTGAGGGCCGGGCATGAGCCGGGCGCCTCGGCCCGAGTCCGGGCCCCAGCGCCCAGGTCTCAGGCCGACCGGGTGGCCAGCGCGGCCAGGTAGTCGTCCACCAGCGCGGTCTGGCGCTCGGGCGGGAAGGCCGCCGGATTGAAGAGAGTCTGTACGACGAGCCCGAGGGCGAAGGACTGGGCGGCGGTGGCCAGATCGGCCGGATCGCCCGGAGGGAGTTCGCCGAGGGCCTGCGCGGTCGCGATCAGCCGCGCGAGCCGGTCGCGGCTGTCGCCGTACTTCCCGGCGTAGTCGGCGCCCAGCGCCGGGTCGGCGAGGGCGGTGTCCCAGGAGGAGACCCAGATTCGGTTGCTCGCGGTGGCCTCGTCGGTGAGCGGCAGGATGTCGAGCAGCGCGGCGCGGACCGCCGCCAGGCCCTGGTCGGCGGCCCGCCGGGGGCGGGCGGCGGTGCGCTCGTGCAGCAGGTCGAGGGCGTACGCGACCAGGTCGCGCTTGGCCGGGAAGTAGTGGGTCAGCAGACCGGTGGTGGCGCCGAGTTCGGTGGCGACGGCGCGCAGGGTCAGGCCGCTGAAGCCGTGTGCGGCCAGGACGCGCCAGACCGCCTCGGAGACGTCCCGGCGGCGGGCTTCGTGGTCACCCTTGGTGCGTGGCATGCTGCTACGGTAATAGTCATAACGCTTGTTGTGTGAATGAGGTCCCCATGTTCTCCCTCCCGCTGCGGGACGACGCCGTCCTCCGGCCGCTCGAAGCCAGGCACGCCGAGGAGTTCGCCGCCCACCTCGACCGGGCGCGCGACCACATCCGTCCCTGGGTCGGGCAGGCCTTCGTCACCACCGGTGTCGACGGTGCCCGCGGCACCCTCGTCCGTTACGGCGAGCGGCAGGCCACCGACGGCGGCCGGCTCTACGGGATCTGGCGCGCGGGCACCCTCGTCGGCGGCGTGATGTTCACCTCCTTCGACGCCGCCGACGGCAACTGCGAGCTGGGCTGCTGGCTCGAACCGGCCGGTGAGGGCCACGGTCTGATCACCGCCGCCTGCACCCGGCTCCTCGACTGGGCCCTCATCGAGCGCGGTCTGCACCGCGCCGAATGGCACTGCCGGGCCGACAACGAGCGCAGCGCCGCCGTCGCCCAGCGGCTCGGCATGACCCTGGAAGGGGTCAGCCGCGAGACCTGGCTCTACGACGGCGTCCGCCACGACAAGCAGCAGTGGGCCGTGCTCGCCCGCGAGTGGCAGGCTCACCGCGGCTGAGGGCTGAGGGCTGAGGGCTGAGGGCTGACGGCTGACGGGCCGGCGGGGCCGGGGCCACCCCGCTCCGGCCCCGCCGGCCGTACGTGCCCCAATCCGGCCCCGGCCCCGCCGCCCGACCCGCCCTCAGTGCCCGTCGCGCGCGTGGATGGTGTTCGTCGCCGCGATCTTCCGCCACGACTTCGGCTGGACGGGCTTCGCCGTCGCACCCGAGGCCGCCGACAGGCCCGCCGCCGCTGCCGCCCGCGCCCCGGGCTTCACCGGCTGGTAGAGCCAGGTGTCGAAGAGCCCCGCGAGCGGCTTGCCGGAGACCCGCTCCGCGTACCGGACGAAGTCACCGACATGGGCGTTGCCGTACGCGTGCTCACGCGGCCAGCCCTTGAGGATCGCGAAGAAGTCCTTGTCCCCGATCTCGTCGCGCAGCGCCTGGAGCGCCAGCGCGCCCCGGTCGTACACGGCGGCGTGGAACTGGTCGTCCGCGCCCGGGTCGCCCGGCTTCACCGTCCAGAACGGGTCGTCCGCCGGCCGTGACGCGTACGTGTAGTCCGCCAGCTGCCGCGCCGTGCCCTCGCCCTCCTTCTCCGACCACAGCCACTGGCTGTAGCGGGCGAAGCCCTCGTTGATCCAGATGTCCTTCCAGTCCGCGACCGACACGCTGTCGCCGTACCACTGGTGCGCCAGCTCGTGCACCACCACCGACACGTTGGAGCCGTTCGCGAACTGCCGGGGGCTGTAGAAGGGCCGGGTCTGGGTCTCCAGGGCGAAACCGCTGGGCACGTTCGGCACATAGCCGCCGAGCGCGCTGAAGGGGTACGGGCCGAAGACCGACTCCAGCCACTCCGCGACCTCGGTGCTGCGCTCGACCGAGGCCCGCGCGGCACCCGCGTTCGCGCCGAGGTCCTTGCTGTAGGCGTTGAGGACGGGCAGACCGTTCGCCGTGACATCGGTCGTGATGTCGAACTTGCCGATGGCGAGCGTGGCCAGGTACGTGGCCTGCGGCTTGTCGGAGCGCCAGTTGTAGCGGGTCCAGCCCAGCTTCGAGGGCTGCGACACAAGCACGCCGTTGCTGATGGCCTGGGTGCCGTCCGGCACCTGCACGGAGACGTCGAAGGTCGCCTTGTCCAGCGGGTGGTCGTTCGACGGGAACCACCACACGGCCGAGTCCGGCTCCTGCGCCGCCACGCCCCCGTCCGGGGTGCGCTGCCACGCCGACCAGCCGTTGATTTTGAACTCGGACGGCTTGCCCGCGTACTTCACCACCACCGATATCGGGGTGTCCTTCTTCAGCGGGGTCGCCGGGGTGATCTCCAGCTCGTGGTCGCCGGACGCGGCGAACGCCGCGACCCGGCCGTTCACCCGTACCTCACTCGCCCGCAGCCCGAGGTCGAGATTGAAGCGGGACAGGTCCTGCAGGGTGGTGGCGAGGATCGTCGCCGTGCCCTCCAGGAGGTCCGTCGCGGGCTGATACGTCAGCCGCAGGTCGTAGTGCGACACGTCGTAGCCGCCGTTGCCGCTGGTGGGGTAGTACGAGTCGCCGATGCCCGGCGCGCCCGGCGTCGCGCCCGCCTTCGGAGCGGGGCCCCGGCCGGCGGCGTCCGCCGTGAACGGGACCGCCAGCAGCAGGGCGGCGGCGAGGGCGCTCGGAACGATGATTCTGCGGTGCACGGGTGCTCCCCAAGTCGTGAGAAACGTACGGCCACGAGTGAGCGCGGCCGGGTCCAAGGCGAGCCCATCAGACCCCGGACGCCCGGGCACGTCCAGAGCGCCTCCCGTCACACGATCGCCATCCGGTCGACACGAACCCCCGTGTACGCGCCTTTCCTCACCCGTACGCACCGGTGCGCGTCCGCCTCACCCGCGACACGCGTGCGGCGGCACTCTTCCGCGCCGGAGGAGGCCGGGATACGTTCCGCCCCATGCCGATACGTGTGCGGCCGGTCCGCGGCGGCCGTCCTGTCGCGCCCCGGCGACTCCTGTGGCGCGAGCGACGGCCCGGCCCGCCGCCCTACCCCGTTTCGTTCCGCCCTGTCCCGTTCCGCCCCGCACCGTGTCGCCCCGACCGGCGCCCCGCGCACGCGAAGCGCACCGGCGCCCCGAATCCCGGTGAGGTCCGATGACCCGCACTTCCCGTTTCCGCCGGCACGCGTTCACCGGCGCGGCGGCCGTCGCCGCGCTCGGTCTGCCCCTGCTCGCCGGCCCCACCGAGGCGGCGGGCAGCATGGCCGCGCCGTCCGTGTCCGCGCTTCCGCGCACGGGCTTCGAGACGAGCGACGGCGCCCGCTGGACCACCGAGGCCGAGGAGACCGCCTTCCTGGCAGCCGTCGACCGCGACAGCCCGCGCCTGACGGTCCGTACCCTCGGCACCACCGTCGAGGGCCGGCCGCTCCGGCTCGCCGCGCTCGGCACCGGCGCCACCACCGTGCTCCTCATCTGCTCCCAGCACGGTGACGAACCCGCCGGTCGCGAGACCTGTCTCGGCACTTTGCGTGATCTCGCGTACGCCGAGGACGCCGCGTCCCGGCGCTTCCTCGCCCGTACCACCCTCCTCGTGGTCCCCACCGCCAACCCCGACGGCCGCGCGGCGAACACCCGCGGCAACAGCTCCGGCACCGACATCAACCGCGACCACCTCGCCCTCACCACCGCCGAGGCGCGCACCCTCGCGGCGGTGATCCGCGACCGTCGCCCCGAACTCGTCTACGACCTCCACGAGTACAGCGCCACCCCGCGCTACTACGACAAGGACCTGCTCGCGCTCTGGCCGCGCAACCTCAACACCGCGCCCCGGGTCCACGACGAGGCGCACACCCTGTCCGAGTCGTACGTACGGCCCGGCGCCACACGCGCCGGATTCAGCACGGGGACCTACGGCATCTGGACCGATCCCGTCACCGGCGAACCCGTCAAGCAGGTCGCGGGCGACGGACAGGAACGCATCCTGCGCAACACCGCGGGCCTCAAGCACGCCGTCGGCCTGCTCGTCGAGACCCGTGAGGACGCCTTCGACCCGGCCGAGCAGAACGACCCGGCCCTCAATCACCGGCGTCGCGTCGCCACTCAACAGGCAGCGCTACGAGGGATGTTCGACTATCTCGACGAGCGCCGCGGACCCCTCACGGCCACGACCGCCGCGGCCCGCCGCGCCGGTCTGTCCGACCGAGGTCCGATCCTCCTCGGCGGCGCCGACAACGACCCCGCGAAGCCCGGCGACATCCTCCAGGACCCGCCCTGCGCCTACCGTTTGACGAAGGATCAATATCGGGACGTACGGGATGAGTTGGCCCTGCACGGGGTGACCGTGCGGCCGGACGGCGACGCGGGCGTCCTCGTGCCACTGCGGCAGTCCCTGCGCGCCCTCGTACCGCTATTGCTCGATCCCCGGGCGGAATACGGGCTGACTCGCGGAGAGCCTGTGGAGAGGTGTTGAGGAACCGGTGACCGCTGTCATCCTCAAAGGAGCCGTTGATCATTGAGGGCTAGGGTCGTCAACAGGTACTGACCATACCCAACGGGCTTCTCCTGCCCGGAATACGGAAGTGACACCATGACGACCCACGCTCCGCGTCCGCGCCGCATCCTGTCCGTTCTCGCCGCGACGACACTGCTGGCCGGGGGCCTGCTGCTCGGGCAGACCGTGACCGCCGCACCGGCCCAGGCGGCCGGCAAGACGGTCACCTGCAACGTCCCGAAGATGCGGCAGGAGTCCCAGAGCCTGCGCTCCAAGGCCGCCAAGCTGAAGAAGCTCGGCGCCCGCGAGGAGGCCCGCAAGGCGACGGCCAAGGCCGACGCGCTCGACAAGCGCGTCCGCGCCTGTCAGGACGCCGACAGCCACGCCCCGAAGCCCTTCCCGGGCTGACCCGCACGGGTGCCGCCGGAGTCGGCTCCTCCGGGACCGGCACCGCCGGCACCCGCTCAGGGAGCGGCGGCGCCGGCACGGAAGACCGCCGGTGCCGCACCCAGCCCGCACCGGCCCGCACCGCGTCACCCCGCATGAGACCGGCCCACGCGGCACCACACGCTTCGGCCGGGCCTACCGCCCGTCCGGCGAATCCCCACGCTTCGCCGGGCGGGCGTTGCACGTTCCCGGCCGCCCGGTGACCCTCCCCGATACCCCGGTGACCCTCCCCGATACCTCGGCTGCCTGCCGTGGTGACCTGGCTTCCCGCCCGGCGTTCCGGCTTCCCGCCCGGCCCCCGGCTCAGCCGTCGCAGACCAGCCGCGCCACTTGGTCCGCGCAGCCCCACGCCACCGTGACCCCCGCGCCCCCGTGCCCGTAGTCGTGCACCAGCAGCGCTCCACCCGGCAGCCGCCCCGTCTCCAGCCGCACCCCGCCGGCACGGGACGGCCGCAGCCCCACCCGGTGGCCCAGCACGCGGGCGTCCGCGATCTCGGGGCGGACCCGCGCGCACCGGGCGACGATCGCCTCCGCCGTCGCCGGATCGGGCGTCATCTCCTCCTCGTGTTCCCCGGCCGTGCCGCCGAGCACCAGCCGGTCCGCGTGCGGGAAGAAGTACACGGGATCGGCCACCCCGCCCCCGGACACGGCGAACCAGCTGTCCACCCCCGGGTTCTCCACCAGGACCAGCTGTCCGCGCACCGCGTGCATCCGGTCGTCGCCCACCAGCTCGCGCGCCCCGAGCCCCGTGCAGTTGACCACCACCCGCGCCCCGGCGGCCTCCGCCTCGGCGAGATCCTTCACCACGCGCTGCTCGAAGACCCCGCCCAGCGCTTCGAGGCGACCGCGCAGCCACGCCAGATGCACCGGCATGTCCACCAGCGGAAGCCGCGCCGCGATCCCCGTCCCGTACGGCCCCGGCACTTCCTCGTCCGGGATCGACCGCAGCCCCGGCACCCCGGCCGCCCAGCCGCTGAGCTTCTCCAGCGGGGTGCCCGCGTGTACGCCCGGCACCCACCGGACGCCCGTCGCCGCCGGCTCGGCCGCCAGCTCCTCGTACACCCGCAAGGTGGCCAGCGACCAGTCGCCGACCTCGGCCTCCGGCTCTATTCGGTACGGCCACCACAGGGCCCCGGCCACCGCCGACGTCGTCCCGGTCACCTCGTCCCGCGACCACACCCTGACCCGCCGGCCCCGCTCCGCGAGCCGGATCGCCGCCGTCAGACCCACGACCCCGCCGCCCACCACGATCACATCGCTGTCCATGGCGGGACGGTACCGCCGCCCCGGCCGCCCGCACAGGGCCGTCTCATGAGCCGGGCCGGGGCGTTCCCGCGCCGCCCGCGCGGGGCCGTCCCATGGGCCGGGCCGGGCCCCACCGCCGCCCCCGTAGGATTCACCCTGATGACTGCCACTCTCGTCGCCAAGAACCTCGCCGCCGGCCACGGCGACCGCTCCCTCTTCGCCGGGCTCGACCTCGTCGTCGCCCCCGGCGACGTCATCGGCCTCGTCGGGGTCAACGGAGCGGGCAAATCCACGCTCCTGCGCCTCCTCGCGGGCCTCGACACCCCCGAGGACGGGGAGCTTCGGCTCTCCCCGCCGACCGCCACCGTCGGTCACCTCCCGCAGGAGCCCGAGCGGCGGGACGGTGAGACGGTACGGGAGTTCCTGGCCCGCCGTACCGGTGTCGCCGCGGCCCAGATCGCCATGGACGAGGCCACCCAGGGCCTGGTCGACGGCACGCCCGGCGCCGACGACGCGTACTCCGTCAGCCTGGAGCGCTGGCTCGACCTCGGCGGCGCCGATCTCGACGAGCGCGCCGAGGAGGTCGCCGCCGGCCTCGGTCTGACGGTCGGCCTCGACCAGCCCATGACCTCGCTCTCCGGCGGCCAGGCCGCCCGCGCCGGCCTCGCCTCGCTGCTCCTCTCCCGCTACGACGTGTTCCTCCTGGACGAGCCCACCAACGATCTCGATCTCGACGGCCTGGAGCGCCTCGAAGAGTTCGTGCGCGGGCTGCGCGCCGGGACCGTTGTCATCAGCCACGACCGCGAGTTCCTCACCCGCACCGTCACCAAGGTCCTCGAACTCGACCTCGCCCAGCAGCAGATCACCCTCTACGGCGGCGGCTACGAGGCGTACTTGGAGGAGCGGGACACCGCCCGCCGGCACGCCCGCGAGGAGTACGAGGAGTACTCCGACAAGAAGTCGTCCCTCGAATCGCGCGCCCTCATGCAGCGCAACTGGATGGACAAGGGCGTCCGCAACGCCCGCCGCAAGTCCGGCGACAACGACAAGATCGCGCGCAAGCACCGCGCCGACGCCAGCGAGAAGCAGGCCGCCAAGGCCCGCCAGACCCAGCGCATGATCGAGCGGCTCGATGTCGTCGAGGAGCCCCGCAAGGAGTGGGAGCTGCGGATGGAGATCGCCGCCGCGCCCCGTTCCGGCTCCGTCGTCGCCACCCTGCGCGACGCCGAGGTCCGCCGAGGCGACTTCCGCTTCGGTCCCGCCAGCCTCCAGGTCGACTGGGCCGACCGGGTCGCCATCACCGGCGCCAACGGGGCCGGCAAGTCCACCCTGCTCGCCGCGCTCCTCGGCCGTCTCCCGCTGGACACGGGCCACGCGGTGCTCGGCCCCGGCGTCGTCGTCGGCGAGGTCGACCAGGCGCGCAAGCTCTTCCACGGTACGGAGAGCCTGCTGGAGGCGTTCTGCGCGGCCGTCCCCGAGACCGAGCCCGCCGACGTCCGCACCCTGCTCGCCAAGTTCGGCCTCAAGGCCGAGCATGTGCTGCGGCCCGCCACCACCCTCTCGCCCGGCGAACGCACCCGCGCCGCGCTCGCCCTGCTCCAGGGCCGAGGGGTGAACCTGCTCGTCCTCGACGAGCCGACCAACCACCTCGACCTGCCCGCCATCGAGCAGCTGGAGTCGGCGCTGGAGTCGTACGAGGGCACGCTGCTCCTGGTCACCCACGACCGCCGGATGCTGGACGCGGTCCGCACCACCCGGCGGATCGAGGTCGCGGACGGCAAGGTCACCGAACTCTGATGACCGTCTCCTTCGGCTGGGGACCGGCCGGGGCGCGCGCCCTCGCCGCCCCGGACGCGGACCGCGCGGACGGCGCGGCGTGCGTGGTCGTGGTCGATGTGCTGTCGTTCACGACCGCCGTGGGCGTCGCCGTCGAGGCCGGGACCGCCGTGTACCCGTACCGGTGGCGGGACGAGAGCGCCGCCGCGTACGCGCGGGAGAAGGACGCCGTCCTCGCCGTCGGCCGCCGCGCCGCGACGCCCGAGCATCCGTACTCGCTCTCCCCGGCCGCGTTGCGCGCCGCGCCCGCGCCCGCCCGGCTCGTGCTGCCGTCCCCGAACGGCTCCACGATCAGCGCCGAGGCGGCGGCCGGGGGCGCGACGGTGATCGCGGCCTCGCTGCGCAACGCGGGCGCCGTCGCCCGCCGCCTCGCCGCGCACGGATACGGCGGTGCGCAGCGGCCACTCACCATCGTCGCCGCGGGCGAGCGGTGGCCCGACGGCTCCCTGCGCCCCGCCCTGGAGGACCTGCTCGGCGCGGGCGCGGTCCTCGCCGCGCTGCGGGCCGAGCGCCCGGATCTCACCCTGACCCCCGAGGCGACCGCGGCGGCCACGCTGTGGACCGCAACGAAGGACCCGGTCGCCGCCTTGCACGGCTGCGAGTCGGGCCGTGAACTGTACGCGTACGGCTGTGCGCGGGACGTGGAGGTGGCCGCCGAGACCGACGCGTCGGCCGTCGTCCCCGTCCTCGTGGACGGCGCATTCCAGGAGGCACCATGACCGACGACCGTGTGACCCGGCTTCTCGCCATGCTCGACGACCTCGACGCCGACCTCGACGAGACCATCGAGCTCGCCGACGAGATCGCGGCGAGCGGGGACCGGGCGCAGCTCCCGCGCCTGGAGGCCGGACTCGACCACGCGATCGAGGACCGCAACGCCTACGGCCGCGAACTGCTCGGCGGTGTCATCGCGGGCCTCGGCGGTACGGACCGGCTCCCGGTCCTCGTCCGCGCCTCCGCCGTCGACCTGGGCGACGACCAGGACGGCCTGGCCGCCGAGATCGTCGACCTGGTCCAGGCCGACCCGCAGACGGCCCGCGGTCTCCTCCAGCCGCTGACGGAGGACGACGACCTGTCGGTGGCGAACCGGGCGGAGTGGGCCCTGCGCTTCGCGCCGTGACCGACGCGGCCGGGGGCGCCGGGGCCGGGTCTGAACGGCCGGTCTTCGAAGGGCCGGGTTCCGGAGGTTCCGGCCCTGAACCGGGCCCGACGTCAGGCCCGGCACGCCTCGTCGTGATCACAGGAGGGCCCGGATCCGGGAAGAGCACCCTGATCGACCGCCTCCAGGCGGCCGGCTTCGCCCGGTCGTACGAGGCGGGGCGCGGGGTCATCCAGGACCAGCGAGCCGTCGGCGGCCCGGGGCTTCCCTGGCAGGACCCCGGGCTCTTCGCCGAACTGATGCTCTGCTGGGAACTGCGCTCCTACCGGGGCGCGCCCACCGGGCCGGGGCCCGCCGTCTTCTTCGACCGGGGCATCCCCGACATCGTCGGCTATCTGCGGGTCGAGGGCCGGCCCGTGCCCGCCCATCTCGACACCGCCGCCCGCACCTTCCGGTACCACCCCCGGGTGTTCATCGCACCGCCCTGGCCGGAGATCTACCGGCAGGACACCGAGCGCCGGCAGTCGCCCGCCGAGGCTGAACGCACTCACGCCGCCATGGTCGAGACGTATACGGCGTACGGCTACGAGCTCGTGGAACTCCCGCGCGCTTCCGTGGTGGACCGGGTCCGGTTCGTCACTGCTCGGCTGTCCTGAGCTTCCCGGCCGGGGCGCGGACGAGGTAACGGACAGGCGCGGGCCTGCGCACAGGCCCGCGCCCCTCAGCCCTCAGCCCGCGCCCCTCAGCCCTCAGCCGTCAGCGCTTGCCGCGCCCGCCCCGGCCGCCCGAACCACCCTCGTTCAGCAGGCCCGCCTTGCGGAGTGCGTCCGCCATCGCGCTGTTGGCGGGGGCGGGAGCGGAGGCTCCCTGACCACGGCCGCGACCACCATCGCGGTCGCGGTCACGGTCCCCGCGGCGCTGCTGCGGCGGCCGGCCGGCCCGATCCCCGAGATCCCCGCGCTCTCCACGGGCTCCGCGCTCGCGCCGGGGCGCCCGCTCCCCGGGCGCGGACGCGGCGCCGTTCGCCTCGTCGTCCAGGCGCAGCGTCAGCGAGATCCGCTTGCGCGGGATGTCGATGTCGAGGACCTTCACCTTCACCACGTCGCCTGGCTTCGCCACCTCGCGCGGATCCTTGACGAAGGTCTTCGACATGGCGGAGACGTGCACCAGACCGTCCTGGTGCACACCGACGTCCACGAAGGCGCCGAAGGCCGCGACATTGGTGACGACACCCTCCAGGACCATGCCCGACGCCAGGTCGCCGATCTTCTCGACGCCCTCCTTGAAGGTGGCCGTACGGAACGCGGGACGCGGGTCGCGACCCGGCTTCTCCAGCTCCTTCAGGATGTCGGTGACCGTCGGCAGGCCGAAGGTGTCGTCGACGAAGTCGTCCGCGCGCAGGCCGCGCAGCACGCCCGTGTTGCCGATCAGCGCGGCGACCTCGCCGCCGCAGGTCTTCACCATCCGGCGCACCACCGGGTACGCCTCCGGGTGCACCGAGGACGCGTCGAGCGGGTCGTCGCCGCCCCGGATCCGCAGGAAGCCCGCGCACTGCTCGTACGCCTTCGGGCCGAGCCGCGACACGTCCTTCAGCGCCTTGCGGGAACGGAACGGGCCGTGGTCGTCGCGGTGCGCGACGATGTTCTCGGCGAGCCCCGCGCTGATCCCGGAGACCCGCGAAAGCAGCGGAGCGGAAGCGGTGTTGACGTCGACGCCGACACCGTTCACACAGTCCTCGACGACCGCGTCGAGCGAGCGCGACAGCTTCACCTCGGACAGGTCGTGCTGGTACTGGCCGACGCCGATCGACTTCGGGTCGATCTTCACCAGCTCGGCCAGCGGGTCCTGGAGCCGCCGGGCGATGGACACCGCGCCGCGCAACGACACGTCCATGTCCGGGAGTTCCTGCGAGGCGAACGCGGAGGCCGAGTACACGGAGGCGCCGGCCTCCGAGACCATTACCTTCGTCAGCTTCAACTCGGGGTGCTTGGCGAGGAGTTCACCGGCCAGCTTGTCGGTCTCGCGCGAGGCGGTGCCGTTGCCGATGGCGACCAGCTCGACCGCGTGCTCCTTGGCCAGCTTGGCCAGCTTCGCCAGCGACTCGTCCCACCGGTTCGCCGGAACGTGCGGGTGGATCGTGTCGGTGGCGACCACCTTGCCGGTCGCGTCGACGACGGCGACCTTCACGCCCGTACGGAAACCGGGGTCGAGGCCGAGCGTCGCCCGGGTACCGGCCGGCGCGGCCAGCAGCAGGTCGCGCAGGTTCGCCGCGAACACCCGGACCGCCTCGTCCTCGGCGGCCGTCCGCAGCCGCATCCGCAGATCGATGCCCAGGTGGACGAGGATGCGGGTGCGCCAGGCCCAGCGCACCGTGTCCAGCAGCCACTTGTCGCCGGGCCGCCCCCGGTCGGCCACGCCGAACCGCTGCGCGACGATCGGCTCGTACGACGAGACCGCCGACGGCACAGACGACGCCGAAGACGCGGCGGGCTCCTCAGGCTCCAGCTCCAGGCTGAGCACGTCCTCCTTCTCGCCGCGCAGCATGGCGAGGACACGGTGCGAGGGCAGCTCGGTGAACGGCTCGGAGAAGTCGAAGTAGTCGGCGAACTTCGCGCCCGCCTCCTCCTTGCCCTCCCGGACCCGGGCGGTGAGCCGGCCCCGGCCCCACATCCGCTCGCGCAGCTCGCCGATGAGGTCCGCGTCCTCCGAGAACTTCTCGGTGAGGATCGACCGTGCGCCCTCCAGCGCGGCGGCCGCGTCCGCGACCCCCTTGCCGGCGTCCACGAACGCCGCCGCGGCGGCCTCCGGCGCCACCGACGGGTCGGCGAGCAGCCCCTCGGCCAGCGGTTCGAGCCCGGCCTCGCGGGCGATCTGCGCCTTGGTCCGCCGCTTCTTCTTGAACGGCAGATAGATGTCCTCAAGACGCGCCTTGGTGTCGGCGCCGAGGATCCGGGCCTCCAGCTCGGGCGTCAGCTTGCCCTGTTCGCGTACGGAGTCGAGGACGGCGGCCCGCCGGTCCTCCAGCTCGCGCAGATACCGAAGCCGCTCCTCCAGAGTGCGCAGCTGCGCGTCGTCGAGCATCTCGGTCGCTTCCTTGCGGTAGCGCGCGATGAACGGCACCGTGGAGCCGCCGTCGAGGAGTTCGACGGCCGCCTTCACCTGCCGCTCGCGTACCCCGAGCTCCTCGGCGATCCTTGCTTCGATGGACGTCGTCACGATGTCCGACCCGCCTTCTCGTGCCTCAAGCTTGCGGTTGCATTCTGCCGGGTCGCTCACCCGTACGCGGCATCCGGCCCGACTCCGCGCGCGGCGCGCGACGGCCGGCGGGGTGCGCGCGGCGGCTGAGCGGCACGCGGGGAGCGGTCCCCGTCGGTGGACCGGAACGGCCCGACGGCGGCCGCCTTCCGGCCATGGCCGAATGGGTGGGGAGCTCGTCCTTGCGGCCATCCCGGGACCCGCCAAGGATGAAGACATGACGCAGCACTTGGGCCCGGTCCTGGTCGTCCTCTTCGACGGTGTGCAGACGCTCGACGTGACCGGACCGGTCGAGGTCTTCCACGGCGGCGCCCGTGCCGCCGGCCGGCCCGGCGCGTACCGGATCCGCACGGCCTCCTTGGACGGCGGTCCGGTCCGCACCAGCAGCGGGCTGCGGATCCTGCCGGACACCTCGCTCGCCGAAGCCGTCGCCGACGGCCCGCCGCACACCCTGCTCGTGCCGGGCGGCCATGGCACCCTCACCCCCGATCCGGCGCTCGTCGCCTGGCTGCGCGCGCATGCCCCGGACGCGCGGCGGCTCGTCGCGGTCTGCACAGGCACGCTGCTGCTCGCAGAGGCCGGTCTCCTTGACGGACACCGGGTGACCACGCACTGGTCCGCCTGCGACGGACTGGCCCACGAGCACCCCGAGGTGACGGTGGACCCGGACCCCATCTTCGTCCGGGACGGCCGGATCGCGACCTCCGCCGGAGTCACCGCGGGCATCGACCTCGCGCTCGCGCTTCTCGAAGAGGACCTGGGCCGGGACGCGGCGCTCACCGTCGCCCGGTACCTCGTCGTCTACTTGCGCAGACCGGGCAACCAGGCCCAGTTCAGCGCCCCGCTGACCGCGCAGACCGCCCGGCGTGAACCGCTGCGCGACGTCCAGCACTGGATCACCGAACACCCCGAGGACGATCTGTCGGTCCCGGTCCTCGCCGCCCGCGCCCGGCTCTCGCCGCGCCACTTCGCGCGCGCCTTCCGCGCCGAGACCGGCACCACCCCCGGCCGTTACGTCGACCGCGTCCGCCTCGAACACGCCCGCCGGCTCCTGGAAGAGTCCGCGCGCGGTGTCGAGGAGGTCGCGCGCGCCGCCGGATACGGCACCCCGGAAGCCATGCGCCGCGCCTTCGTCAAGGCCCTGGGCACCCCGCCCGCCGACTACCGACGGCGCTTCCACGCCCCCATCGGCTGAATCGCACCGCCCCATCGGCCGACCCGCGCCCCGGCGGGCCCGCCCTCCCCCGCGACCGTAAGGACGGACATGCAGATCGCCATTCTTCTCTACAACCGTTTCACCAGCCTCGACGCCGTCGGGCCCTACGAACTCCTCGCCCGCCTCCCCGGGGCCGAGACCGTCTTCGTGGCCAAGGAGCCCGGCCCCGTCCGGGGCGACCTGGGCACCCTCGCGCTGGTCGCCGACGCGGCCCTCGCGGACGTACCGCGCCCGGACATCGTGCTGGTGCCGGGCGGCCCCGGCTCGCGGGAGGCGGTCGGCGATCCGGAGCTGCTCGCCTGGCTCCGCGCGGCCGACGCCACCAGCACCTGGACCACGTCGGTGTGCACCGGCTCGCTGCTCCTCGGCGCCGCCGGACTGCTCACCGGCCGGCCCGCCACCAGCCACTGGCTGGCGTACGACGAGCTGCGGGCGTACGGCGCCGAACCGACCGGCGAGCGCGTGGTGTTCGACGGCAAGTACGTGACGGCCGCCGGTGTCTCCTCCGGCATCGACATGGCCCTGCATCTGATCGGCCGGATCGCGGGCGACACGACCGCGCAGACCATCCAGCTCCTCACCGAGTACGACCCGCAGCCTCCCTACGACGCCGGGTCGCCGGAGAAGGCCCCGGCCGGGATCGTCGCGCACTGGCGTGGCACACGGGTCGAGGAACTCGGGTAGCAGGACAGAGGGAACGGGCGTTCGCGCGTTGGGTGACGCGCGCGGATCAGCGCCCGTACGTGAAGCGCGGCGGCCGGCGTTCCAGGAAGGCGGCGACGCCCTCCGCGGTGTCGTCGCTGCCGTGCGCCCGGCCGGCCCAGTGCGCGTCCCGGTCGGTGCGGCCGTTCGCGAACTCCTTGGCCGCGGCCTGGGTGAGCAGCGAGCGGGAGACGAGGGTGCGGGTGAACTCGGCCACCCGCTTGCCGAGTTCACCGGCCGGCAGCACCTCGTCGACGAGCCCGGTGCGCAGCGCCCGCTCGGTGTCGATCAACTCGCCTGAGAACAGCAGGTACTTGGCGGCGGAGGGGCCGACGAGCGCGGTGAGCCGCCGGGTCGAGGAGGCCGGATAGACGATGCCGAGCTTCGCCGGGGTCACCCCGAAACGGGCGCCCTCCTCGGCGAAACGCAGATCGCACGCGGCGGCGAGCTGGCTGCCGCCGCCGACGCAGTAGCCGCGCACGGCGGCCAGGGTCGGCTTCGGGAACGCGGCCAGCGCCTCCTCGGCCAGCGTCGCGAGCGTCTGCTGGTCGTCACCCGGCTCGCCCAGGGTGGAGATGTCGGCGCCGGCGCAGAAGGTCGGGCCCGCGCCGGTGAGCACCAGCGCCCGGACGACGGGGTCGGCGGCGAGCGGCGCGAGCAGACCGGGCAGCGAGCGCCACATGCCGGCGGTCATGGCGTTGCGCTTGGCGGGATGGTCGATGACGACGGTGGCGACCTCGTCGGCGACGCTGACGGTCAGCTGCGGCTCCATGCGCCGGATGCTATCCGGGCGGCCCGTACGTACGATCAAGAAGGGGGTCCGGGGGGTACGAGGAGGTACGCCCATGGCCCGCAGGAAGACGCACCCCGGTCCGGCGGGCTCGCCGGACGCCGCGGCGGGGGCGACGCGGGAGGGAAAGCGGCTCAGCCGTGACTTCGGTCTGCTCGCGGGGCTCGGCGCCCTGCTCGTCGTCGGCGGGATCGTCGGTCTGATCTACACCGGGGTCGCCACTCTCACCTCCATGCTGCTCTTCGGCTGGCTGCTGCTGATCGGCGGGGTCGTCGGGCTCGCGCACGCCGTCGTGTCCCGAGGCACCGGGTACTTCTGGCTGGCGGCCGTGGTCGCCGCGCTGAACATCGCCGCCGGGATCATCGTCATCCGCTACCCGGTGGAGACGGCCGAGGCGCTGACCATGTTCGCGGCGCTGCTGTTCCTCACCGGCGGGCTGTTCCGGCTGGTGGGGAGCGTGGTGGTGCGCGGACCGCAGTTCGGCTGGACCCTGCTCCAGGGCGCGTTCGGGCTGCTCCTCGGCGTGCTGGTGCTCGTCGACTGGCCGCACAGCAGCCTGTACGTCCTGGGGACCTTCTTCTCGCTGGCGCTGCTCTTCGACGGGCTCGGCCTGGTGGCGATGGGTGTGGGCGGACGCAGGATCGTCAGTATGGTCACACCAGCGCCACCGCCTCCGAAATAGTCGGCCGAGGATCAGGAACAGTCGAACAACTGACCCCGTCATACGCATCCGATCAGAATGTGGCCTATAGGTGCCGACTTCTGGTCAGTAGCCGGAGGTCCGGCCCTCGATTCCCAAGACTCGACCCCGTGGCGACAATCGAGCACGAGGGTGGGAGCCGGACCATGGAGAGCCGCGGGAGCGCGCCTGTCCGGCCATCGTCCTACGAAGGAGTCTGGCGCTTCACCGCTCCGGCGGTCGACGTGTCCGTGCCGCAGGCCCGGCATGCCGTGCGCGACCTCCTGACCCGGCAGCGCGTCCCGGTCCACGACGACATCGTCCAGGGGCTCCTGCTCATCATCTCCGAGCTGGTCACCAACGCGGTCAAACACGCGGCGCTGCTCTCCCCGGAGATAGCGGTGGAGGTGGCGATCGGGGCGGAGTGGATCCGGGTGTCCGTCGAGGACCAGCATCCCTACCGCCCCAAGGCCCTGGAGGCCGACTGCGGCCGGACCGGCGGCCGAGGGCTGCTCCTGGTCCGTGAGATCGCCCGCGAGGCCGGCGGCGCCTGCGATGTCGAGCACACCGCGAGCGGCGGAAAGATCATCTGGGCGGCACTGCCCCTGAACCCCTTCGTGCCGGGCCCGGCCCCCATGGAGCCGCCGCCCATCGCGGCCTCCGCGGCCCCGCCCGGTCCGCAGCCGGCCCGGCCCCCCCGACAGCATCCGGCGCCTCCCGGCGCCGGAGTCCGGGCGACGGCCGAGGCACCGGCGCCGGGCGCCCGTCCACAGGGCAGCCACCCGCAGGGCGTCCACGCGCCCGGACTACGGGTCCCCGGCGGCCCGGTCGGCCTCGGCCTGTGAAGGGCGCGCCGCGCCCCCGGACCCTCGGCGGCCTCCCCGCCTGACCCGCACCCCGTACGAACGCACCACCCCACACCCACGAGGGCCCCGGCCGAGGCCGGGGCCCCTTTCCATGTCCGGGCCACCGGACCGGCTTCCCGCGCACACCATCCGGCCCCCGCACCCCCGAACGCCCGAGAGGCCGGACCCGAAGGTCCGGCCTCTCACGACGTACGACGCACTGTCCGGGCCCGGCCCGAAGGGGCCCGGCCCGTCCGGTTCACCAGCCCCCGGCCTGCCCCGTCAGCTCCCTGATCGCCGGCCGCGCCGCGTCCAGCACCGTCATGAACCAGGCGGAGAACGGCACGGCCGCGTGGCGCTCCGCCAGCTCGGCCGCCGTCACGAAGGCGGTGTCCCCGATCTCCTCCGGGTCCGGGCGCGGAGCCTCCTGCACCAGGCCGACGAAGAGGTGGTTGAACTCCTGCTCCACCAGACCCGAGGCCGGGTCCGGGTGGTTGTAGCGGACCGTGCCCGCCTCCGCGAGCAGCGACGGCGAGACGCCCAGCTCCTCGAAGGTGCGCCGGGCCGCCGCCGCGAAAGGCGCCTCGCCCGGGTAGGGGTGGCCGCAGCAGGTGTTCGACCACACGCCGGGGGAGTGGTACTTTCCGAGCGCCCGGCGCTGTAGCAGCATGCGGCCGGCCTCGTCGAAGAGGAAGACGGAGAAGGCGCGGTGCAGCTGCCCCGGCGCCTGGTGGGCGGCCAGCTTCTCCGCCGTACCGATCGTGACGCCGTCCTCGTCGACCAGTTCGAGCATGATCGGCTCCTCGGCCGCGACCGGCCCGGCGCCGTTCGTCGAACTGTGAGCCAGGGTGGCTGGTGTGGTCGGCATACCCATCCTTCGCTTTGGTCCTCGCCCTGGGGGCCAGGGTCCGTCCGACCTCGATCCGCCGGATGACCCCTGGCTCAGTCTGCCGCACAAAACCGGCTTGTCCGCACTTCGGCGGCCGGACATGGCCGCTCCGCACCGCTCCGGAGTACACCCCGAAACGGCGGGAGCGGCTCCGCGCTCAGACCCCGAAAGCCACGGGATGGCTGATCGTGCCCCCGGCGGCGGCCCCGGAACCGTCCGGGTCGAGTGCCGTCATCGCTTCGTCCGGAACAGTGAAGGCTGGCTTGATCCCATACGCGGACACATGTGCGAATCCGAAGCGCGGATCGTACGTTCACCGGCCAGGTCGCAGGCCACCGGCCATGGGGCGCAGGCCACGGGTCACAGGCAGAGCTTCGCCTCGTGTGCGGCGTGCCCGGCCGGCTCCAGCTGGAAGGTGCAGTGCTCCACGTCGAAGTGCGAGCCGAGGCAGCTCTGGAGCGCGTGCAGCATCTCCTCGTGGCCCACCGCGTCCAGCGCGTCCGGGGTCACCACCACGTGCGCGGAGAGCACCGGCAGGCCCGAGGTGATCGTCCAGGCGTGCAGATCGTGGACGTCCTCGACGCCCGGCAGGGCCAGGATGTGCGCCCGTACCTCGGCCATGTCGACCCCCTTGGGGGCGGACTCCAGCAGGACGTCGAGCGTCTCCCGCAGCAGTTTCACCGTACGCGGCACGATCATCAGACCGATGACGAGCGAGGCGATCGGGTCCGCGTAGGTCCAGCCGGTGAGCAGGATGACGCCCGCCGCGATCAGGACCGTCACCGAGCCGAGCGCGTCGGCCAGGACCTCCAGGTAGGCGCCGCGGACGTTCAGGCTCTCCTGCTGGCCGCGCATCAGCAGGGACAGTGAGATCACATTGGCGACCAGGCCGACCAGTGCGAAGGCGATGGTGAGGCCGCCCCGGGTCTCGGCCGGTTCGAGGAACCGTCCGATCGCCTCGAACAGGACGTATCCGCCGACGCCGAGGAGCAGCAGACAGTTGGCGAGCGCGGCCAGGATCTCGGCGCGCGCGTAGCCGAAGGTGCGGTTGCCGCTCGGCGGCCGGTTGGCGAAGTGGATGGCGAGCAGTGCCATGCCGAGGCCGACGGCGTCGGTCGCCATGTGGGCCGCGTCCGCGATCAGGGCGAGGGAGTCGGCGACCATGCCGCCGATGATCTCCACCACCATCACGGAGAGCGTGATGCCGAGTGCGATGCGCAGTCGGTTTTGGTACGCGGCGGCCGCGGTGCCGGTCGGCGGGGGGCCGCCGTGGCTGTGTCCGTGGTCGTGTCCAGCCCCCATGGCGTGGCCTCCCGATCGTGTCGTCGCGTGTGGTCTCGTGCCGTCGTCCGGTGCTCCGATTCGCCAGTGAACTACGGGTGGGGGGTATGTGCAACACGGTACTGAACACCGTTGTCATATGCTCTGACCTGCGGTGATGAAAAACGTGGAGACACGTGTCCGATCGTCGTCGCAGGGGCGGGGGACCGCGCGCCCAGGCGCGGTTTTGTGACCCGGACGGTTGATCACCCATGATGAGGAACGCGAGGTCGAATCACTTGTTCGACAGTGGGACGGCCGTGCGGAGGCGGTACCGCGAAACCTCGGTGAACTCGGGCTTCCGTCATCCGATAGCCTCAGCCGACGTGCCGCCGCCCGGTACCGGGCCGTGTCGCCGCGCCCGGGGCCGAGTCATGGGTCCCGCGGCCCGTCCGTCAGCTCCAAGGAGTGAGTTCGCCCTGTCGACCGCCATCCTCACCGGCCCGCCGGTACCCGGATCGTCGCTCGACGCCGATCTGCGGTCCCTCGGCTTCCGGGTCGAGACCGCCTCCGGCCCCCACGAGACGGGCGCCCTGCTCGCCCGGGTGCCCGCCGGAACGCGGGTCGCCCTGGTGGACCCCCGTTTCGTCGGTCACCCGCACGCGTTGCGCCTCGCCCTCACCGACCCCCGCTTCCCGGCCGCCGCCGTGGCCGGCGCGCTGGCCGTGCGGCCCGAGGCCCGGCCGGCCCTCGACCGCGCCCTGGCCGCGGCCGAGCGGAGCGGGCCCGCCGAGCGCGGCATGGGCGACCCCGCCCCGGACGCCGGTGCCCCCGGGCAGACCGCCGGACAGGCCCCCGCTCCCGCCTCCGCGCGCGACGGCGGACCGGCCACCGCGCAGGCCCCGGCCGGCAGCCTGCCCGACACTCTCGCCGACGCGCTCGACGCCGACGGCGTCGCCGTCCACCGCCCGCAGCTCGGCTCCCTCGTCGCCGCCGTTCCCACCGACCCGGAGGCCCGCCACGAGGCGCGCGCCGCCGTCGAGGCCGTCGACGACGAAGCCGTACGCCTGCGCTCCGCGGTCAAGGCCCACGACGGCTTCTTCACGACCTTCTTCATCAGCCCGTACTCGCGCTACATCGCCCGCTGGTGCGCGCGCCGCGGACTGACCCCCAACCAGGTCACCACCGCCTCGCTGCTCACCGCGCTGATCGCGGCCGGCTGCGCCGCCACCGGCGAGCGCGCGGGTTTCGTGGCCGCCGGTGTGCTGCTGCTCGTCTCCTTCGTCCTGGACTGCACGGACGGGCAGCTCGCCCGGTACGCGCTGAAGTACTCGACGATGGGCGCCTGGCTCGACGCCACCTTCGACCGCGCCAAGGAGTACGCCTTCTACGCCGGTCTCGCGCTCGGCGCGGCCCGGGGCGGCGACGACGTCTGGGCCCTCGCGCTGGGCGCCATGGTCCTCATGACCTGCCGCCATGTCGTGGACTTCGCCTTCAACGAGGCGAACACGAACGACGCCGAGAGCGCCGGATCCACCGCCAAGACCAGCCTGGGCGTCTCCAGCCGGCTCGACAGCGTCGGCTGGACGGTCTGGGCCCGGCGCATGATCATCCTGCCGATCGGCGAGCGCTGGGCGATGATCGCCGTCCTCACCGCCGTCACCAGCCCCCGGATCGTCTTCTGGGCGCTGATCGCCGGCTGTGCCTTCGGCGCCTGCTACACCACCGCCGGCCGGCTGCTGCGCTCGGTCGGCCGCAAGGCCCCGCGCACCGACCGCGCCGCCGAGGCGCTCGCCGCGCTCGCCGACACCGGCCCGCTCGCCTCGGCCGTCGCCCGGATGTTCCGCCGCGACCGGGCCAAGGGCCTCACGGCGCCGCTGTTCGCGCTGTTCGGCGCGGTCTGCCTGCCGGTCTGCGCCCTGGTGACCGGCCCCGGCTGGGCCACGGTGGCCGCCGCCCTCGCGTACGCCTTCTGGGCCGGGCAGGCCGTGGCCGCCCCGCTGAAGGGCGCGCTCGACTGGCTCGTCCCGCCGTTCTTCCGTGCCGCCGAGTACGGAACGATCCTCGCCCTGGCTGCCGCCTCCGACGCCGCCCAGGCTCTTCCGGCCGCATTCGGGCTGGTCGCGGCGGTCGCCTACCATCACTACGACACGGTGTACCGCATTCGCGGCAACGCCGGCGCGCCGCCCGCCTGGCTGGTGCGCGTCCTCGGCGGTCACGAGGGACGCACCCTCGTGGTGGCCGTCCTCGCCGCCCTGCTGGCGAACCGTGGCAATGACCTCACCACGGCACTGACCGCCCTCGCGGTCGCCGTGGGTCTCGTGGCGCTCGTGGAGTCGATCCGTTTCTGGGTCTCCTCCGGGGCGCCCGCCGTACACGACGAAGGAGAGACAGCATGATTGGCCTCGTACTGGCAGCCGGTGCCGGACGGCGTCTGCGCCCCTACACCGACACCCTTCCGAAGGCCCTCGTGCCCGTGGACCCGGCCGGCGACGGTTCGCTGACCGTTCTCGACCTCACGCTGAAGAACTTCGCCGAGGTCGGCCTCGAAGAGGTCGCGATCGTCGTCGGCTACCGCAAGGAGGCCGTGTACGCGCGCAAGGAGCAGCTGGAGTCGAAGTACGGCCTCAAGCTGACCCTCATCGACAACGACAAGGCCGAGGAGTGGAACAACGCCTACTCCCTGTGGTGCGCCCGTGACGTCCTGAAGCAGGGCGTGATCCTGGCCAACGGCGACACCGTGCACCCGGTCTCCGTGGAGAAGACGCTGCTCGCCGCCCGCGGCGAGGGCCGGAAGATCATCCTCGCCCTCGACACGGTGAAGAACCTCGCCGACGAGGAGATGAAGGTCGTCACCGCCGAGGGCAAGGGCGTCACGAAGATCACCAAGCTGATGGACCCGGCCGACGCGACGGGCGAGTACATCGGTGTCACCCTCATCGAGGCCGAGGCCGCCGAGGAGCTGGCCGACGCCCTGAAGACCACCTTCGAGCGCGACCCCGACCTGTACTACGAGGACGGCTACCAGGAGATGGTGAACCGCGGCTTCACCATCGACGTGGAGCCCATCGGCGACGTCAAGTGGGTCGAGATCGACAACCACGACGACCTCGCGAAGGGCCGGGACATCGCGTGCCAGTACTGACCCGGCTCATTCCGTCGCCGGTCGTCGTCGACATCCGCGGGGGAGCGCTGGACGACCTGTCCGCGCTCCTCGCGGACCAGCGGATCTCCAGCAACGGACGGATCGCGGTCGCCATCAGCAGCGGCTCCGGCCTGAAGCTGCGTGACCGCTTCGCCCCGGAGATGCCGCGCGCCGACTGGTACCCGGTCTCGGGCGGCACCATCGACGAGGCCGTCAAGCTGGCCGACGCCATGCGCGGCAAGCGCTACGACGCGGTCGTGGCGCTCGGCGGCGGCAAGATCATCGATGTGACCAAGTACGCGGCGGCCCGGGTCGGGCTGCCGCTGGTGGCCATCGCCACCAACCTGTCGCACGACGGCATCTGCTCGCCGATCTCCACCCTGGACAACGACAACGGACGCGGCTCCTACGGGGTGCCCACCCCGATCGCGCTGGTCATCGACCTCGACGTGATCCGGGACGCCCCGGCGCGCTTCGTCCGCTCCGGCATCGGCGACGCCATCTCCAACATCTCCGCCATCGCGGACTGGGAGCTGTCCCACCGCGAGACCGGCGAGAAGGTCGACGGCCTGGCCGCCGCCATGGCCCGCAGCGCGGGCGAGGCGGTGCTCCGGCACCCCGGCGGGGTCGGCGAGGACGACTTCCTGGTCACCCTCTCCGAGGGCCTGGTGATGTCCGGCATCGCCATGTCGATCAGTGGCGACAGCCGCCCCTCCTCGGGCGCCTGCCACGAGATCAGCCACGCCTTCGACCTGCTCTACCCGACGCGCGCGGCCAGCCACGGCGAGCAGTGCGGCCTCGGCGCCGCCTTCGCCATGCACCTGCGCGGGGCCCGCGACGACTCCGCGCGGATGGTCGCCACCCTGCGCCGGCACGGGCTGCCGGTGTCCCCGGAGGAGATGGGCTTCAGCGTGGACGAGTTCGTCCGCGCCGTGGAGTTCGCCCCGCAGACCCGTCCCGGGCGCTACACCATCCTCGAACACCTCGACCTGTCCGCCGACGAGATCAGGGACGCATACGCCGACTATGCACAAACCATCGGTAGCTGAGCTGCGTCCGGTCGTCCACCCCCCGGGTGTGAAGGACCGGCGCAGCGGCGAACACTGGGGCGGCCGCCTCTACATGCGGGAGATCTCGCTGCGGATCACCCGGCAGCTGGTGACCACCCGGGTGACGCCGAACCAGCTGACGTACGTGATGACCCTCGCCGGTGTGCTCGCCGCTCCGGCGCTGCTCGTCCCGGGCGTCTGGGGCGCGGTCCTCGGTGTCGTCGCCGTCCAGCTCTACCTGCTGCTCGACTGCGTCGACGGCGAGGTGGCCCGCTGGAAGAAGCAGTTCTCGCTGGGCGGTGTCTACCTCGACCGGGTCGGCGCCTACCTGTGCGACGCGGCCGTGCTCGTCGGCTTCGGGCTGCGCGCCGCCGACCTGTGGGGCGGCGGCCGGATCGACTGGCTGTGGGCCTTCCTCGGCACCCTCGCCGCGCTCGGCGCCATCCTGATCAAGGCGGAGACCGACCTGGTCGGGGTCGCCCGGCACCAGGGCGGACTGCCGCCGGTCAAGGAAGCGGCCGCCGAACCGCGCTCCTCCGGCATGGCACTGGCCCGCCGGGCCGCGGCCGCGCTCAAGTTCCACCGGCTGATCCTCGGCATCGAGGCGTCCTTGCTGATCCTGGTCCTCGCGATCGTGGACCAGATCCGGGGCGACCTGTACTTCTCCCGGCTCGGGGTCGCCGTGCTGGCCGGCATCGCGCTGCTCCAGACCGTGCTGCACCTGGTGTCGATCCTCGCCTCCAGCAGGCTCAAGTGAGGGCCGGCACCATGACCGAACCGATGAAGCTGGGCGCGGTCGTCATCACCATGGGCAACCGCCCCGACGACCTGCGCGCCCTGCTCGATTCCGTGGCCCGGCAGGAGGGCGACCCCATCGAGGTCGTCGTGGTCGGCCAGGGGGTCGAGATCCCCGGACTGCCCGAGGGCGTCCGCTCGATCACCCTGCCGGAGAACCTCGGCATCCCCGGCGGCCGCAACGTCGGCATCGAGGCCTTCGGCCCCGGCGGCACCGACGTCGACGCCCTGCTCTTCCTGGACGACGACGGGCTGCTCGCCAACACCGACACCGGCGAGCTGATCCGCCAGGCGTTCACCGCCGACCCGAAGCTCGGCATCGTCAGCTTCCGGATCGCCGACCCGGAGACGGGACTGACCCAGCGCCGGCACGTGCCGAGGCTGCGGGCCTCGGACCCGATGCGCTCCTCGCGGGTGACCACCTTCCTGGGCGGCGCCAACGCGGTGCGCACCAAGGTCTTCGCCGAAGTCGGCGGTCTGCCCGACGCGTTCTTCTACGCGCACGAGGAGACCGACCTCGCCTGGCGCGCGCTCGACGCGGGTTGGATGATCGACTACCGTTCCGACATGGTGCTGCTGCACCCGACCACCCCACCGTCCCGGCACGCGACGTACCACTTCAACGTGGCCCGCAATCGCGTGTGGCTGGCGCGCCGTAATCTTCCCGCATTGCTCGTGCCGGTCTACCTCGGCGTCTGGCTGCTCCTCACGCTGGTGCGGCGGCCTTCCGGACCCGCGCTCAAGGCGTGGTTCGGCGGTTTCCGGGCGGGCTGGAAGATGGCCTGCGGTCCGCGGCGGCCCATGGGGTGGCGTACGGTGTGGCGGCTGACCCGGATGGGACGCCCACCGGTCGTCTGACATCGTGGTACCCGACTTTGCCGCGCATCTTGAACACGAAAGTTTTCGACTTGTGAGTGACACAACCCAGGACGGTGGGGTCGCGACGAGCGCCCGGCCGTCCGTCGACGACGGCCTGAGTCCGGCCGAACTGGCCGCGAGGTACGGCCTCTCGGTCAGCGGCGCCAGGCCTGGGCTCGCGGAATACGTCCGCCAGTTGTGGGGGCGCCGCCACTTCATCCTGGCGTTCTCCCAGGCGAAGCTCACCGCCCAGTACAGCCAGGCGAAGCTCGGCCAGCTCTGGCAGGTGGTGACCCCGCTGCTGAACGCGGGCGTCTATTACCTGATCTTCGGCGTGATCATCGGTACCAGTCGCGGTATGTCGCACTCCGTGTACATCCCGTTCCTGGTGACCGGTGTGTTCGTGTTCACCTTCACGCAGAGCTCGGTGATGGCCGGCGTCCGGGCGATCTCCGGCAACCTCGGCCTGGTGCGGGCGCTGCACTTCCCGCGGGCCTCGCTGCCGATCTCGTTCGCGCTTCAGCAGCTTCAGCAGCTGATGTTCTCGATGGTCGTGCTCGCGGGCATCGCGGTCGCCTTCGGCAGCTTCCCGTCGCCGAGCTGGCTGCTGGTGGTCCCGGCGCTGGTGCTGCAGTTCCTGTTCAACGCGGGCCTCGCCATGATCGTGGCCAGGATGGGCGCCAAGACCCCTGACCTCGCCCAGCTGATGCCGTTCATCATGCGCACCTGGATGTACGCGTCGGGCGTCATGTTCTCCATCCCCGTGATGCTGAAGGACAAGCCCGCCTGGATCGCGGACCTGCTCCAGTACAACCCGGCCGCGCTGTACATGGACCTGATCCGGTTCGCGCTGATCGACGGCTACGGCTCCCAGAACCTGCCGTCGCATGTCTGGTTCGCCGCGCTGGCCTGGTCCGTGGCGATCGGCATCGGCGGCTTCGTCTACTTCTGGAAGGCCGAGGAGAGGTACGGCCGTGGCTGATCCGAACCAGGGCCGGGTGCCCACCGTCATCGCGGACGACGTCCACATCGTCTACCGGGTCAACGGCGGCGCGGGCGGCAGGGGCAGTGCCACCGCCGCGCTCAGCCGGATCCTCAAGCGCCGCAAGGGGCAGTCCGAGCGCGGTGTGCGCAAGGTGCACGCCGTGCGCGGTGTCTCCTTCACCGCCTACCGGGGCGAGGCCATCGGCCTCATCGGCACCAACGGCTCCGGCAAGTCGACCCTGCTGCGTGCCATCGCGGGTCTGCTGCCCACCGAGAGCGGCAAGATCTACACCGACGGCCAGCCCTCGCTGCTCGGCGTCAACGCGGCGCTGATGAGCGATCTGACCGGTGAGCGCAACGTCATCCTCGGCGGTCTCGCCATGGGCATGAGCCGCGAGGAGATAAAGGAGCGCTACCAGGGGATCGTCGACTTCTCCGGGATCAACGAGAAGGGCGACTTCATCTCGCTGCCGATGCGGACCTACTCGTCCGGCATGGGCGCCCGGCTCCGCTTCGCCATCGCCGCCGCCAAGCAGCACGATGTCCTCATGATCGACGAGGCGCTCGCGACCGGCGACCGCAAGTTCCAGATCCGCTCCGAGGAGCGCATCCGCGAGCTGCGCAAGGAGGCCGGCACGGTCTTCCTGGTCAGTCACAGCAACAAGTCGATCCGGGACACCTGCGACCGGGTGCTGTGGCTGGAGAAGGGCGAGCTGCTGATGGACGGCCCGACCGACGAGGTCATCAAGGCCTACGAGCGCGAGACCGGCAAGTAGCATCCCGGGGCCGTCCCGGGCGGCCCCGGGCCCGCGCGCTCCGACCGCCCCCGCCGCACCGAGCGGCGGGGGCGGTCGCTTTGATCCCCTGGTTTCCCCTTATCCGCCCTCGTCCGCCCTCGTCCGTTCCTGTTCGAGCGTCGGCGACCGGCCCCCACGTCCCGCCGGCGCGGCGGGGGCGCGCGATCACGGACGGCCGGAGTCCATGCGTCCGTTTTTTGCGCGGCGCGCTCCCCGACGGAATGTTCATGCGGTCAACATCGGGCAGGATGGCCCCCATGGCAGCCATCCCGGGAGGCAAGACCTACCACCACGGCGACCTGCGCAACGCCCTCATCGGCGCGGCCGTCGACCTGGCCACCGAAGGCGGCCCCGAGCGGGTCGTGCTGCGCGAGGCCGCCCGCCGCGTCGGTGTCTCGCCCACCGCCGCCTACCGGCACTTCGAGGGCCGCGGCGCGCTCCTCGCCGCCGTCCGCGAGCACGCCCGCCAAGCGCTGGCCGACGCCATGGAGGACACCGCGGCCCGACCGCGCGCCGACGGCTCTCCGCTCACCGCCGAGGCCCGGCTCGCCGCCCTGTGCCGCGGCTACGTGGCCTTCGCCGTCGAGCAGCCGGGCCTGTACCGCTCCGCCTTCAGCGCCCCCCGCACCGAACCCGGCGGCCGCGCCGGGGCCGGCCGTCTCGCCGGCCAGGCCGTCGAAGCGGCCCATGCCGCCGGAATCGCCGGCGTCGGCGCCGCCGCCCTCGGCGCCGGCCCGGCCCCGGAGCGCGACGGCGCGGATTGCGGTCCCGCCGGAGCGGGGGTACGGGCCTTCGGCCTGCTCACCGACGCCCTCGCCGCCGTGTCCGCCGCCGCCCGTCCGCCGCGCGCCAGCCGGCCGGCCGCCGAGGTCGCCGCCTGGTCGGCCGTCCACGGCCTGTCGCTGCTGCTTCTCGAAGGCCCGCTGCGCCGTCTCCCTGCCCAGCGCCGCGACGATGTCGTGGAGTCCACCCTGGCGATGGTCGTCTCGGGCACCCGCGCCCCCTGAAGATAACGAAATAATCAACTTCCGGTTTTCGTGGGAAGGTTGGCACACTCGCGTACGTTCCCCTGCGGGGGCGACCCCCTGTCACCAGGCAGGGATGCCAACCACGTAAGCTGTACCGGTCTGTTTCGCGGCAAGTGGGGGCAATCCCCTCGGCGCCCATCACCGGGCGATGCGCCGGGGGTCGGGGCGGCGTGTCCGAAATAGGATGGATTGCGTCCGCAGTGTAGAACGGGAGATGTGACGGCCATGACGCAGAATCTCCGGCTCCACGAGGGCGTCGCCGTCCGCGCGTCGGGCAGCCGCCGGTGAAGGGAACCCGGCAGGAGCGCCCTGACGACTCCTCGCGCGCCACACTCCGCAAGGCCGCGGACGAGAACTTCCCCGTGGCTCCTTTCTTCCTGCCGCGCGCCTGGCGCGAGGACCTCATGGCCGTCTACGGCTTCGCCCGCCTCGTCGACGACATCGGCGACGGCGACCTCGCCCCCGGCGGCGCCGACGCCGCCCACCTCGGCGTCCCGCCCGAGCGGGCCGCCGACCGGCTCGTCCTGCTCGACGCCTTCGAAGCCGACCTCAAGCGGGTCTTCGCCCCCGGGGACGGCCCCGCCCATCACCCGCTGCTGCGCGCGCTCGGTCCCACCGTCGCCCGGCTCCGGCTCGACCCCGCCCCGTTCCTCGGCCTGGTCGCCGCCAACCGCCAGGACCAGCTGGTCCGCCGCTACGAGAGCTACGACGACCTGCTCGCCTACTGCGAGCTGTCGGCCAACCCCGTCGGCCGGCTCGTCCTCGCCCTCACCGGCACCGCCACCCCCGAGCGGATCCGCCGGTCCGACGCGATCTGCACCGCGCTCCAGATCGTCGAACACCTCCAGGACGTCGCCGAGGACCTCGGCCGCGACCGGATCTATCTGCCCGCCGAGGACCTCGACCGCTTCCGCGTCACCGAGGACGACCTGGCCCGTCCCACGGCCGGCGCCTCCGTACGTGCCCTGATCGCCTTCGAGGCGGACCGCGCGCGCGGTCTGCTCGACGCCGGCGCCCCGCTCGTCGGCAGCGTCCACGGCCGGCTGCGGCTGCTCCTCGCCGGTTTCACCGCCGGAGGGTACGCGGCACTCGACGCGATCGCCGACGCCGGCTACGACGTCCTGCCCGGGCCGCCCAAGGCCGCCAAAACGAGTGTGATGCGCCGAGCGGGCGCCGTTCTGCTCGCGGCGCGGAGAGAGGGGTGAACCGGAAAGTGGAGGGACAGTCCCAGCCGTCCGCGCCGGTCCAGGCCGCGTACAGCTACTGCGAGGCGGTGACCGGGCAGCAGGCCCGGAACTTCGCGTACGGCATCCGGCTCCTGCCGACCGAGAAGCGGCAGGCCATGTCGGCCCTGTACGCCTTCTCCCGGCGGGTCGACGACATCGGCGACGGCCCGCTGCCGCCCGCCGAGAAGCAGGAGCGCCTGGAGGCCACCCGCGCCCTGCTCGGCCGCATCCGGACCGGTCAGGTCCACGAGGACGACACCGACCCGGTCGCCGTCGCCCTCGCCGACGCCGCCCGGCGCTTCCCGATCCCGCTCGGCGGGCTCGACGAGCTCATCGACGGCGTCCTCATGGACGTCCACGGGCGGAGCTACGAGACCTGGGACGACCTCAAGGTCTACTGCCGCTGTGTGGCCGGTGCCATCGGGCGGCTCTCGCTCGGCGTCTTCGGCACCCAGCCCGGCACCGACCGGGCCGACAAGGCGGCGGAGTACGCGGACACCCTCGGGCTCGCCCTCCAGCTCACCAACATCCTGCGCGACGTCCGCGAGGACGCCCTGGGCGGCCGTACCTACCTGCCCTTTGACGACCTCGCCAAGTTCGGCTGCGCCGACGGCTTCGCCGCCGACACCCCGCCCCCCGGCGCCGACTTCGACGGACTCGTCCACTTCCAGGTCCGCCGCGCCCGCGCCCTGTTCGCCGAGGGCTACCGGCTGCTGCCGATGCTCGACCGGCGCAGCGGTGCCTGCGTCGCCGCCATGGCCGGCATCTACCGCCGGCTGCTCGACCGCATCGCCCGCGACCCCGCCGCCGTCCTGCGCGGCCGGGTCTCGCTGCCCGGCCACGAGAAGGCGTACGTCGCGGTGCGCGGTCTGTCCGGCCTCGACGCCCGCCATGTCTCCCGGCGTGCGGTCAGGAGGCCCGCGTGAGGCCCGCCCGGACAACCCGGGCCGCCGCCCTCGCGTCCCTCACCGGGGCAGTGCGTCACCCGCACGGGGAGGAGAGCGCATGACCGCCGACGACACCACGCGCACCGGGGCCGGCCAGGCCACCGGCATGTCCGCGCACGACGACGGGCGTCCGCACGCCGTCGTCGTCGGCGGCGGGCTCGCCGGGGTGACCAGCGCCCTCCAGCTGGCCGAGGCCGGGTTGCGGGTCACCCTGCTCGAAGGCCGGCCCCGCCTGGGCGGCCTCGCCTTCTCGTTCCGCCGCGGCGACCTCAGCGTCGACAACGGACAGCACGTCTACCTGCGCTGCTGCACCGCGTACCGCTGGTTCCTCGACCGGATCCAGGGCGCCCACCTCGCCCCCGTCCAGCCGCGCCTCGACGTGCCCGTACTCGACGTCGGCCACCCCCGCGGACCGCGGCTCGGCCGACTGCGGCGCACCGGGCTGCCCGTCCCCCTGCACCTCGGCTGGAGCCTCGCCACCTATCCGCACCTGTCGCTCGCCGAACGCGCGAGCGTCGGCCGGGCCGCGCTCGCGCTCGGCGCACTCGACCTCGCCGACCCCGCCCTCGACGACGTCGACTTCGCCGCCTGGCTGCGCCGCCACGGCCAGTCCGAGCGGACCGTCGAGGCGCTGTGGGACCTGGTCGGCGTCGCCACCCTCAACGCCACCGCCCCGCACGCCTCCCTCGGTCTGGCCGCCATGGTCTTCAAGACCGGGCTGCTCTCCGACAACGGCGCCGCCGACATCGGCTGGGCCCGTGTCCCGCTCGGCGAGCTGCACGACACCCTCGCCCACAAGGCGCTGGACTCGGCCGGCGTCCGTACCGAACTGCGCGCCAAGGCCGAGCGGATCAGCCGCGACGACGACGGCACCTGGACGATCGAGACCTCGGGGGAGACGCTCCGCGCCGACGCCGTCGTCCTCGCCGTACCGCAGCACGAGACCCACGCGCTGCTGCCCGACGGCGCCCTCGACGACCCCGGCCGGCTCCTTCGCATCGACACCGCGCCCATCCTCAACCTGCACGTGGTCTACGACCGCAAGGTGCTCCGGCAGCCGTTCTTCACCGCGCTCGGCTCCCCGGTCCAGTGGGTTTTCGACCGCACCGAGTCCTCCGGTCTGACGGGCCCCGGCCAGTACCTCGCGATCTCCCAGTCCGCCGCCCAGGACGACATCGACGAACCCGTCGCCGCGCTGCGCGCCCGCTACCTGCCCGAACTGGAGCGGCTGCTGCCGGCCGCCCGAGGCGCCGGTGTCCGGGACTTCTTCGTGACCCGCGAACGCACCGCCACGTTCGCCCCCACCCCTGGCGTCGGCCGGCTCCGCCCCGGCGCCCGTACCCACGCTCCCGGCCTCTACCTGGCCGGCGCGTGGACCGCCACCGGCTGGCCCGCGACCATGGAGGGCGCCGTGCGCAGCGGCTTCACCGCCGCGAGCGCCGCGCTCCGCGCACTCGGCCGCCCCTATGACCATCCGCTGCAGGAGGCGGCATGAGTGTGAGTACCGGAACTAGAGGAGAAACCGTGCCGACTGTGCCCCCGGGGAATCCGGCCGTCGACACCGCGGACGTCGTCGCACTGCTGGAGCGGGGCCGCGCCCTGTCCACGCCCGTGATGCGGGCGGCCGTCGACCGCCTCGCGCCGCCGATGGACACCGTGGCCGCCTATCACTTCGGCTGGATCGACGCCGACGGCAACCCGACCGAGGCCGACAGCGGCAAGGCCGTGCGCCCCGCGCTCGCGCTGATCTCGGCCGAGGCCGCGGGCGCCGCCCCCGAGGTCGGCGTCGTCGGCGCCGTCGCCGTGGAGCTGGTCCACAACTTCTCGCTGCTGCACGACGACCTGATGGACGGCGACGAGCAGCGACGGCACCGTGACACCGTCTGGAAGGTGCACGGCCCGGCCCAGGCCATCCTCGTCGGCGACGCGCTTTTCGCCCTCGCCAACGAGCTGCTGCTCGAACTCGGCACCGTCGAGGCCGGCCGTGCCACCCGCCGTCTGACCACCGCCACCCGCAAGCTCATCGACGGGCAGGCGCAGGACATCTCCTATGAGCACCGCGAGCGCGTCAGCGTCGAGGAGTGCCTGGTGATGGAGGGCAACAAGACCGGCGCCCTGATCGCCTGCGCCGTCTCCATCGGCGCCGTCCTCGGCGGCGCCGACGACCGCACCGCCGACAAGCTGGAGGAGTACGGCTACCACCTGGGCCTCGCGTTCCAGGCCGTCGACGACCTCCTCGGCATCTGGGGCGACCCGGAGTCCACCGGCAAGCAGACCTGGAGCGACCTGCGCCAGCGCAAGAAGTCGCTGCCGGTCGTCGCCGCCCTCGCGGCGGGCGGTCCGGCCTCCGAGCGGCTCGCCGGCCTGCTCGCCGCCGATGCCAAGAGCACCGAGTTCGAATCCTTCTCCGAGGAGGAGTTCGCCACCCGCGCCGCCCTCATCGAGGAGGCCGGCGGCCGGGAGTGGACCTCCCAGGAAGCCCGCCGCCAGCACGCCATCGCCATCGGTGCGCTGCACGAGGTGGAGCTGCCCGAGCACGTCCGGGAACAGCTCGTGGCACTGGCCGATTTCGTCGTCGTGCGGAAGAGATGATCGCCATCGTTCTGATATAGCTGCGCAGTCGCCGGCCGGTGCCACCGAGCACCGGCCGACGGCAGACCCGAGAAAGCAGAAGTACGCGGAAGCACACTGAACTGCGAAGGGGACGCCATGACAGCGACGACCGACGGGAACGCCGGGGCCATGGGACCCCGGGCGGCCGCGGCCAGCGACACGACCACCGATACGAGCCCTGATCCGGCCATCGATCCGATCAGCGACTCGCTCACCGACTCGCGCACCGAGTCGATCAGCGACTCGCTCAGCGACTCGCTCAGCGACTCGCTCACCGAGTCGATCACCGGGACCGTCGGCGACCCGACGGGGACGGCCTTCACCGGGACGGCGACCGTCGCCGGCGCGCCCCCGACCGCCACCGTCACGGCCGCCCCGGCCCCCGGAGCTCCTCCGGCCGCCGAGGCCATGACGACCACCACCGGCGACGCGCCCGCCATCGGAGCGGACGGACTCGACGAGGCCGCCGGGCGGGCCGCCCAGCGCTCCGTCGCCCACCTCCTCGGCCGCCAGGACGCCGAAGGCTGGTGGAAGGGCGACCTGGAGACCAACGTCACCATGGACGCCGAAGACCTCCTGCTCCGCCAGTTCCTCGGCATCCTCGACCCCGAAACCACCCGGGCCGCCGCCCTCTTCATCCGCGGCGAACAGCGCGAGGACGGCACCTGGGCCACCTTCTACGGCGGGCCCGGCGAACTGTCCGCCACCATCGAGGCGTACGTCGCGCTGCGGCTGGCCGGAGACCTCCCCGAAGCGCCGCACATGGCACGCGCCGCGACCTGGATCCGCGGCCAGGGCGGCATCGCCGCCTCCCGGGTCTTCACCCGCATCTGGCTGGCCCTGTTCGGCTGGTGGAGCTGGGACGACCTGCCCGAACTGCCGCCCGAGCTGGTGTTTTTGCCCAGCTGGTTCCCGCTCAACATCTACGACTTCGGCTGCTGGGCCCGGCAGACGATCGTGCCCCTCACCGTCGTCTCCGCCAAGCGGCCCGTGCGGCCCGCCCCGTTCCCGCTGGACGAGCTGCACACCGACCCGGCCCGGCCCAACCCGGTGAAACCCCTGGCCCCGGCGGCCAGTTGGGACGGCGTCTTCCAGCGCCTCGACAAGGGGCTGCACCTCTACCGGAAGATCGCCCCGCGCCGGCTGCGGAAGATCGCCACCGACATCGCCGCCCGCTGGATCGTCGAACGCCAGGAGAACGACGGGTGTTGGGGCGGAATCCAGCCACCCGCCGTCTACTCCGTGATCGCCCTGTATCTGCTCGGCTACGACCTGGAACACCCCGTCATGCGGGCCGGACTCGAATCCCTGGACCGCTTCGCGGTCTGGCGCGAGGACGGCGCGCGCATGATCGAGGCGTGCCAGTCCCCGGTCTGGGACACCTGCCTCGCCACCATCGCGCTCGCCGACGCCGGCGTCCCGTCCGATCACCCCGCGCTCGTGAAGGCCGCCGACTGGATGCTCGGCGAGGAGATCGTACGCAAGGGCGACTGGGCCGTACGTCGTCCCGGACTCCCGCCGGGCGGCTGGGCGTTCGAGTTCCACAACGACAACTACCCCGACATCGACGACACAGCCGAGGTGATCCTGGCGCTGCGCCGGGTCGGGCATCCCGATCCGGAGCAGCTGGACGGGGCCGTCAGACGCGCGGTGCGCTGGACCCTCGGCATGCAGTCGAAAAACGGCGCCTGGGCCGCCTTCGACGCGGACAACACCAGCCCCTTCCCCAACCGGATGCCGTTCTGCGACTTCGGCGAGGTCATCGACCCGCCCTCGGCTGACGTCACCGCCCATGTGGTGGAGATGCTGGCCTACGAGGGCCGGGCCGACGACCCGCGGGCCCGCCGGGGCGTCGACTGGCTGCTGGCCGAACAGGAGCCCAGCGGCGCCTGGTTCGGCCGCTGGGGCGTCAACTACGTCTACGGGACGGGGGCCGTGGTGCCCGCCCTGGTCGCCGCCGGGATCGCCCGTACGCACCCGGCGATCCGGCGGGCCGTCGGCTGGCTCGGATCCGTACAGAACGAGGACGGCGGCTGGGGTGAGGACCTGCGCTCGTACCGGATGCCGCACTGGGGCGGCCAGGGCAGCTCCACGGCCTCCCAGACCGCCTGGGCGCTGATCGCGCTGCTCGCGGCCGGCGAACGGGAGTCCGAGGCGGTCCGGCGCGGGGTCACCTGGTTGGTGGAGCGGCAGCGCGCGGACGGCTCCTGGGACGAGCCGGAGTTCACCGGGACCGGCTTCCCCTGGGACTTCTCCATCAACTACCACCTCTACCGGCAGGTCTTCCCGCTCACCGCGCTCGGCCGCTATGTCCACGGCGAGCCCGTGCCGCACGCCCGGAAGGCCGGCTGATGCCCCCGGAGCCGGCCCCGGCCGCCGGGGCCCCGGACGCCACCGGGGCGCCCGGGGCCGGCCCGCCGCGGGCCCCGGAGGGGGTGTCCCGGCCCGGAGCGGCCTGCGGGGGAGACCCCGCCGTGGTACCGCCGCTGGTCGTCGCCTGCGCGCTCGGCATCGAGAAACTGGCCCTGCGCGGCGGCGGCCGGGGCGGTGCGCCCGCCGCGCTGACCGTCGTCCGCACCGGCATGGGGCCGGCGCACGCGCGCCGGACCGTCGCCCGGGTCCTGGGCCGTGAGCCCTGGCAGGACGCGGCGGTCATCGCCTCCGGCTTCTGCGCGGGCCTGGCCCCCGGGATGCACCCCGGCGATGTCGTCGTCGCCGAGGAGACCCGTGACGGCGACGGCGTCACGCCCTGCGACGGCACCGCGCTGCTCGTGGCGGCCCTCACCCGGGCGCTGCCCGGCCATACCGTCCACACCGGCCCCCTGACCGGCTCCGATCATGTGGTGCGCGGCCCCGAGCGGGCCGCGCTGCGGGCCGGCGGCGCCCTCGCCGTCGACATGGAGTCGGCCGCCACCCTGCGGACGGCGCTCTCGGCCGGTCCGCGCCCGGTTGCGGCCGTACGGGTGGTCGTGGACGCTCCAGAGCATGAACTGGTCAGGATCGGCACGGTGCGCGGGGGAATATCGGCGTTCCGCGTGCTCCGTTCCGTCCTTCCCGCGTTTGTCGAATGGCACCGTTCGTTACTGCTTCCCAGGAGGTGAGCGAGACATGGCCATGCCGCTCCGTCAGTCCATCAGGGTCGGTACCTATCTCTTCGAACAGAAGCTCCGCAAGCGGGAGAGGTTCCCGCTGATCGTCGAACTGGAGCCGCTGTTCGCGTGCAATCTCAAATGCGAGGGGTGCGGCAAGATCCAGCACCCGGCGGGCGTCCTCAAGCAGCGGATGCCGGTCGCCCAGGCGGTCGGCGCCGTCCTGGAGTCCGGGGCGCCGATGGTGTCGATCGCCGGCGGCGAGCCTTTGATGCATCCTCAGATCGACGAGATCGTGCGTCAGTTGGTGGCCAGAAGGAAGTACGTCTTCCTGTGCACCAACGCCATGCTGCTGCGCAAGAAGATGGACAAGTTCACCCCGTCCCCGTACTTCGCCTTCGCCGTGCACATCGACGGCCTGCGCGAGCGGCACGACGAATCCGTCGCCAAGGAGGGCGTGTTCGACGAAGCGGTGGCGGCGATCAAGGAGGCCAAGCGACGCGGCTTCCGGGTCACCACCAACTCGACCTTCTTCAACACCGACACCCCGCAGACCGTCATCGAGGTGCTCAACTACCTCAACGACGACCTCCAGGTCGACGAGATGATGATCTCGCCCGCCTACGCGTACGAGAAGGCCCCCGACCAGGAGCACTTCCTCGGGGTCGAGCAGACCCGGGAGCTCTTCAGGAAAGCGTTCGCGGGCGGCAACCGGCGCCGCTGGCGGCTCAACCACTCCCCGCTCTTCCTGGACTTCCTGGAAGGCAAGGCGGACTTCCCGTGCACCGCGTGGGCGATCCCCAACTACTCCCTCTTCGGCTGGCAGCGCCCCTGCTATCTGATGAGCGACGGCTACGTCCCCACGTATCGCGAACTCGTGGAGGACACCGACTGGGACAAGTACGGCCGGGGCCGTGACCCGCGCTGCGCCAACTGCATGGCGCACTGCGGCTACGAGCCCACCGCCGTCCTCGCCACCATGGGCTCGCTCAAGGAGTCGCTGCGCGCGGTCCGCGAGACGGTCACCGGGAACGGCCCGGCATGACCGAGGAGTTCGACCTGCGGGCGCTGCTCGCCGAGCGCGGCGGCGAGCGCTACGAGCTGCACGCCCGCCACCTCAACCACCAACTGCCGCGCATGCTCCACACCATAGGGTTCGACAAGGTGTACGAGCGGGCCGAGGGCGCCCACTTCTGGGACGCCGATGGCAACGAATACCTGGACATGCTGGCCGGCTTCGGCGTCATGGGGCTCGGCCGGCACCACCCGGTCGTCCGCAAGGCGCTGCACGACGTCCTCGACGCCGGCCTCGCCGACCTCACCCGCTTCGACTGCCCGCCGCTGCCCGGCCTCCTCGCCGAGCGGCTGCTGGCCCACAGCCCCCATCTCGACCGGGTGTTCTTCGGCAACAGCGGCACCGAGGCCGTCGAGACCGCCCTCAAATTCGCCCGGTACGCCACCGGGCGCCCGAGGATCGTCTACTGCGCGCACGCCTTCCACGGGCTCACCACCGGCTCCCTGTCCGTCAACGGGGAGAAGGGCTTCCGGGACGGCTTCGCCCCGCTCCTGCCCGACACGGCGATCGAGCTCGGCGACCTCGACGCCCTGGAGCGCGAGCTGCGCAAGGGCGACGTGGCCGGCTTCGTCCTGGAACCCATCCAGGGCAAGGGCGTCCACGCCGCCCCGCCCGGCTTCCTGCGCGCCGCCCAGGAACTGCTGCACCGGCACGGCGCCCTGCTCATCGCCGACGAGGTGCAGACCGGTCTCGGCCGGACCGGCGACTTCTACGCCCACCAGCACGAAGAGGGCGTCGAGCCCGACCTGATCTGTGTGGCCAAGGCACTCTCGGGTGGCTATGTGCCCGTCGGCGCCACGATCGGCAAGGACTGGATCTTCAAGAAGGTCTACTCCTCGATGGACCGGGTCCTCGTCCACTCGGCCAGCTTCGGCTCCAACGCGCAGGCCATGGCCGCCGGACTCGCCGTGCTCTCCGTCATGGAGTCCGAGGACACCATCGCGCACGTCCGCCGTACCGGCGACCTGCTCGCCTCCCGGCTGCGGGAACTCGTGCCCCGCTACGAACTCCTCAAGGAGATCCGCGGCCGAGGACTGATGATCGGCATCGAGTTCGGCCGCCCGACCTCGCTCGGGCTGCGCGGCCGCTGGGCCATGCTCCAGGCGGCCCGCAAGGGGCTCTTCGCTCAGATGGTCGTGGTGCCGCTGCTCCAGCGCCACCGCATCCTCACGCAGGTGTCCGGCGACCATCTGGAAGTGATCAAGCTGCTTCCGCCGCTGATCATCGACGAGAAGGACGTCGACCGCTTCGTCACCTCCTTCACCGCGGTCATGGACGACGCGCACGGGGGCGCCGGGCTCCTGTGGGACTTCGGGAAGACTCTGGTCAAACAGGCTGTGTCGGCCTCGTAGGGCGGGCCGCGGGGGCTGCGTGCCCGCAGAGCCGCCGGGGAGCCGCCGGGGAGCCGCCGGGTGCGGGGAGACGCCGCTCCTGTGAGGGTTTGCCTCTGAGGCAAGAAATTTGCCTCAGAGGCACGATCCTGGCCCAATGGAGGCATGGACCACGTTACCGACGTCCTGCAGGACGTCGCCCCGCAGCTGCGGGCCCTGCGGCGCCGCCGGGGGCTCACGCTGGAGGGCGCCGCCCAGCGGGCCGGGCTCTCGCCGGCTCACCTCTCCCGGCTGGAGACGGGCAACCGGCAGCCCTCGCTGCCCATGCTGCTCTCCCTCTCCCGTATCTACGGTACGACGGTCTCCGAGCTGCTGGGCGAGACGCTGCCCGAGCGCGACCCGATCGTCCGGGCCGGCCGTTCCGATCCCGTCGAGGCCGACGGCTGGATCTACCGCCAGGCCGGAGCCGCCGGACGCGCCATGCAGTGCCTGCGCGTCCACATCCCCTTCGCCACCAGCGCCGACATCGTCCGGATGCACCCTGGCGAGGAGTGGATCCACGTCCTGGAGGGACGGGTCAGGCTCGCGCTCGGCGACACGGTGCACGTTCTCGACCCCGGGGACAGCGCCCACTACGACTCGCTCACCCCGCACCGGGTCGGCGCCGCCACCCAGGCGGGCGCCGAGCTGATGTTCGTCCACACCCTGATCCAGAGCCCCGCCGCCGAGCTGTGCCTCGGCAACGGGACTCCGCACAGCCGCTGAGCCCCCAGAAAGGATTCGACATGTCCGACAAGTCCGTACCGGTCACCGGTGAAGAGCGTGGTGGCGGCAAGTTCCCCAAGGGGCTCGTGCTCCGTCTCTTCGCCTACCTCATCGCGGGTCACCTGTTCGCCGGCTTCCTCTACCTGCTCTTCGAGATGGGCGGCGGCCAGTAACACGGCGGCAGGCGAAGCGGTCTCGGCGGCCGGCTCCCGGCCGACCGCCCCGGGCCCTCACCCGCCCGCCCCTACACCTCCGTGAGCAGCCGCTCTCGCAGCCGCTCACGGGTCTTTGGGGCCAGTCCCAGGCCCGTCAGGAGATACGCGTCGACCGACCCCCAGGTCGACTCGATCGCCTCGAACCCGGCGCGCAGATACTCCACCCGCGCGTCGAAGAGCGGGGCCAGCAGCTCCATCACCTCCGGAGACATCCCGTCCGGGGCGGTGGAGCCGCGCTTCATCCGGTAGCGCCGGTGGGGGGCGTTGGACTTCAGATAGTCCGCCTCGATCGCCTCCCGCTCGACGCCGACCGCCAGCAGGGATATCGCGATCGCGAGCCCCGCCCGGTCCTTCCCCGCCGCGCAGTGCATCAGCGCCGGAACGCTGTCCCCGGCCATCGTGTGCAGGATCCGGCTGTGCTCGGCGGTCCGCTCGACGATCATCCTCCGGTACGAGCGGGTCATCCGCCCGGCCGCCTGTCCTTCGCCCAGGACCTCGCGCAGCCGTGCCAGTTCGCCGGAGCGCACCAGCTTCCAGAAGTCCTTGCCGTCGGCGGGGTCGCTGAGCGGGATGTTCACGTTGGTCACCCCGGGCAGCGCCACGTCCGGCCCCTCCAGGCGCCGGTCGGCGTCATTGCGGAGGTCGAACACCGTATGCAGGGACAGGGTGGCGAGGAAGGCCGCGTCCTCGGTGGTGGCGTGCGCCAGATGGCCGCTGCGGAACAGCCGCCCGGTGCGGACGGCCCGGCCGTCCGCGGTCGGCAGCCCGCCCAGGTCGCGGAAGTTGCGTACGCCGGTGAGCTCGGGCTCGGTCGTCGCTTGCGTCACGGTCGCTCCTGCTCTCGGGATCGGTTTTCCGGCATCATCCCGGTGCCCGCTTCACGGTGCACCCCTCGGGGCACCCGTGGGCGATCTGCCCGAATTGGCAGATTCGGTATAACGCGCCCTGATTACTGGGGGGATGGGTGTCAGGGCGTGAGCAGCGTCATAAACATGACGGACCGTGGTGGAGCATCCTTTTCAATTCCCTTTGGCGGAAAGCGAATCGATGGGGCGTCATCGATACGAGGTGACCGAAATTCGGGCCCGGCGCGGCGTGATCATGGGGAAAAGGGATAAGGCGGCTTGTTCCCGCCGACTCGGCTCGTCTAGCGTCGCGTTCCATCCGGACGGACCGCCGAATCCTGCCGCCGCCCGGAATCCGCACTCACCCGTACCCGGCAGGAGCGGGGGACCCAGGTTTTACGCCGGTCCCTCGGCGCCCGAATAGAAAAAGGCGCGCCATGAAGGACGGCTTGGGGTGAAGTCGCGTGAACGCGCGGCCGGACATCTCCCGTCCGAACCCGACAGCTCACCTCGCAGGCGACGGAGAGGAATGCCGTCATGCCCGCGAAGGGTAAGCACCGCCGCCGCAAGGCCCGCCCGTTCAGCCGTGGAATAGTCGCCGCGAGCGCCGGCGGAGCCGTCGTCGCGCTGCCGCTGATCGGCGCGACCGGCGCCCATGCCGCCGAACGGGCCGTCCCGGCCGCGATGCCCCGGCAGGCCCCCGCCGCGACCCCGGCATCCGCCCCGGCCACCGCACCCCGTGGCGGCGCGAGCGCGTACACCGTGGTGCCCGGCGACCATCTGTCCAAGATCGCCGCCGAGCACCGGCTGGCCGGCGGCTGGCACCGGCTGTACCACGACAACCGCAAGGTGGTCGGCGAGAACCCGTCGCTGATCTTCCCGGGTATGAAGCTCGTCCTCGGCGCTACGCACACCGGCCAGGCCACCACCCCGAAGGCCGCCGCCTCGCAGAGCGTCGGGCGGGGCGCCGACAGCGTGTCCACCGCCTCCGCCTCCGCTTCGCGTGGTGCCGAGCGCGTCACCGCGTCGGCCGCCGGTGCCTCCACCCAGGCGTCCACGCCGGCCCCCTCGGTCTCGGCTTCGGCCTCGTCCTCGGCTTCCACCACCGTGTCCACCGGCACCTCGGCCTCGGTCCCGGCCGGTACGACCGCCTCCTCTGGCGCGACCGCCTCCTCCGGCTGGGTCGCCCCCGTCAGCGGCGGCACCTCCACCCCGTACCGCGCCTCCGGCTCGATGTGGTCCTCCGGCTACCACACCGGTGTCGACTTCATGGCGGCCACCGGCACCACCGTCCGCGCCGTCGGTCCCGGCACCGTCTACTCCGCGGGCTGGGGTGGCTCCTACGGCAACCAGGTCGTGATCAAGCATGCCGACGGCACTTACTCGCAGTACGCCCATCTCTCCTCGATCAGCGTTTCCGCCGGCCAGACCGTCACCGGCGGGCAGCAGATCGGCCTGTCCGGCGCGACCGGCAATGTGACCGGCCCGCACCTGCACTTCGAGATGCGCACCGGGCCGGACTACGGCTCCGACATCGACCCGCTGGCCGCCCTGCGGCAGCACGGCGTCGCCGTCTGACCCGTCCGACCCATCCGGCCCGAAACGGCGGAAGGGCCCTCCAGGCCCGCCCGTGAACCAGGCCCCGTAACCGGCCCCCGGCGCACCCGCGCCGGGGGCCGGGCGCGTATTCCGATTTGGTCGAATCTTTATCGGTGGCATATATCACCCGCCGTCAACCCCTCCTTACGGTCGCGTAGGTCACATCCGTCCGGCAAAGATGTGCTCCCGTGGCAGACGATTCGACAACACGAGACATGAACGCAATCGGGTCGTACGCGGCTATCGGTGACAGTTTCACGGAGGGCGTCGGAGACCCCGGGCCCGACGGGACATTCGTCGGCTGGGCGGACCGTTTCGCGGTCCTGCTGGCCGACCGGCTGCCGGAGCACGACGACTTCCGCTACGCGAATCTGGCCGTACGGGGGCGCCTGCTCGACCAGATCGTCGCGGAACAGATCCCGCGGGCGAAGGAACTCGCCCCCGACCTGGTGACCATCTGCGCCGGCGGCAACGACATCATCCGCCCCGGCACGGACCCCGACGACGTCGCCGAGCGCTTCGAGAGCGCCATCGCCGACCTGAGTTCCGCCGTCGGCACCATCATGGTGGCGACCGGCTTCGACACCCGCGACGTGCCGCTGCTCAAGCACCTGCGCGGCAAGATCGCCACGTACAACGGGCACGTGCGGGCCATCGCCGACCGCTACGGCTGCCCGGTCCTCGACCTGTGGTCGCTGCGGTCCGTCCAGGACCGCCGCGCCTGGGACGACGACCGGCTGCACCTCTCGCCCGAGGGGCACACCCGGGTCGCGCTGCGCGCCGCCCAGGTCCTCGGCATGCCGGTGCCGGCCGACCCGGAGCAGGCCTGGCCGCCGCTGCCGCCGCGCGGCACCCTGGAGGTCCGCAAGGACGACATGCACTGGGCGAAGGAATACCTCGTCCCGTGGATCGGCCGGCGACTGCGCGGTGAGAGCTCCGGCGACAACGTCGAGGCCAAGCGCCCCGACCTGCTGCCGCTGTAGCGGATCGGACCGGACCGGACGGGGCCGGATCAGCGCCGGACCGGTCCCGGCACCCGCACCGGCGTTGCCCCCTGTATGCGGGGGCGGGGCCGGTGCCGTCGTGTCCGGGGGTGCGACGGGGGTGCGACGAGGGCGTTTCGCACGCCGGCGGGACAATCGGCTCATGACATCTTCCGCATCGCAGTCCCGTGGTCTCGCCGGCCGTGACGCCGAGGCGCGGGGTTACCTCCTGGACAACGCCCGGGCCGAGGCGGGCGTCCGCTTCGACGCACTCGGCTCGCTGTTCGACCCGTCGACCTTCCGGCACATCGAGCGGCTGGGGATCGCCCCGGGCCGGCGCTGCTGGGAGGTCGGGGCCGGCGGTACGACCGTGGTGGACTGGCTGGCCGACCGGGTCGGTCCGGACGGCCGGGTGGTGGCGACCGACATCGACACCACCTGGGCCGCCGGTGCGGCGTCCGGCGTCGAGGTGCTGCGGCACGACGTGGGCGCGGACGAGCCGCCCGGTGACGGCTTCGACCTGATCCACGCGCGGCTGGTGCTGGTGCACGTCACCGACCGGGACCGGGCCCTCGCCGCGATGGCCGGGGCGCTGCGGCCCGGCGGGTGGCTCCTCCTGGAGGATGCCGACCCGGCGGCTCAGCCGCTGATCTGTCTCGACGAGTACGGCCCCGAGCAGGCCCTCGCCAACAAACTGCGCACCGGCTTTCGGAAGCTGCTCGCCGAACGTGGCGCCGACCTCGCGTACGGCCGCCGGTTGCCCCGGCTGCTGCGCGAGGCGGGCCTTGTGGACGTCGCCGCCGACGCGTACTTCCCGATCACGGCGCCCGCCTGCGACGTACTGGAGGCCGCGACGGTCCGGCACGTGCGCGGCCGGCTCCTCGCGGCGGGTCTGGCCACCGAGGACGAGATCGAGCGGCACCTCGCGAACGTCGAGGCGGGCCGTCTCGACCTCGCGACCTCGCCGATGATCTCCGCCTGGGGCCGTCGTCCCTGAGCGCGGGCCGCCCCGCCGGTCCTTGTTCGTCCCGGCGGTCCCCGGACTCGCCGGCCTGCCCGAAGCCATCGAAGCGGGATCCCGGCGGGCGGGTTCACGGGCTACGTGTCCGGCGTCCCCGCGCGAGTGGCCGTACCCGCCGCGCCGTTCCGGGGCAGCGCGGCGAGGCCCAGTTCGCGGGCCAGGGCGGCGTCCGCCCACGTCACCATGGTGGTGCGGGGGAGCGCTCCGGGGTACGAGGTCATCTGGACGGCCAGGCCGTCGAGGAACGCGGTCAGCCGCCAGGCCGCCGCGACCGGGTCCGGGCACGGGAATTCCCCGGCCGTCACCCCTTGCCCGATGACCGCCGCGAGCTCCTCTTTCCAGGCCCTGTCGAGCGCGCCCGCGACCTCGCGCAGGGCCGGTTCGCGCGGGCCGGCTGCCCAGCCCTCGATCCACAGACGCCAGCCGTCGGCCCGGCCGGACGGGGTGTACCAGCGGACCGCGGCGCGCAGCCGCCGAACCGCCGTGGTGCGCCGCCCGAGCAGGGTGCGCAGCCGGGCCAGGTCCTCCTCGGCGGCGTGCGCGAAGGCCGCGGCGACCAGCTGTTCCTTGGTCGGGAAGTGGTACAGGACAAGGGCGTTGCTGACCCCGAGCTCGGCGGCGACATCGGCGATCCGGACCGCCGTGACGCCTCGGGCCCCAATCTGGACGGCGGCCGCCCGCAGCAGCTCCTGCCGCCGCTCGGCCACGTTCAACCGCACTTTCGCCACGCCTCGCACCCTACACAGACCTGACCGGTGCATGATCATCCGTGCGGCGCGTCGGCGGGGCTTCGCGTGAATGCCCTCCGTACGGAGGCGATCACGGGTGGCGTCCGGCCGAGGGCGCCCATAATGAGAAGACCCTTGACTCCAGGAGGCTCCGTGACCGGCACTGGCTCCGACTCCTCGCCGCGGGTACGGCCGCGCGGTCTGCGGCCCGCGGCATTCGGCGCCGACCCGACGGGGGAGCGCCTGGCGCGTATCCGCAGATCCCCGAACTTCGCCGACGGGGTCTTCGTCAACCCCGACCCGAACCGGCCGAGGCCGTCGGGTTCGGCGAAGGAGTTCGCCAAGGTCTACTTCGGGAAGGAGGCGCGCGCCCGCCGTGCCCCCGCCGGCCGGATCCCCGTCCATCCGACCACAGTCGCCGATCTGGCCCGGCCCCCCGCCACCGGACTGCGCCTCACCTGGATGGGCCACTCGAGTGTCCTCGCCGAGATCGACGGCTACCGGGTGCTGTTCGATCCGGTCTGGGGCGACCGCTGCTCGCCGTTCGCGTTCGCCGGGCCGAAGCGGCTGCATCCCGTGCCGGCGCCGCTCGCCGCCCTCGGACCGGTCGACGTCGTCGTCATCTCGCACGACCACTACGACCATCTCGACCTGCCGACGATCAAAGCGCTGGCCACCACCGACACCCTGTTCGCGGTGCCGCTCGGGGTCGGCGCCCATCTGGAGCACTGGGGCGTGTCCCCCTCCCGGGTGCGCGAGCTGGACTGGAACGAGTCCACCAGCGTCGGCGACCTGCGCCTCACCGCCACCCCCGCGCGGCACTTCTGCGGGCGCGGCCTGCGCAATCAGCAGCACACCCTGTGGGCCTCCTGGGTGGCCGAGGGGCCGGAGCACCGGATCTACCACAGCGGGGACACCGGCTACTTCTCCGGCTTCCGGGACATCGGTGCCACCCACGGCCCGTTCGACGCGACCATGATCCAGATCGGCGCGTACTCCGAGTTCTGGCCTCAGGGGCGCCAGGACGGCGAGCCGCTGCCCGGCGCGTGGCCGGATATCCACATGAATCCCTCGCAGGGCGTGCAGAGTCATCTCGACCTCCAGCGGGGCCGGGCGGACGGGGTCCTGCTGCCGATCCACTGGGGGACGTTCAACCTCTCCCTGCACGCCTGGGCCGAGCCGGGGGAGTGGACGATGGCGGCGGCCGGCGCGGTCGGGCAGGCGATCGCCGTCCCCGTTCCGGGACAGCCCTTCGAGCCGGGCGGAGAGCTTCCGGCGCGACCGTGGTGGCGGGACGTCTCGCCGACGGTCAAGCGCGCGTGGCCGGTGCCGCGACGGCCGGAGCGGCCGGTGCGCGATCTGGATCTGGTACGCGAGGACTGAGGCAGCCGCCCACGGACCGGTGACGTCCGTGCCCCCGTGCGGATGTGACGTACCGTCAGTTCGCGAGCAGCCCCGTCGCCCCGCTTCTCGCGGCGCCCCGCACCGAACCTGGGGCTCGGCGACATCGGCCGGCCGCCTCCGGCTGGCGCTTCGCCGACCAGCGGGCGGTCGGTGTGACCGTGGCCTGCCTGACCGGGACCGGTCTCGCGGGGATCGTCGCCGGCCCGCACGCCCTGCTCTGGCCGTCCGTCGCGGTGCTCGGTCTCGGGCTCGGTGCCGGATTCGCCCTCGCGCTGGGCCTGCTCGCCCTGCGCTCCCCGGACGCCCCGACCGCCGCCGCGCTGTCCGCGATGGGGCAGGGGGCCGGTTATCTGATCGGTGTCCTGGGTCTGCTGGGCGCGGGCGCCCTGCACGATGTCACCGGCAGCTGGGCATGGCCGCTCGCCGGGCTCCTCGCCGCCTGTGCCGTCCAGATCGCGGCCGCTCTGGTCGCCGGTCGGGCGCGTACGGTCTCCGCCGCCCCGGCCCGCTGACCGGCCGCCGCCGGCCCGGTGGCGGTGGCGCGTTTTCTCGCCTCCTCAGTAACGCACCGTGACCGAATGGGATACCCGCCGTGCTCGTCGCGCCACGCGAACGCGAACGCGGACGGGGGAGATCCGGGGGTGCGGCGGGGTGAAGAAGGGTGGGAGGCGTGCGCCGAGGCGGGGGCGCGCGCCCCGGCTCGCGCTCCTGCGTCAATATTCCGATTACTTGTCGCTCATCCATGCTCACCTGCACTGATAAGGGGTCAAGTTCCTTCCGTTAAAGCCGTGATGGCATTCCGGAATCGTCAAGTGGGCGACTTTCGGCCGATCATTTCGAGTCGGTCGAATGAAGATCGATTCCGGAGTGGCGCGCACTCCGGGTAAGTTTGCCAACTGCGCACCGCGCGTGAACGGTTGACGACTACAGTGGCTGTTTGGTGATCATCGGTAGGCTCATCACACCCACGTAGAAACCACCCCTGTAGTACGCCGATTCCTGGGCACGTACCAAGGACACTCATGCCTCAACTTCGCGCATCCGCCGCGCGGTCCGACCGCCGTGACGGCGGCCGGCACGGCCGGTCGGGCGCCCGTGACGTCGTTCCCGCCGACGCGACCGGCCCCGCTCAGCAGCCCGCGTCGCTTCCGAACGAGACGCGCATACGCCCCCACCTTCTGCGTACCTCCGTCCTCCCGGCGCTCGTGGTGGCGCTCGCGGGCGTCGCCGCCGTGCTGATCACGATCCGGTCCACCGGAGCGGGCCCGACGACAGGACTGTGGACCGCGCTCATCGGCGCCGCCGCGCTCGCGGCCGCGGCGGTCGCCGCCGCCGTGCTCGGCGCCGAGCGGACCGCCAGAATGGTGCTCGACCGCGCCGAGGCGCTGCGGCACGCCAACTCCCGCGGCCAGAGCGAACTGCGGACGGTCGTGGAACAGCTGCGCAAGGGCGAGAGCCTGGCCCCGCGCCCCGCGCTCCCCACCGCCGCCGTGTCCGGCGACGCGCTCGACCGCCTCGGGCAGGAACTGGCCCGCTCCCACGAGGTCGCCGTGTCCGCCGTGGTGCAGGCGTCGCAGCTCTCCAGCAGTGTCGGCAACGAGCAGAAGGTCGAGGTCTTCGTGAACCTCGCCCGCCGCCTCCAGTCGCTCGTCCACCGCGAGATCCAGCTCCTCGACGAACTGGAGAACGAGGTCGAGGACCCCGAGCTGCTCAAAGGCCTGTTCCACATCGACCACCTCGCCACCCGCATCCGCCGCCACGCGGAAAACCTGGCCGTGCTCGGCGGCGCCATCTCCCGCCGCCAGTGGTCGAACCCGGTCACCATGACCGAGGTGCTGCGCTCCTCCATCGCGGAGGTCGAGCAGTACCCGCGGGTGAAGCTGGTTCCGCCGATCGACGGAACGCTCCGCGGCCACGCCGTGGCCGACGTCATCCACCTTCTCGCCGAACTCGTCGAGAACGCGACCCTGTTCTCCGCGCCGCACACCACGGTGCTGCTGCGCGCCCAGTACGTCACGGCCGGACTGGCGATCGAGGTCGAGGACCGCGGCCTGGGCATGCCGGCGGAAGAGCAGAGCAAGATGAACGCCCTGCTCGCGGACCCCGACCAGGTCAACGTGGCGCATCTGCTCCAGGACGGCCGTATCGGACTCTTCGTCGTCTCGGCGCTCGCTCGGCGGCACGGCATCGCGGTACGTCTGCAGTCGAACATCTACGGCGGCATCCAGGCCGTCCTCGTCCTGCCGCAGGGACTCCTCGGCTCCGACCCCGAGGGACTGGCGCGCCGCGAGGGCCAGGCCCCGGCCCAGGGCGCGCAGCCGCACGTCCAGCCCAAGGCCCAGACGCCCCAGATCCCGCCGCAGCAGGCCCAGACCGGCGGCCCGGACACGGCCCGGCTCGCCGGCGGCCCGGCGGGCGCACCGCGGACCGGAATCCCGGCCGCCGCCCCCGCCCCCGCTGCCGCACCCTCGGTCGCGGGCCAGGCCGCCGCGCCGCTGCCGCCCGCCGCGCCCGCCCCGGCCTCGTACCGGACCTCGCACCAGGCCCCCGTACCCGCTCCGATGGCGGTCCGGCATCCGCAGCCCCAGGCCGCGCACGCCGACAACGGCACCGGCACGGACGGATACGGGGCCCCTCTCGCGTACGGCGACACCGGCACCGACGGATTCCGGCCCCCCGGCGGCGGATACGGCGACGCCGGTACCCCGGCCGGCTCCGGCCTGTCCGGCGTACCGCACCAAGCCACCCCGGCCGGCCCGACCTTCCCGTCCACTTCGCCCCTTTCTCCCACCCCGCCTTCTCATGCCGAACCCTTCGACCCCTTCGAGCCCGGCACCGCGCACTCCGCCCCCGGCCGCGACGAGGTCCGCCAGGCCCCGCGCGCCGGAGCGCCGGGCAGGCCCGACCTTCCCATGCGGCGTGCCCAGGAACACCTCGTCCCGCAACTGCGCGACGAGCCGACGGCCCGCCGGCCCGAGGAGCACGCCCTGCACGACCCGGGGCTGATGGCCGCTTTCCAGCGCGGCATCGGACTCGCCGAAACCCAGACCACCCCCCGCGACCCGCTGCGTCCCGGCGACGCGCACAAGGAGTAGATGCACCATGGCGAGCAATGCGCCGAACGGCCATTCCGCGGATCTCGACTGGCTGCTGAGCGGCCTGGTCCAGCGGGTTCCCTACACCCGCAGCGCCGTACTGCTCTCCTCCGACGGCCTGGTGAAGTCCGTCCACGGGCTCGATCCCGACGCGGCCGACCACATGGCCGCGCTGGCCTCCGGCCTCTACTCGCTGGGCCGCAGCGCCGGCGTCCGCTTCGGCGACGGCGGCGAGGTCCGCCAGGTGGTGGTCGAGCTGGACTCCACCCTGCTGTTCGTCTCCACCGCCGGGTCCGGCACCTGCCTCGCGGTCCTCGCCGGCCGCGAGGCCGACGCCGCCGTCCTCGGCTACGAGATGGCGATGCTCGTCAAGAGCGTACGGCCGTATCTGGTCACCCCGGCCAGAGCGGCCGCGGGCACGGCGGGCGGCATGGGGCATTGATCATGGGGGCCCGCCAGGAGGGACCCTGGCTCGACGACGCGGCCGGCCGGCTGATCCGCCCGTACACCGTGAGCGGGGGGCGCACCAAGCCCACCGCCGCACTCGACCTGCTCTCCATGGTGATGGCGACCGGTGGTGCCCCGCAGGCGCATCTGGGCCCCGAACACAGTCTGGCTCTCGGACTGTGCGGCGCACCCACCTCGGTGGCGGAGATCGCCGCGCACTTAAAGCTGCCGGCCGTCGTCACCAAGGTCCTGATCTCGGACCTCGTGGACTGCGGGGCGCTCACCGCGCGCGCCCCCCGCTTCCATACCAATCCAACCGACCGATCCCTGCTGGAGGCAGTGCTCGATGGCCTACGACAACGGCTCTGAGCGCCACGACCATGGTCACGGGAGTCCCGCGGCCGACTCGATCCCCACCGCCCTGAAAGTCCTGGTGGCGGGCGGCTTCGGCGTGGGCAAGACCACCTTCGTGGGCGCGGTCAGCGAGATCGAACCGCTGAGCACCGAAGAGCTGTTGACCTCGGTCAGCGCGGCCACCGACAGCCTGGAGGGCGTGGAGTCCAAGACCACGACCACCGTCGCGATGGACTTCGGGCGCATCACCCTGGACGCCCGCCATGTGCTGTATCTGTTCGGCACCCCGGGCCAGGAACGTTTCTGGTTCATGTGGGACGAACTGTCGGAGGGTGCGCTCGGCGCGGTCGTCCTCGCCGACACCCGCCGCCTCCAGGACTGCTTCTCCGCCGTCGACTTCTTCGAACGGCGGGGAATCCGGTTCGTGGTGGCGGTCAACGAGTTCGACGGCGCCTACCGCTACGACCCGGAAGAGGTACGGGCGGCGCTCGATCTGCGGCCCGAGGTGCCGGTCGTGCTCTGCGACGCCCGGATCGCCAGCTCCGGGATCCGTACCCTGCTGACCCTCGTCCAGCATCTGCTCACCACCCTCCCGGCCCCCGTGCCGAGCTATGGAGCCATGTCATGACCTACGACCCGACCGGCCACATGCTGCTGACCCCGATCGACAAGGATGTGACCGTGCGGGTGCGCCGGCTGCGCGAACTGGGCCTCGGCGAGCAGCCGGACCCGGCGTTCGACGCCTTCGCCCACCGGCTCGCGGAGGTGACCGGGGCCCCGTACTCCATGGTCAACTTCATCGACGAGAACCGGCAGTTCTTCGCGGGGCTGCACACCCCCGCCGGTACGCACTCGGGATCCGACCTCGGCGCGAACGCGGCGGCGGGCGGCGGCGCGGGAGTCGGCCGCTTCATGGCGCGCGACCACGGCTACTGCCCGCACGTGGTGGTACGCCGCAAGGCCCTGGTCCTGGAGGACGTCTGTGACTATCCGCGTTTCGCGGGTAATCCGGTCGTCGACGAGATCGGTATCCGCTCGTACATGGGCGCTCCTCTGATAGACCGGACGGGCGTCGCGCTCGGCACCATCTGCGTTGTCGACACGGACGTCCGGCCGTGGGGCCGCGCGGGTCTGGAGACCATCAAGGCCCTGGCGGCCGAGCTGATGGAGCAGATCAACCGGCGCGAGGACGGCCTGCGCTGACGGCAGGCCGGTCCCGGCCCTCGGGGGGCACGGTCCGCGGAGGATCCCCCGTACGGATTGTGACGGGCCCTGTACAGCACCCGTCACGGAGTGTGTGCGCCTGTTGTACGCATCGGTGTCGGGCGGGCATGCCGGCGCCCCGGAGCGCGGCGCCGCCACCGCGCTCCGGGGTACGCGGGCACCGGGAGACCGCCGGGTTCCGGCCGCGGTGACCGCCGCCCGGGGTGTGGGGGCGGTGCGACCGCCGACCGGGGGTGCGGGGCGGTTCGCGGGCCGGTGCGCCGGGCGGCCGTCAGATGTGGACCGGCTCCGGCGGCTGGGTGCGCACGACCTCGGAGAGCCGCTCCGACCAGCTGCCCTTGTCCTGCCCGAGCGCGTACTCGGCGAGGCGCAGGAGCTGGATGTCGGAGGTGCCCGCCGGGGCGAAGATGTGGTGCGCGTCCCTCAGATACCGCTCGACCGGACGGTCGGTGTAGAGACCGGCCGCCGAGTGGATCTCCATGGCGTTGCGCCCGGAGTCGATGGCGGACTCGACGTTGACCAGCTTCGCGTTCATCAGCTCGGCGTCGCAGGACATGCCCTGGTCGAGCAGATGGACCGCGTGGTAGGCGGCGAGCTTCGCCGTCATCAGGCGCGACTGCATCTGCCCCAGCTTGAGCTTGACCGTGGGGAGTTCCGAGAGCGGCTTTCCGTAGCGGATGCGCTCGGTGGCGAAGCGGGTGGTCTCGTCCAGGAGGGCCTGGTGGATGCCGAGCGAGACGGCCGTGAGGTTGGCCCGGCCGTAGAGCACGCTGGAGGAGTACGCGACGGCGAGACCGTCGCCCTCGTCACCGAGCCGGTTGGCGGCCGGAACCCGGCAGTTTTCGAAGATGAGCTCGCCGAAACTGAAACCGTGCAGACCCATGGCGGGCTGCTGCGGTCCGGTTCGGAAGCCCGGACGATCGGATTCGACCAGGAAGGCGGTGAGGCCCTTCTTGCCGGGGCCGGTGCGGACCACGACCCCGTGCAGGTCGCCGACGTGGCTGTTGCCGACGAAGACCTTGGTGCCGTTGAGGATGTAGTCGTCGCCGTCGCGGACGGCGGTCGCCGTCATCCCGAGCACATGGCCGCCGGACCCGGGCTCGGTGACCGCGATGGTAGGCAGGCACTCGCCGGAGGCGATGAGCGGCAGCCACGTCTTGCGCTGCTCGTCGCTGCCGAAGTGGACGATCTTGGCGGTGCCGAGCTGGGAGGCCTGGACCATGGCCCCCATCGCGCCGCTGACCCGGGACAACTCCTCGATGATGATGGTCTTGGCGAGGTGGCCGGCGTTCATGCCGCCGTACTCCTGCGCGATCGTCGCACCGATCCAGCCCTGGGCGGCGATCAGCCGGGACAGCTCGTGGTGGACCGTACGGGAGGCTTCCATCTCGGTTATCCGCGGCCGGACTTCACTCTCCGCGAAGTCGCGGACGGTCTCACGGAGCTGGTGATGCAGCCGGCTGCTGAAGTAGCCGTCCATTTCGAGCGCCTCCCCTGCTTAAAGCCTGCTCGCCGAGTGGTCCGAGCAGGTGGTGCGTCGACAGTGGTCCCGTCCTGAACAGGCCGACCACTTCATGGTGTTGATCTTTCGGATAGGGATCAATATCGGCACTGAGTTTGTCTGAAACAGGAGTGGTTGACGTTTGTTTCTGTATGTGTTTCACGGAGACTCTCCCTGCTCCCTGCTTGATGCCGCATGTTCCTACGGGATGTGTTTCTGCCACATGCCAGAGGCAAGAGATTCGCCGCCATGGGGCGGTGGGGCGGGTCTCGTCGCCTCATACGTCCCTTCATCGTCGGAAGGAACGACATTGCGGATGGACTCCCCGGTTCCGCCTCGTGGGAACCGGGTGGGATGTGGCCTGATCGAGTCCTTTTGGCGAAGCCTGGCCGGGGCGCGAGGGCGCGCGAAACAGCGCCTTGGGGCATTACGGAAAGTGAAGGATGGTCGTCACGGAGCGTGCGCGGACTCCCGCGCCGGGGGAGTCGGGGTGAGGGGGCGGGGTGGGCGCGCGGAGCGCCCGCCCCCGGGCGCCCACGAGCCCGCCGGGGCCCACCCGTGAATCGGTTCGTGAGCACCCGTCGAAGTGCGGTATGGTTCTCATGCACGCCGGGCAAGGGAAACCCCAGGTCAGACGGGCAGCGGGACGTGGCGCAGCTTGGTAGCGCACTTGACTGGGGGTCAAGGGGTCGCAGGTTCAAATCCTGTCGTCCCGACTCGAAAGAGTCGCGGGTCAGGGGCTGTTTCAGAGCAATCTGGAACAGCCCCTTGATCGTTTTTGGGGACCACTTGGGGACCAACCCCGTCTTGACCGTGTCAGCGGGCGACGGCGATCGGGCTCGGAAGGGTCCGGGGGCGCGGAGCAAGCTGAGGTGCGCGGTCAGTGCCGCGCCGGCGGTGATCTGACGGACGTCGGGGTGCGGGTAGCGCTGGGTGGTGGTCAGGGAACCGTGTCCGGCGATCTTGCGGGCGCGTTTGCCCTTGGTTCCTTTGTCGATCAGGCCGCCGGGGGCCGGGGTCGTCTGCCGTCGGACGGTCCAGATCCAGTTCGCGGTGTCGATGTCCCCGACTCGGCAGCCGGAGACTTCGCCGATGCGTGCCGCGGTGCACGCGGCGAACGGGACGACGCTGCCTCAGCCTTGGAACTCGCCGTGGGATGCGGCGACGAGGGCGTCGGCGAGCTGGTTGAGCGCCCCCCCAGTCGGGTAGGGCCAGTGCGCGGGGGTTGCGGAGTTCGTCGGTCAAGAACACCATCGCGGTCCTCGTCCGCGTCATGGAGCAAGCGGTCCGCGACAACGTCATCAAGATCAACCCGGCTCGCGTGACCGGCTGGCAGAAGCTCTACAAGCAGGCCGAGGCTTGGGCTTCGTCCTCGCTTTCTTTGGCGGCGGAGAGAGAGTTGCGGGTCTTCTTCTCCGAGTCCCACCATCGCACCCGTGCTCGGTAGGGGGAGGGGCGGTTGGGGCGGTACTCGACATCGGTCTTGAGGTGGACACCGATCGGTATCGCCTCGGCGCTGGAGGAGGACGTTGCGGCCACGTCAGACCGCCTGTCCGGGATCGACACGGCGCGTACGCGGCCAGCGGGTCGACGTCGGTGGCGTTGTACAAGGTGACCCGACCGGACACCGAGACGAACGCAGGGCCCTGCAGAGGGCGGGCTGTGCGCCGGCGGCGGAGGGTCGAAGGATCGATTTTCAAGAGACGCGCGAGTTCGCCGGTCGCGAGCCAATCTCCGGATACGTGATCGCCGGAAGCGAGGCGACCGTCCGATGCGTGATTTTGTACTGACATGAGGTCCTTGGGGTGGCACGTTGTGCCGATGGCGCGAGTGAGTACGAGAGCCAGGTCGTTCACGCTCCTTTGGTGGAGGCGGGGTGGGAACGACGACCGTAAAGGAGAACGCGGGAAAGTCCAGTGATGGACTGTGGGATTCGCGCACGGAGAACAACTTTCTTGGTCCGCGCGGACCTTGCCGTGCTCAGCGCCGCGCTCAGCTCGGCGAGCAGGATCCGGTGCGGCTGGTCGAAGACTCCGGCCTTCTGCCATCGCTCAAGGGGTCGCCAGCAGGTCTGCCCTGAGCCGAACCCGAGTTCCAGGGGCAGTAGTTGCCAGGCGATGTCGTTGTGCAGCACGTACAAGATGCCTTGGAGGCGCAGCCGGTCCGGCGCTGGCCGAGGCCCCGGCGACCGCTCGGGCCGGGGCGGCAACAGCGGCTCGATCAGAGCCCACAAGTCATAGTCCACGATCCACGGCCGCGTAGTCACACCATCCCGAGCGACCGAATCGTCACACCGGTCACGGCCGACCAGGACCATTCAACAAGATCGTGTCACGAGCCCTCAGGGCCTCTTAATCCGCATTGCGGTCGAAAATTGCCAAAACGGGTACTTCGGTCAATCGGTGCCCGGCTCCGCAATTGGCGCGGCAAGCTGATCCTCATCATTCGGAGCGAGTTCACTAGCGTTATCCGAATCTCCAGGGACCGGTCGACGCTCCTGATTTCGCGTGTTTGAATTACCCGGACGTGTCGTTGGATGTCGACCGGGACGGGGGAGGGAAAATGATCAGGGCGCGAAGGGCGGCAAACGACCTCGCGCCCCGCGTGGCGGCCGTCGAGCGGGACCGTTCCGCCGAGCGGGCAAACCTGTCGGCCCGCCGTGATTTCCGCTGGTACTGGCTCGGCCAGACCGTGAGTGTCCTGGGCCATCAGGTGGCGATCTTCCTCTTTCCAACCACCGCCATCTTCCTATTCCACGCGTCCGATCTGGGCGTCGGCCTGCTGAACGCGGTGGGCACCGCTCCCTATCCGGTGCTGGCGCTCTTCGCCGGTGTCGCGATGGATCGTCGGCGGCGCAGGCCGGCCATGATGTGGTCGACCATGGGTACGATGCTGGCGCTTGCCTCGATACCCCTTGCCGCCGCGGCCGGGGTGCTGGGCATGGCGGAACTGTGCGCGGCGGCGCTCGCCGCCGGTTCGTTCGGCGTCCTGTACGACGTCGCCAACCAGTCGCACCTGCCGACCCTGTTGCCGCGGGACATGCTGCCGCGGGCGAACGCCAGGCTGGAGGCGTCCACCTCCCTTGCCATGCTCGGCGCGCCCGCCCTGGGCGGTCTGCTCGGCCAGTTCCTCTCCGATACCACGGCGCTGGCAGTGGTCGCCGCCACCTTCGTCGTACCAGTCCTGACGCTCATGAGTCTTCGCACCCCGGAGCCCCCGGCGCCGCCACGGCGGCCGGGGACTTCGATGTTCGCCGAGCTGAAGGAGGGCATCGAGGCCCTGTGGCGGCACCCGCTGCTGCGCCCCGCGACGGTGGCCGCCGTGGTGCGGAACCTGGGCAACGCGGCCGCCTCGACGGTGTCGTTGCTCTTCGCCTACCGGACCCTCGGGCTCTCGCCCGGAACGGTTGGGGTGCTCTTCACTCTGGTGGGCCTCGGTGGGGTCGGCGGCGCGTGGATGGCGGACCGGCTGCTGGCCCGCTTCGGCCTCGGGGCGACCCTCGTCGCCGCCTGTGCCTCCGGAGCCGTGTGGGCCGCGGCCCCGATGGCCCTGTGGCTGCCGGCTGTGCCGACCCTGGTGGTGGTCGGCGCCTCGGCCTCGGTGTGGGTGCCGGTGTGGAACGCAACGATTACCACCTTGCGGCAGTCGGTGACCAGGTCGGATCTGCTGGGCCGGGTGCATGCGACGTCACGGGCCATCAACTTCTGCGCGATGCCCCTCGGAGCCCTGCTGGGCGGGGTGGCCGTAGATGTCCTGGGCGGCGCCATGGGTCCGAAGGCCGGCACCGGGTGGGCACTCGTGCTGACCGGGCTGGCCTCGGGGGTCGCGACGGTCGTGCTGCTCCGTTCCGGACTGCGCTCGGTGCGGGAGATCCCCGACGACGCGAGCGAGGCGGCGGCGTAAGCGACCGAAGGGACGTCCCGCACCCGCGGGGGCGTCCCTTCGGTTCTTCTCGGCTCAGCTCTTCTTGACGGTGATCGCGTGGGTGACGGCCGTTCCCCCCGCGAGTAGCACCGCGGCGGCGGCGACCAGCACGCCCGTGGAGCCCAGGACGTCCGCCGAATTCGTCGCGTGCTGGAGGTCGGTCATCATGATGTTGACTGGCGACACGCCCTTGCCGAGCATGACGGCCATCAGCAGCACCAGGGCGAAGAGGAGCGCGTAGCCCTGCCGCCGGAACACCAGCCGTGAGCAGACCAGTCCGATGGCCATGCCGATGAAGGCGCAGCCCAGCTGGGCCTCCGTGCCGAGGACCAGATCGGCGAAGCGGACGGTGTGGGTCCCGAACAGCAGCGGCAGCGCCAGACCGGCCACCGTCAGCAGCAGGCACCAGGCGGCGGCGGTCGCGACCGAGCCGAGCAGGACCCTCCGATGGCTGCCCGCGCTGATGACGACGATCGCGCGGTGCGGCTGGTCCTCCAGGCCGATCAGCGCCATGGTGAGCCAGGTGGAGCACAGCAGCATGGCCCCGGCCACCGCGGCGTAGGTGGCGGAGAGCGGACCGGTGTCGCTGCTGGTCAGCACGGCGGCCAGGCCGACGAACAGGAGCAGCGGCGCGAGGTAGCGCTGGGAGAGCAGCAGCACCGTGAACATGTAGCGGACCAGGGGGATCATAGGGCGACACTCCTGGCGTCGGCACGGGAGCCGTGGTCGTGCGCGGCCCTGGCCACCGTGTCCACCGACCAGCGGTGCTGCAGTGCCGTCATCAGGATGGTGTCCGAGTGCTCGCGGGTCACCCGCAGGACGATGCCCTGGCCCCGGCGGGCGACGTCCACCACGCCCGGGAGCGAGTACCAGTCCAGCTGAGCCGGGGCGGCGCCGGTGACCGGCGCCGTCAGGACGAGGTCGGCCATCAGGGCGGGGCCCTCGGCGTGCGCGCCGCCGCGCCAGGTGACCCGGCCGTCGGTGATGGCGTAGGCACCGTTGGCATGTGTCCCGGTGATCGCCTCCCGGTGGTCGGTGAAGACCACCGCGCCGCCCTGGGCGGCCACCTCGTCGATGAACTCGCCCAGGACACCGTGGGCCGAGACGTCCAGGCCCGACCAGGGCTCGTCGAGGACCAACAGGCCGGGCCGGACGAGCAGGGCCTGGGCCAGCGCGACCTTCTGTGCGTTGCCCTTGGAGAGCTTGCGCAGCGATGCGGTCGGGCCGCCGACGAGGGCGAGCCGCTCCAGCAGTTCTCCGCCGCGGGCACGGGCGGCGGCGGAGGACATGCCTCGGATGCGGCCCATGTGAGTGAGGTAGGAGATCGCCGAGATGCGTTCGTGCGCCGTGAAGCGATCCGGTACGTAGCCGACGGTCGGCGGTCGGCCCGAGACCGTGCCGGACGAGGGCTGGGACAGTCCGACCAGGATCTTCAGCAGGGTCGACTTCCCGGAACCGTTGGTGCCCACCACTGCGACGGCGTCGCCGGCGGAGACCTTCATGTCCACGTCGCTGAGGATCCACCGTCCTGCACCGTAGCGTTTGCAGACAGCTTTGCAGTGTAACAACTCAACTCCCGACTGTGATCTCCGCGCTGACGCTACTACAGTCAGGCATCGAGGCGGTGTCCCTGTCAACACGACGCACACCGAGGTCGGTAAAAAGGGTTGCAAGCCTGTTCAACCCTTCTTCCAATTGTTCACTGGAGAGTGAACTGCAGGACAGCCGGAGCTGGTTTTTGCCGTCCTTTCCGTCGTAGAAATGCGACATCGGAGTCCAGAGCACGCCGAACTCCTGGCCGGACCTTTCGAGTAATTCGTCGTCGACGGTGAACGGCACATTGACGACGACGAAGAAACCGCCGTGCGGGGTGTTCCAGGAAACGTCCGGGCACCGCTGGAACCGTGCTTCCAGGCCGCGCAGAGCGTGCGCCAGATTGCGTCGGTAGATCTGCTGTTCGCCGGAGGTCGCCCGGGCCAGGCTGAAGTCGTTCTCCAGCAGGGCGCCGCCGATGACGGCCTGCGAGATCGGCGAGGTGTTGACGGTGACCATGCTCTTGATCCGCGAGAGCTGCTCGGCGAATACGCCGACCTGCCCGCGCCCGTCGCGCACCCGCTGCTCGGCCACCAGGTAGCCGACCCTGGCGCCGGGGAGGACGGTCTTTGCGAACGATCCTAGGTAGACCACCGTCCGGTCGGTGTCCAGCGCCTGCAGCGTGGGCAGGCGCCCGGAGCCGTTGTGGAACATTCCGTACGGGTTGTCTTCCAGGAGGAGGATCCCTTCGCGGGCGGCCAGGTCGAGCAGTTCGCGGCGGGTCCCGAGGTCCAGGCGCAGCCCGGACGGGTTCGCGAAGTCCGGCACGATGTAACAGGCGCGGGGGCGCAGCCCGCGCTCGCGGGCCTGGCGCAGCGTCGCGGCCAGGTCCGAGAGGTCGACGCCGGTGGTACCGCTCGCCACCGGCACCACCGGCATGTCGACCAGTCGTGCCGCGCCGGTCAGGCCCACGTAGGTCGGTGCCACGGCCAGGACGACGTCGCGCTCGTCCCGGCGCAGACTGCGCAGGGCCAGGAACATCGCCTCCTGGCAGCCGACGGTGACGACGATCGACTCGGGATCGACGTGCATCCCCTCGTCCACCTCGAGGTGGCGTGCGATGAGGTGGTGCACGATGCCGCTGGTCCGTCCGTACTGGCACAGGGCGCGGCTCACCTCGGCCGGGCCGTAGCCGAGGTCCGTCGACAGGTGGTCGCAGAATCGCTCCAGGTGGCGGTGGACCGACCGGACGTCGAAGTGGTCCTCCGTCGGTCGGCCCGGCGCGAAGGACAGGGCGTTCGGGTAGCGCGCGGTGACCTCGTTGAGGAAGGTCATGGAGGCGAGCGCCGGGTCCTCCAGTGAGGCGTGCAGGTCGGCGAGGTCCAGGTCGGCGAGGTCCGGGGCGGAGGCTTCCCGGCCGGCGGCTTTTGGTGCACGATGGTCGTCAGTCACCGGGCACCCACCTGCGGGCGTGCAGCCCGGCCGCGGCGGCCAGGTCGGCGCAGCCGGCGAGCAGCATGCCCTCGCGCAGCTCGTCGTGCAGGACGGACAGCGCCTCGGAGACTCCCTTCTCACCGTCGGCGGCCAGGCCCCACAGGACGGGCCTGCCCAGCAGCACCCCGGCCGCCCCGAGCGCCAACGCGCGCAGGACGTCCGTGCCGGTGCGCACCCCGCTGTCCATCAGGACCTCGCACTGCCCGCCGACCGCCTCGACCACCGCGGGCAGCTGGGCGATGCTGGGGACGGCGCCGTCGAGTTGGCGCCCGCCGTGATTGGACACCACCACGGCGTCCGCGCCGCACTCCACCGCCCGTCGGGCGTCCTGCGGGTCCAGGATGCCCTTGACCAGGAGGGGCAGTTCCGTCCGCCGGCGCAGCTGTTCCAGCTCCGCCAGGGTCGGGACGCCGAAGAGCGCGCGGGTGTGTGCGGCCACCGCGGACACCCCGGACGCCGGGCGGTGCGCCAGGTCGTCGAGTCCGGGCTCGAGCAGCGCGGCCCGGACGTGCGGGGGCAGCGTGAACCCGTTGGTCACGTCCCGCCAGCGCCGGCCCATGACCGGCACGTCCACGGTCACCACGAGGGCCCGGCAGCCGAGTTGCTCCGCCCGGTCCACCAGTGCCTCGCGTGCCTGGCGCTCGCGCAGCCAGTACAGCTGAAACCACACGTCGGCGCCGGTCTCGACGACCGCCTCGATCGGGTGGCTGCTCAGGGTGCTGAGGATGAACGGCACCCCGGCGGCGCGGGCCGCCCGGGCGGTGGCGAGTTCGCCGTCGGGGTGCAGCAGGCGCTGGTAGGCCATCGGCGCCACGAGCAGCGGCATGGCGGCGTCGGTGCCCAGCAGCCGGCCGCTGCAGTCGGCGGAGGCCGTGTCGGTCATCACACGGTGCACCAGCGTCACCGCGTCGAAGGCGGCCCGGTTCGCGGACAGCGTCGTCTCCCAGCCGCTGCCGCCCTCGACGAAGTCCCACGCCTCGGGCGCCGTGGCGGCGTGCGCCGCGCTCCGCAGGCCGGCCAGGCCGGGCGGCGCCGTGGCAGCCGGATGCCGCATGCCGCTCCTCATTCGTCCTCCGCGGCCACGGCCTCGTACAGCGCGCGGATGTTGCCGCTGCCGAACGTGGTGGCCCCGGCTCGTTCGATGACCTCGAAGAAGACCGTCTGGTGCCGGTGCGTGGAGCGGGTGAAGATCTGGAACAGCTGTCCGGCGTGGTCCTCGTCGGCCAGGATGCGCAGACTGCCGAGCTGCTTGGAGGAGTGGCGGGACAGCGCCAGCCGCTCGGGCAGCTTGCCGTAGTACGCGTCGGGGGTGTCGAGGAACTCGACGCCGGCCGTGCGCATCGTCGTGACGGTGCGCACGATGTCGTCGGTGGCGAAGGCGACGTGCTGGACGCCGGCGCCGCCGTGCTTCTTGAGGAACCCGTCGATCTGTCCCGGGTCGCGGGTGGTGTCCGGCTCGATGACGGTCAGCGTGACCAGTCCGGAACCGCTCTGCACCACCTTGGAGTTCATGGCCTGGGCGCCGACGACCATCCGCTCCTCGAAGATCATCCGGAAGCCCAGGACCCGCTCGTAGAGCTCCACCGTGGCGTCGAGTTCGCCGGCCTCCACGCACACGGCGAAGTGGTCCACGTGCCGCAGGCCGGTGTCGGTCACCGCCGCGTCGGTCGCCGCCGCGTCGGCGGCCGGCCGGGCCGCGGGCCGCTGGACGAAGGTGTGGGCCACGTCACCGAATCCGGCCACGGAGGCGGTGACGACCCCATCCTTCTCCACCGGCTCGGCGAGCGGACGGGCGCCGCGGCGAACCGCCTCGGCGAAGGCTCCCGCGGCGTCCGCGGTGCCCAGCGCGATGTCCGCGACGCCGTCGCCGTGGCGCCGGGTGTAGACGGCGTCCGGATGCTCGTCGTGCGGCGGCCGGCTGAGTACCAGGCGGATATCGCCCCGGACGAGGACGGCGGTGTGCTCCGCACCGGTCGGGTCCGGCGCTTCCGTGACGGTCAGCCCGTAGCCGCGGACGAACTCGGCGGTCCGGGCGTCCAGGTCGTCGACGCAGAACCGGATGTGATCGACAGTCAGGTCCTCGAAGTGGCTGCGGTCGGTGTTCACGGCGTGGCGCTCTCACTCGCGGCGGCGTCCATCGCCGCGATCAGGCTGTTGGGACGCATGTCGCTCCAGCGCTCGTTCACGTGGTCGATGCAGGACTGGCGGTCGGCCTCGCCGTGGACGGCCTCCCAGCCGGCCGGCACCTCTGCGAACGCGGGCCACAGCGAGTACTGGCCCTCGGCGTTGCATAGCACGAGGTAGGTGGCGTCGTCGTCCTCGAAGGGATTGGTCATCGGTCGGTTCCCCCTGTGTGTTGTGTGGATGCGGTGAGTTCCCGGAGCCGGTCCGCGAGTGCCGGACCGATCACGCCGAGGGCCTGCGGCCGGGTCATCTCCTCGTGCCCGCAGGCGACTTCGTGCCGTCGCAGCGGGCCGTCGAGGTGCGGCTCCCAGAGCTTCGCCTCGAGTCGGTCCTGATCCCGGTCCCGACCTCGGCCCTGATTCCGGTCCTGGGCTGCGGCGAAGTGCAGCAGCTCCCCGTGGAAGACACCCGGGGTGAACGCCTGGGCGGCCCGGGCGACACCCAGGTACACGGCCGCCAGGTTGTCCCGGACCCGGTCGTCGAGCCGCAGGCCGGCGGTCTCCCGCTGTACCGCCTCGGCGACCTCCTCGGGCGACGGGGTGGCTACCCGGGCCAGGTCGGCCAGCGGGTAGCCGTCCAGCACCGCGAGCAGCCCCACCTGTTCGCCGGCCGCCTGGAGCTGCACGGCCATCTCGTGGGCGATCAAACCGCCCGCCGACCAGCCGAGCAGGTGGTACGGACCCTGCGGAGCGACCCGGCGGATCTCGGCGACGTACGCCGCCGCTGTGTCGGCCACCGTCTCCGGGAGGCGGTCCGGGCCGCCGTCCAGCCCCGGCGACTGCAGCGCGTACAGCGGGTGCCCGGCGTCCAGGTACCGGGCGAGCCCGGCGAAGGACCAGCCGAGGCCGGCCGCCGGATGGACGCAGAACACCGGGGCGCCCGCGCCGTCCGGCCGCAGCGGCAGCAGGACGTCCCAGTCGCCGCCGCGCCGGGACTCGTCCGCGGCAGCGTCCAGGGCGGCCGCCAGCTCCGCGACCGACGGGGACTCGAACAGCAGCCGCAGTCCGAGGTCGAGGCCCAGCGTGGTGTGGATCCGGTCGATCAGCCGGGCGGCCAGCATGGAGTGGCCGCCGGCGTCGAAGAAGCTGTCGTGGACCCCGAGGTCGGGAGCACCGAGGACCTCCGCGAAGAGCTCGCGAAGGACGGCTTCGCGTGGGCTGCGCGCGGCGCGGTCCGGCTGTCCGGAGAAGTCCGGCTCCGGCAGCGCGGCCCGGTCCAGCTTCCCGTTCGGCGTGACCGGAAGGGCCGGCAGGACGATCACCGCGGCCGGGACCATGTGGGCGGGCAGCAGTTGGGCCGCGTGCGCGCGCAGTTCGGCCGGGTCCGGCGCGTCACCGTGCGGTACGGCGTAGCCGATCAGCCGCGGCTCGCCCCGGCCGTCCTCGCGGACGGTCAGCACGGCCTGGGCGACGGCCGGATGGTCGAGCAGCGCGGCTTCGATCTCGCCCGGCTCCACCCGGAACCCGCGCACCGAGAGCTGGTGGTCGGCGCGGCCCAGGAAGTGCAGGCGGCCCTCGCGGTCCCAGCGGACCAGGTCGCCGGTGCGGTACATCCGCGAGCCCGGCGGGCCGAACGGATCGGGCAGGAACCGCTGCGCGGTCAGCCCGGGCCGGCCGAGGTAGCCGCGGGCCAGGCCGGGACCGCTCACGTACAGCTCCCCGGCGACTCCCGGCGGCACGGGCCGCAGCCGCTCGTCGAGGACCCGCACGCCGGCGCCGCCGATGGGACGGCCGATCGAAGGGCGGTCCTGGCCGGTCAGCGGCTCGCTCATGGTGGCGCAGACGGTCGTCTCGGTCGGCCCGTACGCATTGATCAGGCGCCGTCCGGAGCCCCAGCGGCGCACCGCGTCGGCGGGCATCGCGTCGCCGGCCACGGCCAGGGTGCGGACCGTCGCCAGCCCGTCCGGCGGTAGGACCGACAGCGCCACCGGCGGCAGGGTCACGTGGGTGACACGGTGCCGGGCGATCAGCTCGGTCAGCGGGCGTCCCGGCATCAGCTCCTCCCTGGTGGCCAGCACCAGTTCGGCACCGGACAGCAGCGCTACGCACAGTTCGGAGAAGGCGGCGTCGAAGCTCGGCGAGGCGAACTGCAGTACCCGGTCCGCCGCGGTGACCTGGAACCGGTCGATCTGCCGGGCCGCCAGGTTGGCGATGCCCTCGTGGGTCACCACCACCCCGTTCGGGCGGCCGGTGGAGCCCGAGGTGTGGATGACGTACGCCGGATGGGCGGTCAGCAGCGCGGTGGTGCGGTCCTGGTCGGCGGGGTCGGTGTCCGGTGCCGCGTCGAGCGTCCGCACGGTGAGCGGGTCGTCGAGCACCAACGCGGCGGCCGGCTCCGGCAGCCGGTCGGCCGTCGAGCGCAGGGCGAGCACCCGGGACGGCCGGGCGTCGGCCAGCATGTGCCGGATCCGCTCGGCCGGGTAGTCCGGGTCCACCGGCAGGAAGGCGCCGCCCGCCTTGAGCACGGCCAGCACGGCGGTCACCTGCTCGGGCGAGCGCGGCAGCAGCAGCGCCACGATGCTCTCCGGGCCCACCCCGAGCGAACGGAGGTGGTGCGCCAGCCGGTTGGCCCGGCGGTTCAGCTCCGCATAGGACAGGGTGTCGTCGCCGGAGCGCAGCGCCGTACGGTCCGGCGTGCGCGCCACCTGCCCCTGGAACAGCTCCGGCATCGTCCGCGCGGGGACCGGCGGCTCCGGAGCGGCGGACCACCGCTCGAGGCCGAGCCGCTCAGGCGGCAGCAGCACGTCCAGGGAGCCGATCGGCGCCCGCGGGTCGTCCGCCACGGCAGCCAGCAGGGCCACCAGGCGGTCGGCCAGCGCGGTCACGGTGGCCTCGTCGAACAGGTCCACGTTGTACCGGATGCTGCCCCGCACGCCGGCCGCCAGGCCCTCCGGCGTGTGCCTCTCGCCAAGGGAGACGTCGAGGTCGAACCTGGCGGTGCCGGGGTCCACCTCCGGCTGGGTGATCGTCAGGCCGTCCAGGTCGAACCGCGGCGGCTCGGTGTTCTGCAGCACCAGCAGGACCTGGAAGAGCGGGTGCCGGGACACCGAGCGAGTGGGGCTCAGCACCTCCACCAGCCGCTCGAACGGCACGTCCTGGTGGGTGTAGGCGGCCAGCGCGGTGGTGCGGACCCGGTGCAGCAGCGTGACGAAGTCCGGATCGCCGGAGGTGTCGGTGCGCAGCACCACGGTGTTGGCGAAGAAGCCCACCAACTGGTCGAGCGCCTGGTCGCCGCGGCCCGCCAGCGGGCTGCCGATCGGGATGTCCGTCCCGGCGCCGAGCCGGGTGAGCAGCGCCGCGAGCGCGGCCTGGAAGACCATGAAGGTGGTGACGCCCTCGCGCCGGGACAGCTCGGTCAGCTTCCGGTGCAGCCGCGCGTCCAGGTCGAGCGGCACGTGGCCGCCCCGGTGGCCGGGCACGGTGGGGCGCGGGCGGTCGGCGGGCAGCGTCAGCTCCTCCGGCAGGTCCGCCAGGGCCTCCCGCCAGTGGGCGAGCTGCCGGGCGATGGCGCTGTCCGGGTCGTCCTCGGTGCCGAGCAGGTCCCGCTGCCAGAGCGTGTAGTCCGCGTACTGGACCGCCAGCGGCTCCCACTGCGGGGCCCGGCCCGCCGAGCGGTCCCGGTAGGCGGTGGTGAGGTCACGGGCGAGCGGGGCGTACGAGGAGCCGTCGCCGGCGATGTGGTGCAGTACCAGGAGCAGGACATGCTCGGTCGGCGAGAGCCGGAACAGCGCGGTGCGCAGCGGCGGTTCGACGGCGAGGTCGAAGCCGGCGCGGGTCGCGGCGGTCAGCGCGGCGGGCAGCTCCGCGGCGGTGACCGGCACCGTGACGAGGGCGGCCGGGCCGTCCTCGGCCGCGAGGATCCGCTGGTGCGGGTCGCCGTCGTGGTCCGGGAAGACGGTGCGCAGGGCCTCGTGCCGTGCCACCACGTCCCGCAGCGCGGCGTCCAGCGCCGCCGGGTCGAGATCCCCGGACAGCCGCAGGGCCAGCGGGATGTTGTACGCCCCGGAGCCGCCGTCGAGCCGGTTGAGGAACCACAGCCGTTGCTGGGCGTAGGACAGCGGGATCACCGCGGGCCGTTCGGCGGCGACGAGCGCCGGGCGGGCGCTGTCCGCGGTGTCCAGCCGGGCCACCAGGCCGGCCGGGGTCGGTGCCTCGAAGACGGCGCGCAGCGGGAGTTCGACCCCGAACGCGGAGCGGACGGCGTTGCCGAGCCGGGTGGCCAGCAGGCTGTGCCCGCCGAGCGTGAAGAAGCCGTCGTCCGGGCCGACCGAGGGCACCGCGAGCACCTGGGCAAACAGTTCGCCCATCAGCTCCTCGCGCGGGTCGCGCGCCCGGCCGCCGGCGGCCCGGGCGGCGAGGTTCGGGGCCGGGAGGGCGTTGCGGTCGAGCTTGCCGTTGGCGTTCATCGGCAGGGCGTCCAGCAGGACGAACGTGGTCGGCACCATGTATTCCGGCAGCGCGGAGGCGGCGTGCGCGGCGAGTTCCGCGCCGGTCGCGCCGCTGCCCGGGCGCAGCGCCACGTGGGCCACCAGGCGTCGGTCGCCGGCCGGGTCGGCCACGGCGCTGACCGCGGCGGCGGTCACCGCCGGGTGGCGGGCCAGGGCGTTCTCGATCTCGCCGAGTTCGATCCGGAAGCCGCGCACCTTGACCTGGTCGTCGGTGCGGCCGAGGTAGTCCAGGGCGCCGTCCGGGCGGCGGCGCACCAGGTCGCCGGTGCGGTACATCCGGGCGCCCGGCCCGCCGAAGGGGTCGGCGACGAAGCGCTCGGAGGTCAGCGCGGGACGGCGGAGGTAACCGCGGGCCAGACCCGGGCCCGCCAGGTACAGTTCCCCGCGGACCCCGGTGGGGACCGGTCGCAGCCGCTCGTCCAGGACGTGGGCGCGCACGTGCGGCAGGGGCCGGCCGATCGGCGGTGCGGCGGTCTCCTCGCCGGTGACCTCCTCGTCCTCCGAGTACCAGGCGGTCGCGTAGACGGTGGCCTCGGTCGGGCCGTAGATATTGGCCAGTCGCGTGCCGGGCAGCAGGCGGCGCACCTCCCGGACCAGGTGCTCCGGCAGTGCCTCGCCGGCCATCACCAGGGTCCGGGCGGAGAAGGCGGCCTCGCCACCGGCGAGCAGCGCGGCGAACACCGACGGCACGCCGCTGACCAGGCTGCCCGACCAGGGCCGCTCGGCCAGTTCCAGCAGGTCGCGCACGATCTCGACGTGACCGCCGGTCAGCAGCGGCGCGAACAGCTCGAACACCGAGACGTCGAAGGAGAGCGAGGTGGCGGCCAGGACGTCCGCCAGCCCCTCGGCCCCGAAGCAGTCCGTCGCCCACTCCAGCAGCCGGGCCATGCTGCCGTGCGGGACCACGACGCCCTTGGGCCGCCCGGTGGAGCCGGAGGTGTAGATGACGTACGCGGGTGAGTCCGCCGCGATCGCCGCGCACCGCTCCTCGGCGGAGCGGGCGTCGGCGTCGGCGGAGAGCGCGTCGGCGGGGATGTCGGCGAGGGCGGCCAGGACCGCGGGGGCGTCCAGCCGGACCCGGGGCAGCACGGACGGCTCAGGCATCCCCGGCACAGGCTCGCCCTCGGTGATCATCAGGATCGGCCGGGCGTCGGCGCAGACGAAGGCGATCCGCTCGGCCGGCTGGGCACGGTCCACCGGAAGGTACGCCGCGCCGGACTTCAGCACCGCGAGCACCGCGACCAGCATCCGCTCCGAGCGCGGCAGCGCCACGGCGATCACGCGCTCCGGACCGGCGCCGCCGGCGACCAGGAGCCGGGCCAAGCGATCGGCTTCGGCGTCGAGTTCGGCGTAGGACAGGGTGCGGCCCGCAGAGCTGACCGCGGGCGCCGCGGGCGTGCGCCGGGCCTGCACCGCGAAGCGCAGCGGCACCGGGTCGAAGTGCGCCGGGCCGGACGGCTGCGCGTCGGCGGGCCGGGGCCGCTCCTGCGGCGTCAGGATGTCGACGTCCCCGATCGGCAGGGCCGGGTCGCCGGCCACCGCGCTCAGGAAGCGGATCAGCCGGTCGGCCAGCGCGGCCGCGCTCGCCTCGTCGAACAGGTCCGCGCAGTAGCCCAGGGTGCCCTCGACACCGGCCGGTTCGCCCGCCGATGAGCGGGTCTCGCGCAGCTGGACGTCGAGGTCGAACTTGGCCGTCCGCTGGGGGATCCGCTGCCCGGTGACGTCGAGCCCCGGCAGGGTCACCGCGTCGCCGCCGCCGGGCTGCAGCGCCAGCATCACCTGGAACAGCGGGTGCCGCGCCAAGGACCGCGGCGGTGCCAGCACTTCCACCAGCCGCTCGAACGGGACGTCCTGGTGGGCGTAGGCCTCCAGGTCGTCCGCGGCCACCTGCCGGAGCAGGTCGCCGAAGGCCGGGTTGCCGCCGGTGTCGGTGCGCAGGACCAGGGTGTTGACGAAGAAGCCGACGAGCCGCTCCAGCGAGGCGTCGGCGCGCCCGGCGACCGGGGTGCCGATCGGCAGGTCGGTGCCGGCCCCCAGCCTGGTCAGCAGCGCCGCGAGGGCAGCGTGCAGGACCATGAAGAGGGTGGCGCCGTGCTCGCGGGCCAGGCCGAGCAGGTCCGCGTGCAGTTCGGCCGGCAGCCGGAAGGTGACCTCCGCGCCCCGGTAGCTGAACTCGGGCGGCCGCGGCCGGTCGGTCGGCAGCTCCAGGCCCTCCGGCAGCCCGGCCAGCCTGTCGCGCCAGTAGGCGATCTGGCCGCTGATCCGGCTGTTCGGGTCCTGCTCGCTGCCGAGCACGGCGCGCTGCCACAGCGCGTAGTCCGCGTACTGGACGGGCAGCGGCGGGAACTTTGGTGCCCGGTCGGCCAGGCGCGCCGCGTAGGCGGTGCCGAGGTCGTGGGCCAGTGGGTCCATCGACCAGCCGTCACCGGCGATGTGGTGCAGCACCACGAGCAGCACGTGATCGGTGGGCGTCAGTCGGAAGAGCGTCGCGCGCAGCGGGAGTTCGGCGCCAAGGTCGTGGCCGCGGCTGGCCTCGGCCAGCAGCGACCGTTCGAGCGCGTCGGTGTCGGTGTCCACCACGGCGAGGCCGGGCCGCGCCTGCGCCGGGTCCAGGATCCGCTGCACCGGCTCGCCGTCCACCTCGGCGAAGACCGTGCGCAGCGACTCGTGCCGCATCACCAGATCGTGCAGGGCCAGGCGCAGTTCGCGCTCCCGCACGGGGCCGGACAGCCGCAGCGCGATCGGAATGTTGTAGGCGCCGCCGTGTTCCTCCAGCCGGTGCAGGAACCATAGCCGGCGCTGGGCGAACGACACCGGCAGTGGGTCCGGCCGGTCCATCGGGACCAGCGGGGCCTGCGCCGGGGCGGCCCGGTCGAGTCGCTCGGCGAGCGCCGCGACGGTGGGGGCCTCGAACACGGTCCGCACGTCCAGTTCGGCGCCGAACGCGGAGCGGATCGCGTTGACCAGCCGGATGGCCAGCAGCGAGTGCCCGCCGAGCTGGAAGAAGTCGTCCTCGATGCCCGCCTCGGGCAGGCCGAGCACGTCGGCGAACAGCGCGCAGAGCGTCTCCTCGCGCGGCGAGCGCGGCGCGCCCGAACCGGCCTGCACCTCCCGGTCGGGTTCCGGGAGGGCCGCGCGGTCGAGCTTGCCGTTCGTGGTGACCGGAAGGCGTTCCAGCACCATGAACGCCGCCGGAACCATGTACGCCGGCAGCCGGGTGCCGACGTGCGCCCGGAGGGCCTTGGCGATCCGCCCGGCCTGCTGGAACAGCAGCGGCGCGTTGGTGTCGCGGGCCGACTCGTCTTCGGTGGCGGGCTCGGCCCATCCGGTCAGCAGGATCGGGCCGGTGGGCCCGGAGGCGTCGGCGAAGAGCACGTCGAGCAGGCTGCTGGGGCCGGACGGCGACCAGGTGACGGCCGTCCGGTAGCCGAGCCGGTCGCCCAGCTCGTACAGCAGCGCGGGGTCGACTCCGACGGCCTGCCCCAGCCGGGCCCGCACCCGGGAGAGCGGCTCGCCCGCGTCCAGGGCGGCGGCGGCCGCCGTCTCCGGCCCGGTCCTGCCGTCCGGCACTCCGGTCACCCGCAGGCTCGCCGGCCGGTGCTGCGCGAGGTGGGCCTGGACGTCCGCCAGGTCGGTGACGTCCTGCGTCCAGCGCAGGGTGGTCGCCTTGACCGGCTGCACCGGCGCGTCCGCGGCGGCGTGCAGCACGACGTCGTAGCGGTAGCGGGTCAGTTCGTTGTGGGCGTGGCCGCGCTTGACGCGGACGTCGGCGCCGGCGAGGCCGTCGGTGGCCCGGGCGAACCCATGGAAGTAGCCGGGCGCCACCAGGAGTTCCTTCTCGCGCTCCGCCCGGCGCAGGGCCCGGCGCCGGAGTTCGGAGGCGTCCGCGGCGTCGTCGGCGCGCGCCAGTTCGACGCCGGTACGGAAGGTGTGCAGCAGGTCCAGGTTGCGTACGTCGCCCACGAACAGCGAACCGCCGGGGGCGAGCAGGCTGGTGAGTGCGGTCAGCACGCGCCGCAGGTAGTCGGCGTCGGGGAAGTACTGCACCACCGAGTTGATGACGATCGTGTCGAAGTGCCCGGCGGGCAGGCCGGTGAGGTCGTCGGCGGTCTGGGTGCTCAGCCGCACAGTGGGGTGGGCTCCCAGATGGGCGCGGAGCGTGCGGATCGCCTGCTCGGAGAAGTCGGTGGCCCAGTACGACTCGCACTCGGCGTACAGCTGGGACAGAATCAGGCCGCTGCCCACCCCGACCTCCAGCACGTGCCGCGGACGCAGTTCGCGGATCCGCTCGACGGTGGAGCGGCGCCACTCGTCCATCTCGTCCCGCGGGATCGGCCGGCCGTCGTAGCTGCTCTCCCAGCCGGAGAAGTCCGAGCCGAAGGCGGCGGAGCGGGCGCCGTCGTACATGCCGTCGTAGATCTGTCGCCACTCAGCGACGTGCTGGACCGCCCCGGCCTCCTGTTCGGCGGGCCGCAGGCCGCCCGCGACGACGTAGGCGACCAGCTGCCGTTCGCCGCGGTGGTCGGTGCGTGCCAGCACCTCGGCCTCGGAGACCTCGGGGTGGTCCGCCAGCACCGCGGCGACCTCTCCGGGCTCCACCCGGAAGCCGCGGATCTTGACCTGGTCGTCGCCGCGGCCCATGAACTCCAGCTCCCGGCTGCCGTTCCAGCGCGCGAGGTCGCCGGTCCGGTACATCCGGCTTCCGGGCGCGCCGAAGGGATCGGCGACGAACCGCTCGGCGGTCAGGCCGGCCCGGTTGAGGTAGCCGCGGGCGAGACCGGTCCCGGCCAGCCAGACCTCGCCGGTCACTCCCGGTGGGACCGGCCGCAGCCACTCGTCCAGCACGTAGACCCGGGTGCCGGCCAGCGGCCGTCCGAGCGGCACCCGGACATCGGCGGTGTACGGCGACCGCAGCTCGTGGTGGGTGGCGCACAGCGTCATCTCGGTGGGCCCGTACAGCTGGCGCACGACCGCTCCGGGCGCGTGCTCCAAGACGCGCTGGACCGCGATCGGCGAGACGACGTCGCCACCGGTGAGCACCTCGCGGACGGTGGCCAGGCACTCGGGCGCGTCCTCGGCCAAGACCCGCAGGAGCCCGGCGGTGAAGTGCACGGCGGTGATCTTCTCGTCCGCGATCAGCCGGGCGATGGCGGCGGTGTCCAGCGGTCCGGGCGGGGCGAGAACCACCTCGTTCCCGGCCAGCAGCGGCACCCACAGCTCGTAGTCGCTGATGTCGAAGGCGTATGGGGCGTGCATGAGCACGCGTTCGTGGTTGCCCGAGTCCCAGCACGGGTCGTCGGCGAGGGCCACCACGTCCCGGTGCGCGACGGCCACGCCCTTGGGCAGACCGGTGGAGCCGGAGGTGTACATGATGGTGGCGAGCTGGTCCGGGTGGACGACCGGCAGGTCGGGGCCGGACGCGGCGGCGTCCGCCGGCACCCGGTCAGCCTCCACCACGACGACCCGCGCCTCGTGCCGGAACTCCCGGGCGAGCATGGCCCGGTCGGTCAGCAGCACGGACGCCGCGGTGTCCGCCATGACGTATTCGAGCCGCTCCGCCGGGTACGCCTCGTGCAGCGGGACGCAGACCCCGCCGGCCTTCCAGACGGCGAGCATCGACACGACCAGTTCCGGGGAGCGCTCCAGGAAGACCGCGACCCGGCTCTCCGGTCCGACGCCCTGGGCCATCAGGGAGCGGGCCAACGCGTCGGCCCGCCGGTCCACGTCCCGGTACGTCAGCTCCCGGTCCCCGGCGCGCAGGGCGAGCCCGTCGGGGTGTTCCGCGGCCGTGCGGGAGAACCGGACGTGCAGCACTTCCTCGGCGCCGGTGACCTGCGCGGGGGTACTGGCGAGCAGCCGCCGGCGTTCGTGCTCGCCGAGGATCTCCACGGCTCCGATCCGCTGGCGCGGGTCGGCCGCGACGGCCCGGAGGAAGCGGGTCAGCCGCTCGACGACGGTTTCGACGGTGGCACGGTCGAAGATGTCCGTGCGGTACTCGACGGTGCCCTGGACGCCATCCGCCAGCCGGCCCTCGCGGAACCGCTCGGAGAGGTTGAACGCCAGGTCGAACTTGGCCGACGGCAGCGGCTCCTCGGCCAGGGTCACGTCCAGGTCGGCGAAGCGGAGGTCGGCGTCGGGGGTGTTCTGCAGCGCGAGGAAGACCTGGAAGAGCGGGTGCTGGGACAGTGAGCGCTCCGGCTTGAGGATCTCGACGAGGCGCTCGAAGGGAAGGTCCTGGTGGGCGTAGGCGGCCAGGGCGTTGTCCCGGACCGCCGTCAGCAGTTCGGTGAAGCGGGGGTCGCCCGAGGTACGGGTGCGCAGCACCAGGGTGTTGACGAAGAAGCCGATCAGGTCTTCGAGGGCGGCGTCCGTCCGCCCCGAGATGGGCGAGCCGATCGGGATGTCGGCGCCCGCGCCGAGCCGGGTGCACAGGGCGGCCAGCGCGGCCTGCAGCACCATGAAGAGGCTGGCGTTGTGCCGGTGGGCGAGGTCGAGCAGCTGCTGGTGGAGTTCGGCGTCCAGGCTGAGGGCGACCGTCTCGCCGTGGAAGCCGGCCTCGCGCGGGCGCGGCCGGTCCGTGGGCAGCACGGTCTGCTCGGGCAGTGCGCGCAGCGCGTCCTGCCAGAAGCCGGTCTGCGCCGTGAGGACGCTCGCCGGGTCGTCGGGCCGGCCGAGGACCTCGCGCTGCCACAGGGTGTAGTCCGCGTACTGGACCGGGAGCGGACGCCAGCCGGGCTCCTGGCCACGGCTCCTGCTCCGGTAGGCCACGGCGAGGTCGCGGGCGAGCACGGTCAGGGACCAGCCGTCGGCGGCGATGTGGTGCTGGACGAGCAGCAGCTCGTGCTCGGTCGGCGACAGCGCGAACAGGTGGGCGCGCAAGGGGGCTTCGCGGGTGAGGTCGAAGGCCTCGGCCGCGGCGGCGCGCAGCCGGCCGGGCAGGTCCGCCTCGCCGCTCTCCGTCACGGTCAGGACAGGGCGGGCCTCCTGCGGGTCGAGGACGACTTGGTGGGGCTCGCCGTCGACCTCGGGGAAGACGGTGCGCAGGGCCTCGTGTCGGGCGACGACATCGGCGAGGGCCGCCGCGAGCGCCGTGCGGTTGAGTTCACCGCGCAGCCGCAGCACGCTCTGCATGTGGTACGCGGAGCCGTCGTCCGCCAGCCGGTTGATGAACCAGAGCCGGCGCTGCCCGAAGGACAGCGGGATCCGCGCGGGTCGTGCCGCGGGAGCGAGGGGCGTGCGCGCGCCGGCCGAGCCGTCGATGCGGGAGGCGAGGGCGGCGACGGTGGGCGCCTCGAAGAGGGTGCGCACCGGGATCTCCACGCGCAGCCGCGAGCGCAGGGCGTTCACCAGGCGGGTGGCGAGCAGGGAGTGGCCGCCGAGCCGGAAGAAGTCGTCGTCCAGCCCCACCCGGGACACTTCGAGGACCTCGGCGAACAGCTCGCAGAGGATCTCCTCCTGTGGGGTGCGCGGCCGGCGTCCGGGCCCGGCCGGGCAGAGGTCCGGGGCCGGCAGTGCCTTGCGGTCCAGCTTGCCGTTGGGGGTCAACGGCAGCGCGTCGAGCACGGTCAGGACGGTGGGGACCATGTGTCCGGGCAGCCGGCGGGCGAGGTGGTCGCGCAGCGCGGCCGGGTCCGGGGCGGTGCCGGGGACGGGCACAGCGTAGCCGGTCAGGACCGGCCCGCCGGAGCCGAGGTCCCGGGCCACGACGACGGCCTGGGCCACTTCGGGGTGGTCGGTGAGCACGTGTTCGACCTCGCCGAGCTCGATCCGGAAACCCCGGACCTTGACCTGTCCGTCGGTCCGGCCGAGGTACTCCAGGCTGCCGTCGTCGCGCTGGCGGACCAGGTCCCCGGTGCGGTACATCCGGGATCCGGGCGGGCCGAAGGGGTCGGCCACGAAGCGTTCGGCGGTCAGCCCGGGCCGGTTCAGGTACCCGCGGGCCACGCCGGCGCCCGCGATGAACAGCTCGCCGGTGGCGCCGGTGGGCGCGGGGCGCAGCGCGCGGTCGAGCACGTAGGTGCGGGTGTTCGCGAGCGGGCGTCCGATCGGCGGACGGCCGGGAAGTCCGGGGTCGACTGTGGCCGCCGTCGACCAGATGGTGGTCTCGGTCGGGCCGTAGACGTTGGTGACCTCGGCGGCCGTCTCGCCCAGCTCCCGGGCCAGGCCCTCGGGCAGCGCCTCGCCGCCGGCCAGCACCTTCAGCCCCGCCAGGCCGTCCGGGCCGTGGTCCAGCATGCTGCGCCACAGTGTGGGCGTGGCCTGGACGGCCGTCACTCCGGTGTCGGTGATCAGCTGCTTGAGCGTCTGCGGGTCGTGCGCTCCGTCCTGCCCCGCGAGGACCAGTTCGCCGCCGGACAGCAGCGGCAGCAGCAGTTCCAGGTTGGCGATGTCGAAGCCGAAGGTGGTGACCGCGAGCATGCGGTCGTCGGGGCCGAAGTCCAGCCGCTGCTGGAAGTCCGTCAGCAGGTTGACGAGGTTCTCGCCCGGGATCACCGTGCCCTTGGGCAGTCCGGTCGAGCCCGATGTGTAGATCACATACGCGGGGTTGAGCGGGTGCGGGCGGGCGGGACGGTCATTCGCCATGGGGATCCCTCGCTGAGGACGGCAGGTGGAGCACAGAGCGGTGCGGAGTTCGCCGGGCCTCGGCCGATCGCGGCCCGGGCCCGGCGAGGTCAGCCGGCCTGGGCGGCGCGGCGCACGGCGACGGGCAGCCGAACCGGGCCGAGGACGCCGATCGACGGGTGGAACTGGATGCCGGACTCCGGCAGCACCTCGATCTGCTCGAAGCGCTGCAGCAGGGCGGTGAGCGCGATGCGCGCCTCCATGCGGGCCAGCGGTGCGCCCAGGCAATAGTGGATGCCCTTGCCGAAGGCGACGTGCCGGCCCTGGTTCGGCCGGTGGATGTCGAACTCCTCGGCCCGGCCGAAGTGGGCGGCGTCGCGCTGGGCGGAGAGCAGCCACACGCACACCATCGCGCCGGCCGGGATGCGCTCCCCGCCGAGCTCCGTCTCACACGCCGTCACCCGCTGGTCCCGCACCAGCGGCGGGCGCCAGCGCAGCACCTCCTCGACGACCTTGGGCAGGAGGTCCACGTCGGAGCGGACCTCGGCGAGGACGTCGGGGTGGCTGTCCAGACTCATCACGGTGCTGCCGACGAGCACGGAGGACGGCAGGTGTCCGGCGATCACGAACATGCCGATGACGCCGACGATCTCGTGGTCGTCCAGGGAGCGTCCGTCGACCTCCGCCTGCGCCAGGGCGCTGATCAGGTCGTCCTGGGGCTCGGCACGGCGCTGGTGGATGATCTCGAGGAGGTAGGAGGAGGCGAAGCGGACGAGTTCGCCCAGTTCGCGCACCGCGGACTCGTCGGCCCGGCCGAGCTCACCGGCCGACCGGGCGCCGAGCAGCGCGTCCGCCCAGACCGTGAACATCCCGTGGTCCTTCTCGGGGATGCCGAAGAGCTTGGCGATCACCCGGGCGGTCAGCGGGGCGGCGTACTCGGCCACCAAGTCGAAGGTGCCGGTGCCGTCGGCCGACAGCTCGATCCGGTCCAGCAGTTCGTTCGCGGTCTCGATGATGATCGGTTCGAGACTCGCGATGACCTTGGGCGTGAACGCGCGCCGCACCAGTTCGCGCATCCGGGTGTGGTGGGGCGGGTCGACGCCGAGGAAGTTGCCCTGGGCGGCGCTGGCCAGCTCCCGCTCGTCCTCGGGGATCAGGTCGTTCATGTCACTGGAGAAGGTCCGGTGGTCGCCGAGCACCTGGAGTGCCTCGTCGTAGCCGAACACCTCCCACACGCCCGGCTGGTAGCTCTTGGCCACCGGGCCGGCGGCGCGACCGCGGTCCAGGTACTCCAGGAACGCCTTGGTGCGCTGGTCGTAGGAAAGGCTCGTCAAAGCTGCGAGATCGGTCATGAGATAGCCCCCGCGAGCAGGAAATGGTTAACGAGGGCCGGCGACGAAAGGAGCTGAAAATGGCCGGCTGCCGTGCTTGCCTGGCCACTCAGACGGGCCCCCCGTACCGCCCTGAATCGTCGAATTCGAGTACCGGAAGGGGCGGCCCGAATTGACGCCAACGGAACTGGAGCCTAGGTAGCCCGTCTCGGCAGTGTCAAGAGTATCTCCGACGGCGCGTCAGGACCGCGCGTCGGTATGGGACGTCTAACCTGGGAGAACAGCGTCGACGGTGCCGTCTTCGCCGATTTCCGGACCGGAGGGCACGGGTTCCGGCCAGGCCTTTGCGATCTCTATTGGCCGGGGTTACGCTGCGGAACGGTGCCTGTGGGACTGTTGTTCGAGAACGTCGAGGAGCGGGACGCACGGCACGAGACGCGGGGGACAGGGGATGTCTACGTGATCGTGCAGTTTTGTGGATGCTGGGACCGCGCCGGGCCTTCGCGCTGAAGCTTCGCCGGAACTCGTGGGGGTCCGAAGGAAACAGCGGGACGCGCGCGCCCGCCGCAGCGCGGTACCGCCATCCAATCCTCGGGGCCCTCGCCTGTTCGTGAGTTGACTGCAACCGCCGACAGCTTTGCGAAGGAATCTGCATGTCCGCAACAGCGCGTCAAGAATTCGCTCTTACTTCCGCGCAGACCGGAATATGGCTGGCCCAGCGTTTCGCGCGGGATGGCCTCGACTACAGCGTCGCGCTATACGCCGACATCGTCGGCCCGCTCGACGTCGACCTGCTGGTGCGGGCGGCCCGCGGGACCTTCGCCGACACCCCGACTCTGCGGGCCCGCATCGTGGCGTCCGGCCCGGAGCCGGTGCAGGTGGTCGACGACTCGGCCGAACTCGTCATGCCCTGCCTGGACCTGCGCGACCAGGAGCAGCCGCACCGGGCGGCGATGGCCTGGATGGAGGACGAGCTCGCCGTGCCGCTCGCCCCGGACAGCGGCCGGATGCACTCCTTCGCGCTGCTGCGGATCGGCGAGGACCGGCACTTGTGGTACCTGCGGGCCCACCACGTGGCCATGGACGGCTTCTCCGGCGCATTGTTCGTACGGGAAGCCGCCTCCCGGTACACCGCGCTGGCGACCGGCCGGGCCGATGTGAACGGCCTTGGCCATTTCGGGGAGATGTTGCGCTCGGATCGTTCCTATCGTGAGTCCGCGGCATTCCACACGGACCGTGCGTACTGGATAGAGAAACTGGCGGACAGCCCGGCGCCGGCGTCCTTCGGACAGGCCGAGCCGAATCGTCAGGGCGGCCGGACCCGCGAGACGGTGGAAATCGAGAGCGAGCTGAGCGAGGCACTCGGCAAACTGGCACAGCGTTGCGGCGTGACACCCGCGGCTGTTTACGCCGCAGCCGCCGCCCGTTACACCGCACGACTCACCGGTGAAACGGACGTCGTGCTCGGGCTGCCCGTTACCGCCCGGTTCGGCAAGGCCATACGCGGTATTCCCGGAATGATGTCCAACGTGGTGCCGCTGCGCGTTATGGCGGGACCGGAGCTGCCGCTGTCCGGGTTGCTGCAGAACGTCTCTGCGGAAATGCTGCTCGGTCTTCGGCACCAGCGCTACCGATATGAGGACCTGCGCAACGACCTCGGCGCGGGAGAGGAACGCAGCCCGCTGGTCGGGCCGCACGTCAACCTGCAGTTCTTCGACCAGGACGTGGATCTTGCCGGATGCGCGACGACGATCCACAACCTGACCAACGGACCGGTCGACGACCTGGCCTTCGTGTTCTACGGAGACGTCCGGCGGGGGAGCGGACGGATCGACGTCGACGGCAACACCGAGCTCTACCGCCGGGCCGATCTGCGGGTGCACGGCCAGGGCCTGCTGCGACTGCTGGAACAGATGGCCGAGGCGGACCCTGACACCCCTTGCCATGAGCTCGACGTCTTCCGGCCCGACGACCTGGAACGGCTGCTCGTCGGCCGCAACGACACCGGGCGGCCGACCGGCCCCGAGACGGTCGTCGACCTGTTCCAGGCCCAGGTGGCGGCCACCCCGGACGCCCCGGCCGTGGTGCACGGGCCGCACGGCCTCTCATACCGGGAGCTGAACGAGCGGGCGAACCGGCTCGCGGCGCTGCTGCTCGCCCGCGGCCTCGGCCCGGAGGACGTCGTCGCGCTGGCGGTGCCGCGGTCCGTAGACCTGGTCACCGCCCTGCTGGCCGTGGCCAAGTCCGGTGCCGCGTTCCTGCCGGTCGACCCGGACTACCCGACCGACCGCATCGCGTACATGCTCGACGACGCCCGGCCGGCGCTACTGATCACCACGCAGGACATCGTGCCCTGGCTGCCCCAGGCCACGGCCACCCCGCGGCTGCTGCTCGACGACACCGAGCGGGTGACGGCCCTGGACGCCGCGCCCGGCCGGGACGTCACCCAGGCCGACCGCCCGCGCCCGCTCACGCCGGACTCGCCCTCCTACGTCATCTACACCTCCGGTTCGACCGGCCGGCCCAAGGGAGCGGTCAACACCCACGCCGGCCTGGTGAACCGGCTGCGGTGGATGCAGGACCGCTACCGGCTGACCGCGCGGGACCGGGTGCTGCAGAAGACCTCCTGCGGATTCGACGTCTCCGTCTGGGAGTTCTTCTGGCCCCTGATGAGCGGCGCGACCCTGGTGATGGCCGACCCCGGGCTGCACCGCGACCCGGGCTACCTCGCCGCGGTGATCCGCGAACAGCAGGTCACCACCGTCCACTTCGTCCCCGCCATGCTCCAGGCATTCATGGCCGAGCCCGAGACCGCCCGGTGCACCAGCCTGCGCCGGGTGATCTGTAGCGGTGAAGCGCTGCCCGCCGAACTCGCCGCCCGGTTCTTCGCCGTCCTCGACTGCGAGCTGCACAACCTGTACGGACCGACCGAGGCGTCCATCGACGTGACGTCCTGGCAGTGCGACCCGGCGCGCACCGGCGCCCCGCCGATCGGACTCCCGATCACCAACACCCGGGTGTACGTGCTGAACCAGGCCCTGGAGCCGGTGCCCGACGGCGTGCCCGGCGAGCTCTACCTGGCCGGCACCGGCCTCGCGCGTGGCTACCTTGGCCGGCCGACCGTCACCGCGGAGCGCTTCGTGGCCTGCCCGTTCGGCCGGCCCGGTGAGCGGATGTACCGCACCGGCGACCTCGCCCGGTGGGACGCCGACGGACAGCTGGCCTACCTGGGCCGGACCGACGACCAGGTGAAGATCCGGGGCGTGCGGATCGAACCCGGCGAGATCGCCTCGGTTCTCGGCGAGCACCCCGAGGTCGGCGAGGCGGTGGTGGTGGCCCGCGACGACCGCTCGTCCGGAAAGTACCTCGTCGGCTACGTGGTGCCCGAGCGCAACCGCCTCGCCTCCGTGCAGGAGCGGACCGACGGCGAGCACGTCGACCAGTGGCAGCAGCTGTACCAGTCGATGTACGGCGCGCAGTCCGATGCCGCCTTCGGCGAGGAGTTCGCCGGCTGGGACAGCAGCTACACCGACCGCCCGCTGCCGCTGGAGGACATGCGGCAGTGGCGCGACCGGACGGTGGAGGCGATCCGCGCCCTCCGGCCCCGCCGGGTGCTGGAGATCGGCGTCGGCAGCGGCCTGCTGCTCGCCCGTCTCGCGCCGGACACCGAGCGGTACTGGGCGACCGACTTCTCCCCCGCGGCGATTGCCACGCTGCGCCGGCACCTCGACACCCGGCCGGACCTGGCCGGGCGGGTGGAGCTGCGCACCCAGTCGGCCGACGACGCGGCCGGGCTGCCCGAGGACTTCTTCGACACCGTGGTCATCAACTCCGTGGCGCAGTACTTCCCCACCGCGGAGTACCTCGGGACCGTCCTGCGCGGAGCGCTCGGCCTGCTGCGCCCCGGCGGCGCCGTGTTCCTCGGAGACGTCCGCGACCTGAGGCTCTGTCAGGTCATCGCCACCGGTGTGGAACTCGCGCACAGTCCGGCGGACGCGGACCCGCAGGCCGTGCGCCGGGCCGTGGAACAGCGGACCCGGCAGGAGAACGAACTCCTGGTCGACCCGCGGTTCTTCACCGCGCTCCAGCAGGAGACCGCCGACCTCGCCGGCGTCGACATTCGGGTCAAGCGCGGCGACTACGACAACGAACTGAGCCGCTACCGCTACGACGTGGTGCTGCACAAGCGCTCGGAGCACCGGCCCGTCTCGCTGCTCGACGTGCCGGACGCGGACTGGGGCACCGAGGTCGCCGACCTGACCGCGCTGCGGGACCGGCTCGCCACCGACGCGCCGGCCCGGCTGCGGATCACCGGCGTGCCCAACGCCCGCCTGGTGCCCGAGGTCTCCGCCACCCGGCAGCTGTTCGCCGGGGCGCCGATGGCGGACGTCCGGCGGGCGGTGGACGGGGACGTCCCGGCCGGCCCGCTGCCCGAGGCCTTCCACGCGCTCGGCGAGGACCTCGGATACCGCACGGTGGTCACCTGGTCCGGCAAGGGCTCCGACGGCGAACTCGACGTGCTCTTCCTGAGTTCCCGGACCGACACCGCCACCGCGGCCCTGACCGACGTCTTCCTCCCGGCCGCGGCGGCGCCGCCGGCCCTGACCAACAACCCCGCGGTCGGCCGCGAGGCCGGCCGGCTCGCCGCCGCCCTGCGCGAGCACCTGCGGGAGAACCTGCCCGACTACATGGTCCCGGCCGCCGTCATGGTGCTCGACGCGCTGCCCACCACGGCCAACGGGAAGCTGGACCGACGCGCCCTGCCCGCACCGGAGTTCCGCGCCACCGGCGGCGGCCGGCCGGCCCGGGGCCCGCGCGAGGAACTGCTGAGCCGGCTGTTCGCCGAGGTCCTGGGCCTGCCCGGCATCGGTGCCGACGACAGCTTCTTCGACCACGGCGGCGACAGCATCGGCGCGATCCAGCTGGTCAGCCGCGCGCGCGGCGCCGGAGTGCTGTTCACCCCGCGCGAGGTCTTCGAACACCGGACGGTCGCCCGGCTCGCCGAGGTGGCCCGTACCCAGGACACCGAGGCCCTGGTGCCCGGCGCCGGAGTCGGTCCCGTTCCGCTGCTGCCGATCGTCCACCGGCTGCGTGAACTTGGCGGCCCGGTCGGCAGGTTCAGCCAGTCGATGCGTCTCGACGTCCCCGCCGGACTGCGCCTGGAGACCCTCGGCGGCGCCCTGCAGACTGTGCTCGACCATCACGACGCGCTGCGCCTGCGGCTGGACCGGGACGGCGACGACGCGTGGTCGCTGACGGTACGGCCGGCCGGCGCCGTCGACGCCACCGGGTGCCTGCAACGGGTGGCCTGCGCCGAGAACGGCGAACCCACCGAGGCGGAGCTGCGGACCTGGGAGGAAGCAGCCCTCGACCGGCTCGACCCCGACCGCGGCGTCCTGGTGCAGGCCGTCTGGTTCGACGCCGGCCCGAGCCGCCGCGGCAGGCTGTTCCTGGCCGTCCACCACCTGGCCGTGGACGGGGTGTCATGGCGCGTCCTGGTGCCCGACCTGGCCGACGCCTACGCCGCCCTGGCCGAGGGAGGGCGCCCCGCACCCGCCCCGGTGGGCACCTCGCTGCGACAGTGGTCGCAGCAGCTGGCCGAGCGGGCCGGCACCGCCGACGTGGTCGGCGAGTTCGACCACTGGCGGGAGACGCTCTCCGGCGCCACCGCCCCGCTCGGCGCACGCGCGCTCGATCCCACCCGGGACGTCCTCACCACCCGGCGCACCCTGGTGTCCTCCGTCGACGCCGACACCACCGCGGCACTCCTCACCGAGGTGACCGCCGCCTTCCACGCCGGCGCGAACGACGTCCTGCTCACCGCCCTGGCCCTGGCACTGCAGGACTGGCGCCGGCGGCGCGGGCACGAGACCGCGCCGGTGCTGGTCGACTTGGAGGGGCACGGCCGCGAGGAGGGGGCCGTCCCGGGAACCGACCTGTCCCGCACCGTCGGATGGTTCACCAGCCTCTTCCCGGTGCGCCTCGACCCCGGCGTGACCGAACCGGCCGAGACCTGGGCCGCGGGCCAGGCCGTCGGAACGGCGCTGCGCACGGTCAAGGAGCAGCTGGCGGCGGTACCCGGCAAGGGACTGGGCTTCGGGCTGCTGCGCCACCTCAACCCGCAGGCCGCCACGGCCCTGGCCGACCTCGGCAGCCCGGACGTCCTCTTCAACTACCTCGGCCGCTCCCTCACCACCCGGGGCCGGGGCACCTGGACGCCGGTGCGCGACGGCAGCGCACTGGCCGGACACACCGACCCCGGCACGCCCTTCGCCCACACGCTGGAGATCAACGCGCTCGTCCACGAGGACGGCGAGGACAGGAAGGACGGCCCCCGGCTGTCCGCCGAGTGGTCCTGGCCCGCGGACCTGCTCACCGAGGACGAGGTCCGCGACCTCGCCGACACCTGGTCCACCGCCCTGCGCGCGCTGGCCACCCACGCCCGTCGACCGGGAGCCGGCGGCCACACACCGTCCGACTTCCCGCTCGCCCGGCTCGACCAGCAGGACATCGACGAGATCGAGGCCGCCTGCCCCGATGTCGAGGAAGTTCTGCCGCTGACGCCGCTCCAGGAGGGCCTGGCCTTCCACGCCGCGTACGACGACCACGCGCCGGACGTCTACCACGTCCAGATCGCCCTCGACCTGGACGGCGAGATCGATCCCGGGACACTGCGCGAGGCCGCCGAGGCCCTGCTGCGCCGCCACCCGGTGCTGCGCACCTGCGTACGGCACCGGGCGAGCGGCGGCCTGGTCCAGGTGGTCCGGGCCGAGGCCCCGGTGCCGTGGCGGTACCTGGACCTGAGCGGGCTCGCCCCCGAGCAGCGGGCGGCCCAGGCAGAGGCGGCGCTCCGGGACGACCTGAGCCGCCGCTTCGACCTGGCCGAAGCGCCCCTGCTGCGCCTGACGCTGCTGCGCCTCGGCGAGGGCCGCCACACCCTCGCGGTGACCAACCACCACATCGTCCTGGACGGCTGGTCGATGCCCCTGCTGCTGCAGGAGCTGTTCGCCCACCACGGCACCCGAGGCGCCGACGCACCGGCGCGGCCGGCCGGCTCCTGGCGCACCTACCTGGACTGGCGGGCCGGCCAGGACCGTACCGCGGCCGAGCAGGCGTGGCAGGCGGCGCTCGGCGGACTCGACGCGCCGACCCGGCTGGCTGCGCACGGTGACGCGCACGCCTCCGTCCAGCCCGCCTCCTGCTCCGTCCGGCTGCCCGAATCCGTCACCGCCGCGCTGGCCGGACGGGCCCGGGAGCACGGCGTCACGCTCAACACGGTCGTGCAGGCCGCCTGGGGACTCCTGCTGAGCCGGCTGACCGGCAGCGAGGACATCGTCTTCGGCACCACCGTCTCCGGACGGCCGCCCGAGCTGCCGGGCACCGAGACGATGATCGGCTGCTTCATCAACACCGTCCCGGTGCGGCTGCGGCTGCGCCCCGACGAGCCGATCGGCGCGCTGCTGGCCAGGCTGCAGGACGAGCAGTCCCGCCTCGCCCCCCACCAGCACCTCGGGATCGCCGAGATCCAGCGCCTGACCGGCGTCGACGGCGAACTCTTCGACACGCTCACCGTGTTCGAGAACTACCCGCTGGACCCGGACGCCCTGAACCGCGGCGCGCGCACCGGGCCGCGGGTGGGCGCCGTCCGCACGCACAACGACGTGCACTACCCGCTGGCCCTGATCGCCACCCCGGGCCCCTCGCTCGACCTGCAGTTCACGTACCGGCCGGACCTGTTCACGGCCGCCGACGCCGAACAGGTCGCGCGGCGCTACACCCGGCTGCTCCAGGAGATCGCCGAGGCGGGCCCGGACACCCGGGCGGACCGGATCGAGGCCCTGGAGCCGGCCGAGACGCGGCAGCTCACCGAGGAGTGGAACGACACCGGCCGTCCGGCGGCCCCGGTCGCCGTGGCCGAGGCAGTACGGGACTGGGCGGCGCGGGAACCCGGCCGCATCGCGGTGGTCGGCGCGGCCGAGACGCTGACCTACCGTGAGCTCGACGAGCGGGCCGACCGGCTGGCCCGGCAACTGCGGGCCCGCGGCGTCGGACCGGAGGACCTGGTCGCCGTGGCGGTGCCGCGCTCGGCCGAACTGATGGTCGCGCTGCTGGCCGTGCTCAGGACCGGCGCCGGCTACCTGCCACTGGACCACCGGCACCCGGCCGAGCGGACCGCGTTCATGGTCCGGGACGCCGCGCCGGTGCTGGTGCTCACCAGCGGCGAGGAGGTGCCGGGGCTGCCGCCGGCGGACCGGCTGGCGCGGCTCGCGCTGGACGACCCCGGCACGCCCGGCGACGCGGCCGCCCCGTCCGGCACCTTCCCGTCCGGCAGCCTGCCGTCCGCGCCCGATGGTTCGCTCGCCTACGTCATCTACACCTCCGGGTCCACCGGCCGCCCCAAGGCTGTCGCTGTGTCACGCGCCGCCATGAACGCGCTGGTGGGCTGGGCGGTGGAGCGCTTCGGCGGCGAGGGACTGCAGCGGGTCCTGGCCGCCACCTCGCTCTCCTTCGACGTCTCGGTGTTCGAGCTGTTCGCCCCGCTGGCCGCCGGCGGGCAGCTGGAGATCGTCCGCGATCTGCTGGAACTGGCCGAACGGCCCTGGCAGGGCTCGCTCATCAGCGGCGTCCCGTCGGCGCTGGCCGCGCTGCTCGCCGACCCGTCGCCGACCTTCGCGGCCCGACGGCTCATCCTGGCGGGTGAGGCCCTGCCCGAGCCCCTGGTGCGGCGGATCCGGCAGTCGCTGCCCGATACGGAGATCGTCAACCTCTACGGGCCGACCGAGGCGACGGTGTACGCCACCGACTGGACGTGCGCCGACGACCAGGCGCTCGCCCCGCCCATCGGCCGCCCGCTGCCGTACACCCGGGCCTACGTGCTGGACCGCTGGCTGCGCCCGGTCCCGGCCGGAGTGCCCGGGGAGCTGTACCTGGCGGGCACCGGTGTCGCGCGCGGCTACCTCAACCGGCCCGCGCTGACCGCCGACCGCTTCGTCGCCGACCCGTACGGCGCGCCGGGAAGCCGGATGTACCGCACCGGCGACCTCGCCCGTTGGCTGCCCGACGGCGCGCTGGACTGCCTGGGCCGCACCGACACCCAGGTGAAGGTCCGCGGCCACCGGATCGAACTCGGCGAGATCGAGGCGGTGGTGGCCCGCCATCCGGACGTAGCCCAGGCCGTCGTGCTGGCCCGCGACACCTCGGCGGGCACCACCCGGCTGATCGCCTACGTGGTCCCGCGCCCCGGCGCCGAACCGGACGTCACCGACCTCGCGGAGCGGACCGCGAGCGAGCTGCCCGGCTACATGGTCCCGGCCGGCTACGTCCTCCTGGAGCGGCTGCCGGTCACAGCCAACGGAAAGCTGGACCGGGCCGCCCTGCCGGCTGCCGACCTGGGCGAGCACGCCCCGGACGCCGGCCGGGCCCCGCGGACCTCGCGCGAGGAACTGTTGTGTGGACTCTTCGCGCAGACCCTGGGCGTGCCGCTGGTCGGGCCCGACGAGAGCTTCTTCGCGCTCGGCGGAGACAGCATCACCTCGATCCAGCTGGTGAGCCGGGCCCGGCGCCAGGGCCTGGAGTTCACCCCCCGGGACGTCTTCGACCACCGCACCCCGGCGAACCTGGCCAGGGTGGCGCGCGAGCAGGCCGACCCGGCGGCCGAGGAGGACACCGAGGCCGGTCCGGGGCCGCTGGCACCGATTCCGGTGATGGAGTGGCTGCGCGAACTGGGCGGCCCGGTCGACCGGTTCAACCAGTCGATGTTCGTCCGGCTGCCCGCTGGCATCGACGAGCCGACGCTCACGGCGGCGCTGCGGTCGGTGGTGGACCGTCACGAGGCCCTGCGGCTGCGGCTGCACCGCAAGGACGACGGCACCCGCTGGGACCTGGAGATCACCGAGCCGGACGAAGACCTCGCGGACCGGTTCGCCCGCCACGACGTCGCCGGGCTGACCGGGGACGCGCTGCGCGAGGCCGCTCGGCGCCAGGCGGAGCTCGCCTGGGACCGGCTGGCCCCCGAGCACGGCACCGTGTGGCAGGCCGTGTGGCTCGACGCCGGCCCGGCCGCGCCCGGACACCTGCTGCTGGCCGTGCACCACCTCGCGGTGGACGGCGTCTCCTGGCGCATCCTGCTCGGCGACCTGGCGGAGGCCGCCGACGCGCTGCGGCGCGGCGCCGACGCCGCGTTGGCCCCGGTCGGCACCTCGCTGCGCCGCTGGTCGAGGCTGCTCGCCGAGGAGGCCGGCAGCGACCGGCGGACGGCGGAACTCGGTCTGTGGACGGCGATGCTGGACGGCGCCGACGCGCCGCTCGGCCGCCGGGCGCCGGACCCGGCCCGGGACGTGGTGGCCTCCCGGCGCACCGTGGAGCTGACGCTGCCGGTAGACGTCACCAAGGCGCTGCTGACCGACGTGACCACCGTCTTCCACGCCACGGTCAACGACGTCCTGCTCACGGCGGTGGCGCTGGCCGTGCAGGACTGGTCCCGTCGGCGGGGCCGTCCCGCCGCGCCGGTGCTGGTGGACGTCGAGGGCCACGGCCGGGAGGAGGACGCGGTCGGCGGCGTGGACCTGTCCCGCACGGTGGGCTGGTTCACCACCGTCCACCCGGTCCGGCTGGACCCGGGCGCGGTCGAGTGGCCGGACCTGTGGGCGGCCGGGCCCGAGACCGGACGGGTGCTGAAGCGGGTCAAGGAGCAACTGGCTGCCATCCCCGACCACGGTCTGGGCTACGGCCTGCTGCGCCACCTCAACCCTCGCACCCGGCAGGCACTCGCGGGACTGCCGGTGCCGCAGATCGGCTTCAACCACCTCGGCCGGTTCGGCACGCCCTCCGGGTCCGGCGAGTGGGCGCCGGCGCACGAGGTCGGCGGCTTCACCGGCGGCGCCGACCCGGGCCTGCCACTGGCGCACGCGGTGGAGGTCAACACGCTCGTCCAGGAGGACGACGGCGCGGAGCCGGTGCTCGTGGCCGAGTGGTCCTGGGCGGCTGAGCTGTTCACGGCCGCGGAGGTCGAGGACCTGGGAGCCACCTGGTTCCGCGTCCTGCGGGCCCTGGTCGACCATGCCCGGCGGCCCGGCTCGGGGGGCCAGAGCCCCTCCGACCTGCCACTGGTCTCGCTCTCCCAGGACGAGATCGACCAGCTTCAGGAAGAACTGGCCCTGGAGGGGGACCTGTGACAACGGCGACGAAGCGCACGCCCAGGATCGAGACCGTCCTACCGCTGACGCCCGTCCAGGAAGGGCTGGTGTTCCACGCGGCGTACGACGAGGACGGATCGGCCCTGTACAACGTCCAGGTGGTGCTGGACCTGGAAGGACCGCTCGACGCCGCCGTGCTGCGGCGTTCGGTGGAGGCCGTGGTACGGCGCCACCCGACCTTGCGGGCGAGCTTCCGGCGCCGGGCCACCGGCGACACCGTGCAGGTGGTCCAGTCGGGGGTGCCGCTGCCGTGGGAGGAGGCGGACCTCACCGCGGTCGCCGACGGCGACCACGAGGCCGAAGTCGAACGGATCACCCGGGAGGCCCGCACCCGCCGGTTCGACCTGGCCGCGGCCCCGCTGCTGCGGTTCACGTTGATCCGGCGCCGGTCCGACCGGTTCCGGCTGGTGCTGACGAACCACCACGCCGTGCTGGACGGCTGGTCCACCGGGCTGCTGCTGCGCGAGCTCTTCGAGGTCTACGGCGCCGGCGGCGGCGCGTCGGCGCTGCCGGCCGCCGTGCCGCTGCAGGAGTTCTTCGCCTGGCGGGCTCGCCAGGACGCGCCGCAGGCCCGGGCGGCGTGGCGCGCGGCGCTGACCGGCATGGAGGAGGCCACCCGGGTGGCGCCGAACGCGGACAGCCGTACGGCGGTGCCGACCGAGCAGGTGCTGGTCACCGTGCCCCGGGACCTGACCGCGGCCGTCGCCGAATACGCCCGACTGCTGGGCCTGACCGTCAACACCGTGATCCAGGGCACCTGGGGCCTGCTGCTGTCCCGGATGACGGGCCGTGACGACGTCGTCTTCGGAACCACGGTGGCCGGCCGGGCACCCGAGCTGCGCGACGTCGAGGCCATGGTCGGGATGCTGGTCAACACCGTGCCGGTGCGGGTCCGGATCGACCCGCGGGAGACCCTCGCCGGGCTGTTCGCGCGGCTCCAGGAGGAGCAGTCCCGGCTCGGCGCCCACCAGTACCTCGGGCTGACCGAGATCCAGGGCCTGTCGGACATCGACGGCGACCTCTTCGACTCGCTCGTGGTGTTTGAGAACTACCCGCTGGACCGGACCGTCGACTCCGTCGCCGGCGTGCGCGTGACGGGCACGGAGGCGCACAACAGCATCCACTACCCGCTGAGCCTGATCGCCCACCCGGGCGAGACCCTCGTGCTCTGCTTCGGCTACCGCCCGGACCTCCTCACCGGAGCAGCGGCCCGGCGCGTCGCCGACCGCTTCGTCCACCTGCTCGGCTGCTTCGCCACCGGCGCGTCGGACGCCGCCGTCGGCGACATCGACGTGCTGACGGCGGAGGAACGGCACCGGCTGATCGTCGAGCTGAACGACACGGCCCGTCCGATGCCGGACCGCTCGGTGGCCGAGCTGTTCGCCGCACAGGCCGCCGCCACACCGGACAGCGTCGCCGTCCGGTACGGTCAACAAGCCACCTCCTACCGGGAGTTGGAAGATCGGGCGAACCGACTGGCGGCCGACCTCAGCGGCCGGGGCATCGGGCCCGAGGCCATCGTCGCCCTGGCGGTGCCGCGGTCGACCGAGATGGTGGTGGCCATGCTCGCCGTCCTGAAGACCGGCGCGGCCTACCTGCCGATCGACCCCGGCTATCCGGCCGAACGCATCGCCTTCATGCTCGCCGATGCGCGTCCCGCCCTGCTCATCACCACGACCGGCCTCGTCGAACGCCTCGACGGCAGCAGCCCGGGAACGCCCCGGCTGCTCGTCGACGACGCGCACGCTTCGGAAGGGAACCTGCAATGAGAGTACTGTCCATGGCCGCCCCGGGCTCCGGCCTCTTCCTGCCCACTGTGCCGCTGGCCTGGGCGCTGCGGACCGCCGGGCACGAGGTCCTGGTTGCCAACAACGGCCAGGCCGCCGAAACGCTGGTCGCGGCCGGACTCTCGGCGGTCGACGTGTGCCCCGGCCGTGACGTGTTCGGCGAGTTCATGGCGGCCAGCCGCGCGATCAACATGACACTGCCCGGCGAACCGCGGCCCCGACGCGGCGGGCTCGGACTGTTCGGCGAGGAGATGGCCGAGGGCCTCCTGAAGGTCGCCGAGGAGTTCCGGCCTGACCTCGTGCTGTCCACCCTGGAGCAGGGCGCCGGGCCGCTGGTGGCCACCGCGCTCGGCGTCCCCTACGTGGAGCAGAGCGTCCGTCTGGCCTGGGCGGGCAGCGACGAGCAGGCGACGACGTACCGCCGGTCCATCGCCGAGTACCTGGAACCCACGCGGGCCAAGCTGGGTCTGGACGAGCCGGCCGCCGCTGCCGCGGCGATCGACGTCCGGCCGCCGAGCATGGGCGGCCGCGACGACGCGGCCGAGTGGTCGATGCGGTACGTGCCCTACAACGAGAGCCGGTTGCTGCCCGAGTGGGCGTTGGAAGCACCGTCCCGGCCGCGGGTCTGCCTGACCCTGGGCAGTGTCCTGCCGCTGTCCGGCGAACTCGGCGAGCTTGCCGCGTTCCTGCGGGAGTGTGGCGGTCTGGACGTTGAGGTCATCCTCGCCATGGGGGAGGACCAGGCGGCGGCCCTGGGCCCGGTGCCGGACAACGTGCGGGTGGCCGGCTGGGTGCCGCTCAGCACGCTGCTGCCGACTTGCGCCGCCATCGTCCACCACGGCGGGGCCGGCACCGCGCTGACCGCGCTGGTCCACGGCGTCCCGCAACTGGTCGTGCCGCGACTCGCCGACCAGCCCGTGAACGCGGCCGTGATCGAGGCTCGTGGTGTCGGCCTCGCCCGCGCCCCGCACGAGGCGACCGCGGCCGCCGTGAAGGACGGCCTGCTGCGGCTGCTCGACGTGCCGGACTATCAGCTGGCCGCTCGTGAGGTCCAAGCGGAGATCGCCTCCCGGCCCAGCCCGGCGGCACTGGTCGCGCGGCTGGAGAAGCTGGTCGGCGCGCGCTGACCGGCGGGCTTCGCCGGACTGCCCGACGCGCCGCGCGGAAGGGCCCGCCACCGAGGCGGTTTCTCGTGGTCGTTGCAACACGTGGTCGGTTGTCCAGGCCGTGAGGAGTTCAGCCAGACGCTCGGCTGGGGTTCCCAGCCGAGCGCCCTGCGTGGGCTGCGGTTGAGCTGGTCGGCGACGGCGGCTGGTACTGCAACCGCATGTGGTGTGACCGGCTGGCGTCTTGGTCGTTGGGCTGACTGTGTGATGAATCGCTGACGGTCGCGCGGGTCGTCGCGTCGCGGACATGCCGTCACGGTCCCTTGGGCAGGGCGCCGATCGCGGTGGCGGTTCGAGGGCTACGTCTGGATGCCTTCTACACGGTCACGTGTGCGTAGACGAGGGGCGCGGCCGCATCGGTCTCGTCGACGGTCACCTGGGCTGCGCCGGCGCTGTCGCCCTGCTCGGGGATGTCCGCGTAGAGACCGGCGAGACGCCCCTTGGTTCCAATCTTCCAAGGAAGGTCGACCGAGTCGATGTCGTCCTGTTCCAGGACGACATTCCCGGCCGCCAGGTCCCCGGTGGTCTCGCCCAGCGAGGTCAGGAACTTCTCGAGGCCTTCGGGGGTGGTGCGGAAGCGCAGATAGAGGCCCTGTCCGCTATCCGCGCTGCCGTCACCCGGGACCACCAGGTAGGAGGTGTCCCAGGCACCGGCCGGCACCGCGAGACGGAAGGTCTTCTGCAGCGCGGCGCTGGGGATTCCCCGAGTCTCCGCCGAGGCGGAGGAGGACGTGGGCGGAACAGTCACGGTGATGCCCACCACCGGCCAGACCACCATGGCGACGGCGGCGGCCACCAGCACACCGCATAGCACGAGTAGCAGAGGGACGGCGGGTCCCCGCGGGGCGCGCTCCTGGCGCACGGTGTGCGGCATCACGGCTTCCTCTTCATCTTGGAGGTTCCCCGGACGTCGTAGTCCCGGGCGAGCCCCACGGTGTGCGGATGGGCGATCTTCGGCTGGGCGATATTGTGGCTGAGCACTCCGGGGATGGTGATCTTCAGGTTCGTCCTGTGCTCACTCGGGACACCCCAGTCGTAGCGCTTCCTGATCTTCAGTGTGCAGGCGAACCCGTACTTGGTCCGCGGCGAGCCCTCCGCCCGCCACTGAAAAGGGTTGAGGGCGTAGTACCAGTCCAGGGCCTTCCACTTGCCGCTGTCCCGGCTGCCGCGCCTGCTTCACGCGTAGCCGTAGCCTCTGACTTTCGGGATGTCGGCGACGATGACGTCGCAGTGACAGACGTGTTCGCCTTGTTGTGACGAGCCGTCCGGAGGTGATTCGGGTGGCTCGGTGTGCGGCATGCTGGGCGGAGGGGTGAGCGTGTCCGGGCACGTGAGATCGACGAGGGGCAGCGGTTGCTGCGGATCATCCGCCGGGGCGCCGGGTCAGTGGTGACCTGGAGGCGGGCTCAGATGGTGCTGTTATCGGCCCAGGGTATGAACGTGGCCAAGATCGCCGAGGTGACGTTCACCAGCCCGGACCGGGGCCGGGACGTGATCCACAACTTCAATGCTGACGGCTTCGCCTCGCTCTACCCGAAGTACAGGGGTGGCCGGCCCAAGACGTTCACGCTGCCCGAGCGGCGCGAGACCAAGAAGATCGCCAAGTTCAGACGTCGACGACTGCCGGCCGGGCGGGGGATCGAGGCCTCCTGGAAGGGTCCTCATCCTGCCGGGTCGTTTGGTGCGGGGAGCAGGGCGCTTCGCCCGGTGCTCCAGGCGTGGGTCAGGTGTGCGGTGAGCCGGTCCTCCAGCAGGCCGGTGGCCCGGATTCCGAAAACGACGTCGTCCTCCAATTCCGGTTCGTCGGCCAGGAGTCCGGCGACGACCTCGTGACGGACGAGCTGTTCGTGGACGGCGTCGGCTTCGACGTGTTCGTCGTAGAAGCGCTGGGCGGCCGGACCGGCGTCACAGCGGCGCAGGGCGTCGGCCAGTCGGGCCGAGGCGGGGGAGGAAGCGACCTCGACGGCGGCGAAGTGCCCGACGAGGGACCCTCGCCGGGCGCGGTGCAGGCCGAAGAGGGACATCATCGTCACCAGGGTCAGCATCGCGGGCGGTGCCGTATCGAGGTAGGCGCCGTAGTGGGTGGAGAGCCGGAGGTCGGTCATGAGGTCGGCGTAGAGGCGGGCGTGGATCCGCTCGGCGCGGCCGGCGCCGAACTCGTCGTACTCGACCGCCACCATGCCGGCCTTGGCCCGTCCGATGAGCCTCGGCACGACCCATAGCTGCGGGTCGGCCTCCTTGAGGTGGTAGAGGGAGCGCAGGGCGGCGTACTCCCGAAGCTGCCACAACTCGCCGCGGTGGAGCAGGAAATGGCTCGCGCTTCCCCGGCCGCCCGACGGCTCGGCCATCAGCTCCATGAGCGCGTCCTGGGCGCTCCCGCCGCATGGGGTGTCGTCACGCAGCGCGCTCAGGAAGCGCCTTTCCAGTCCGGCCCGCAGACGCAGCAGGTCCGGGTCCCATTCCAGGGCGTCGGGGACACCCTGGAACCCCCGGTAGTGCAGCTCGTACAGGACGTAGAGGGCGAGTTGGAGATCGTCGCCGTACGGGGCGCATCCGCCCAGGGAGGCCGTGGCGGGCAGGAAGCGGGCGGAGCCGGTGAGCCGTCGGAGGACCGCGTCCGACACCGGCCCGCGGGCTCTTGGCAGGACGGGGGCGGTCATGGCGTACGCCCGTGGTGGGGTGTGCCGCGGGGGTGTCGGCGGTGGCTGGTGTCGCACCAGGGGTAGATGCGGCTGCGCCGGCAGGTGCACACCGCGACGGTGGGGCGGCGGGAGACGGCCGTGGTGCCGTCGTCGAGTACCACTTCCACCGGCCCCTCGATCAGCAGGGGGCCGCCGCGCTCGGCCCGGATCCGGCGCGGCGCGCGGCCGGCGGCAGGGGCGGGGTCAGGGGTGCCAGGCACGGATGATCACCAGTTCCTCGCTCTCGTCGCACGGCTTCAGCAGCCCGGCCGCGCACAGCCGGTCGCGGCGGTCGCGCAGGACGGGGCCCAAGGGGATCCGGACGCGTGCGCCGACTGTCGCGCGCAGGCCCGCTTCGGCCAGCCGCGACAGGGTCTCCTCCGTCCCGCACAGCGCCGAGTGCACCAGCAGGAGCAGACCGCTGTGCTTGAGGACGGCCGGGACGTTGTCGCAGATCCGGTCCAGGAGCTCGCGCCCGTTCGTTCCGGCGTCCCAGGCCAGTGCGGGGCCGCCACCCGTCGGTGGGGTGCCCGGCGGCGCGGGAACGTAGGGCGGATTGCTGACGACGAGGTCGAACCGGTCCTCCGGCGGCAGCGGCCCTGTCAGATCGCCGTGGCGCACCCGGATGCGCTCGCGCGCCAGCACCGCGTTGAGCCGGGTGTTCCACACCGCCCGGCGGGAGACGTCGACCGCGGTGACCCGTGCCCCGCGCCGCGCCGCGGCGAGCGCCAGCGTGCCACTGCCCGTACACAGGTCGAGCGCTTCGGCGCCGGGCCGGATGTCCTCGCGGGCCAAGGCGGCGGCCAGCAGCAAGGTGTCGCTCTGCGGGGAGTAGACGCCGGGAACGGTCACCACCGACGGTGGCGGCCACCTTCCGGGGGTGCGGGGCGGCCGGCCTTCGGGGATGCGGGGAAGCGTCGCCGAAACAGATGAGCGAAGGGATACGGGGCCGCGCACGGTGGCGCTCCCTACCAGTAGTGGCGGCGGCCGCCGACGGCGTGGCCGACCGCACCGAGGATCCACAGTGCGATCCCGATCGCCACGAGCACGATCCCGATCGTCCAGAGGATGCCCAGGCCGGTGATCAGGCCCACGATCAGCAGGATCAGGCCAAGAATGATCATGACATCACCTCGATGAGAAGAGTGGTTCGGCCGGATCTGTTCCGGTGTGCGGCTGCCCTGTCGAAGGCGGGGTAAACCGTGCCGGTCCGTGTGGCTCGGTTCGGGGCGGCACGGGGTCTCGCGGGATCGAGGGTTGGTGCCGGCGGCTTCCCCGCGGTTGCGTTCTGTTCGCGGAGGCTTCCCCATGGGAGGGGAGGGATCGCAGAACCGCAGCGTGAGGAGTACGTCATGCCCCGAGGCTCCAGTCCCAAGAGGGAGCGCCAGTACGAGCACATCAAGGAGTCGGCCGAGAAGCGCGGAGAGTCCACGAAGCGGGCCAAGGAGATCGCCGCCCGCACCGTCAACAAGGAACGCGCCCGCGCCGGTGAGTCCGAGACGGCGAGCAGGACATCCCTGCGCGACCCGAAGTCCGCGTCCCAGCGGGGCGGACAGCGGTCCCACAGCGGCGCCCAGGGGCCGACCAAGGACCAGCTCTACGAGGAAGCGAAGAAGAAGCACATCGACGGCCGGTCCACCATGAACAAGCCGCAGCTCAAGAGGGCACTCGGGCGCTGACGCCTCGGGTGCGGGGAGTGACCGCGGCCGTGGATGGTGCCGCCCCGCCGGCCGCGTGAGACCGGAGGCGGACCGGGGCTCGCCTCGCGGGAGGACGACATGAGCTTGGACCATGCGCGCGCGCCGGTTCTGGAGGCGCTGGCGGAGTACCACGCGAGCGGTTGGATCCCGTTCACTCCGCCGGGCCACAAGCAGGGCCGGGGCGCCGACCCCAGGGTGCGAGCGGTACTGGGGGAGGGCGTGTTCGCCTCGGACGTGCTGGCCGTGTCCGGTCTGGACGACCGGGCCGGCGGCCGTGGGGTCCTCGCGCGGGCCGAGGAGCTGATGGCGGACGGGGTGGGTGCGGAACATACCTTCTTCGCCACGGCCGGGAGTTCCCTGTCGGTGAAGTCCGCGATGCTCGCCGTGACCGGGCCGCATCAACAGCTGGTGGTGGGGCGGGACGCCCACAAGTCGGTGGTGGCGGGCCTGGTGCTCGCGGGGATCGATCCCGTGTGGGTGGAACCCAACTGGGACCCCGTGCGGCATCTGGCCCACCCGCCGAGCGCGGCAGCCGTCGCCGACGCGCTCCGGCGTGCCCCCGAGGCCCGCGGTGTCCTCGTCAGCTCCCCTACGCCGTACGGAACCTGCACCGAGCTCGCGGTGATCGCCCGGGCGTGCCACGAGCACGGGGTGCCGCTGATCGTGGACGAGGCGTGGGGCGCCCACCTGCCGTTCCACCCTGACCTCCCGGTCTGGGCGATGGACGCCGGCGCGGACGTGTGCGTGACCTCCGTCCACAAGATGGGGTCGGGGCTTGAACAGGGCTCCGTCTTCCACCTGCAGGGGGACCGGATCGATCCGAAGGTGCTGAAGAGCCGCGAGGATCTCCTGGGTACCACCAGCCCCTCCGTCCTCCTCTACGCGGCCCTGGACGGGTGGCGCCGTCAGATGGTCGAGCACGGCAAGGACCTCTACGATCACGCGCTCGGTCTCGCGGCTCGTACCAGGGAGCGAATCGACCGCATGGACGGACTGCGCGTGGAGAGCCGCGAGGATTTCTGCGGCCCGGGCCTCGCCGCCGAACTCGACCCCCTCCAGATCGTCGTCGACCTCACCCGTCTCGGCATCAGCGGCTACCAGGCGGCCGATTGGGTCAGGGAACACCACCGGCTCAACCTTCACCTCGCCGACCACCGGCGGATCGCCGCCCAGCTCACCCATGCCGACACCGCCCACACCACCGACGCCCTGACGGTCGCTCTTCTCGAACTGGCCGGTCACGCCGAGGAATTCCGGGCACCCGCGCCCCTCGAGATACCCGCCCCGGCCGACTTGCGCCTCGAACAGGCGATGCCGCCCCGCGACGCGTACTTCGGCCCCGTCGAGGACATCCCCTGGCAGCGGGCCGCCGGCCGGGTGGCCGCCGAAATGCTCACCCCCTACCCGCCCGGCATCCCCGCCGCACTCCCGGGAGAGCGCTTCAACACCCCGGTCCTGGAATATCTGCACACCGGGGTCGCCGCCGGGATGTACGTTCCCGACGCCGCCGACCCCGGCCTCGGCACCGTACGGGTCGTCGCCCTTCCCTGACGCCCGGACGGCGTCCACGACTCGCCCCCGTAATCGGCGCTGCCCACCGCCCGTACCCACCCGAATGGCGGTACAACGCCGCCGGATCGAACCCGCGGAACTCCGGCCGGTGCGGCGGAGCCGGTGGCCGTACGGACGGCCTCGGCGGACGTTTTTACGCGGGCCCGGTCGCCGGGCCGCGGGTGGCGGCCGAGGTGCCGCCACCGTCCCGCCGCTGTGGCCGAGGGGGTCAGTCCGGCGGCCGGGACAGAGGACTGGCGTCGATGCCGCGCAACAGTGCCGCGGGGTCCTCGTAGACCGCGACCGCCCCGGCCTCTTCCAGCTCACCGCGGCACCGCCCGCCGGTGAGCAGGCCGATGCAGGGCAGCCCCGCGCGGCCGGCGGCCTTCACGTCCCAGATGGTGTCACCGACGAAGACGGCGCGCGCGGGGTCGGTGCCCACGGCCGCCAAGGCGCTTTCGACGAGGTCGGGCGCGGGCTTGGTGGCGTCCACGTCGCCGCCCGAGGTGGCGGCCGCGATCACGTCGTCCACCCCCAGACGTTCCCGCACCACGGCCACCTCCGCCTCGCTCGCCGAGCTGGCCAACACCACCGTCCAGCCGCGGGCGGCCACCGCGCGCACCAGATTCCGGGCCTCCTCGAAGGGGCGCAGGACATCGAACCAGGCCGCGTAGAGGGCGCTGTGCGCGTCGGCGATCGCGCTGTCGTCATCGTGTCGGCGGTGTTCGCCGAGGACGGCGTCGAGGAGCCGGTCGGCGCCCATGCCGATCGCGCCGTGGAGGCGCGCCATCGGGACCTCGTGGCCGTGCTGCCGCAGGGCCTGCCACCAGGTGAGCGTGTGCAGGTACGTGGTGTCGACCAGGGTTCCGTCGAGATCGAACAGCGCGGCGGCGCCGCCCGGTCCGGGCTCGTCCGTACGTGGTGTCATCGTGTCCCTCCTTGGGGTCCCGTCTCGGTTGGGGGCGTCCGGCGCGCGGTCGGGACTGCCCGCCCGGGGCCGGGCCGGCCTCGACGCGGCGGCCGAGGACGTCGAACGGGCGGGCGGCCGTGCGTCGGCCGTGCCGGTGGTCACCCTCTCTCCGCCTCCACCTGGGACGGCGGCACCGCCATGTCCCCCAGGGAGTGTGCGTCTGGTGTCGGTGGCTTCCTTGGTGCGGCTGCCCGAGGCAAGGACGGGAAAACGTGCGGATGACGGGCGGCCGGTCACCCGGCCGGGCTACGAAGGCGGCCGATCACCCAGCGGCGGCGCACGGCGCGTCGGGGGCGCGTCGTTCTGCGGTTGCCCGCACTGGTGCCGGGCCCCAGGGTGGGTTCCGGAAGGCCCGCGTCCGCGCGGGCGTCACACGACAGCAGGGAGATCCGGACATGGGCAAGGCCAAGGGCAAGGCGAAGCAGGCCAAGGGCGCGATGAAGGAAACCGTGGGCAAGGCCTCCGGCGACACGGGGACAGAGGTCCGCGGCCATGTGGAGAAGCTGGCGGGCAAGGCCGAGGAGGCGGCGGCGGACGCCAAGCGAAAGTCGGGCGGCCGCTGACGCGCACGTGCCCCATCCCTTGCGCTGCCGCCGGCCCGGCGGCAGCGGAAGGGCTCGGTAGCCGGGAGCTGAGGCCGGCCATGCCCCTGAGCGGCATCAGGCGGAGGTCCGGCCGTCCGACCGGTCCCCACCGCGCCGCTCGGCGCTTGATTCTTTATCGGACGGTGGCCGGGAAGCGGCCCCAGACGCGGTGCCGACGGAGCAGTTCCAGGGTCTGTTCGAGGATGGCGGTGGGGTCGTCGCCGGTGAGGACGCCCGGTGCGTCGCCCGGTACCCGGGCAGCCTTCAGGACCGTGGCCGCCCCGCCCCAGCCGCCGAGGGGCTTGCCGTGCCGGAACGCCTCGGCGACCAGCAGGGTCACCCGTGGGTCGACGGCCGGGTCCGGCGCGATCCCCGCCTTGGCGTCGCGGGCGCCGTGACCGTCGGCCGCCGGGGCGGGGGCCCCGGCCAGCAGGAGGGCGTCGAACTCGGTGGAGCGGGCGGTGGCGAAGGTGCGCTGGACGGTGAGGGGACTGTCGTCCGGGCCGAGGGTTCCGCCGCGGGGCGCGATCACCAGCGGCGTCAGGCCCGCGTCGAGGATGCTCCGGCGCACTTCCCGTACGGCGGCGAGACCCGTCTCGGGGCCGGTGACGATGCCGATGATCCGGCCGTCCGGCGGCCACTCCCCGCCGATCTGGGAGAGAGCCGGGCTCGGCGCGGGTGCCTCGCCGGGCGGGACGGTGGGCGCGGGGGCGGGTAGCCCGAGCCCGTCGGCGACCTCCCGGCACAGGACGGGGTCGATGTCGGCCAGGACGCCCAGGGCGCGTTCCTTGATGGCCTGCTCGTAGCACTTGCCGAGTTCGAAGGTGTAGGCGGCGATGATGTGCTCGCGCTCCACCGGGGTCATGCTGTGCCAGAACAGCCGGGGCTGGCTGAAGTGATCGGCGAAGGAGGCGGGGGCTTCGCGGACCTTGCGGGACGGCGGGAGCTCATGGGGGGACTCGATGAAGGCGCCGGTGCCGGCCGTGGCGGGGAAGGGGCAGCCGCCGTCGAGAGAGTTCGGCCGGTAGGGGGCCACCCCGCGGTGCACGGCGCTCTGGTGCGCGCCGTCGCGGAGCATGTCGTTGACGGGGGCGTGGGGTCGGTTGACCGGCAGCTGCGCGAAGTTCGGTCCGCCCAGCCGGGTGATCTGAGTGTCCAGATACGAGAAGAGCCGCCCGGCCAGGAGGGGATCGTCGGTGATGTCGATGCCGGGGACGAGATGCCCCACGTGGAAGGCGACCTGTTCCGTCTCGGCGAAGAAATTCGACGGATTGGCCGTGAGCGTCAGCAGTCCGACGGGCCGCACGGGCGCGAGTTCCTCCGGGACGAACTTCGTGGGGTCCAGGAGATCGATGCCCTCGAAGGTCTGCTCCGGGGTGTCGGGGAAGGCCTGGATCCCCAGCTCCCACTGCGGGAAGGCGCCCGCCTCGATCGCGTCGGCGAGATCGCGCCGGTGAAAGTCAGGATCGACACCCCCGATGAGCTGTGCCTCCTCCCACACCAGGGAATGGACCCCGAGCAGCGGCTTCCAGTGGAACTTCACCAGCGTCGTCGCACCCTCGGCGTCGATCAGACGGAAGGTGTGGACACCGAAGCCCTCCATCATGCGAAAGGAGCGGGGGATGCCGCGGTCGGACATGTTCCACAGAGTGTGGTGGGTGGCCTCGGTGTGCAGGGTGACGAAGTCCCAGAAGGTGTCGTGGGCGCTCTGGGCCTGCGGGATCTCCCGGTCCGGGTGGGGCTTGCCGGCGTGGATGATGTCGGGGAACTTGATCGCGTCCTGGATGAAGAACACGGGCATGTTGTTGCCGACCAGATCGAACACACCCTGCTCGGTGTAGAACTTCGTGGCGAACCCGCGGGTGTCCCGTACGGTGTCCGCCGATCCCCGCGAGCCGAGCACTGTGGAGAACCGCACGAAGACGGGCGTCTCCACCTCCCCGGCCAGGAACGCCGCCTTGGTGAGGCGGGCGGCGGTGCCGTAGCTCTGGAAGACACCATGCGCGGCCGAGCCACGGGCGTGCACCACCCGCTCCGGGATCCGCTCGTGGTCGAAGTGCATCACCTTCTCCCGCAGATGATGATCCTGGAGCAGCACCGGCCCCCGCGGGCCGGCCTTGAGCGAATGATCGGTGTCGGGGAGCCGTACACCCTGCGCCGTGGTCAGATACGCGCCCTGCTGGGCCACCGCCTCCTGGCCGCCGTCCGTCCGCGCCCCGGTCGGCGACACCGGCTCCGGGCCGGACTGGTCGGCCTTCGGCGGCAGCGGGCCCTCCGGCTCGACCGGCTCCGCGACCGCGGGCGAGCGGACGGCCGGCTTGCCCGGCACACCCCCGTCGGGGCCCTCCCGGCCACGCAGCGCGGTCGCGATCTTGTCGGCCGCGGCCTTCAACGGCTTCTCACCCATGGGGGGGACCACCTTCACAGTCGGACGTACGCGGACGGGCGGACTACTCCTGCCGGGGCGGGAGGACCGGCGGGCACGTACAGACCTGCGGCGCTTCTCACCGCCCGGAAGCACCGGTACCCGTTCCTCCGGCTCCGACGGGCCGACTCCGGCACCCGGCACAGCGACTTCACCCGGGTGAGGGCTCCTCGCGGTCCGGCCGTCCACCCTGCTCTTCTCTTCCCCGCCTGTTGTCTCGGACCGCCGGACACGGCGCCTTGAGCGCGTCGCGACGAAGCCGTGACCGAACCATCTCGATGGACGGAGCACTCGGGTTTCCCGCGCTCGCGGCCTTCGTGTCGGCCGGGCGGCGATGCTGCCGGCGTGCCGCGCCAGCCCGTTGACCGGAGGCCGGCGGGCCGTCTTGAACGGGCGGATCGGCTGAGCCTGGCCGCCGAGGAGGCGGTCGACGACGACATCGGCCACGAGGACCTTCGGGTCCTGCTCCTCGAGAGCGACCAACTCCAGGACAGCCGTCACCGTCCGCTGGAACAATCTCGTACATGGCGACAGCACCGAGTTCGGCCGACGGCGACTGGGACGACCTTCTCCGACAAGGAACCGGCCCAGTGCAGGAGTCCTTCTTGGACCTTGCCAGGAAGACTCGGCACTACGTCGGCTACTCGCCGGACATCGTGTGGGGCAACTTGCAGACACCCCAGTACGCCGAAGCCATGCTGCGCCTGGTCGTCGACTTCCACGGAATTCCGGACGATGTCCAGGCCGGAGCGGCGGCCCGGACAGCCCGAGCCCAGTTCATCGGGCAGGAGGGCCGCACTTACCACGTCCTGCTCGGGTACCAGGCCCTGCTGACGAACATCGGCGGCCCCGAAGTGATGCGTGCTCAGCTGCACAGGCTGGCCGAGGCGCTCTCTCTGCCCGGCCTCACCCTCGGGATCATTCCGGCCAGGGCCCGGCTGCGGGTCTACCCGGGCGACGGGTTCTCGATCTTCGACGACCGCAGAGTGGAAGTCGAAGGCTTCCGGGGAGGCGAGACCATCACCGACCCCGACCGCCTTTCTCTCTTCCGTAAGGCATTCGACCGCCTCCAACCGTCCGCGCTCTACGGCGGTGCCGCGCGCGAGCTCATCGAGATCGCGCTCAGTGGAACCTGACAGCCGGAGCACAGGGAACCGAAGAAGACGTCCCCGCCCCCCGCTGCGAGAGCGAGAGCACGCGGTTCGTCTCCCAGCCGCGTTCAGGGCGCACGATCAGGAACTGGAGAGCGGAATGACGCCGCAGGGCAACGACACCACGGAGCCGGACCGCGACCGGTTCGGAGTCGTCCTGGCTATCGCCGTACTCGCCACGGCCACAGCTGTGTGGCAGGGGGTGACCTGGGCTTGGGCGAATCCGCTTGCTGCCGTGGTCACGTTGGTCTGTGCCGGTCTGCTGATATTCGCCTTGCGCTGGGTGCTGGTCCGCACGGGCTTCGGCCGCCCGCTACGCCGCTTCGTTTCTCCGTTGTGGGCCTTGGGCCGCACCGGAATCACCACTCGCGTCGTCCTCGCCCGTACCTCGGCCACCGACGCGATCACCGGCTGGCTCGCCGAATGGGCGAACCGGCCGTTGCGCCCTGTGCCGCCGTCCGAGCCGGCCGCGTCGTACGCGTTTCGGCCGGTCGGTTACACCCTTGAGGTGTTCGACGGATCGTCACCCATGCGGTTCGAGGAGATGTGCCGCGAGCTTCTCGAGCGGGATGGCTTCACCGATGCGGTGCGCGTGGGCGGCGCTGGTGACCTCGGGGCGGACGTGATGGCTCGCGACACCGTCGGGCGACGGGTCGTGGTGCAGTGCAAGAGGTACGCGAAGCCGGTCGGCTCCCGGGAGGTGCAGACCTTCAATGGCACCGCCCGGCCGGAGCACAGGGCAGCCGTCCCGGTCATGGTCGGCCTGAACGGTTTCACCGCACCTGCCATCGCCTTCGCGGAGAGGCACGGGCTCCACCTGGTCGACCGCGAGCGCCTCGCCCGTTGGGGGGCCGGCAACGACCTGTACGACGTCCTGGGGATCGAGCAAGCCGCGAACTGAACCCTCAAGCGCCCACGGCTCACTCTTCCGGACCAGGCCGGCTGCGCGCCGAGCTGCGTAGCTGCGTAGCCCTCAACCACGGGAACGCTGTGGAGGCCGCCTTTCTCGATGACGAGAAGGCGGCCTTTCGTGTTTTCCGGGGGTGTGGTGATCGCGCGGCCGCGCGAGCCGGTCCGAACGGCCGGCCGTCTGCTCGGCTCCGCCGAGAACACGGTCGATGGCGGCGGCAGCCGACGGCGGAGCAACCGGAGCGTTCCGGCGGCGGCCGGCCCCTCCCGGACAGCACGGCCACGGCGGGAGCACATGGCTCGTGAGCCTTTGGCGGGGATCTGGGACGGCTTTGGCCCGGCTCGGAAGGATGACCGATGGCCAACAGGCCATGTGTCACCAGCCACCAGAGAGGGGTTCTGTCATGAAGAAGATCCAGATCCGCAAGGCCGGCCCGGTTCGTCTGACCTCTTCGGCCTGTTCGACGTACCCGGCCGCCAACTGAGTACAGCGCACCTGAAGTGCCGTTCCGGGTTCCGGTGGTGGGCGGTTGTCCGCCACCGGAACCCGGGCGTGCACGGGCGTCGTGCGCGGTACCGGACCATGCAGATGAAGGAGCCGCGATGGCGGATCAGGAACTTCGCGACGGTACCGTGCGGCCGGACGCCTCGGACGCCTCGGACGCCTCGCAGATCTCGGACGCCGCCGCGGCGTGCGACCTCGACAGCCCGCTGACGCTTCACCGTCTCGTGTATCTGGAGGAGAACGGCGAGGTCACGATCGGCCGACCGGACATCGAGTCCTTCGCCATCCTCCCGCCGGACGGTGCCGCACTGGTGCGCCGCCTCCAGGAGGGCGCGACCCCGCGGCAGGCCGCCGACTGGTACGCGGCCGAGTACGGCGAACCCATCGACGTCGCCGACATCGTCGAGGCGCTGTACGAACTGGACTTCGTGAGGTCCGAGCCCGGCCCCGCCCCGCAGACCCTACGGCCGGTGCGCTGGCAACGGCTCGGGCAGGCACTGTTCTCACCGGTCGCGTGGCTCTGTTACGGCGCGGTGGTGGCCTGGGCGACGGTGCTGATGGTGCGCAGCCCCGACCTGCTGCCCAGCCCCCGGGCCATGGTGTTCAGCGACTACTACTCACTGATCATGGTGGTGATGACGGTCGCCGCCGCACCGCTCATCGCGATCCACGAGATCTACCACGCGCTGGCCGGCCGCCGCCTCGGCATCGGGTCGCGCACCCGGATGTCGTACCGCTTCTACTTCCTGGTGGTCGAGACCTCCCTGGACGGCCTGGTCGTGGTGGAGCGCCGAAAACGCTATCTGCCGATCCTGGCCGGAATGATCGTCGATGTGGTCCTGGTCGGTGTGCTGATCATCGTCGCGGACTTCACCCGGGGGCCCGACGGCGTCGGCCTGGCCGGACGGGTCTGCCTGGCGGTGGCCTTCGCCGCGGTGATCCGTGTGCTGTGGCAGTTCTTCTTCTACCTGCGCACCGACATCTACGTGCTGATCAGCACGGCCCTCGGCTGCGTGGACCTGCACACCACGGCCACCCGGATGATCCGTAACCGGTGCAACCGGCTGCTGGGGCGCCCGGACCGGCTGCTGGACGAGTCCGAGTGGCATCCGGCGGACCGGCGGGCGGCGCGCTGGTACTCCTGGCTCATCCCGGTCGGCTACACGCTCAGCCTGAGCACCTTCCTGCTCGGCCTGGGGCCGGTCTTCTTCGACATGATCGGCGCCGTCCTCGGCCGCTTCACGGCCGACCGGCCGAACGGGGTCATGCTCGTCGACGGCACGGTCTTCCTGCTGCTGACCTTCCTCCAGATCGGCATCGCCCTCTGGCTCGCCGCCCGCGACCGGCTCCGCGGGCGCCGCGAGCGGACCCGGCACGTCATCGCCTGACGCCGGCGCCCGCCGCGCGCCTCCTCGCCCGCACCGGCGGGGGCCGCAGCCGTCCCCACCCCCGAAGGCCCTCAGTGAAAGGAAGAAACGTGAGCGGTCACTACTGGATCTCCGCCCCACACTCCCGCCGACGGGAGCAGCTGCGGGACGCCCTCGGTCTGCCCGGTCCGTCGCTCACCGCGGACGCGCACCGCCGGCTGCGCGGTCCGTACACGGCCGCCGGGACGCTGCTGCGCGAGATCGCGCCGGAGATCCTGAGGGCCAGGCCCGAGCTCGCGGACCGGCACTACATCGAACTCCAGCAGAGCACCCACGAGTTGACCCCGCTGGTGCCGCCTCTGGTCCGGGGGATTCAGGAGCAGTCCTCGGCCGGCGAGATCAGCCGGTACCCGGCGCGACTGCACTCGCTGCGGGTGGCGCACGGGCTCGTGGAGTTCCTGCTCGCGGCGCTGCCCGATGCGAAGGGCGTGCCCCGCACCCTGGTCGTGACGAACGTCGAGCACGCCGACGTCACCGACCAGGAGTTCCTGGCGGTGGCGCTGCGCCGGATACCGGCGCAGCTGCTGACGATCGTGGTCTGCTCGGGCCCGGAGCCGCTGCGGGAGCAGCCGGGCGAGGTGTCGGTCTCGCTGCCGGACGCGCTGGCGACGTACGCGACCTCCGTCACCGGACCGGCGGAGACGGGGGCGGGGGCGGAGGCAGGGGCGGAGCCGGAGCGGGACGGCGCCCCGTCGGCCGTGGCCGAGGACCCCGCGGAGATACGTCGCGCGGCCCGCGCGTACGTGGACGGCGACTGTGTGGGCGACGAACCGGGCCCGGCCGCCGCCTACGCGGCGCTCACGCCCTCCGAGCGGGCCGCCCTGCACGAGCGCAGGGCCGGGGAACTGACCGAGCGGGTCGAGGCGGGTGAGACCTCGCTGCGCCTGGGAGCGCTGCCGTACCACCTGCTGCGGGGCACGGACCCCGTCGGCGCCGGGGTGGCGGCGGCGCGCCGGGCCCTGGACCACTGCAAGTACCTGGGCTTCTACCACATCTCGGCCGAGATCAGCGAGGCCGCGAGGGCCCTGCTCACCGCCGAGGAACACCCCGACACCTGGTGGTACTTCATCCGCGAGGCCAGCGCCTGCCTGGCGGCGGGCGGCCGGCCGGACGAGTCGGCGGCCCTCCAGCACGAGGCCCGTACCCGCACCCTGAGCGCGACCCACCACATGAAGCTTGCCTATGAGACCGGGATGCTCTACGCCCGCCACTACCCGCCGGAGCGGCGTGACGAGAGCCTGGCGCGTGCCTGGGTCAACCAGGCCATCAGCATCTCCGACCTGCTGCCGGACCCCGACGAGCGGGCCTTCTTCTCGGTGTTCAACCGCAACGGCCTGGCGCTGGTCGAGGTCCGGGCGGGGCGGCCGGACGAGGCGCTGCGGCTGCTGGACGAGGGGATCGAGCGGCTGGACCGGGAGCTGGGCCTCGGCAAGCGCAGCTGGCACCGGACCGGTCTGCGCTACAACCGGGCCCAGGTGAACACGATGAGCGGGCGGCTGACGGAAGCGCTCGAGGACTACGCCGAGATCCTGGCGGCCGACGAGGGCTTCTCCGACCACTACTTCAACCGGGGCGTCATCCTGCGCAAGCTGGGCCGCGCCCAGGAGGCGGTCGACGAGTTCACCAGGACGCTGAGCCTGGAGCCGCCGTTCCCCGAGGCGTTCTACAACCGGGGTGACGCGCGGCTGGAGTTGGGGGACGCCAAGGGGGCGCTGGCGGACTTCGATCGCGCGCTGGAACTCGACCCCGGCCATCCGGAGGCGTCGCTCGGACGGGCCGGCATCCTGGCCGACCTCGGCGACACCGCGGCGGCGCTGGAGAGCGTCACCGGGGGGCTCGCGCAGCACCCGCAGCACCCGTATCTGCTGTCGCTGCGCGGGCGGTTGCTGGCGGAGGAGGGAGACGTCTCCGCGGCCCGGGAGGCGCTGGAGGCCGCGCTGCGCAACGATCCGGAACTCGCCGAGGCGTGGGCAGTGCGCGCCGAACTAGCCTACTTGGACGGTGACTTGGACCTCTCCGTGGCCGACTTCGACCGGGCCGTGGAGCTCGCGGACCGCGCGGACTTCCGGTTCAACCGCGGTGTGGTCCACGAGGCGGCCGGCCGCTACGGCGAGGCCGCGGCGGACTTCGAGGTGGCCCTGGCCGCCACCGGTGACCCCGACGCCCAAAGCCACCTGGACAGTTGCCTGCGGGCCGCCGGGCGGGCCCGTGCGTAGGGTGGCGGAGGGTCCCGCTCCGGCCGGCGGGCGGCCGTCGGCCGGAGCGCCTGTGCCGACCGGTGCGCCTGTGCCGACCGGTGCGCCCGTGACGGGTGTCCGGTCCGTCATGGGCGGCGGGTGCCCGTCCGGCGTGCCGGCCGAACCGGGCGTGCTCGTCGAGCGGTTCACCGAGGCCATGGCCCGGCTGGTGACCGGAGTGGCGGTGGCGACCGCGCGACGTTCGGACGGCCGCCCCATCGGCATGCTGGTGTCCTCGCTGTGCTCCTACAGCGTGCGGCCGCCGTCCGTCCTGATGGCCGTCGCCGACGGCTCCCGGACCGGCCGGGAGCTGAGCGCCCGGCCGGGCATGGGCTTCGGGGTGCACCTGCTGGGTGCGGACGACGAGGCGCTCGCCCGGGTGTTCGCGGGCGGCGCGGACGACAAGTTCGCGGACGTCCTGTGGGAGTGGGAAGGCGATGTGCCGCGCCTGCTCGGCGTGTCGGGGTATCTGCGCTGCCGGGTCGGCGCGGCCTTCCCCCACGGCGATCACACCGCACTGGTGGGCGAGGTGTCCTCCTGTGCGCCGGGCGAGGGTCAGCCCCTGGTCTACTACGGGCGCCGTCTGGACTGGCGGCTGCGCTGAGGGGCGGAATGGCGTACGTCAACGGGGCAAGAGGCGTTCCCGCTCGGCGTTCAGCATCGAACGGCAGTACTCGTGCCCGGCGTTGAGCGGCGGCCGTACCCGCAACACCGCCTGCTGCGCCGCCTTGAGGGCGGATCCCGGCTCGATGCCACCGGCCGCCACCACCGTCCGCCGGGCCTCGGCGTAGACCTCCAGGGCCTCGGTCTGGCGGCCGGTGGCGGTCAGCGCGAGCATCAACTGCTCATGGAAGGTCTCCCGCAAGGGATAGCGGGCGCACAGCTCCCGGAGCTCGCCGGTGACCTCCCGGGCGCGGCCCCGGCAGATGTCCGCGCCGATCCGGTCCTGTATCACCGCCAGTTGCTCCTCGGCGAGCCGGTCGCCGTAGAAGCCGGGCAGGTCCGCGTGGGTGAGATCGCCCAGGGGTGTGCCGCGCGAGAGCGTCAGAGCGCGCCGGAAGGCGTGGTCGGCGGCCTGACAGTCACCGGCGGCGAGCCGGCTGCGGCCCAGGGCCGCCTGCTCGCGGAACTCGTCCAGATCGAGTTCCCCGGGCCCCACGCGCAGCAGATAACCCGATCCCACCGTCGGCAGCAGCGGGTGGTGGCGGGCATCCAGTCCGTCGCGGCTGTGGCCGGGGTCCAGGATCCGGCGCAGGCCCGACACGTACATCTGGAGCGCCGCCAGCGCCGAACGGGGCGGCCGGCCGTTCCACAGGTCCTCGATCAGTACGTCGGTGGAGGACTGTTGGTTGGCCCGCAGTAACAACAGGGCCAGTAACGCACGGGACTTGAGCGCCGTGGGTGTGCAGGGACGTCCTTCGAGCCGCAACTCCAGCGGCCCCAGGACCAGATAACGAGGTTTGCTCTCAGCCGCCTCGGCGCCCGTGTGCTCCCTGGATTCCGGGGGAGTGCCGGGGTGCAGTCCCGCACCACCCTCCGCGCCGCCCGCCACCGTGGTTCTCGCGCGCTGGAACGCCACCGCCGTCGACTCCCCCATCACTGTGACTTGTGCGCAGGATGTGTGTGAACTGCGCCTAATGTGGGGGCTTTGTCGTGGACGGGCAAGGTTCGAATCGAGCCATCCTGGGCCGCGGAGGACCCGGGCCTCGCGGGGCCGCGACCGAAGAGGCGACGGGGCCGCCCGCTCGCCCTCACCCCGCGCCCGTGGGCAGAGCCGGAGGGGTGGAGGAGGAGCGCGGCCGGGAAGACGGACCGGGCGCTGACACCGCCCCGCCCCGGCGAGCCGTTCCGGGACGGCCCCCTGATGGCGCGGGGTGTCGCCGCCCCCGTCCGTCCCCGGCGTCGCTTCCGCCCGGCCGGCCGGGGCCGGACCCGGGGTATACGGCGACGCCCCGCCCGCATGGGCGTGCGCCGGCCCGTCCACCGTCACGAGGGGGCGCCGGGAACCGCGCGTACGAACACCGCCACGTGGGGGCCTTGGAGTCGCTCGTCGGCCAACGACGGGAATGCCGCCGCGACTTCGCGATCTTCACCGTTTGCGACGGAGACGATGGCCGGACCTCGGTGCTGTCGGTCGTCGCGGGCCATGCAGGGGATCTTGAGGCACTGAGCAACCCATGGCAGGCTCCTGCCGCATGATCGATGAATTCGCGAAGGACAACCTGCACGGGAGACTGCGGCGGGACCGTGAGGCGCTGCTCTGGAAACTCGACGGCTTGTCCGAATACGACGCACGCCGGCCTTTGACGGCGACCGGGACCAACCTCCTGGGCCTGGTCAAGCATGTGGCCACCGTCGAGGCCAGGTACTTCGGCGAGGTCTTCGGCCGCCCTTCCCCGCAGCCGCTGCCCCGGTGGCAGGACTCCGACGGGAGCGATCAGTGGGCGGCCGAGGACGAGACTCGCGAGCAGATCGTCGGGTTCTACCGGCGCACGTGGGAACACGCGGATGCCACGATCGACGAGCTTCCCCTCGACGCCCCCGGCCATGTGCCGTGGTGGCCGGAGCCGTTTTCTCGCACCAACTTGTTCGCCGTCATGATCCATGTCCTCGGCGAGTCCATGCGGCATGCCGGGCACGCCGACATCCTGCGCGAGGGCCTCGACGGCCGGACCGGGCTGCGGCCCGAGCAGGAGACGCGGATCGACGAGGAGGCCCGCGCGGCCCACCGCGCGAAGATCGAGCGGGCCGCGAGGGCCGCCGCACTCGTCAAGGCCGAGAGGTCGCCTCACACGATGTGAAGCGATGACCGCCGGCCGGGCCGCTCGGTCGTGGCGGCAGGGCCGGCGCGAGACCGCCGCCTCCGCCCTTCCAGGGGGAGATCATCAAGGCCTTCGGAGGGGCCGCGCTCGGGGCGCCGCGTTCGTCCTGCGCGCCCCGCTCCTCGCCCCCGGCTCGACGCTCCCCGCTCAGCGCGCCACGTTCTCCGTGACCGTCAACAGCGACAGCTCCTCGCGGGTCGGCAGGCCCTCCCAGTCGCCAGGGACCGTGCAGGCGAACGCGCCGGTCGCGATGGCCGTACGCAGTCGCTCCTTCAGCGGCTTCGCGGCGAGGAGTTCGGCCAGATAGCCGGCGACGAACGCGTCGCCCGCGCCGACCGTGTCCACGGCGTCCACCCGGATCGCGGGCAGGGCGAGACGTTCTCCGTCGGCGACCGCCGCGCAGCCGTCGGAACCCAGCTTGACCACGGCCTGCGACGGGCCGAGGGCGCACAGCGCGGCGGCCGTGTCCAGCGGGTCGTCGTGCGCGCCGACGAAGAGTTCGGCCTCCTCGGTGCCCGCGAAGACCACGTCGGCGGCCCGCACCAGGTCGGCGAGGCCCTTCGCCGCCTCGGCCGGACTCCACAGCTTCGTACGGAGATTGACGTCGAAGGAGACCGTCATCCCCCGCTCGCGCGCCGCCCGCACGGCCGTGCGCACCGCGTCCGCGGCGGTCGCGGAGAGCGCCGGGGTGATGCCGGTGACATGCAGCAGGGTGGCACCGTCGAGGGCGTTCGCGGTCACGTCGGCGGGGGAGAGGCGGGAGCCCGCGCTTCCCGCCCGGTAGTACCAGACGCCCGCGGTCCGCGAGGTGCGCCGCTCCTTGACCATCAGCCCGGTCGGTGCCGAGTCGTCCACCGTGGCGCGTACGTCGAGGTCCTCGGCCCGCAGCGCGCGTATGACGGACCGTCCGAACGGGTCGTCGCCGACCCGCCCGATCCAGGTGGCCGCCACGCCGAGCCGTCGCAGCCCGATCGCCACGTTGCTCTCCGCGCCGCCCACCGAGAGCGACATGCCGGGCACATGGGCGAGGGCGCCCACCCGGTCCGGGGAGAGCAGCGCCATCGTCTCGCCGAGGGTGACGACCCGCGGCGCCACTTCCCTCACCATCGCTTCCTTCACCACCGAGTCGCTCGCCACCGCGACCTCGCGCACAGCCGCCGCGATGTCCCGCTCAGCCACCGGAGACCTCCCGTGCCGCCTCGGACACGCTCCGCACCACACTGCGGGCACGCTCGCGCAGCTCGCCGAGGTCGCCGCCCTTGAGCGCGTCGCCCAGTAGCGGGCCGCCCATGGAGACGGCGGGGCAGCCGACGCGGATCCAGTCGCCGCAGGAGGCACGGTCCACACCGCCGGACGGGATCACCGGCATCGCCGGGAACGGCCCGTGCAGATCCTTCACATAGGCCGGGCGGACCGCCGAGGCCGGGAACAGCTTCACCGCGCTCGCCCCCGAGGCCCAGCCGGTGCGCAGCTCGGTCGGCGTGAGCCCGCCCGGCACGATCGGCACGCCGCGCGCCACGGCCGCGCGGATCAGCTCGGGATCGGTGTGCGGGGTGACGATGTACCGGGCGCCCGCCTCGATCACGGCGTCGAGATCGAAGACGGACAGTACGGTGCCCGCGCCGACCTCGACGTCCGGGCCGAGGGCCTCGGCGAGTTCGGCGATCGCGGCCACACCGCCGGCGGTGGTGAGCGTCACTTCCAGGCTGCGGATGCCCTCCTCGGCCAGGACCTCGGCGGCCGGACGCAGATACCGGGTGTCCGCCGCGCGCAGCACGGCGATCACCCGGGTCTCCAGGAGGATCGGGCTCAGCGGCCGGGGCTCGGGCCGGGAGGGGTCGGCTGTGACGGCCGTGCGCATGGGCTGCTCCTTCGTGGTGGAGGTGAAGAGGGGGCGGACGGGGCGGACGGGGCGGGCGGGGCGGGTGTGACCCGGCCCGGCGCCGGGGCACGTGCGCGGTGCGGAGTATGTGCCCGGCGCGGAGTACGCGCGCGGTTCAGCGTGCCGTCGGCCGCTTACGGGGTTCGCGGCGGGGCCGGGGCGGGGCGTCCGAGTCGGCGAACAGCTCCGGGTGCTGGGTACGTACGGTCTCGACGTCCGCGAAGACCTGCCGCAGATGACCGCGCAGCGCGGTGTCCGCGGCCGCCGCGTTCCGGCTCTCGATCGCGTCCACGACGTCGGTGTGCTGCCGGATCAGCAGCGCGAGCTGGTCTTCGAGCGGCAGCGACAGCCGGCGGGCCCGGTCCAGGTGGGCCTTGGCGTGCTGGACGACCGACCAGGCCTCGCGGTGTCCGCCGGTGGCCATCAGGCGGGCGTGGAACTCCTCGTCGAGACGGAAGAAGGCCTCCGGGTCCGCGCGCCGCTCGGCGTCGGTCTGCGCGGCGAGCAGGGTCCGCAGCTCCAGCAGATCCCGTTCGCCGGCCCGTTCGACGCCGTCCCGCAGGGAGGTCAGTTCCAGCGCCTCGCGGACGAACTGGGCGGAGGCGATGTCCCGTTCCCGAATCCGGGAGACGAACGTACCAAGCTGCGGATAGACGTCGACCAGGCCCTCCTCGGCGAGCAGGATCAGCGACTCGCGTACCGGGGTGCGGCTGACCCCGAGTTCGGCCGCCAACTCGTTCTCCGACAGCGGTGTGCCGGGCGGAAGTTCCAGTTCCACGATCCGTGCGCGCAGCAGCTCGTGGACGAGTTGCCGTGCGTTTCCTCCCCGCGCCCGCGCGGCGTGCAGTCCTGAGGACGAGGTCATCGTCGACCTTTCCGACACTTGACGATCTCTGACGTACTTGTATGGTAGCCGACGCGCCGGGGTCACGGCGGCATTCGGCACGTGTTCGCGTACGGTCGGCGCCTCGGTCGTCGGCACCGTCGCCCAGTACTACGACTTCTTCATCTACGGCACCGCCTCGGCCCTGGCCTTCAACGGCCGGCTTCGTCCAGCTCGGCTCGCCCGCCGCCTCCTCATCCCGACCGGCCTGTTCGCCCTGCTGACCACCCGGCTCTCCGAGGAGGCGTTCCTCTCCTGGGGCTGGCCTGTGCCCTTCCTGCTCTCCATCTTCGTGGCGCCATCGGCCTGTTCGTCCGGATGAAGGTCGACGAGTCGGAGACCTTCAAGGCCGCCAAGGAGCCCCGGGAGAAGGAGACCGCGCCGCTCAAGGGCCTGGCCCGCGACCACAAGCGGGAGCTGTTCGGCGGCCTGTGCACCAAGTTCGTCGAGGCCGCGGTCTTCCCCTTCTACACGATCTTCCTGGTCGCCTACGGCACCGAGCACGCCATCGACAAGGACATGATCCTCAACGCCGTGATGATCGCCATCGCCTGTGAGCTGGTCGCCATTCCGCTGCTCGGCCGTCTCGCCGACAAGGTCGGCCGCCGCCCGGTCTACCTGACCGCCGCACTGCTCAATCTCGTCCTGGTCGTCCCCGCCTTCAAGGCGATCGAGACCGGCGACATGGCCGTGATCGTCGCCCTGCTGGTCGCCGGTCTCGCTCTGGGACACGCCGGCACCTACGCGCCGCAGGCGTCCTAAAGGGCTACTGGCGTGCGGCCGACGGCGGCCTCGACACCACCGCCCCGCCGGTCGCCGCCGATCTCGCCGGGCGGCCCGATCCGGCCAGCGTGGTCGGCCAGTTGGCGTTCGGCCTGCGCGCCCGGCGGGCCCTCGACGCCCCGCTGTCGGTGGTGTGCTGCGACAACATGGCCGACAACGGGCGGGTCCTGGAGCGGCTGGTCCGCGAGTTCGTGCAGGCCTCCGGCCGGCCGGACGTCGACCGGCTCCTCGACTGGATCGCGACTCGCGTCGCCTTCCCGTCCACCGTCGTCGACCGCATCGTCCCCGCCACGACCGGCGCCGACCGCGACGCTGCGAGCGCGGTGCTCGGGGTACGCGACGAAGGCGCGGTGGTGGGCGAGCCGTTCACCCAGTGGGTTCTCCAGGACACCTTCGCGACGGACCGCCCCCGCTGGGAGGACACGGGCGCGCTCTTCGTGCCGGACGTCGCCCCGTACCAGATGATGAAGCTCCGCCTGCTCAACGGAGCGCACACGCTGCTGAGTTGTCTCGGTCTCGCGGACGGCTGGGAGACCGTCGCCGACGCCCTGGCCGCCCCGTGGGGCGAACCGGTGCTGCGCGCCCACGCCGCCGAGGTGGCCGGCACCCTGCCCGCCGGGCTCGATACCGGTGCCTACGTGGACAGCCTGGTGACCCGCTTCGCCAACCCGGCCATGCGGCACCTGCTCCGTCAGGTCGCCACCGACGGGTCGTTCAAGGTCGCCGAGCGGTGGCTGCCCCCGCTGCGCGGACTCCGCGCGGCCGGCCACCCGGCGTTGATGCTCACCGGCGCGCTCGCCGCCTGGGTCCGTCACACCCGCGACGGGGACCTGGACGACCCGATGGCCGACCGGATCCGCGCGGCGTGGGCCGGGGGGAGGACCCGCGTCCTCGGCGCGCGGACTGCTCGTTCTCCTCGGCGCACCGGACCTCGCCGAGGACGCCGAATGCGTCGCGGCGATCGTCGAACGGGTCGCGGCCCTGGACGAGGGCGGGCCTTCCGCGTTGCTTTAGGGAGCGCGGCGCTGAGGGGCGCGGGTACGCATGCCGGCGCCCCCGGCGCCCCGGAGTGTGAGGGCGCAGGGCGGAGGCCGTCTTCTCGTATACGAGGGACGGCCTTTCGCGCGGTGGGCCGGTGTGGGCGCGTCGGGGCCGTACACCGGGGCCGTACGTTTGGACCGTACGCCCGGGCCCGTGCGGGCCGTACGTCCGAGCCCGCCCCGCACGCCCGGAGCGGTCCGAGCCCGCCCCGCACGCCCGGAGCGGTCCGAGCCCGCCCCGCACGCCCGGAGCGGTCCGAGCCCGCCCCGCACGCCCGGACCGGTCCGGGCGTGTCACCCCGGCGGGACCGACCCGCCTTCCTCACCGGGGCGCGATGCGGATCGGGTGGCCGATGTCATGGTCGTGTGGGCTCGCCGAGGATGTAGGTCTGCCGGACGGCGCGGTCGTCGCCGAGGGTGGCGAGGGCGAAGAGCCGTTCCTGGAAGGTCCGGGCCGCCTCGGTGCGGCGCTTGAGGGTGGGGGTGGCGGCCCAGTCGAGGACGACGAAGTCGGCTTCGCGGCCGGTGCGGAAGCTGCCGATGTGCCGGTCGAGATGGAGCGCCCGGGCGCCGCCGAGGGTGGCCAGGTAGAAGGCGCGCAGTGCGGTGAGGGTCTTGCGGTCCTTCTCCGCGAGGTGCTCGGGATAGGTGTTGGCCATGGCGACGACCTTGTAGGCCTCGTTCATGGTCTGGAGCATCGAGTAGCTGGTGCCGCCGCCCACGTCGGTGCCGAGCGCCACACGGACCCGGGCCAGGCCGGCGCGGTCCAGGTCGAACAGGCCGCTGCCGAGGAAGAGGTTGGACGTCGGGTTGAAGGCGACACCGGCGCGGGAGTCCGCGAGCAGATTGCGGTCGGCATCGTCGATCCATACGGAGTGGCCCCACACGTTGCGGGGGCCGACGAGCCCGCACTTGTCGTAGACGTCCAGGTAGGAGCGGGGATCCAGGTCCTGGAACTTCTCCTTCACCCGCTGCACCTCGTCGAGGTTCTCGGCGAGGTGCGACTGCACCCACAGCGGCTGATCGGTGTGTCTGGCCTCCTGGTAGAGGTCGCCGGCCATGCGCAGCGCCGCCAGGGTGGAGGTCAGGGCGAATCGAGGGGAGACGGCGTAGCGCAGCCGGCCGGTGTGGTGCCACTCCTTGATGAGTCTGCGGCATTCCTCCTCGGCCTCCGCCACGCCGCGGTCGAGGTACTCCTCGGGCACCGTGCCACCGTTGTCGTCGTCCATCAGCAACTTGCCGGAGATCATGCGCAGTCGGCGCAGGTGCGCCTCGGCGAAGAAGGCGTCGGTGGCCTGTGGATGCGTGGTGGGGAAGACGCATGCCGTGGTGGTTCCGGACTCCAGGAGCCGGTCGAAGAAGAAGGAGACGGCGGCGCGGGCGTAGTCGGGATCGGCGAACTTCATCTCCGCCGGGTACATGTAGTCGCGCAGCCACGGCAGGAGTTGTCCGCCGGGACTGGCGATGGCGTCCACCTGTCCGCTGTGGATGTGCGGATCGACGAAGCCCGGCACGATCAGGCAGCCGCGGTGGTCGACCGTGTGACCGTGGTCGATGAACTCCCGGGGACACTCCGGGAAGCGCCCGGCCCAGACCACGACACCGTCGCGTACGACGAGTGCGCCGGGGTCGTGGAGGCGGTAGGCGTCCGGGTCGTCCTCGCCTTCGTGACCGGGCACCCAGGGGTCGCGGGTGAAGTGCAGGACGGTCCCGAGGAACACCTTCGTCCGCCGCCGGTGGGTCGTGGCCGTCTCGTGCGGGGCTTCGCCGTCGCCCGACGAGGGCTCCGCACCGTCCGGCCCGCTCTCCTGTTCTTCTCTCTCCATGCCTGTTGTCTCGGACCGCCGGGCACGGCGACTTGAGTCCGTCACGGCGAAGCCGTGACCGAACCATCCCAATGGACCACTGGGGCCCACGCGGCCCCGTCCCTCGGGCCGGCCCACTGCACGTCACGGACCGGTTCGCCGCGGTTGATACGTCCATACGGCGACGCCCGGCCGCGCGGGGTGTGTGCCGATGGCTGTCAGTCGGTCACCGGGGTGGGAGCGGTGGCGGCGGCGCCGCTGGGGCCGGCGTGCTCCGGTGGCGGAACGCGCCGACGACCGGCGCCAGCCGGCCGGGTGGCGCGCCGTGGAGGATGAGTTCGTCGGCGCCGGCGTCGAGGTAAGCGGCCAGCCGGCGCGCGCAGCCGGCCGGGGAACCGAGCGCGGTGGAGGCGGTGAGCCAGTCGTCCGGGACGAGACGGGCGGGCCCGGCGAGTTCATCGGGACGGTACGTCTCGTCGGCCAATGCCTGGCCGAGTGCGGATAGTTGGGGATGTGCGCGCAGCCGCTCCAGGATGGAGGGATCCCAGCCGTTGAGGCGGGCGATGCGATCGCCGTGCGGGACCGGCTGAAGATAGCCGACGGCTCGCCCCGCGAGAATGCCACGCTCGTGAGGGGTGGGGTCGGCCAGGGTGAGGACGGTGGCGTGGACGCTCAGGGCCTCAGGGTCCCGGCCGGCCGCCGCCGCGGCGGCGCGGACCGTGCCGGACATCCGTGCCACGGCCCCGGGGGTGAGGAAGGCGGGAAGGATCACCCCGTCGAAGTGCTCCCCGGCCAGGCGCAGCGACTGCGGCCCGAGCGCCGCCATGAGCAGGGGGACGGGCGTGGTCTGTGGGGGGCCGGCGAGCCGCAGGCCGGGGTAGTGCCCGGCGGGCCCGTCGTAGGCGACGGTCTCCCCGGCCCACAGCCGGCGCAGGATGTCCGCCAGGTCGACGACCATCCCCGCGGGGGCGGTCGGCGGGACGCCGAGGCCCGCGAGCCAGGGGCCGCCGCGCCCCAGCCCCAGGTGGAACCGCCCCTGGGTGAGGCTCTGCAGGGTGCCCGCCAGGGACGCGAGGACGGCGGGGTGACGGAGCTGGAAGGGGGTGATCGCCGAGCCGATGCCGATCCGGCTGGTCGCCTGGCCGAGGGCGCCGGCGACCACGCCCAGGTCACGGTGGCCGAGACGTTCGGAGATCCACAGCGTGTTCAGACCGAGGCGTTCGGCCTCACGGGCCTGTCCGACGGCCCGGCCCGGGTCGGTGAGACCGCCGGACAGCACGTACGTCCCCAGCGGCAGCGGAGTGGCCTGAGGAGCGGACAGCGGGTGGTTCACGAGGCTGCCAGGAGTGCCTTGAGGCAGAAACCGGTGGTGACGGCGCGGCTGCCCCAGACCCGGGCGTGGTTGTCCAGCAGCGGGATCGCCTCCCAAGAGCCGTCGGGGAACTGGCTGTCGACGATCAGCTCGAGGTCGAGGTCGAGGTCGAGGTCGAAGCCGTGGTCGTGGTCGTGGCCGGGTTCGTGGCGGCCTGGAGACTGGCCGCAGTGGCGCAGCGCGAGCACGGTCATGGCCCGGTTGAGGGGATCGGTCGCGGGGGCCTGAGCGAGGAAGCGGGCGGCCCGGGCGGTGCTTTCCTCGTACCCGCCGAGGGTGCTCAGCAGCCGGACGGCGGTGTACGTGCTGTAGTACACGCCCACGTACCAGGCCGCGCGCCAGAAACCCATGGGTTCCTGCTGCCCGGCCACCCAGGCGCCGGCCGGACCGATCAGCGGCCCCAGGGCGCACGGGCCGACCCGCCGCTCGTACAGCAGGGCCCCGGACATCAGGTTGGCCACCACCTCCGGATCCCGGCCGGTGTCGTCGCGGCCGCGGCCCCAGAGCACGTTCAGCGCGGTCTGCCGACGCCGGGCGGGGTCCTCCCAGAGGAAGGTGTTCACCGCCCCGTTCTCCCAGGCGTTCGCGGCCGCCAGAGCGAAGGCTTCGGTGAAGTCCTCGGGGTGGGCTTCCCCGGCCCTGACCAGCACCTGGGCCACCTGGCCGAGGGTGTCGGCGTCGGGGGGAAGCGGCTCGAAGCCGGGGAAATAGCGCCAGGACAGCCCGTCCCTGACCGTACGGAGATACGCGGCGTTCGCCTCCACCGGCGCCCGGCACTCCACATGCCCGGCGTCGACGGCGTCCTGCAACGCGTCGGTGATCAGGGCGACATGGAACGTACGGCCCGCACAGCGGAACCGGGAGAACCTGTCGGCGTACGAGGGCGGCAGGCGCAGGATCGTGGCGTACTGTTCCACGAACTTCGCCGTGGAATAGGCCCCCATGGTGTGGACCGCGTCCGGGTAGCCGGTCTCGTGCTGCCGGGCGAGGTAGGCCAGGGCCCGGCGTACGGCGTCGTCGACGCGGCTCACTGATCGGCCCCGGCGCCGCCCGCGCGGGAGCGGCGGTGGACGGTCAGCGGCATGGGGCCGGGCATGGGGATGAGTCGGACCACCGGTTTGACGGGGCGGTCGGACACCGGGCGCAGTGTGCGGCGGCGCAGGACGACGCCGAGGATGACGGCCATCTCCGCGCGGGCGAACTGCTCGCCCGCGCAGCCGCGGACCCCGGCCCCGAAGGGCAGGTACGCGTCCGTCCGGAGCTGTCCGGCCCGCGTCGGCGCCCAGCGGTCCGGATCGAACACGTCCGGGTGCGCAAAGAGGGACGGGTCACGGTGCAGGGCGTAGAGGGAGAACAGCACGATCGATCCGGCGGGCAGGGTCCGGCCGCCCAGCGTCACGTCCGCCGTGGGGCTGCGCATGAGCATCCAGGTCGAGGGGTGCAGCCGCAGGGTCTCGTCGATCACCTGGTGCAGGTACGGCAGTTGCCCGAAGTCGTCGAATCCGATGTCCCGCCCGTCCGGTAGCGTGTCCAACTCGTCCTGCAGGCGCCGCTGGACGTCCGGATGCCGGCTCAGCAGATGACAAGCCCAGCTGAGCGCCCCGGCGGTGGTCTCGGTGCCGGCGATCAGCAGGGTGACGACCTCGTCGTACACCTGCTCGTCGCTCATGCCCTCGCCGGTCTCCTCGTCGCGCGCCGCGAGCAGCGCCCCCAGCAGGTCGTCGGGTCCCGAAGAGCGGGAACGCCGGTCGGCGATGACGGCCTCGATCACCGCGCGCATCCGCGCGCGGGCCCGCGCGAACCGGTAGTTCATGACGGTGGGCAGCGTGGCCGGGAGGTCGACCGGAGACAGCGCGCGCCGGCCGAGTCCCTCCAGGAGGACGGGCAGTGAGCGCTGGACGGCCGCGGTGCCGTGCGCGCCGAGCCGCGTGGAGAACAGGACCCGGGTGACAGTCTCCAGCGTCAGGTCGAACAACTCCCGGTCCATACGGATGCGCTGGGCGTCGTTCCAGGTCTCCACCCGCTCGCCGGCGATCCGGCTCATCGTGGCGGTGTACCGCTCGATGTGCGCCCGGCGCAGCAGGGGCTGGATGAGCCGGCGCTGACGCAGATGAAAGTCTCCTTCGGAGGTGAACAGACCGTTCCTGGCCACCATCCGGCCCTTCTCGAACATCCACCCCTTCACGAAGTGTTTCGCGTCGTCGACGAGCATCTGGTGTATGAGGGCGGGGTGGTTGACGGCGTAGGCGTCCCGTGTTCCCAGCCGGAACGCGACGATGTCCCCATGTCTCCGTAGTTCCCGGACGAACTCCAGGGGGCAGGATCGGAGTTGAAGCGAGTGCCCGAGGAGAGGGAGTCCGCCGGGCATGGCCGGGATCGGTGCACCAAAGACCCCGGCGGTCGGATCGGCTCGGTCGGCCGTCCGCCGGGAGGGCCCGGGTGGGGTGGGGGATGGGGTGCGGGGTGGTTCGTTCGGCATCGCCGTTCCTTTCCCTCGCGTGCTGAGGCGGGCTCCCCGCCCCTCGCCGGAAATACCGTGGGGGCTCCAAGGGCGGGCCTCAGAGGGATCCCTGACAGCGCCATGCGCGCGGAGGTGTCGCCGCGAGCGCCCGATGGGCCAATCCCCGCCTGCCAAAAGCAGGTTCGATCGAGGGGAGCGGGAGCGGTGCCCCTTTCAAGGGGGTCACGTCCAGTGTGGACACATCGGGGGAAGAAGCGCACACGAGAGGAACCATTCGAGGGGTGTACGCGTTCCGTGGGCCCGCCGAGGCGCCGGGCGACGGGTGGGCCCTGCTTTCCTCAGTTCTCAGGGGTGGCGAGAAGGGCGAGCGCGTCGGCGGGGAGGATCTTCTCGCTCTCCTCGTCGACCAGTGAGACGCGAACCGCCGGGCTGGGTGCCGTGTCGATGCTCGCCGTGAGGTCCAGGGCGAACAGCACACTGACCGGGCGGCTGCCGCGCGCGTCCGGGTACGTGCCCGAGTAGCGCAGGACTCGCCACCCCTCCTCGTCCCAGTGGTCGAGCAGCGCCGAGCGGACCACCGGCCGAGTGGCCTGCCAGGCCAGGGAGCGCTCCAGCAGTTCCACGGTCGCGTCGACCGGTACGCGCGCACCGGCCGACGACGGCAACGGGTTGCCGAACAGTCCGATCCTGGCCTTGCGCAGCGGGACGAGCCACAGACGGTTCAGGTCGGAGGAGACGAACGCCGGCAGCGCCGCCGTGACCAGGAGGAAGATCAGGGACGCGACCGGACGCCCGGAGATCTCCGACCACCAGGCGGTACCCGCCGTGGCCGCCGCCAGGCCGCCGGCCACGACCAGCCCGGCCCGGGCGAAGGCCCGTACACCGATGGGGCCCTCCGCGCGGGCACTGCACCCGCAGGACGACTCGGGCGCGGTGGCCTTCGCGTAGGCGAGGTAGCCCGTGAACCCCAGGCCGAGGACGGCGGTGGCGGCGCCGGGAACGGCCGTGGTGGGGGCGGCCAGCAGCGCGGCGGCGAGGACCAGTTCGGCCAGGCCCAGGGTCCGCAGGGCGAGCGTGGCCCGCCGGCCGTCGCGGAGCACGCGTACGAGTACGGTGTTCGCCGCCAGCCGGGCGGTGCGGCGGCCGAAGAGCTTGCCCGCGCCCGCCGGTGCCAGCAACAGCCCGCAGACCAGGGGCGCGAGGTCGGAGACGACCGGGATCATGGGCCCGCCTCCTTCAGTGCCCGAGGGTCAGACGGGCGACGTCGATGTGGTTGTCCGCGGGCCGCCAGGCGCCGAGCACCTGCGCCGTCTGGCCGATGCGCATCCGCGAGAGGTCCGAGGTCAGCGCGCCGCCGAGGTAGGAGGCGGTAGTGGTGGCGGGGACGATCCGGCCCACCAGTTCGTGGTGGGAGTGCGCGAGGTGCACTCGGTCCTTGGTGATGCCGCGGACCGTGCAGAGGACGTTCACGATGTTGACCCACACCGCGTCGGCGGCGATCGTCCCGTCGGGCATCGTCACCCCTCGGGCGTAGAGCCCGTCGCCCGCCTCGATCGCCTCCGCGGTGGTGGCGCGCAGTTTCCAGACGCTGGTGGCGTTCGTCAGCTGGACGAGGTGGTGCTCCCCGTGCGAGCCGACGACGTCGAGCACGCCGCGGTTGACGGCGCGGATGCGTCCCTCGGCGAAGGCGGCGGGGAACGCCGGGTGGAGCGAGGGCATCGGCGCGGCGAAGGCCGATTCGGCGTCGAGGCCGCCCAGCGCGGACGCGCCGACGATGGTGGCGCCGCCGATGGCGGCCGAGGTCAGGAAACGCCTCCGGTCCAGGCGGCGCCCGCCGGACTCCTGGCTGCTATGGCTCATGTCGTCCCTCCTGTTCTCGTCTGCTGCTCTCTGCCTGCCGGGCTGTTCGAGATGGGTCGCGCGGTGTGTGGTGTGCGGTGCGTGGTGCGCGTCGTGCGGTGTGTCGCGCGGTGCGTCGAGTGGTGCGTTGCGCGGTCCGTCGTGCGGTGCGGACCGGGGTCACTCGTAGAGGTAGACGGGCAACATGCCGGAGCTGAGGCTGCCGATCGCGGAGAACGCGGCGGGGGTGAGGTCGACGACCCGGTTGGTACGGCAGGTGCCGTTGCAGCACGTCGCCTCGCCGCAGAAGCTCTGGGTGCGCGGACCGCAGTCGGCGAGCGTGACGCACACCGTGACGCCGGAGCACTGGTGACGGACGTTCATCACCGAGCCACAGGCGCGGCGTGGCATGTTCTCGCCGCACAGGTCGGGCCGGGTGATGTTCCAGCAGGCCGAGGACAGGTTGGGCCAGGCGGCCATGTTCTGCGCGGACTGGCAGGTGCCGCACGCGCCGGTGTTGTCGCTGCCGCAGGCGCCCCAGGCGTTGCCGCAGCAGAACCAGCTGGCTTCACCCGCCCAGAGGTAGGTCGATCCGCAGGCCATGTCCGTTCCTTTCGCGGGGGCCGGTCACGGCGAGAGTGGTGACCGGTGCATGACAAGTCGAGTGGAGGGTGTCGTGTGGTGATGCCGCCGTCGCTCGAACACCGTGCCGATGCCGTGCTGAGGTGGGGAGTCCGGGGAGTTCGGGGAGAGGTGCGCTCGTGACCAACCGCTTCGCGGAGGGAGCGAGATCGTTCCGTGCTGTGCCATGCCGATGATGCGGTGGGCCGTGCGCTGGTGGGCAGCCCGAAGGGCCTCTTGCGGCGTCGCGCGTCGGATGAAACGGCAGTGCGGATGGAACGGATCCATGATGCGCGTCTCGCCACACGTCCGGAAGTAGGCGGGCGGGGGCAATCCGTTTCGGCCGCCGGTCCGGGAACGGAGCTCGGGGCGGGGCGATCGGTTGGTGCGTTCGGTGGTCTGCGCTGCGTACGGCGATGGCGCGGGCGCGAACCGGGGGCGTGGGGGCGAGCGGCTGTCGACCGGCTGATCGGGTGGCCGGCCGACCCGCGCGACGCGGACCACTGGCGTGCCCGAGCCGGACTGACTCCCCGCCGTGTCGCCGGGTAGCGGGCCGGGTGGTGCCGGGGAATCGCCCGTAGGGCTGGGTCGAGGGTGTGGGCGGGGGCGTGTTTCTGCGCTGGTCCGGGGCTGAGTCCTGGCATTCTGTGGGCACCTATGGCGAGGGGCGCCGGCCCCGTTGACTGCCGGTCCGGACCTTCGGGCTCGGAGGGCGAAGGTCCGGACGCCGGCGGCGTCTCGCCTTCACGGTCGCTCCTCGGCCGATGTCCGGGCGGCGTGGCCGACGGCCGCGTGCCGGTGTCGGCTGCCCGCCGCCGACTCCGGAGAGCGGGAGTACGGAAGCGCGGAACCAGGGAGTCTTCTCCCGAGAGGTCCCGAGGGGGCCCATGAGGTCCGGAGAGGAAGCCGGGATGAGTGTGCTGACCACCAGACTCACCGAGAGGTTCGGCGTCCGGTACCCGTTCGTCTGCGCCGGTATGGCCTTCGCGGGCGGTACGGCGGATCTGGCGGCGGCCGTCTCCGGAGCAGGCGGCATCGGTGCGGTGGGCGCCGGACTGCTGCCGCCGGACACGCTCCGGCAGGTCGTCCACGAGATCCGGGAGCGGGCGGGCGACGCGCCGTTCCACGTCAACCTGATCACGTACTTCGACAACACCGAAGCGGTACGCGTCTGCGTCGAGGAGCGGGTGCCGATCGTCTCGTTCCACTGGGGGCACCCGCCCGCCGCCCCACTCGAGCGGCTCCGGGACGCCGGGATCTCGGTGTGGGAGCAGGTCGGCTCCGCCGACGCGGCGCGGCGTGCGGTGGACGACGGCGTGGAGGTCGTCGTCGCCCAGGGCTGGGAAGCCGGCGGGCACAACTACGGGGGCCTGCCCACCATGGTCGGGGTGCCCGCCGTGGTGGACGCGGTGGGGGACCGGGCCTTGGTCCTCGCCGCGGGAGGGATCACGGACGGGCGCCAGGTCGCCGCGGCGCTGTGCCTGGGCGCCGACGGCGTGTGGGTGGGTACGCGACTGGTCGCGTCCCAGGAGGCGCACGTACATCCCGAGCACCACCGCCGACTCGTCGCCTCGCTGGGCGAGGACACGGTGCTCAGCCGGATCTTCGGCCCGGAGTGGCCCGAGTTCAACCCGATGCGGGTCCAGCGCGACCGGGTGGTCGCCGAGTGGAACGACCGGCAGGCCGACGTACCGACCGACCGCGACGGACTGGACCAGGTGGGTACGACGGACTTTCAGGGAGAGCGGACCGTCCTGCGCAAGTTCAACCCGTTCCCGCCCGTGCCGGCGACCGACGCCGACTGGGAGGAGATGCCGTGGCTGATGGGACAGGGGGTGGGCCTCGTCCGCGACATCCGGCCGGCGGGGGACATCGTCAGAGAGGTGATGGAGCAGGCCGAGCGCGTTCTGTCGGCTCGCCGCGGGCAGTGAACGGAGCGGCCTCGCGCCGCGGGAACGGTCGCTGACCTGACCTGACCTGACCTGACCTGACCTGACCAGACCAGGGAAGGCGAGACCAGGCCAGACAAGACCAGTACGAAGACCAGATCAGATCCCCCCCCGGAAAGGTCGGCATGGGCTCCCAGGACCGCAAGGTCGCCGTCGTCACAGGCGCGTCGCAAGGCATCGGCGCCGAGCTGGTGTCCGCCTATCGCGGACTCGGATATCGCGTCGTGGCCACCTCGCGCACCGTCGCCGCGTCACAGGACCCGGATCTCGTCGCCGTTCAGGGGGACATCACCGACCCGGAGACCGCGCGACGTGTCCTCGCCGCGGGCATGGAGACCTTCGGACGTATCGACACGCTGGTCAACAACGCGGGGGTCTTCCTCGCCAAGCCCTTCACCGACTACACCCGGGAGGAGTTCGCCACCGTCATCGGCGTGAACATGGCGGGCTTTTTCCATCTCACCCAGTCGGCGATCGAACAGATGCTCACGCAGGGGGCCGGCCACATCGTGACCCTCACCTCCAGCCTGGTCGACAACGCCGACTCCCACATCCCGTCCGCGCTGACCTCGCTGACCAAGGGCGGTCTGCAGTCCGCCACCAAATCGCTGGCCATCGAATACGCCACACGCGGGATCCGGGTCAACGCCGTGTCACCGGGGATCGTCAAGACACCGATGAACCCGGAGGAGACCCACGAGGCGCTCAGCGCGCTGATCCCCGTCGGCCGCATGGCCGAGGCGAGCGACATCGCCGCCGCCGTGATGTATCTGGAGAGCGCCCCCTCCGTCACGGGGGAGATCCTGCATGTCGACGGAGGGCAGAGCGCCGGGCACTGACCCTCGGGTGACGTCCGGCCGGGCTGTTCACGGGCGCCGCCCGGAAACCACGGGACGCCGCAGGCCGCCGTGATCCGGCCCGCCCGCAGGTTCCGTCCTGGCCTCATCGTCCCCCCGCGACCGGAGCCGGCGCCCGACGAACGGCAGGCCCGCACGCGACTTCTCACGGCGCCCTGTCACACCCTGCCCCCGCGCGGACCGGCTCCGCCCCACCCCGCCCCCTCGGATCCGCTCAGGAAGTCAGCTGCGCCTGTACGAGCGGGCCGTAGCGCTCCACGACGTCCTCGACGTCCGAGGCGCGCAGCCGCTCGCCGCGCGCGATGCCGAACATCACGCCCAGGCCCAGCAGGGCACCCACCGCGAGTTCCGCGCGCAGCCCCGCGTCCGGACCGTCCAGACGGCCGGCGAGGCGGTCGACGACCTGGGTGCGGAAGTTGGCGCGCAGGACGTCGCCCCGCTCGCGGTGCAGCGGCGCGAACACGATGCGCAGGACGGGATCCGCGCCCCGCTCGCTCTGGCTCACCAGGACGTGGCGGACCATATGGCGGCCGAGATCCGCGAGCGGCGCGTCCAGCAGGGCCGCGGCATCCTCCTCGAAGGACATGACCTGGGCGAAGAGGCTGTCCTTGTTGCCGAAGTACTTCAGGATCAGAGGCGCGCTGACCCCGGCCCGCTCGGCGACCGCCTTGAGCGTGATGTCCGCCTGGGAGTGCCGGGCCAGGAGGTGGCGGACGGCCTTGAGGATCGCGGTCTTGGTCGCCTCGGCGTCCCGGCGGGCGGGGCCGCGGGTCGCCTCGGCGCCACCGGAGAGCTCACCCGCCTCGGCACCACCGGACATCTCACCCGCCTCGGACACGGGCGTCGCCGCGGGCGTCACTCCCCGCGCGGGTGCGGACGAGGGCGCGGGCGCGACCCCGGCCCCAGCCCCGGCCTCGTACACGGGTGCCGCTCCGGGCGGGCCGTCCGGCTCCGCCGGGTGCTCCCGGGGTGCCGTGGCGGAGGGGATGATCATGAGGGTTCAGGCTCCTTCCAGCGCCTCGCCGCGTACGGTCTCCGCGGGTTCGGCGACCTTGCGCAGGCCACCGCCGGCCCGGTCCTTGGGGATGGCGAGGGCGGCGGCACAGGCCACCAGTGCGACCGTACCCGCCATGGCGAACGTCAGCAGATAGCCGTGGAGCGTGGGTACGGCGACGCCGCCGACGAGGCTCGTGTGATGGACCAGGACCGCGGCGACGGCGGCGCTGCACACGGCCTGGCCGATGGTGCGCATCAGGACGTTGACGCCGTTCGCGGACGCGGTCTGGCCGGCCGGAACCGCGCCCAGGATCAGGGTCGGCAGGGCCGAGTACGCGAGGGTCGTGCCGATGGCCACGATCGTCGCGCCGACGATGATCATCCACAGGTGGTGGCTGTCCGCGATGCGTACGGCGTAGCCGACCACGAGGACGGCGGCCCCCAGGGCGAGGGTGACACGGGGACCGCGGGCCGCCGAGATACGGGCCGAGACGGGGGAGAACAGCAGCATGGTGAGCCCGCCGGGCAGCAGACACAGACCGCTGCCGACGATGGACAGACCGAGGCCGTAGCCGGTGGCCTCGGGCGCCTGCACGAGCTGGGCCGTCACCAGGGAGTTGGCGTAGAAACCGAAGCCGACCAGCAGGGCGGCGATATGGGGCAGCGCGACCCTCGGCCGGGCCGCCAGCCGCAGATCGACCAGCGGTCGCTCGGCGCGCAACTGCTGGACACACCACAGGGCCGTGATCAGGACGCAGGCGGCGAAGAGCCCGAGGATACGAGGGCTGGTCCAGCCCCACTGGCCACCCTGCGACACGCCGAGCAGCAGGCTGACCAGCCAGGCGGCCAGTCCCAGCGCGCCGACGACGTCGAACCGGCCTGGCGCGCGCACCGGCGATTCGCGGATCGCCCACCAGGCGAGGAGGAGGCCGGCGGCGCCGAGCCCGCTGGTCACCCAGAACATGGCGTGCCAGCTGGCGTACTGGATGACGAGCGCGGCCAGCGGCAAGCCGAGCGCCGCCCCGATGCCGACCGTGGAACTCATGAACGCGACGGCGGATCCGGTCCGCGCGGGCGGGAGCTCGTCGCGCAGGATGCTGATCGACAGCGGTACGACCGCGGCGGCGGCGCCCTGCAGGGCACGCGCCGCGATGAGCACGCCGATGTCGGACGAGAGTGCGCAGAGCGCCGAGCCCAGGGTCATCAGGCCGAGCGCGATCAGCAGCACCCGCCGCTTGCCGTACATGTCACCGGCCCGGCCGAGTACCGGGGTGAGTACCGCGCCGGCCAGCAGGGTGGCGGTCACCATCCAGGAGACCGCGCCCGCCGAGGCGCCGGTCAGCCGGGGCAGGTCGGGCAGCAGTGGGACGACGACCGTCTGCATGACGGCCATGAGGATGCCGCCGAAGGCCAGCACCGGCACCATCGCCCGCTCCCGCACTCCCGGCCGTCCGACGGACCCGCCGGGGGTGCGGGACGGGGGTGTGGGGCGGCCGGGTATCGGGGCCATGAGTGCTCCAGGGGCAGGCGGTGAGGGCGGTGAGTCACTGGTGAATAGCGATTCACCGTAGCAAGTGAATGGCCATTCACCTGATGATCCAAGGGGAGTCTGAGTGAATGCTTGACGGTTTCTTTTCGAAGGGAATCCCTTTTGTCCCGCATTGTCGTGGAGGGGGTCCGTGCCCCGACGCGCGCTCGGCTGCCGGCCGGCACCGGAAACCGACAACCCACAGCCGACAACCCTCAGGCCCGACACCCGACGGCATCAAAGCCGCCGGCTGCCGGGCCTGAGGTCAGGAGGGCTGGGAGAGAAGAAGGACGAGGAGGGAGGGGCAGGGGGCGGAGGAGGGGGGCTAACGCGGCCCGAAGTCCAAAGCGGGCTGCCTGGGTGTGAACAGCCCGGCCGGGACCGCGTCGGCCAGCGCCTTGTATCCGGCCGGGTTCAGGTGCAGATGGTCGCCCAGGTCGAACGACTCCCGCAGCCGTCCGGGCTGATCCGGATCGCGGGCGGCCCGGTCGAAGTCGATGACGGCGTCGAACCGGCCGCTGGTGCGTATCCACCGGTTGACCGTCTGCCGCGCCGCCTCGCGGTAGCCGTCCGGGTCGTCGTAGCCGGCGTTTCCTCCGAAGGGCGTCAGCGTGGCCCCGTACACCGGGAGGCCCTGCGCGTGCGCCCGTACGACGAACTGGCCGTAGGCCGCGATCAGATCCTCCGCCATCTGCCTCTGCGCGGTCACGGTGGCGCCTGCGTTGCCGATGTCGTTGACACCTTCGAAGAGGATCAGCCACCGGACCCCGCTCTGCGCCAGCACGTCGCGGTCGAAGCGGGCCAGGGCGTTGGGGCCGAGGCCGTCGTTCAGTACGCGGTTGCCGCCGGCCGCCTGGTTGAGGACCGCGACCTGGGATGTCTCCGGGCGGGACCGCAGCCGGGTCAGAAGCTGGTCCGGCCAGCGGTCGTTCCCGTCGGTCGTGGAGCCCCTGCCGTCGGTCAGCGAGTCGCCCACCACGACGGCCGCCGCCGTGGCCGGCGTCGACCACACCTCCACCCCGCTGAGGAAGTACCAGTGGGCCGTGGTGGCCGAACCGCTCAGATCCGGTGCGTCCACATGGTTGCCGCGCGCCATGTGGGAGGTGGTCCGCGACCCCGGATGCGAGGTGATGGCGTCCGACGCCTGGCCGTCGGCGAGGTAGAGCGTCACCGTGAGGTCGGAGCCCGGCCGCAGCTCCAGGTCCAGCGGATCGGAGACGGTCTGCGCGCCGACCGGGACCGCCGTGGAGAGGTGGCCGCCGAAGGTCACCTTCCGGGTGGTGCCCGGCTGGACGGCACCGGACCCGGCGCGCCCGCCGGCGGGGAGGGCCACCCGTACGGCGGTGAGGGGCAGCGCCGCGCCGCCGAACGCGTTGGAGAAGCGCAGCCGCAGCCGCCTTCCGCCGGTCGAGACGTGTACGGTCTGGCGCACCGTGCTGTCGGCGAAGACCAGGCCCGGCCGGGTGAACGGCTCCGGAGGCATGTTGCCCGGCTCGGTCGGCTGCGGCATCGAGGTCCAGGTGTTCACCCAGTGCCCGGCCGCCCCGGATATCCCGGACACTCCAGCCGTCCCGGACACCCCGGCCGCCCCGGCCGCATCCCCCCGCGCGGTGGCCGGGGCGTAGGGGACGTACGGAGCCTCCGGGGCGGCGTCCTGGAGGGCGGCCGAACCGTGGTCCCGGCCGCCGGCGGGGGAGGTGACGAGACCGGACGCCGTGAGGACGGCCGCGGTGGCCAGGCTCACCACGAGTGCGGAGGTTCGGCCCATGAACACCGTTCCTTTCCTGGTGACGTCAGCAAGAAGGCGCGGCAGGGATCCGCCGCGGTCAGCGCAGCCGGAGGCTCTCGGGCGGACCGAGATACGAGGGCTTGAGACCGCCTGTGTCCACGACAAGATTTTGCAGGACGACGGTGGGGTCGACCATCCAGAATTTCAGTACGTGCACCCCGGCCGTACCGATCCGGTGCGCGGTCGTGGTGACGTTGACGTTGTCGGAGGTGTTCCGCTGCCACTGCGCGTTCATCGTGCCGTCGTCGGAGCCGGTGGCCCGGGTGATGTTCACCCACTGAGGAGTGTCGTCGTCGAAGGAGGCGGCGTACACCCGGGCACCGGCTGTTGTGCGGTCCGGCGTCCGGAGCTCAGGGAGGGCGACCGGCACCGGCCGGTCGTGGGGTGGGAAACCTTCGGAGAAGGCCCTGAGTGGGGACGGAGATTTCGAAAGTTTCGATAGCGTTTCCGAGAAGTTTCTGGAAGTTGTCGCGACACGCTAGGGTCGGGCCGATCGGCCGTCAACCCCTCCCGCATCAACTGCACCTCAGTGCAGCGGTGTTGGGTGTCCGCAGGTGTACGGGCCGCCGTGTTGCGGCGCATTGACACGACCGGCGGGCACTCCCATCATGGGAGCGCTCCCAAGCCCCACGCTTCAACGTCCTCGCCGCGCCCGCCGGTCGGTACGCCCTCGGCGGTCCGCGCGGCCTCGCACGCCGCACGGTTCCCCGTCTCTCGTCCGGCTCCCTGGCGTGGCCCCGGGCCGGCGTATCACCCGGGAGGAACGCCCCATGCTGTTCCACAGGAGACCAGCCGGCGGACGGTCGGCGCTCCCGCGCCACCCGCTCGCCGTCACGGCCTCGGCGGCCCTGGCCGTCGTGGCGGCGGCGCTGCCCTTCTCCATGCCCGCCTCGGCCGATCCGGCCGCCGCGGGCGACACCACGGTCACGGTCAACGCGAACGCGGGCCTGGGCACGGTCGATTCCGCCGCGCTCGGCGCCAACGCGGCCATCTGGGACGCCCATATGAACGACCCCGAGGTGGCCTCCCTCTACCGGTCCGCGGGGATCGGCTCACTGCGCTACCCGGGTGGCTCCTACGCCGACATCTACCACTGGGCCGACCACACCGCTCCCGGCGGATATGTCGCCCCGGGCACCGGATTCGACGCGTTCATGGGCACCGTACGGGACTCCGGGGCCCAGCCCATCCTGATCGCCAACTACGGCTCCGGGACTCCCCAGGAGGCCGCGGACTGGGTCCGGTACGCCAACATCACCAAGAAGTACGACGCCAAGTACTGGGAGATCGGCAACGAGATCTACGGCAACGGCGTCTACGGCAGCGGCTGGGAGCACGACGACCACACCGACAAGTCGCCCGGCCAGTACGCGCGGGAGGTCAAGGCCTATGCCACGGCCATGAAGGCCGTCGACCCCACCGTCAAGATCGGCGCGGTGCTCACCATGCCCGGCAACTGGCCGGACGGCGTCGTGGCCGAGGGCGACAGTGGCGACTGGAACCACACCGTGCTCGCCGCCGTCGCCCACGACGTCGACTTCGTCAGTGTCCACTGGTACCCCAACACGGACAACGGCGACCAGTCGCTGGCGGCGGTGCGACAGCTGCCGGGCGAACTGCGCGAGGTGCGCAGCCTGTTGAACCGATACGCGGGTGACGACTCCGCGCGGATCGGCATCGCGATGACCGAGGTGAACTCGAACTCCGCCGGCGGCGCCTTCACCAGCCGCCCCAACGGCCTGTTCACCGCCGAGGCCATGATGACGGCACTGGAGAACGGCGTCTTCGCCGTGAACTGGTGGGACACCCACAACGGCGCCGGGAACATCAGCACCGTGGGCGGCGAGACCGACTACGGCGACATGGGCATGCTGTCGAACGGCAGTTGCTCCGGAAGCGTCTGCGAACCGGCGGTGAACACGCCGTTCGCGCCGTACTACGGCATCAAGGCGCTGGGCGCGCTCAGCGACCCGGGCGACAGCATGGTCGCCTCCGGGAGCTCCGGCTCCGAGGTCTCCTCGCACGCGGTGCTGCGCGCAGGCGGGGACCTCGGCGTGCTGCTGCTGAACAAGAGTTCCTCCGCCGCGCACACCGTGGACCTGCGCTACCAGGGGTTCACCGCCGGGTCCGCCGCCCCCGAGGTCCGGCGGTGGGCACCGGGCGATGACGGCCTGGTGGACGCGCCCGGCACCGCCACGGCGGGCTCGGTGACCCTGGCCCCGTACTCCCTCACCGTGCTGACCATGCACCCGAAGAGCGGCACGGGCTCCTCCGCCGCCACCGCCGGCGCGCCCGGCGCACCGCGCACCACCTCGTCCGGCGCCGACGGTGTCACCCTGAACTGGCCCGCCGCCACCGGCACGGTGGACCGGTACGAGGTCTACGAGCAGCTCGGCACCAACATTCAGCTGCTCGGCTCGTCCACGGGCACCTCCGTCACGATCCCCAACCTCCCGGCCGGCTCCCGGCACACCGTCAACGTGCTGGCCCGGGACAAGGCGGGCCGTCTCTCCCGGCCGTCGGTCCCGCTGACCTTCACCACCGGAACACCGCAAAACAGCACCTGCACCGTCTCGTACCAGGTCACCGCCGGCTGGGGGAACGGCTTCGTCTCCAATGTCGTGGTGAGCAATGTCGGTCCCGCCGCCATCGACGGCTGGACCCTGACCTTCGACTGGCCGTCGGCAGGGCAGTCGGTCTCCTCCTCGTGGAACGCCAACGTCACCGCCAACGGGCGGCACGTGCATGTGACCAACGGCGAGAACAATGCCCGACTCGCCCCGAACGGCGGAAACTCCGCCAGCTTCGGATTCGTGGGCGGCAACGACGGCGCCAACCCCTCCCCGACGGCCTTCACCCTCAACGGAACGGTCTGCCGGACGATTTCCTGATCCGCCGCACACCGGACACGAGCGGTCCGCCCTTCCCGGAAGGGGAGGGAAGGACCGCTCGCGTCGTCTCCCCGGCCGCCGCCCCTCAGCCTCCCGGGGCCTGGGCCGGCCGGGGGCCGCCGACGGCCTCCGGCGCGGACCCGGCGGCACCGACGGGCGGCACATCCGCTGCCCCGCCGTCCATGCCACCGCTCCCGACGGCCCTGCCGGCCCCGCCGTTCCCGACGGTCAGCGCACGCACGTCCTTGCTGCACAGGGCCGCGACGGTGGCGAGCACGATCAGGAGCCCACCCCCGAGCAGCGTCGTCCGCGACCCGAACCGTTCGGAGAGGACACCCGCCGTCATCTCGCCGAGGGGCAGCGCGAGGATCGAGCCGAGCATGTCGTACGAGTAGACCCGCGCCAGCCGGTCGGCCGGCACGTTCTCCTGGAGCGACAGATCCCAGGCGACCCCGAACTGCTCCAGCGCGAGACCGTTCACGAACATCGCCCCCACCAGCAGCGCCAGGGGCGCCGCCTCGGCCAGCGCGAGCAGGGGCAGGGCGTCGAGCACCACCACGGTCACCCCGATCCGCAGAGCGTGCCGGGAGCGGGAACGGCCCACCAGGAAGCCGCCGATGAGCGCGCCCGCCATCTGGGTGGCCAGCACCAGGCCCCAGGCGGTGCGCCCGTACACGCTGTTCGCGAGCGTCGGCCCGAGCACCTGGATACCGCCCGCCGTCACGGCGTTGACCACGAAGAACTGCAGGACCACCACCCACACCCAGGTCCGCGCGGTGAACTCCCGCCATCCTTCCCGCAGTTCACGCAGCGGCCGGGTGGGCGTGCCCTGGGCCGCCACGGGCCGGGGCACGTGTACGCCGTGGTACGCGAACGCGGCGGCGGTGAACAGGACGGCGTCGGCCGCCATGCCCCACCCCGAACCGGCGAACGCCGTGACCATGCCGCCGCCGGAGGCGCCGGCGATCATGCCGAGGTTCACGCCCATCCGGCTCAGCGCGTTGGCGGGGCGCAGTTCCCCGGCCGGCACGGTCTGCGGGACCAGCGAGGCCGACGCGGGCATGGACAGGGCGGACACGGCGCCGTTGACCACACTCAGCGCGACGAGCACCCCGAGCGAGGCGGAGCCGGTGAGCAGGGCCAGTGCGGCCGCCGCCTGCGCGGCGGCGGCCGCCAGGCTGGAGCCCTGAAGGATGAGGGCGCGCGGCACCCGGTCGGCGAGGATGCCGCCGAAGAGGACGAGGAGGACATTGGCGACCGACCGCGCGCCGACGACGAGCCCGACGTCGATCGCGGAGCCGGTCAGGTCCAGGACGGCGAAGGCCAGGGCGATGGGGGCCATGGCATTGGCGCAGTGCGTCAGCGTGCGTCCGGCCACCAGCTGGCGAAAGCTCCGGTGGCGCAGGGGAGCCGGCACGGAGGACTTCCCGGTCCGGGCGCTCACTCCGCCGCCTCCCTTTGGGCCATCTCGAACAGCAGGACCGTCGCGCTGGCCCGGACGGTCCCGGGCGTGTGGGGTGCCTGCGCGGCGTCGTGCATCAGCACGCCCAGTTCCTTGGCGAGGTGCCGGACGCGCTCCCACGCCTCGGGGCGCAGCCACAGCTCGGCGTCGGTGAACGCGCCCGGTGTTCTGGGGACCAGTTCGCGGCTGCGGCGCTGCAGCTCCTCGGCGACGGCGGCGGCCAGGACCGTGTAGTCGTCGAGCGATCCGCCGGGTACGGCCTCGCCGCTCGCCGGGTCGTGCCGGTATCGCTTGGCCCGCCCGCCGCGTACGGACGTCTCCTCGGCCAGCTCCAGCAGACCGGCGGCCAGCAGATGGCGCATGTGGTAGCTGACGTTCGCCTGGGACTCGCCCAGCTCGCGCGCCGCCTCGCTGGCGCTCATGGCGTTCGCGGTGAGCAGGGACAGCAGCCGCAGCCGCAGGGGATGAGCCAGCGCGCGCAGGCCGCTCAGCTCCGCACGTCTCTTGTTGTCGGGCATGGCCAGGAGTATCGAGGCCCTTCCGGTAACTGTCAAACACTTCTTTTGGTGTCGTTCACCAGGGACGATCCGGTGCGGAGTGGCCGGGGGAGCGGGGTGGGGCGTTCGTGGAACCGGTCACGGAATCGGCCGCGGAGCCGGCTCGGACCGGCCCCCGGGCTGATCGGCGCCCCGCTCCGCTCGGCACGGGAGTGTGGACGGCAAGGGCGATCCAAAGCGCTACAAAACGGACAATATTGCGATATTTCTCTTCAGTGTCGATATCGAGCGTTAAGCCCGCCTTGGCGTCATTGTGCCGTAAGTGATTCAGGTCACGGCCGGTCCCGCCCGCCAGGCGCTGGCGTGCCGTCAATTCGAGGTTTTCGGAAAGCGATTGACGGGTCGGCTGATCGGACGGAAAAGATCATTCTTTCGAATCATCTATAGACGATCTTTACTGTCTCTTTTCATCTTGTTTTCGGTCTTCCTTTTCGCATACGGTCACGCCTCAGCCAGACGGAACGCCGAATCCTGCCGCCGTCCGGACATCACCCACCACCACCCGGCAGGAGCGGGGGACCCAGGTTCTCCGCCGGCTCCGGTGTTCCGGATCCGGCTTGGGGTGAAGTCGCGCCACGGCGCGACCGGGCATCTCCTGCCCGAACCCGACAGCTCACCTCGCAGGCGGAGGAGAGGACATTCGCCATGCGTGGAATCCGGACGCCCCGACGCGCCCAGCTCACCCGCGGTATCGCCCTGGCGGGCGCCGCCGCCGTCGCCCTGCCCCTGATCGGCGCCACGGGCGCCGCCGCGGCCACTCCCCAGGCCGTCACGGCCGAGAAGACGGCCGTCGCCGCCGCCCCCCTCCACCACTCCGTGGTCGTCGGCGACACGCTCTCCGGCATCGCCGCGAAGTACGCGGTGACGGGCGGCTGGCAGAAGATCTACGAGGACAACAAGTCGGCCATCGGTGCCGACCCCACGCACATCCGCCCGGGCCTGACCCTCACCGTCGCCCCCGCCGTCGTGCAGGCGGCCACGGCCGCCGTGAAGACCTACGCGAACAACCTCGACGGCTGGATCCGTGAGTCCCTCGACATCATGGACAAGCACAACATCCCGGGTACCTATAACGGCATCTACAAGAACGTGATGCGCGAGTCCTCCGGCAACCCGCTGGCGATCAACAACTGGGACATCAACGCCGTCAACGGTGTCCCCTCCAAGGGCCTGCTCCAGGTGATCTACCCGACCTTCGCGGCGTACCACATCGCCGGTACCAAGTTCGACCAGTACGACCCGGTCGCCAACATCGTCGCCGCGTGCAACTACGCCGCCGACCGCTACGGCTCGATCGACAACGTCAACAGCGCCTACTGATCGCGTCCGCGCACTCACCGTACGCATCCTCGCACTGCGCGCCCCGGGTCCCTCCGACCCGGGGCGCGCAGGCGCGGAATGGACCGCGCGGCACAAGACGAGGTACGAAGTCCTCCGTGAACGCACAGCCCCAGGGTGCGACCGTTCGGGTGTTCATCGCCCTGGCGCCGCCCGACGAAGCGAAGGACGAACTGGCGCGGGAGCTGCGGCCCGCCTACGAGGCGTACCCCGCCATGCGGTGGAACCGCATCGAGGACTGGCACATCACCCTGGCCTTCCTCGGTGAGCTGCCGGTCGCGGCCGTGCCGCTCCTGCGGCCCCCGCTCCAGGAGATCGCCGCGACGCGCCGCCCCCTGGAGCTGGCGCTGCACGGCGGCGGGCACTTCGACGAGCGGGTGCTGTGGACCGGTGTCGACGGCGACCTCGCCGGACTGCACCTCCTCGCCGACGACGTCCGCGCCACCGTCCGCGGCTGCGGCATCCCCTTCGAGGGCCGCCCGCTGCGCCCACACCTCACTCTGGCGCGGGCCCGGCGCGGCGACACCGTCTCGGCCGTCGAGGTCGCGGCGGGCCTGGCCGGCTTCACCGGACGCCACTGGCCCGCCGGACGGCTGCACCTGGTCGGCAGCAACATAGGACGCGGCCCCGGCCCGATCCACTACCGCGACATAGCGGCCTGGCCCTTCACCGGCACGGACGTCACGCCGCGCGCCGCCTTCCCGGGCGCGGGCTGACCCGCCCGGACCCCGCGACCGCGTACCCCGGCTGACCCGCCGCCCGGACCCCGCCGCCCCGTACCGCGGCCGACCACGCCCCTCTCCCTTCCGCCTCCCGGGCGACTGCTTCCCCTTCCTTCCCCTCCGCCACCGGCCGGATCGCGCCGCCCGCCCCCGCCCCGGGGAGAAAACGCGTGGACCGCGCGGGCGGGGCGAGGGAGACTGCGGACCCTGTCCTGTCGGTCCGACACAGCAGGGTTGGGATGGAATTGTCTGAATCGACGCGTGTCACCCCCGGCAAGGGGGCGGTGCTGCTCGCCCTACGTCACTACGGACGGGAACTGTCCCGGCTGCGCCGGTGGACCGTGCCCGCGATGCTGCTTCCGGCGCTGGGCAACATCGGCATCGCCTACGTCGCGCCACTGATCGTCGCCAAGGTCGTCGGGCGGATCGCCGGTGACGCGGGCGCGGGCTCCGGGGTCGGCGCCCTGCTGCCGTACGTCCTCGGATTCGCCGGGGTCCTGCTGTTCTCCGAGGGTCTGTGGCGCGTCGGGCTGCACTGTCTGAACCGGCTCGACGCCCATGGCATCGAGCATCTCTACATCGTCGGCATGGACGAACTCTTCGCCAAGGACGCCACGTTCTTCCACGACAACTTCGCCGGCTCGCTGACCAAGCGAGTTCTCAGCTTCGCCTCCCGCTTCGAGCAGTTCGTCGACACCCTCACCTTCAGTGTGATGGGCAGCTTCGTCCCGCTCGTGTTCGCGTCGGTGGTGCTGTGGACGTACGAACCCCTGCTCGTCGTCGGCCTGCTGGCGATGATCGTCCTCACCGCCTTCGGGGTCGCCCCGCTGGTCCGCCGCCGGCAGGCCCTGGTCGACCGCCGCGAGGCGGCCATCGCCCGGGTCTCCGGCCATGTCGCCGACAGCCTGATGAACATGGACACGGTCCGCGCCTTCGCCGCCGAGAAGCGGGAGGCGGCCGAACACCGCACCCGGGTCGCGGAGTCGAGGCGGGTGACCCTGCGCGCCTGGGACTACGGAAATCTGCGCATCGACACCCTTGTCGCACCGATGTCCGTGATCACCAATGTCCTCGGTCTGGTCCTGGCCATTTCCCTCGGCGCGGGTTCGCACGGAATCGAGGCCGTCGTGGTGGCCTTCACCTATTACGGAAACGCCACCCGCATCATGTTCGAGTTCAACCAGATCTACCGGCGGCTCGAAAGCTCGATGACGGAGGCCGCCCAGTTCACCGAACTGCTCCTGGACCCGCCGAAGGTGTGCGACCCGAAGGAGCCCGAGCCCCTGCGTTCCCGCTCGGGTGAGGTGCGGTTCGAGAAGGTGAGCTTCGCCCACGGCGGTGGCGGGCCGCTCTTCGAGGGCCTCGACCTGGACGTGCCGAACGGCACGAAGATCGGGCTCGTGGGCCGCTCGGGCGGCGGCAAGACCACCCTCACCCGGCTGCTGCTGCGGATGGCGGACGTCGACGCCGGACGCATCCTCGTCGGGGGCCAGGACATCAGCCGGATGGCACAGGCCGACCTGCGCGGACTGATCGCGTACGTACCGCAGGAACCGGCCATGTTCCACCGCACCCTGCGGGAGAACATCGCCTTCGCCAGGCCCGATGCCACCGAGGCCGAGATCAGACGGGCGGCGGAGGCGGCGCACGTCACCGAGTTCGCGGACACGCTGCCGGACGGCTTCGAGACCATGGTGGGGGAGCGCGGGGTGAAGCTCTCCGGCGGGCAGCGCCAGCGGGTCGCGCTCGCCCGGGCCATCCTGCGCGACGCGCCCATCCTCCTGCTCGACGAGGCGACCAGCGCGCTCGACTCGGAAAGCGAGATCCTGGTGCAGGAAGCACTGTGGCGGCTGATGGAGGGCCGTACCGCCCTCGTCGTGGCCCACCGGCTGAGCACAGTCGCAGGAATGGACCGGCTGCTCGTCCTCGACCGCGGCCGGATCGTCGAACAGGGCGCGCACCAGGAGCTGTTGACTGCCGACGGCGCCTACGCGCGGCTGTGGCGGCACCAGTCGGGCGGTTTCATCGGCGGTGCCCGCGAGGACGAGGACACCCCGGCGGGAGTCGACGTGCGCTAGCGAACGGCATGAGCGCGAACCGGCCCTGGCCCCACCCCGTCCCAGGTGCCGTCGACCACCAGCTGCCATCAGAACATCGCTGCCCGCATCGCCTCCGGCATCATCACCGCACTCCTGGTCCTCGGCGGTGCCGCGACTGAATCTGGCCGGATGGCGCCGGCGAGGTACCGGTTCGGAATGCTTTCGGCCGGATGCCCGGGAAGGAAGAGCCTCACAGGCCCGGGATCGGCGCGAATTCCCGGGCCTTGATGGCGAAATACGCCCTGGGGTCCTTCTTTCGGATCAGGATCTACGCGGCGGCCTTGCGCGCGTAACAGAACAGGTGCTCCTCCGGGGCGGCGGCGAGGTCGTCCGGCTGGAAGACCGACAGCTCGTGGTGGTGGATCTCCAGACCGCAGTCCTCCCGCAGCTGCCGCAGGTACTCCTCGGCGGAGACGCTGGACACCCGGGCCCGCCGGCCCATCCAGACGATCTCGGCCTCCGCCACGTCCGCCGGCACCGTGGCGCTCACCAGCCAGCCACCGGGTGCCAGGCAGCCGGCCATGCGCCGCAGCGCCGCGGCCGCCTCCGGGCGGCTCATCATCAGCAGCGGGAAGAACGCGCACACGGCGTCGAAACCGCCCGCGGGCGGCTCGTATCCGAGGATGTCGCGCTGCTCGAAGCGCGCCCCCGGAACCTGCTCGCGGGCCAGGGCGACCATCGTCGCGGACACGTCGATGCCGGTGACCTCGCAGCCGGCCCCGGTGAGCAGCTCGGCGACCGGACGGCCGGTACCGCTGCCGACGTCGAGGACCCGCGCCCCCGGCTCCAGGCGGGCGGTGAGCCACTCGACCGCGGCCCGCTGGGCCGGCAGCCGCCCGAACGCCTTCTCGTAGTCCAGCCCGAGCCCGTCGAACAGCTCCGCCGCCGACAGCACGTCCTGCCCGGCGCTGTCGTTCCGTTCTTCCCGCATCCTTCTGGCTCCCCTCCGATGGATCGTGATCATGGGCGCCTTACCCGCCGAACGGGTGTTTCAGTCGGTGGCGTTCCGGCCGGCGTCGCGACACGCGGTCTACCGACCGTGACGAGCCGAGGGTGACATCCAGAGGTGCTCTGTTGACGCCGTACGGCGACGGATCGACGGTGGACGGTCCGTCGGGCGGTCGTGGTGCGCCCCGGCCGGAAATATCTTCTCCCCGCGCGGTCCACTCGATCGGCCGTCGGCGCGCGACCGCTCCCGCGCGATCGCCGTACGCCTCCCTCACCTGAGAGGCCGTCAATTCGCTGGTTTGTGCGCGGGGTTGTCGGAGGCGTGCGGCCTGGGGCCGCGCGCTGGGCGCGTGGGGCGCCAGGTGGCGTGAATGTGGTTGTCCGCCTTTTAAACCTCCGTCCCCGCAAGATCACTGCATTGGGGTAATGGCCCCGCTCTCGTCCCACGAGCAGGGGTCGCCGACGGTTACTGTTCCTCGGGATCTGGGGCGGATTTCCCAGAATTTGTCCCTGTATTTCCGTGTTTCGCAGTGCCCGCAGTGCCCGCAGTGCCCAGAAGTTCCCCTGCGGTTCCCCCTCGTAGTTCCCCGCAGCTCTCGCGGTTCCCGCAGGCCGGCAGCCCCTCGGCTCCCGTAGGCCCGCGGTGCCGCGCCCCGTACGTCCGCACGTCCTCTTCCCCCAAGGAGCGCACGCCCCATGACCGTTGTGACCGGCCAGGACACCGCACCGGCGCCGTCCCGGCCGCAGTCCAGCCTCAGCACCGAGGCGGCCCGTAACCTCGCCACCACCACCAAGTCCGCCCCGCAGATGCAGGAGATCACCTCCCGGTGGCTGCTGCGCACGCTTCCCTGGGTGGAGACCAAGGGCGGCACCTACCGGGTGAACCGCCGCCTCACCTACACCGTCGGCGACGGTGTCATCGAGTTCGTCCAGGACGGATCCACCGTCCGGGTCATTCCCCGCGAACTCGGTGAACTCGCCCTGCTGCGCGGCTTCGAGGACGAGGAGGTACTCAACGAGCTCGCCCGTCGCTGCGTCCAGCGTGACTTCCGCGCCGGCGAGGTCCTGGTCGAGCGCGGCACCCCTGCCGACCAGATCCACCTGATCGCCCACGGCCGCGTCAACCAGACCTCCTCCGGCAAGTACGGCGACGAGGTCGCCGTCGCCGTCCTCGCCGACGGCGACCGCTTCGGCGAGAACGCGCTGCTGGACGCCGACGCCCAGTGGGACTACACCGCCACCGCCGAGACGCCCGGCACCCTGCTCACCCTCTCCCGGGCCGACCTCGCCGCCGTCCGCGACGCCTCTCCTACCCTCCGGGAGCACATCGAGGCGTTCAGCTCGCTGCCCCAGCAGCGGCAGAACCGCCACGGCGAGGCCGAGATCGCCCTGTCCGCCGGCCATGTCGGCGAGGCCGAACTCCCCGGCGCCTTCGTGGACTACGAGGTCAACCCGCGCGAGTACGAGCTGTCGGTCGCGCAGACCGTCCTCAAGGTCCACAGCCGGGTCGCCGACCTCTACAACGGCCCGATGAACCAGACCGAGGAGCAGGTCCGGCTGACCATCGAGGCGCTGCGCGAGCGCCAGGAGCACGAGCTGGTCAACAACCCCGAGTTCGGTCTGCTGGCCAACGCCGACTTCAAGCAGCGCATCCAGACCCACTCCGGCCCGCCCACCCCGGACGACCTCGACGAGCTGCTCTGCCGCCGCCGCGGCACGAAGCTCTTCTTCGCCCACCCCCGGGCGATCGCCGCGATCGGCCGCGAGTTCAACTCCCGCGGGCTCTACCCGGACCACGTCGACTTCGGCGGCCAGCTGGTCCCGGCCTGGCGCGGGGTCCCGATCCTGCCCTGCAACAAGATCCCGATCAGCCGGGAGCAGACCAGCTCGATCATCGCCATGCGTACCGGCGAGGACAACCAGGGCGTCATCGGTCTGCACCAGACCGGTCTCCCGGAGGAGCTGGAGCCGGGCCTGTCCGTGCGCTTCATGGGCATCAACGAGCAGGCGATCATCTCCTACCTCGTCACCGCCTACTACTCGGCCGCGATCCTCGTGCCCGACGCGCTCGGCGTCCTGGAGAACGTCCAGATCGCCCGCAGGAACTGAGCCTGCGGGCGCCGTGGCCCGCAAGGCCCGACTCCCGGGCCCCGCGGGACTCCGGGCCCCCAGGGGCTGTCCGGCGGATCCCGGCCGGGGCCGTGACACCTGGCACGGCACCTGGCCGCGTCGCCGAACTGCCTGAACGGTTCCGCTGTCAAGACACTCCGGCGCCTTGCCATCCGTCCCCTGGGCCCTGGCGGGCCTGGGGAGACCTCATGCACCAGACGCCCCGGCCTGTCCGACCCTGATCCACCGGACAGCCCCTGGCACCCCGGGCCCGTCCGGAACGGAACCGTCCGAACGCCGCACCGGCCCGGACCGACCGGACCGGGCCCCCACCCACCCCAGCAAGGAGCCACGGATGCCCGACCCCGGGCTTGCCCACGGGCAGTCGCGCCTGCCCGACCCGCCCGCCCCACCCTTCCTGCCCGGCCCGCCGACCGTTCTGTTCCCGGTGGCCGGGGCCGCGTCCGGTTCCGGACCGGCCCCCGGTGCGGCGCCCGAGGCCGGTCCCGTACCCGCGACCGCATCCGTGCCGCAGGCCGGACCGGTGCCGCTCGCCGGGCCGCAACCGCAGGCCGGAGCCGCGCTGCGGGCCGGGTCCGTACCGGAGGCCGGGCACGCCGACGCCCCGGCACCCGCCGGCCTCGACCTGACCCGGATCCTGCGCGGACCGAGCGGTCTCGGCACCGCGAGCCTGTTCCTCGCGCGGCGCCCGGAGCCGCTCGCGCCGCCGGTCTCGGTGGTCACCGAGATCCCGGCGGCCCCGCCCTCCCTGCCCGTCGACCCGGCGGACGGGACCCCGATCCCGGGCCTCTACTACCACCCCATCGCCGAACCCGACCCCGCGCGGGTCGAGGAGGTCAGCCGCCGGATCAAGGACTGGGCGGTCGACGAGGTCCAGGCGTACCCCCCGGAGTGGGAGGACCAGTTCGACGGTTTCTCCGTGGGGCGCTACATGGTCGCCTGCCACCCTGACGCCCCGACCATCGACCACCTCATGGCCGCCACCCGGCTCATGGTCGCCGAGAACGCGGTGGACGACTGCTACTGCGAGGACCACGGCGGCTCGCCCGTCGGTCTCGGCAGTCGGCTGCTCCTCGCGCACACCGCGCTCGACCCGCTGCACACCACGCGGGAGTACCAGCCGGCCTGGGCGGACTCGCTGTACTCCGACGCGCCCCGGCGGGCCTACCGCTCCGCCATGGAGTACTTCACGGCACTGGCCACGCCCTCCCAGGCGGACCGGTTCCGGCACGACATGGCCCGGCTGCACCTGGGGTACCTCGCCGAGGCCGCGTGGGCCGAGACCGACCACGTACCCGAGGTGTGGGAGTACCTGGCGATGCGCCAGTTCAACAACTTCCGCCCCTGCCCCACCATCACCGACAGCGTCGGCGGTTACGAACTGCCCGCCGACCTGCATGCCCAGCCCGCCATGCAGCGGGTGATCGCCCTGGCCGGAAACGCGACGACCATCGTCAACGACCTCTACTCCTACACCAAGGAGCAGAACAGTCCCGGCAGGCACCTCAACCTGCCGGTGGTCATCGCCGACCGCGAGGGCAGCTCCGAGAAGGACGCCTATCTCAAGGCGGTCGAGGTCCACAACGACCTCATGCGCTCCTTCGAGGCCGCGGCCGCCGAACTGGCCGCCGCCTGCCCCGTACCCACCGTGGCGCGCTTCCTCAAGGGCGTCGCCGCCTGGGTCGACGGCAACCACTACTGGCACCAGACCAACACCTACCGCTACAGCCTTCCCGACTTCTGGTAAGAAACGGAACCTACATCTGTGACCAGCACCGAGTTCACCACCGCCGACGGCACCTCCACGTTCGTCCCGTCGCCGACGACCCCGTACCAGGGGGACATCGCCCGCTACTGGAACAACGAGGCCAGGCCCGTGAACCTGCGCCTCGGCGATGTCGACGGGCTGTACCACCACCACTACGGCGTCGGTGAGATCGACCGGGCGGCCCTCGGTGACCCCTCGGACAGCGCTTACGAGAAGAAGCTGATCGCCGAGCTGCACCGGCTGGAGTCGGCGCAGGCCGACGTCCTGTTCGACAACCTCGGCGCCATCGGGTCCGACGACCTCCTCGTGGACGCGGGCTGCGGCCGCGGCGGCTCCATGGTCATGGCCCACCAGCGCTTCGGCTGCCAGGTCGAGGGTGTCACCCTCTCCGCCAAGCAGGCCGACTTCGCCAACGGACGCGCCAAGGAACTCGGTATCGAGGGCCACGTCCAGGCCCGGGTCTGCAACATGCTCGACACCCCGTTCGAGACCGGGCAGGCCGCCGGCTCGTGGAACAACGAGTCCAGCATGTACGTCGACCTGCACGACCTGTTCGCCGAGCACTCCCGCATCCTCGAGGTCGGCGGCCGTTACGTCACGATCACCGGCTGCTGGAACCCGAAGTACGGCCAGCCCTCCAAGTGGGTCTCGCAGATCAACGCCCACTTCGAGTGCAACATCCACTCCCGTCGCGAGTACCTGCGGGCCATGGCCGACAACCGGCTGGTGCCGAACACGATCATCGACCTGACCCCCGACACCCTGCCGTACTGGGAGCTGCGTGCCACGTCCTCGCTGGTCACCGGCATCGAGGAGGCGTTCATCGAGTCCTACAAGGACGGCTCCTTCCAGTACGTGCTGATCGCCGCCGACCGCGTCTGACGGCGCTTCGGACCGGGCCCCGGGCACGCGAGGCCCGCGGCCCCGGCCTCGCCCGGTGCTTCGCCCGCCCCGTACCGGCACTCCCGGTACGGGGCGGGCGCACGTGGCACACGTATGAGGGCGGGGCCGGTCACACCGTCTCCCGACGCTCGTGCAGCCCTCTCGGCAGCAGACCGCGCAGCGTCCGCGCGGTGGTGTCGGGGGTGGGGTCCGAGACGGCCACCCGGCTGAAGGGGGCGCCGGGGGCCAGCTCGATCCAGAGCACCGGACCGCCGGACCGCACGGCCGTGAAGTCCGTGCCGGATGGGCCGTGCCGGACCCCCACGCACCGTCCCGGCAGCCACCGCCCGGGCCCGGCCTCACCCCGCAGGACCCGCCACCAGTCGGGTTCGACACCGACCCGGCGCAGCGCCGAGACGGGCAGCCGGACCGTACGGCGACGGGCCGCCGGGATCTCGCCCGGACCGAGCCGGACCACGATCTCCTCGCCCTCCACCACCATCCGCGCCATCGAAATCCCCTTGCCTCAGGCGGCCTTGGCCTCGCCTGCCGCAGAGCCCTTCTCCGCCGGATCCGTCGCTCCCGCCGTCGCCTCCGCCTTGCGGATCGAGCAGTGCAGCGAGTCGTCGACGACGTCCGCGACGATCGTGTCCCCGGGCTCGGCACTCCCACCGAGCAGCAGGGAGGCGACACGGTTGTCCAGTTCGGTCTGGATCGTGCGACGCAGCGGACGGGCCCCGAACTCCGGCTGGTAGCCATGCGCGACCAGCAGCTTCTTCGCCGCCTCCGTGACCTTGAGCGTCATGCCCTGCGCGTGGACCCGGTGCTTGCTGCGGTCGAGGAGATGCTCGACGATCCGCGAGAGGTCCGCCTCGGTGAGACTGTGGAAGACGATGATGTCGTCGATCCGGTTGAGGAACTCCGGCAGGAACCGGCCCCGCAGATCGCCCATCAGCTCGTCCTTCAGCTCCGCCGCGTCCCCCTGATGGGCGAGGATCCGGTGCGCGCCGATGTTCGACGTCATGATGACGACACAGTGCCGGAAGTCGACCGTACGGCCCTGCCCGTCGGTCAGCCGTCCGTCGTCGAGGATCTGCAGCAGGGTGTTGAAGACGTCCGGGTGCGCCTTCTCCACCTCGTCGAACAGGACGACGCTGTACGGGTGACGGCGCACCTTCTCGGTGAGCTGGCCGGCCTCCTCGTAACCGACGTATCCGGGCGGCGCGCCCACCAGCCGGGCGACGGTGTGCTTCTCCTGGAACTCGCTCATGTCGAACCGGATCATCCGGTCCTCGTCGCCGAAGAGCAGCTCCGCCAGTGTCTTGGCCAGCTCCGTCTTGCCGACACCCGTCGGGCCGAGGAAGAGGAACGAGCCCACCGGGCGGTTCGGGTCGCCCATGCCCGCGCGATTGCGCCGTACCGCCTCGGAGACCGCCGTGACCGCCTCGTCCTGGCCCACGATCCGCTCGTGCATCTCCTCCTCCAGCCGGAGCAGCCGCTCCTTCTCGCTGGTGGTGAGCTGGGAGACCGGGATGCCGGTACGGCGGGACACGATGTCGGCGATGTCGCCGGCCGTGACCGAGACGACGCCCTCGCGCCGCTCCTCGATGCCGGCCAGCTCGCCCTCGACCTCGGCGATCCGCTTCTTCAGCGCCGACGCCTTCTCGAACTCCTCGCCCGCGACCGCCTGGTCCTTCTCCCGGCGCAGCTTCGCCAGTTCGTCCTCGCGGCTGACGACCTCGGTGGAACGGCTCGCGCTGCGCAGCCGGACCCGGGCGCCGGCCTGGTCCATCAGATCGATCGCCTTGTCGGGCAGGAACCGGTCGCTGATGTACCGGTCGGACAACCGGGCCGCCGCCGCGAGCGCCCCGTCGGCGAACCGGACCTGATGGTGCGCCTCGTAGGCGTCGCGCAGCCCCTCCAGGATCTGCACGGTCTCCTCGACCGTCGGCTCGGGGACCAGGACCGGCTGGAAGCGGCGTTCGAGCGCGGCGTCCTTCTCGACGTGCTTGCGGTACTCGTCGATGGTCGTCGCGCCCACGACATGCAGTTCGCCCCGGGCGAGAGCGGGCTTGAGCATATTGCCGGCGTCCATCGAGCCCTCGCCGGTGGCGCCCGCCCCGACGACGGTGTGCAGCTCGTCGATGAAGAGGATGATCTCGCCACCGGCCTCCTGGACGTCCTCGATGACCTTCTTGAGGCGTTCCTCGAACTGGCCCCGGTACTGCGCCCCGGCGACCATCCCGGACAGGTCGAGGGAGACGACCCGCTTGTCCTTCAGGGTGTCGGGCACCTCCCCGGCCACGATCCGCTGCGCCAGACCCTCGACGATCGCGGTCTTGCCGACGCCCGGCTCGCCGATGAGCACCGGGTTGTTCTTGGAGCGCCGGGAGAGGATCTCCACGGTCTGCTCGATCTCCTCGGACCGGCCGACCACCGGATCCAGCTTGCCCGCCCTCGCCTCCTCGGTGAGGTCGCGGCCGTACTCGTCCAGGGAGGTGGCGGGCTGCCGGGGCGCGGCGGGCGCGCTCTCGGGGCGCGCGGACTGCTCCGCGAGCCCGCGCAGCCTCTGTACGTCGAAGTCCTCGGCCCGCAGAAAGCGGGTGGCGCCGGAGTCGGGGTCCGCGAGGAGCGCGCCGAGGATGTGCTCCGGACCGATGTACGACACCCCGGCGGCCTGCGCGTAGGCGTGCGCGGCGGCCAGGGTGCGTTTGGCGGCCGGGGTGAGACCCGGTTCGGACGACGGCTCGCCGGACTCGCGGGGCAGCACCCCGGCGATCCGTCCGGCGAGCCGCTCCGGGTCCACCCCGGCCCGCTCCAGGATCCGCCGGGACGGCTCGACCTGGGTGGCCGCCCACAGCAGATGTTCGGTGTCCAGGTCCGTGGTGCCGTCCTCGACCGCCCGGCGGGTGGCGAGCCCGAGCAGCTCGCGCGACGACTCGGTGAGCAGCCGCCCGATGGGGACACGCTGGACGGCCGGAGGCGAGGACGCCGGTGACATCCCGAAGAACCGGTTCAGCAGATCGCCGAACGGATCGGAGGGACCGAAAGGGGAACCGAACGCCATCGACATCTGAAGCTCCTGGTGGGGAGGGTGGCCGCCCACCACGGACCGCCGGGTTCGAGCGGGGCTGGGGCACTCCCACTCAAACCCGGCGGTCCGCACCCCGCAAGCGGGGGTCATACGGGGTGGTGAAGCGGACCGCCACTCGGGCCGGTCCGCGCCCGCGGGCAGAGCGCCGCGAGCGGGCCCGGGGACCATGACCGGGTGTGCGCCCCCGCGCGGGGAGCCCCGGCCGGGGTGGTGGGCCCGTCGTTGCAAGGGCCGTCGCAATGAGGCGAGTTGGGGTTTCTCGGACAGGAGTTCAGGACGTCGTCGGTGGGAGTGCCGGGCGAATGTCCCGGGGTGGCCCGGCGCTAGTGTGGCGGCATGACGCATGCCTCCGCCCCCGTCGGGGATCTTCGTGACGCCTTCGACGCCCGCGATCTCGTGCTCGCCGACGACGCCGAGGTGGCCATCGCCGCCGCCCGCGCCGGCTCCGGGGTCGTACGCGACCTCTACGGCCGCCGTCTCGACCGGATCGACAAGGGCGGCGGGGACTTCGCCACCTCCGCCGACCTCGCCGCCGAACAGGCGATCCTGGACGTGCTCCGTGCCGCCCGGCCCGACGACGGCGTGCTCGGCGAGGAGGGGGGCGAGCAGGGCGTCGCCGGGGCCGGACGGCAGTGGTACGTCGACCCGCTGTGCGGCACCCTCAACTACGCCCACGGCACCATGGTCGTCGCCGTCAACGTGGCCCTCGGCGGTGGCGCCGCCGCCGTGGCCGACCCCTTCGCCGGCGAGGTCTACTGGACCGACGGCCAGGTGGCCCGGGTGCGCCGCGACGGCGCGGACACCCCGCTCGCGCCGTCTGCCGCCGGGCGCCTGGTGGACGTCAACCTGGACGCGCCCTTCCCGAACGCGCCCGGCTTCCGCGCCGTGGACCTGCTCGCCCACCCCGGCTTCGCCGCCGGATTCCGTCCCCGGGTCGTCTCCTCCTCGCTGGCCGTCGCCTGGGTCGCGGCGGGCAGGCGCGCCGCGTACGTCACGGACGGCGGTGATCTCGCCGACACGGTCCACTTCGCCGCCGGCATCGCGCTGTGCCGGGCCGCCGGATGTGTCGTCACCGGCATCGACGGGCAGCCGCTCGGGGAGCCGGGACGGCCGGGCCGCGGGCTCGTGGCCGCGGCCGACCAGCGGACCCACGACGAGCTGATGGCGCTCATCCGGGGCTGACGGGCCGACGCGGCTCGGGAGGTCTGGCTGGGCCGGGTCGGGGTGGGCCGGGTCGGGGTGATGGGGCCTTGGTCGTCGGGTCGGCGCCGCCCGGCCCGCGGGGTCCTACCGGGCGGGTTCGCCGGTGTAGAACGCGATCGTCGCCGCCGTCGTCGACTCCACCGTCCGGGCGTCCGCTCCCGCCGCCGCGTACGCGGCTCCCCATGCCTCGCCCGCGTGGGTGAGGAAGGCGCGCCCTTCCGCGGAGGTCTCCCACGCCGTCGCCTCGGCCCGGCTGAGCGTGGCGTCCGTGAGGTGCCGGGCCAGGGCGCGCAGGACCATGTCCCAGCCGACACCCGAGGCCCCCGGTCCGTAGCGGGCCCGGAACTCGGGGGAGGCGACGGTCAGATGCTCCAGTTCGAGCACCGTACGGGTGGGGCCGGCCGGGGTGAGCCGGACGGTGACCTCGCTCAGTCCCGGGTCGGGGCCGAACAGCCAGGACAGGCGCAGCCGTTCGGGGGCGACGCACTCCAGGATCTCGCCGGCCGCGTTGCCTTCGAGCCGGTAGTGCCCGCCGGGCGCGAGTGTGCCGGTGACCGGCAGGAACCAGCGGCCGAGCCGTCCGGGCGTGGTGAGCGCGTCCCACAGGCCGGCGGCACCGGTCTCGTACGTACGGCGCAGAAGTACCGTGTCGGCGGTGCCGTCCGGCACCTCGCGGGTGCCGACCTCACGGTGTACCCGCTCGAGTTCGGCGTCCGCGTCGTAACCGGCGAAGTACGCGGCGGCCATGTCCTCGTCGCCGTGCCCCTGGGCGACGGCCCGGCCGAAGCGCGCCGCGCCGGCCTCGGCGACGTCGAGCCGCACCCCGTACCGGCGGCCGGCCTCGACGATCAGCCGCGCGTCCTTGGCGGCGGTCGTCACGGCGAAGTTCGCGGGCGTCAGCCGGTCCTCCAGGATCAGCGCGGTCTTCGCACGCAGATAGCCCATGTCGAGCCCGCCGCCGTCGATGGTGTCGAAGAAGGCGCCCGGATCCACGCCGAGCGCCCCGGCCAGGTTCAGTACCTCGCCGGCCGCGTTGGTGACGGCGAGGACCCAGCTGTTGGTGACCAGCTTGAGCCGGGTCGAGGAGCCGCTCGCGCCGTCCTCCCCGGTCCACACCGTGCGGGTGCCGACGGCCTCGAAGACGGGGCCGATCGTCTCCCGGCCGGCCTCGGGCCCGGCGGCGAGGACGGTCAACTCCCCGGCCTCGGCAGGGGCCTTGGTGCCGAGCACGGGGGCATCGTAGAAGAGCAGGTCGTGGGTGTGGGCGAAGTCGGCGAGTTCGGCGAGGCCGTCGAGTCCGGCGGTGGTCGACTGCATCCACACCGTCCCGGCGCGCAGACCGGGTGCCGCCTGGCGCATCGCGTCGAGGGCGGCCGGCCCGTCGTACAGCATCGTCAGGACGACATCGGCGTCCGTGACGGCCTCGGCCGGGGTGTCGGCGATGTGCGCCCCGTCCTTCGTCAGCGGTTCGGCGCGCTCGCGGGTCCGGTTCCAGGCCCGTACGGTGTGCCCGGCCCGAGCCAGGTTGCGGGCCATGGCGGCTCCCATGATCCCCGTGCCGAGGACGGCGACGGTGAGCGGGCGAGAAGGCATGGACGCTCCGATGGTCGGCGGGCCGTGCGGGTCCGCCCATCGAATCACGAGCGGGCCCGGGCGGCAGGGGATTCCTGGACCGGACGGCGTACGGGGCGGGTGGGCCGGACCGGACCGTCCCGCTTCTCGCGTACGGTCAACCGCGTCCGGACTCCCGTCTCCCGCCTCCCGTGCCCCGCTTCCGCGCGCCGTTCTTACGCCTCGTCGTCGTCCGCGGGCTGGATCCCGGCCAGCAGGTTGAACGCGCCCGTGAGCATGTTGAGGGTCACCACCGACACCACCTCGGCGATGATCCGGTCGCTCCAGCCGTGTTCCCGCAGCTCCGCCACGTCCTGGTCGCCCAGCGCGCTCGGCTCCACGAGGACCTTCAGGGCGACGGCGATCAACGCGGCCTCGCGGGCGTCGGTGGAGGTGCCCTGACGTGCCAGTTCGATGTCGCTGTCGTGCAGACCGGCGGCCCGGGCGGCGTCGACATGGGCCTGGCGGCAGGTGCCGCAGCCGATCCACTCCTGGACCGCGAGGGAGATCTTCTCGCTCAGGGCCCGGGGGATCTTCACCCGCTTCGTGGCGCGGGACAGGCTGAGATAGCCCTCCAGGACCGCGGGGGAGTGGGCCATCGTCGACACCATCTCACCCGCCGAGCCGTGCCGTTCGACGATGTCGGCGAGCAGTTCGCGGGCCTTCCCGGTGGCCTGCTCCGGCTGGAGCGCCGCCAGCCGCCGCCGTGGCGCGCCGCCGTCCGACACGCCCCGCTCCTCGCGCGCCGCGCCGTCCTGTGTCGTGGTCCCCTGCACCGTCGCCTCCTCGCCGTGGGCTTGCGCCACGTCTGCTTTCGACATACCCATGGGGGGTATAACGCGGAAAGGTTTCCCGTAGTTCCCTCCTGGTGTCGTCGGTTTCGCGTTCTACGATCGGAGGGTGATCAAAGGCGTCATGTTCGACTTCTCCGGCACGCTGCTGCGTGTCGAGTCCATCGCGCACTGGCTGGACGCGGGGCTCGCCGCGACCGGCGCGCGGCTCTCCGGCGACGCGTTCGCCCATACCGTGGAGCGCCTCACCCACCATGGCGCGCTGCCCGGCGGCCCCGCGCCACGGGAGGTGCCCGCCCGGCTGGAGCGGCTGTGGGAGGAGCGCGACCTGGATGCCGAACGGCACCGTGCCGCGTACACCGGACTGATCCACGCGTCCGGGGTGACGGACCCGGAGCTGACCGACGCGCTCTACGAGCGCCACAAGACGCCCGAGGCATGGCACCCGTATCCCGATACCGCCCGCACCCTCGCCGAACTGAGCCGCGCCGGTGTATCCGTCGCCGTCGTCAGCAACATCGCCTGGGACCTGCGGCCGGTGTTCCGCGTCCACGGACTCGACCAGTGGATCGACGTGTTCGCCCTCTCCTTCGAGGTCGGCGCGCAGAAGCCGGACCCGGCCATCTTCCGCTATGCCTGCCGGGAACTCGGTCTCGACCCGGCCGAGACGCTGATGGTCGGCGACGACCGCAGGGCCGACGGCGGGGCCGTCGCGCTCGGCGCCCGTGTGCACTTCGTCGACCCGCTTCCGGTCGACCGCCGCCCGCACGGTCTGCGCCCCGTCTTCGGTCTGCTGTCCGACGCCTGAAGTCTGAAGTCTGAAGTCTGACGGCTGGCACGGCATCGGCTGCCTCTCGCGGAAGGCGTCGGCGGGATGTCGGTGATCCGTCGGTGCCACCCGGCACGGTGGATCCCGTCACCCACTCCATCCCGCCGAGAGGACACCGTCACCATGCACCTGGACACCGAACAGGCCCTGGCGCAGCGGCTGATCGCCCGCATGCGCACCTATCTGGAGGCCGGGCTCGTCCTCGACACCGAGCTCCTCGACGTCCTGTACGACCCCGAGTTCGAGAACGTGCGGGTCGATCAGGAGGGCCGTACAGTCGTATTGACGAAGCGTCATTTCATGGACAGATTCCGGGCGTTGAAGCAGAGCGGGCAGAGCGTCGGCGACTCCGTGGACGACGTGACCTTCCCGTCCGTTGGATCCTCGGGCGACCTGGGGTCCGTCGTGATGCGCCGGGTCAAGGGTGGCGAGCCCGTCCTCTACCACTTCCTCTGGCGGCTCGACGCGTCCGGCACGCCCACCACACTGCTGCGCGAGTACACCTTCGAGCGGGACCTCTCGCGGCTCCTCGCGATGATGGCCGCCGCCCGATGAGGGCGCCGCTCACACCCAGTTGACCTCCGCGCGGGCGAGCAGCGGATCGTCCACCAGCTCCCACAGGGGCACGGCGACATTGCCGACCCGGTAGCGCCCGCCGGTGTGCAGCCCGAGGACCCGGTGATCGGCGAGGTCGACGACCGGGGCGCCACCGTTGTCGCCGAGCGTCGAGCAGTCGTGCCACAGCTCCAGGGCGCCCGGCGAGAAGCCGGTGGCCCGGCCCGGCTGGAGCCGCTTCAGATCGTAGGCGTCCATGAAGATACGGCGCATCGTCTCCGGTTCGTCGCGGCGCCCGTCCCCGGCCGGATAGCCGATCACGTACACCGCCCGGCCGGGCAGGTCCGCCGGCGCGTCCGCCGCGATCGCGAGCGGGTCCGGGCGCGGCTCACCGGTGGGCGGAGCGAGCCGCAGCAGCGCGAGGTCGGCGTCCGGGTGCACCCCGATCACCCCGGTGATCTCGTACGGGAGTTGCTCGGCCGCCGCCACGGGGCCGGGCGCCGGATGCGCGGGCAGCTTCTCGCCGGGAGCGAGCCGCGCCGTCATCCCGGGGCGGAACGCCCAGCCCGTGTCGTCGGCACGACAGAACTCCGCGGCCACGCGCCGGGTCGTCAGTACCACCTCCGGCCCCGCCAGGAAAGCCGTGCCGATCCAGTCCAGACTCGGGTGCCCGCCGACCACCACTCGGCCGACCGCGGCGAGCGACGCGCCGATCGCCGCCCGTTCGCCGTCGAGCACCGCCCAGGTCTCCGGCGGCGGGGCGAAGTTCCGCCCGCGCACCGGGATCGCGGGCCGGCCCTCCAGGAGGACGATCGCCGCCACACCCACGTACTCGTCCTCGTCGATCGCGTCCGCCCGCCCGGCCGCCAGTTTTTCCAGACCGCTCACCCCCGCCTCCAGCACCCGGGCCCGCTCCTCCCGGGCGAACCGGGCCACCTCCACCGCCGGCGCGATGCGGGGCGGCGGCTCCCCGTCCGCTCCGGTGGCCTCGTCGAAGCCCGTCACCTCGGGGAACTCGGGGGACTCCAGCTCCTCCTCCAGACGGGCCCGCACCCGCGCGGCCACCGCGCCCGGATCGCTGAAGACGTCCTCCGGGCGGGTCGCGACCGGCGAGCCGCCGAGCGTGCCACCGCGTGAGCCGCTCCCGTACCGCATCGTGCGTCACCTCCGCGCGGGCCGGACTGGTTCGGCGGCGCACCGGGCCGCGATGTGCCGCGGCCGGCTCCGGCCGGGGCCTCGTCCCCGGTTGTCATCGTCCCGCCGGGCCGGAGCCCCCGCAATCGCTGCCGGAGGCGGAGGCGGAGTCGGAGCGGGCCGGCCGGCCGGCCGGCGAGGCCTCACGGCGGCGCGGCGGCAGGACCCGTGCGGCAGCCGGGCCGTGCGGCCGTCGGGCCGGGTACGGGCCTCAGGGTCGCAGCGCCGTCGCGAGCTGGGCGCGCGAGCGGACGTCCAGCTTCTGGTAGATGCGGGTCAGCCGTGCCTCGACCGTCTTCACGCTCAGATACAGCTTGGCCGCCGCTTCCTGATTGCTCGCGCCCTGGCCCACCAGCAGCGCGAGCCGCAGTTCCGCCTCCGTGAGCACGGACAGTGCGGGCAGGCTCTCCTCGTGGGCCGGAACCTCGGACGCCGGGACGCCGCCGTGCGGCTCCACGGCCAGCGCCGTCCACGGCACCGCCCCGGCCCGCTCGAACACCGCCGCCGCCGACTGGAGCGCCGTCTGCGCCGCCGAACGCCGCCGCCGTCGCCTCTCCACCCGGGCCAGCGCCATCAGCGCCCGCCCCTGCTCCAGGGGCAGCTCCGCGTCCGCGAACCGGCTCGCCGTGCCCGCGAGCAGTTCCGCCGCCTCGTCCGTACGGCCCTCGGCGGCCAGGCAGAGCGCGTACGCCCGGTCGCAGCCGAGCAGCACCCGGGCCCGGCCCAGCCGCTCGCCGACCGGCCGCACCTCCGCGAGCACCGCCCGGGCGGCGGCCACGTCGTCATGCGCGAGCAGCGACTCGGCGAGCTCCTCGTGCCAGCGCAGCATCGACGGGTCCACGGTGGACTGGGCGCGCTCGTTCGCCTCGACCCGGCGCAGGCTCTCCAGAGCCGCGGTCACGTCCCCGTTCACGAGCTGGACCCGGCCGAGCGCGTACAGGCTGCGCGACAGGAAGACCCGGTCGCCCTCCTCCTCCGACGCCTGCACGCTGCGCCGGGCATAGCTGGCCGCGCGGGCGAAGCTGCCGCCCGCCGTCTCGGCGAGCGCCAGCGCGTACCAGGCGGGCCCCGGGGACAGACCCGCCTCCAGGGTCAGCGCGAGGGACTGTCCGGCATGCGTCAGGGCGGCCGCGCACGGTCCGATGCGCGACTCGATCTCCGCGAGGGTGATGAGGAGTTCGATCGCGTCCTCGACCGAGCCGCGCCGCTGGACGAGGGGCAGCAGAGCGCCCAGTTGCGACCGGGCCTCCACCAGCCGCCCGTCGAACAGCGCGTGACGGATCGTCAGAATCTGTGCGGCGTTGTGGACTCCGGCCGGGCGCTCGGCCGTCTCCAGTTCGCGCGCCCGCGCCAGCACCGTCTCCGCGCCCGGCGAACCGAGCGCGCGTTCCATCCGGGCCTGGAGAGTCAGGGCCTCGGCGGTCGTACGGCTGTCGCCGATCGACCCCGCCAGCTCGGCCGCGGCCATCGCGGCCAGCCGGGAGCGGGCCGGATCGCCGTTCGCCACCACGTACTTGACGGCCAGCCGGAGCCGCACGGCGGCCCGTAGCGCGGTGTCGCCCTCGGAGTCCTCCAGCGCGTGGACGTACATCTCGTCGAGCCCTGCCAGACCCTGTCCCGCCGTGTCGAGGACGGCGAGCCGGGCGCGCACCCGGTCGGCGGGCGACGCGTCCCGGGCGAGCAGGTCCGCCGCGGCACGCATCGCGAGATCGGCGCGGCCGGCCCGGGCGGCCTCCTCGGCGGCGTCGGTCAGTCGGCAGATCCGCTGCTTGGCGTCCCTTCCCGGCGTCGTCTCGGCGGCCAGCAGGGCGAGTTCGGCCGCCAGCGGACTGTTGCCGCGCCGCCGTGCGACGGAGGCCGCCTCCGCGAGTTCGGCCGCCAGCTCCTCCTGTGGCGCGTCGGTGGCCAGCGCCCGGTGACGTATCGCCTCCACCGCGTCGTCGACGACCCCGGAAAGCGCCGCGTGTCCCGCGCTGCGCCGGGCCCAGGAGGCGTCATGGACGAGGGTCGACGGCAGCAGCCCGGCCGTGAACGCGACCGTGCCGTCCTCGGCGAGCGAGACCAGCCCGGCCCGTTCGGCCGCCGCCAGGTCCGCCTCCGCGTCGGGCCGCCCGGCCCGCCGTATCAGCGTGGCCGTGGGCCGCAGCGCGAGCGCCGCCAGGAGCAGGGTCTCGCGCACCCCGTCCGGCGCGGCCCCGAGCAACTGCCGGGCCAGGTCCCGGGCCCGCCCCGACAGGGTCAGCGCCTCGGCGTGATGCACCGGGGTCCGGGCGTCGGCCAGCGAGCGGCCGACCGCGAGCGCGAGCCGCGGATTGCCGCCGCTGGCCTTGTGGACACGGCCGGCCATCCGGGACGGCAGCCGGTGATGGATGAGGAGTTCGGCGATCTCGTCGGCCTGGAGCGGCGGAACCAGCAGCACGTCCGCCTCGGACGGCACCCACAGCCGAGTGTCGTGCGGATGGTCCGGGCCGCCGGAGGACCACCCGGCCTCTCCGGGGGCGCCGGTGCCGTACGCCTCGGGGGTCTCGACGGCGATCACCCGCAGCGCGGGCGGCGCCAAGTGGAGGGCGAAGCGGAGCAGATCGGCACTGTCCGGATCGATGCTCTGGACACCGTCGACGACGAGCAGCGCGGGGCCCCGCGCGGTCAGCGTCCGCAGGATCCCGGCGATGCCGAGGCGCAGCGCGATCGGATCCCGGCCCCCGTCCTGGGGCGGGGCCTCACGGCACAGCACGGCGACGGCGGCCCGCTGCGGCCCGGGGAGCCCTTCGAGGATTCCCGAGGCGGTCACTCCGAGCGGGACGGCCGAGGAAGCGGAGGAGCGGAGCCGGCCGCGGGGCGCCGCGGCAGCGGCGGAAGCCGGAACGGAAGCCGGAACGGAGCGAGATCCGGAACCGGGGTCCGAGCCGGAACCGGAGCCGGAACCGGAAATGGCAATGGAACCGGAGCCCGAAGCGGAACCCGCGCCGGGTCCGGGTTCGAGTCCGGGGCCGGAGCCGTTCCCGGAAGGGGAGGCCGGGCCCGGTCCTGTCGAGGCCTCCAGGGCCGCGAGCTCGGGGTGGGGCGGGCGCGAACGGGGCGCCGGCACCCTCCGTCTCCCGCCCTGCGGATCGGCGGTCACCACCCGCCGGCGTCCGCCGGTGGTGACCGGCGCCTGTCCGGCGAGGGTGGTGGCGACCGAGGCGACCAGGGCCGCCGCGGCCGCCCCGGATATCTCACGGTCGGCCGGCAGCGTGGACAGCCAGAGCACGGTCTCGCCCCGCGCTTCCGCGCGGGCGGCCATGGCGAGAGCGACCTCGGTCTTGCCGACGCCGGCGGGACCGGTGAGCAGCGCCTGGCCCCGATGACGCAGGACGTGGTCCAAGCGGGCGAGGAGTTCCTCCCGGCCCACCGGCGCAGGCCGCAGCGGCGCTGTCGTCACGTGTCCACCACCCTCCGGCGCTCGGGCCCCTCCCATGAGCCCCGTTGCGCAGAGGATACGGAGCCCGGCGCCGCAGTCCAGGCCCCGTGTCCGGGATACGGACGAGGTGCCCATGGTGAAGGGCATGTGAATGGGCCACATCCAGCAGGCGCGCGTATTCGTGGTGTAGTCCGTCGGCCCCGCGCTGACCTGCGAAGACGGGGCGAGGGGCGACGGTGTGTACGCATGGGGGCACGGCGGCCGGGGCACTTCACCGGTCACGTTCGGCGTATATACGCCAACGAGCCCGCGAGGCCGTGTCGCGCGCGCCCGGCCCGCGTGCGAGGGAGACGACGGAAGAGGGCAGGAAGGCCGGAAGGTGCGAAAGGGAGGGCCGGTTTCCGTGGGGGCGCCCCGGGCGGATCTGCTGTGCGGATCTGCCGGGCGGATCTGCCGGCGGGGCGAAGGAAAGGGAGGAGAGGGAGCAGGGCGGCGGCGCGGGAACGAGGGGGCGAAGTGGGGTCGCGTCCCGCCGTTCCCCGGGAGTGGGGTCCCTTGCGCCGCCACCGGCGCGACGGCCCGGGTCAAGGCCGCCCCCGGCGGACCCGCCGCCCTTCTCCTGCGCTGGGCAGGAGGGTGGCGGGGGGTGGGATCTGCCGGTGGGCCAGACAGTAGGGAACGCCGGGGTGCGCCCGATACGGGGAAAACCCTTGTCCCCCTCGGCGGGTGGCGGGGGAGGGGCGGGGGAGCCCCGGCCGAAAACCGGGAAAGGGCCGGGCGTCCGCCGGGAGACCGCCCGGAACCGCTCGGGGGAAATCCCGCCGCGAGCACCGTGATCCCGGCCTCTCCCATGCTTCCGGCCCCCTACCGCGTTCCCGGCTCCTCCCGCGCTCCGCCGGACGGCGCCCCGCGCAGCAGGGCGATCTGCCCCAAGTGGGCGAAGGAATCCGCGAGAAGACCCCGCAACCGCTCCTCGACGGTGTGGGTGTTGCCCAGGGTCGGGCTGGTGACGGACCGTCCGAGGTCGCCGGCCGGTGCCGACGCGCAATACCGCTCAGTCCGTTCGTGGACGGCACGGTGGTACGAGAGAAGCAGGCGACCCCCCGGGCTGCGGAAGGCGGCGGCCTCGGCAGGCGAGTGACCGAAGCCGGTGTCCGATGGATCCGCCGGACGCCCGCACGGCGCCGCCCAGCCGTCCGCCACCCACAACTGGGGCGCGCCCATCAGCTCGGACACGTTCCGGTCCTGACCACGGGCCACATGCCAGGCGAGCCACCCGGGACTGTTGAGGCCCGGGGCGAGCCGCTCGTCCAGCTCGGCGTCCGCGAGCCCCTCCAGCGCGGCGGCCAGTTCACGCCGTACCCGCTCGAACAGCCCCGACACCAACCGCTGCCAGTCCCCGTTACCGCCCACCGCGTGGCTCCTTTCCTCAGCCCAGTTCGAGTGTCGTCACACCGTAGACCCGCTCCCACGCGACCGGACGGATCGGACCCGTGTACATGCGGGCCGTCTCGAACGTGGGCGTGAGCCCGCGTTCCTCGGCGATCCGGGCCGCCGCCGGGTTCACCTCCGGCATGTCGACGGCGATCCGGGACGCGCCGAAGGCCCGGGCCTCGGCGGCGAGCGCGTCGAGGAGGGCGGCGGCGTCGGCCGGGGTGTCGGCGAACAGCGGGCCGATCCGCGCCTCCTGCTCGGCGGGCCGGACCACGCCGTATCCGGTGGGGCGGCCATCCACGACCCGGGCCAGCGCCCGGTGCCCCGGCGTGCCGAGCCAGGACGCGAGGAACCTCGGCCGGTCGGCCGGGTGGCAGGCACTGTCGTACGCGGCGAGCACGGCCGGATCGACCCGCTCGGCCGCCACCACCCCGGCCGCGGGCCGCTTTGGCCGCGGCACTTCCCCGACGTAGCGAGCGGACCGGTGGGCCAGGGCGAACCCCGACTGGCGGTAGTTGTCCTGCTGTGCAGGCACCCCGTCGAGCCCGACCGTCCGCCCGCCCGCGTGCGCGAGCGCGGCCCGCCAGATCGCCAGGCCGTGGCCGTGACCGCGCAGGTCGGGACGGACGAGATAGAACCCCAGGAAGGCGTAGTCGGCGTCGTAGTTGACGACGGAGATCGCCGACACCGGCTCTCCGCCGAGCCGTCCCAGGAAGAAGCCGCCGGGGTCCTGGGCGAAGAACGTGCGGGTGTCCGCGAGCCCCGGGTTCCAGCCCTCGGCCGCGGCCCAGTCGCGGACCGTCGACCAGTCCTGGAGGGAGGCGGGGGAGATGGTCGGAGTCTCGGCCATGGAGGTCCCTTCGGCGGCGCGCGAGAGCGGGGCGGGCGGAGGGACAACGAGCGGCCGGCCGCCGGGGGCACGCGGGAGCGGCCTGGGCGAGCGCGGGTGGGAGCGGCGGGACACGCGAGCGGGACGGGGGGTGGGCGCGGGGCCGGGTGCCCGCCGAGCGTAGTGCCGCCGATCCGCCGGCCCGCCCGCCCTCGTCGGTTTCCGGCCGTGCGTCCGGGGCGTGAGGCTGTGTGTCGGGTCGTACGGCCGGGGCATACGTCCGAGTCGTACGTCCGGGGCGTGTTCGCGCGGGGCGTGGAAGGTGACGTGAGGAGGCCGGGAACCCGGGCGGACGCGGGGGAGTTGGAAGCGGTGGGGACCCGGGAAGCGGGCCCACGGGGGAGGGACACGGCTGGTGGGGACGAAGACGGCGGGGCTGGACAACGCGGCACAACGGCGCGTCGAGGACATCCTGGCGGAGGTGACCGCCTCCGGCGCGGAGTGCGGGGTGCAGGTGGCCGCCTGGGCGGGATCCGTCGACGCGGCCGGCGAGCGGCCGATGGGGCCGGACACGATCATTCCGGCCTGGTCGATGGGGAAGGGCGTGGTGGCGGCGCTGGTCGCCGTGCTGGTGGACCGGGGAGCGCTGGCGTACGACACGCCCGTGGCGCGCCATTGGCCCGAATTCGGCGCGGCCGGCAAGGAAGGGATCACGCTGGGGCATGTGCTCGGCCACGCGGCGGGGCTGCCCCATCTGCCGCCGGACATCACCGTGGAGCAGTTGCTCGACCTGCCCGCCATGGCCGACTGGTTGGCCGCGCAGCCGCCGCGCTGGGAGCCGGGCAGCGCGTTCGGCTACCACGCCTGGACCTACGGCATCCTCGTGGCGGAGATCCTGCGCCGTGCCACCGGCCGAAGCTGCGACGAGCTGCTGCGCGAGGAGCTGGCCGAGCCGCTCGGGATCGGCGACGACCTGCTCTTCCATATCCCCGAGCACCTCGCGTCACGGGTGGCGGACTGCGACGACGGCGGCTGGGGGGCGCTGCTGGACCGGATGCCGCCCGGCGCGCCGTTCTTCGTCGCCGCTCCGCCCGGCGTCCTGCCCCTCGCGGAGCTGGCCAACCGTAGCGACTTCCGCAGCACGGTGCTGCCGTCGAACGGATACCTGACCGCCCGTGCGGCCGCCCGGATGTACGCGGCGCTGGCCTGCGGCGGCGAGCTGGACGGGGTGCGGCTGCTGTCCGGAGCCACGCTGAAGACCGCGGCCACCCCACAGTTCAGCGGGGTGGACCGGACGATGGGCGGGCCGGGCGCGATGGGCTACGGCTTCACGGTCGGCGACAGCCGTCCGTCGCCGGTGCGCCCGGCGGGCGCCTTCGGCCACAGTGGGTCGGGCGGCACCACGGGCTTCGCCGATCCGGCGCACCGGTTCTCCTTCGCGGTGGTCAAGAACCGGATGACCGTGCCGGGCCTGGACGCGCGACTGGCCGCCGGGATACGCGAGGCCCTGGGCATCACGTCCGGCTGAGATACGAACCGGCGGCCCGCGAGGGTCGCGGGCCGCCGGGTGGCGCCGGATGCCGCCCGGCCGGTGGGTGGACCGGCTCAGCGGGCAGGCTCGGGCACCGGGTTCGACGCGGTGCGGGGACGCGGTACGTCCCCGGGCTCCCGTCCGTCCCGCCCGTCCCACGCATCCCGTACGTGAAGCGTTTCCATGGGAAACGGTCCGGGGGCGGTCGTGGTGGCGCGGCCACCGGGTGCGGCCGTAGGAGCCCGGCCACCGGGCGCTCCGGCCCCGGCCGGAACCGTCTCCGGAACCGTCTCCGGGACCGGGCCTCCGGCCAGGCTCGGCTTCCTGCCCGCAACCGGGGGCGGGGGCGGGACCGGCGCCAGGGCCGCTTCCGCCCCGGATTCCGCCCCGGATCCCGTCTCGGGTTCGAGGCCGGCCGTCAGCAGCAGGACGCCCCGGCCCGCCATCAGGGCGGCGAGTGCGGCGACGAGCCAGCCCCAGGAGCCCGCGCGGAACGTCTCGCCGAGGAGCGCCACGCCGATGACGGCGGCGGCGGTCGGGTTGGCGATGTTGACCACCGCGAGCGGGGCGGCCAGCCCGCCCTGGTAGGCGGCCTGCGCGAGCACCAGCCCGCCCGCCGCGAACGCGGCGATCAAAAGCGCGAGCACCGTCGTCTCCCACCACGCCGTCGGTCCGCCGGGCAGGTCCTGGGCGAACGCGACGGTGAGCGTCTGGGTGAGCGCCGAGCCGACGGCGCCCGCGACACCGGACGCCATGGCGTGCCCGAGGCCCCGCCCCCGTGAGCCCGTACCCATCCGGGCCCGCGACCGGCCGGCCAGGACGGCGATGACCAGCAGCGTCACTCCCGTGACGATCAGCGTCTCGCGCATGTCCAGGATCTCGCCGGGCGCCACCGGGCCCGTCACGGCGATCAGCCCGACCAGGCCGGCCAGCGTCCAGGCCGCGCCGCGCCACTCCGTCCGGCCGACCCGGCGACCCGCCCCGTACGCCCCGATCGGCAGCGCCACCACGAGGGTCAGCGCGCCGAGCGGCTGGACGAGGGTGAGCGGCCCGTACCGCAGGGCGGCGACATGGGCGAGCGCACCGGCGGCGTTCAGGCCGACCGACCACCACCACTGCGGGCGGCCGAGCAGCCGCCGCAGCGACCCCTGCCCGGCCGGGTTGGCGGACGCGAGCCGCGACTGGGCGACGGCGGCGAACGCGTACCCGGCGGCGGAGACGAGCGAGAGGAGGACCGCGAGCAGGGTCCCGAGGGCCGTACTCATCACAGGGCCCCCGCCGTGGCCCCGGCGGTGGCGGGAGTCAGCGGAGCTCTGGGCCGGACGTCGTCCTCGTCCTCACCGAGCGTGCGGCCCGGCGCGGGCACCGCGTACAGCGCGATGCCGAGCAGCACCGTGGCGGCCAGCGCGTCGAACCAGTAGTGGTTCGCGGTCCCGACGATCACGAGCAGGGTGAGCAAGGGGTGCAGCAGCCACAGCGAGCGCCAGCGCGAGCGGGTGGCGGCGATCAGCCCGATCGCGACCATCAGCGCCCAGCCGAAGTGAAGGGAGGGCATCGCCGCGAACTGGTTCGCCATCGTGTCGGTCTCGGGCGACGCGCCGTACACCGACGGTCCGTAGACCCGTCCGGTGTCGATCAGGCCGCTCGCGGCGAGCATCCGGGGCGGCGCCAGCGGCATCAGCAGATGCAGCGCGAGCGCGGCGGCGGTGACGAGGGCGAGGGTCCGGCGGGCCCAGACGTAATGGCCGGGGCGGCGCCAGTAGAGCCAGACGAGGAAGGCGATCGTGGCCGGGAAGTGCACGGCCGCGTAGTACGTGTTGGCGGCCCGGACCAGTCCCTCGCCGTGCAGCAGGAGCTGCTGGACCGCTTCCTCGCCGGGCAGATGGACCGCGCGCTCGGCGTTCCAGACGCGGTCGGCGTTGTGGAAGGCGCGGGTCTCGTGGCCGTTGGCGAAGAGCCGGCCGAGCTTGTAGACGAGGAACAGCACCGTGACGAGCAGCAGCTCGCGGACGAGCGGGGGCCGGCCGGCCGGTGGCCGGGCGAACAGTGATCTTTCTCGCTTCGAGTCTTCGGGCGGTGGTACGGGGGTAGCCGCCGCCCCCGGTGCGGCAGGACGTACTCCGCGTATCCCGCGTATCCCGGTAGCCATGGCACGGCCCCTTTTTCCACCAAAATCGACAACAAACGGAGGAACTCTAGAGGCCAATTCATCGAGACGCAACCGTCTCGATACGTTTGCGTCTCGATTGAGCGCGTCCTACTCTCGGATGGGCGCGAAGCAGTGCGCGGAGCGAGCCGCAGGCGGCCGCCCCGGCAGAGGCGAGCGAGGCCGGACGGTACGGGATGATGTCCGGTGTGTCCGGGAGGAAATCGATGTCCACGAAGGCCGCCACCGCCGCAGCCCGGCGCAGCAAGCTCACCCCAGAGCGGGAGGCCGAGCTGTACGAGGCCGTCATCGGCATGCTGCGCGAGGGCGGCTACGACTCCGTCACCATGGAGGGCGTCGCCGCCCGCACCAAGTGCGGCAAGGCCACCCTCTACCGTCAGTGGGGCACCAAGCCGCGCCTGGTCACCGCCGCCCTCGACAAACGCCGGGTCACCGTCTTCACCGGGATCGACACCGGCTCCCTCGCCGGTGATCTGCGCGAGGCGGCTCGTGTCGCCTCCTGCCGTCGCGATCGCGACGCCGAACTGATGGAGGCCGTCAGCCAGGCGTACATCCAGCATCCCGATCTGCGTGCCGCGCTGCGCGAGACGGTCATCGAGCCCGAGGTCGCCGCGCTCGACGCGATGCTGGCGCGCGGCGTCGAGCGGGGCGAGATCGCCGCCGACAACCCGGCGATCGGGTTCGTCGCCCCCAGCTTCCTGGGCATGCTGCGCGTCGAGCGCCTGTTCGAGGAGCGCTTCGAGGACGTGGACACGATGCCGGTGTTCGTGGACGCGGTGCTGCTTCCGGCGCTCGGTGTCAGCGGCGCCCAGGCTGAGGGCCCGGCCCTGATCGCGGTTTCGGATCCGGCCCCCGGTCCGGGCGGGGGTACGGCCCTCAGCGCGGCCCCGGGTCCGGCCGCGCTCGACCGGAAGGCCACGCCCCGGCCGGAGGACGCGCCCGAGGGGTGAGTCTCCTGCCCGAGGTGTGAGGCCCCTGCCGCTCCGGCACCCTGAGGGCATGGCTCACACCTCGCACCCCAGGGTCCGCGTGCGGCGGATCTACGATCCGCCCGGACCCGACGACGGGCTGCGGGTGCTCGTCGACCGCCTCTGGCCGCGCGGCCTCGCCAAGGCGGACGCGCACATCGACGTGTGGCCCAAGGAACTGACCCCGTCCACCGGGCTGCGCCGCTGGTACCACGGTTCGGAGGGGGAGTACGGCGAGTTCCGCCGCCGGTACGAGCGGGAGCTCGCCGAACCGGATGCCGCCGAGGCCCTCTCGGACCTGCGCGCACGGGCGGCCGAAGGGCCGGTGACCCTGCTGACCGCCGCCAAGAACCCCGAACACAGCCACACCGAGGTCCTGCTCCACGCGCTGAACGCCACCTGACTCGCGCCCCTGCCCGCCCCTGCCCGGCCCGACCCGGCCGGAGGGTGGGCCGGGGCGGGTCGGTCTCCGGCCCGGCAGGGGGTGCGACTCGGCCGTGAACGGCCCCTCGTGCGTCCCTTTCACGCCACCCGTCCCCGCACCCCTGGTCACCCGGAAGGGTGCCCCCGCACCATGGGGCGCGGCGCACCACACCCACCCCCTGCGTGCGGAGGAACCGCGTGGATCAGGACAAGGCCATGGGCCGGGCCGAGGGCACGGATCAGGACAAGGAGCAGGGCACGGAGCAGGGCAAGGAGCAGGACAGGGCGGCGGCCCGGGACCGGCAGGACCGCCAGGCGCGGCTCGACGCGCTCCAGCGCGACCCGTACCCCCTGTACGCCCGCGCCCGCCGTACTCCCGGCCTCACCTTCGTGCCGCTCCTCGACGCCTGGCTCGTCTCACGCGACGCCGACGTCCGCGAAGTCCTGCTCCGGTCCGAGGACTTCTCCTCCGTCCACGCCCTGCGCCCCGACATCCAGCCCGGCCCCGCCGCGCTCGCGGTCCTCGCCACCGGCTTCGCGCCCCGGCCCACCGTCGTCTCCAGCGACGGCTCCGCCCACCACCGTCACCGGGCGCCCTTGAACAGCGGCCTGTCCGCCGCCCGGATCGCCCTGCTCACCTCATACGTCACCGAGCAGGCCGGCCTCCTCGCCCGCGACTTCGCCGACGCGATCGCCACGGACGGCAGCGCCGATCTCATGGCCCGCTACGCCCGCCGGCTCCCCGCCGCCGTGATCGGCCGGCTCCTCGGCCTGGACCCGGCCGACGTACCGGCCGCCGTCCACGGCTCGTACAGCGCCGAACGCCTGCTCTTCCGGCCTCTTCCGGAGGACGAGCAGGTCGCCGCTGCCCACGAGGTCGTCGCGCTCCAGCGGCTGCTCGACCACTACGCCCGCGCCCGCCGCGCCCACCCCCGCGACGACCTGATCACGGCCCTCGTGGCCGCACTCGCTCCCGAAGGGGGTGCCGGCCCGGGGGCGGACGATCTCACCGACGACCAGCGCTGCGAACTCGTCGCCACCCTCCAGAACCTGCTCATCGCCGGCCACCTCACCACCACGGCCCTCATCGGCACCACGGTGCTCCACCTGCTGTCCCACCGCGCGCAGTGGGATCTGCTGCGCGCCGACCCCGCGCTCGTCCCGGACGCCGTCGAGGAGGCCGCCCGCTACGACACCGCCGTTCAGGGCTTTCGCCGCACCACCACCCGGCCCGTCACTCTCGCGGGCACCGAACTGCCCGCCGGAGCCACCGTCTTCGTCGCCTACGGCTCCGCCAACCGGGACCCGGAACGCCACCCGGACCCCGATGTCCTCGACCTCACCCGGCCCCGACCGCACCCCCGCCACCTCGCCTTCGGCCACGGCCCGCACGGCTGCCCGGGGTCCCAGTTGGCCCGCGTCCAGCTACGGGCCACGCTTCAGGAACTCATACGGCTGCTGCCCGGGCTGCGACCGGCCGACGACCGCCCGGTATCGATGCTCCCCACCCTCATCCACCGCGCACCCGCGGAACTCTTCCTCAGTGCCTGACACTCGGCGTCCGACGCCCGGTGCCTGACGCTGAGGGCCCGGTTCTCAGGGCCCGGCCCGCAGCAGCCGCGGGGCCTCGGCCGCGGCGTCGGGCACCCCCGCGCCAGCGGCCTCCACCCGCCCGGCGAGCCCACGCGCCCAGCCGGCCAGCCCCGCGCAGTCGATCCCGTACGCCTCGGCGGCCTCGGGGCCCCGCGCCGCGTACTCCTCGATCCGCCCGGCCCCGCGCCGCAGCAGTCGCGCCCCGCCCGCCGCGTTCCCGCGAGCCGCGTGCGTCAGCCCCACGGCCAGCTGCGCGAGCCCCTGCCACAGATCCCGCTCGGCCCCGGGCCCCGACTTCCACGCGTCCTCGAACACCTCGTGCGCGTGGAACGGCATCCCCGCGTCCAGCAGCCGCTGCGCCTCCCGCACCGTCTCCGCCGGCTCCCGCGCGACTCCCTCGGGCTGCCGCGCCACCCCCGCCGCCCCGTACGGCAGCGGCCGCCCCAGCCCGTCCCGCGGCCGCGCGCTGCGGGCCCGGCCTTCCTGATCACGATCCCTGTCCACCCCGTCATTGTCCCGCCCGGACCGCGGTGACGCGGGGTGTGCTGATCCACCCCGTGAAGTGAGGTAATGTTCTCTTGCACGCCGCCGCGGAACTCGAAGCCGGGGCGGACGGGCACCGGGACGTGGCGCAGCTTGGTAGCGCACTTGACTGGGGGTCAAGGGGTCGCAGGTTCAAATCCTGTCGTCCCGACTCGAAAGAGTCGCAGGTCAGGGGCTGTTTCAGAGCAATCTGGAACAGCCCCTTGATCGTTTTTGGGGACCACTTGGGGACCAACCCCGTCTTGACCGTGTCAGCGGGCGACGGCGATCGGGCTCGGAAGGGTCCGGGGGGCGCGGAGCATGCCGAGGTGCGCGGTCAGTGCCGCGCCGGCGGCGGTGATCTGACGGACGTCGGGGTGCAGGTAGCGCTGGGTGGTGGTCAGGGAACCGTGGCCGGCGATCTTGCGTAGGACGTGCACGGGGACGCCGGCGTCGGCGAACCAGGTGAGTCCGGTGTGCCGCAGATCGTGCCGACGCAGATGTTCATAACCGAGCTTGTTGACGACGTCGTCCCAGTGGGTGGCGTCACGAAGGACCGCGGTGGAGATACGACCGCCGCGCGGCCCTGTGAACAGACGGGCGTCGGGGTCGGGGCCCGCGGCCAGGATGCGCTGTGCGACGAGCGGCCGGATCTCTTCGATGATGGGTACCTGGCGGGCGCGCTTGCCCTTGGTTCCTTTGTCGACCAGGCCGCCGGGGGCCGGGGTCGTCTGCCGCCGGACGGTCCAGATCCAGTTCGCGGTGTCGACGTCCCCGACTCGGCAGCCGGAGACTTCGCCGATGCGTGCCGCGGTGCACGCGGCGAACAGGACGACGCTGCCCCAGCCTTGGAACTCGCCGTGGGACGCGGCGACGAGGGCGTCGGCGAGCTGGATGAGCGCCCCCCAGTCGGGCAGGGCCAGTGCGCGGGGGTTGCGGAGTTCGTCCTCGGCCTGCCTGTAGAGCCTCTGCCAGCCGGTCACGCGAGCCGGGTTGATCTTGATGACGTTGTCGCGGACCGCTTGCTCCATGACGCGGACGAGGACCGCGATGGTGTTCTTGACCGTCGACCGGCTCTGCTCGTCGGCGATCCAGTTCTGCACGGTGCGGTCGACCGCGCCGTTGGTGATCATCCGAACCGGCAGGTGTCCGAGCGCGGGCACCACGCGGAGCTTCCACCCGGCGAGGTAGGGGTCGCGCGTTTTCAGTTCAAGCCCCCGCAGGGCCAGTTCCATGTTCGCGTTCCCGTAGTCGGACAGCGGCATGGTGGCGAGCGTCGGGGTGATGCCGGCCTCGGCGGCCTCGACGAGGCCGGCGAGCCACTCTTGGGCTTCGTCCTCGCTTCCCATGGCCGCGGAGAGCGACTTGCGGGCCTTCTTCTCCGAGTCCCACCATCGCACCCGTGCTCGGTAGGGGGAGGGGCGGTTGGGGCGGTACTCGACATCGGTCTTGAGGCGGACACCGATCGGTATCGCCTCGACACTGGCGGAGGACGTTGCGGCCACGTCAGACCGCCTGTCCGGGATCGACACGGCGCGTACGCAGCCAGCGGTCGACATCGGTGGCGTTGTACAAGGTGACCCGACCGGACACCGAGACGAACGGAGGGCCCTGCGGAGGGCGGGCTGTGCGCCAGCGGCGGAGGGTCGAAGGATCGATTTTCAAGAGGCGCGCGAGTTCGCCGGTCGCGAGCCAATCTCCGTATATGTGATCGCCGGAAGCGAGGCGATCGTCCGCTGCGTGATTTTGTACTGACATGAGGTCCTTGAGGCGGCACGTTGTGCCGATGGCGCGAGTGAGTACGAGGGTCAGGTCGTTCACGCTCCTTTGGTGGAGGCGGGGCGGGAACGACGACCATAAAGGAGAACGCGGAAAAGTCCAGTGAAGGACTGTGGGATTCGCGCACGGAGAACAACTTTCTTGGTCCGCGCGGAGCTTGCCATGCTCAGCGAAGAGAGTCCGAGCCAGGTCAGCCCCCTGCGGGTGGCTCAACCCAGAGGTGGGAGTGAGGGAACCCGGTAGGACCGAGGAAAGCCCCCAAGGCCGTGTGCACTCCCGTGCCGAGATCGACAAGATGGCTTGAGGTGGAAGCATTTCTGATGTCGCATCAGCTCCTAAGGGGCCTTTCAAGTGGCAGGCAAGGAAAGGTTGGTGACGTTCTGATCATCCCTGCGAACCACCGGTTTCGGAAACCGGGAACCATCGTCTATATTGCACGCTTGCGTCTTCTGCCCTGCCCTGGAAATTGCAGGGCAGGGTAGTCTTTGATTTTGGGTGGTGTTCGCGCCCACGCCGCGGGGCCAGCTTGCAGCCGGGTCGTGGGCGCGCTCTCGAGCCCTGCCAATGGCCCGGTGTCAGCGGGTGCGTTTGATGGAGGCGCTGCAGGTGAGCCGTGCGGGGAGGGTGCCCGAGCGGTCTACCGCCGATCCGGTCGACGAGGGCGACGAGCGGGGCGGGGCGAGGGGCGAAGACGACTGTGTATTCGCGGGCTCGGGCCAGCGCCCCGGTGCACGGGCCCGCGCGGCCTGCGGCGCGAAAATCGCCGGTGGAGCCGGGCGGGCACCAGGTGCGGTCCGAATGGGCGGCCGTCGGGTTAGCAGAAGAACAGCCCGGTGAACGGAACACCTGGTTTGCTGCGGGTTCGGGGCGCGAATCGTTCCCGCGGTGGAGTTCCGCAGCGACGCGGGGAGATGGCGATCCAGCCTCTGCCGTGAAGATTCCTAGCCGCCGAAAATTCATTAAGTTGAGTTCCTCGCGTGTACCCGTGGTAGATGCCTCAGAGGGTCAAATCACGTAACCGCCCCGGTCCTCTGGATCGTTCGGGTCCAGTCCGCGCACGGCGTCGTATTTTCCCTGCCATTCGACGAGGTCGCCAATGACGGGTTGGGCCAGTCCGGAACGGAGCGCCTGGGCAACCTCGTGCCGGGGCAGGGTCGCCATGTGGGGCTGAAGGCGACGCAGGGGCTCAGGGCCCGCTGGGTAGGGGGAACGCAGAAGGGCGATGTCCGCCTCGATCGCGGCGCGCTCCTCGTCGGACTTCTCCGGGCGGATCACGATGACGGACTGTGCGTAGCGGTTGTCGATCATTTGGAACTCGTCGGCGACGGCGGGGAAGTCCAGCAGCTGGCGCAGTTCCTGGATCCCTTCGCCCATCAGTCGTCCGTCGGTGCCCTGCAAGGCCCAGCGCTTCTCGTAGTAGCCGGCGAGCGCCTCCAGATGGTCCGGAGTGTGTGCGCCGGGCCCGAAGTACTCTGCACTCGCGTCCATGGCAGCCTGGTACGACTGGTCCTTCGGCGTGCCGCCGTCGGTCGGCCGGAACACCACGACCGTGCCCTGTGTCAGTCGGCCGTCGCGGTTGCAGCGGCCCGCCGCCTGCTGGAGCGACTCGGCAGGCGCCCATGCCCGGTACACCCTCGGGAAGTCCACATCCACACCAGCCTCGATCAATGACGTGGACACCACGTGCACGGGGCGCCCGGCCGCGAGTTCACCGCGTACATGCTTGATCACCTCGCGACGGTGCTCGGCGGTCATCCGCGTCGACAAGTGCCACACCGGAGCCGTCACTCGCGGCCCGCCGTCCGCGCCGGCCAGCAGGCGGTGCAAGCGGGCCGAGTCCCGCGTGGTGTTCACGACCGTCAGAACCTGCTCACCGCCTTCGGCGACGATGTCCCCGGCGATCGACTCCCACGTGACATCAGGCCCCAGTCGCCATTCGTACGAGACCCGGCGCAGGGCGTCGAACAGCCTGGTCACATCCTCGATCACGCTGCGCCGCGGCAGCCCGTCGAGCTGCGCCAGGGACCAGAACGAGGGCTGCGTCGCGGACGCCAAGACGACCGACGCGCCGAAGCGCTCCACCAGCTCGCGCAGCATACTCAGGATGGGAATCAGTAGCCGGTCGGGAAGGGCCTGGACCTCGTCCAGCACAATGACCGCCCCGGCAAGCCGGTGCAGCTTGCGCATCACGGAAGGCTTGTGCGCGAACAGAGACTGGAACAACTGCACCGTCGTCGTGACGACAACCGGCGCATCCCAGTTCTCGGCCGCCAAGCGCGCCCAGGCCCCTGCCCCGTCCTCCTCGTCCAGCTCCACCGAGCTGTGATGCTCCAGCACGACAGGATCGGCCTCGTCCTCGGCGGTGGGGTCGAGCAAGTCCCGGTACACCTCGGCGTTCTGCTGAGTGATGCTGATGTAAGGAACAGCGAACACCACACGCCGCAGACCGTGTTGGACCGCATGCCGCAACGCGAACCCACCCGCCGCGATCGTCTTGCCGCCACCCGTCGGCACGTGCAGCACGTACATACCCGGCGCACCTGCGGCCGCCGCGAGCGCCTCCTCGTACACCCCCTCACGCAGTTCATCCACCGGCGACGCCGCACGGCGTGCCAGCAGCTGCGCCCTGCGCTGCTCGAAACGCTCCAGCAGTGCGGTCATGTCCGCGCCTGGAGCGACGCGCACCTTCTCTCCAGCGAAGTGAGCGGCGGTGTCCAGGTAGTCCGCGTCGACCACGCAGCTGAACAGCATGCGCGTGAACGCGTCCACCGTGAGGGCTCTGTTCCGTCCCGTCTCGATCCGAGAGAGCCAGGCCGGCGGAGGAATCCGGCCCTCGCGCAGAATCTCCGGCACCACCCGGGCCACGGCCTCCGTCGCCTCGCGGGCACGGACCGCGTTTAATTCGCTTCCCCGAAGCTCGGCCAGGACTTTCTTGACCTTCCCCTGATCCGGAAGACCTCCGTGATGCCCGTACACCACAGCGGCGAGTCGGCGTCCCACCGCCTGGGCGGCAAGAGCCGTTCCTGCCTCCTTATGGGGAATGCCGACTGGCTTACCGGTTGCCTCGGCATGGTTGATCAACCGGTCCTGCCAGGCGCCGCACCCCTTCCCCACATCGTGAACCAGCGCCAGGTACTCGGCTGTCTCACCGGCACCGAAGACCTCGGCAAAAGATCTGGCCAATGCGGCCGTGCCGCGCAAATGATCCACCAGGGGATGTCGGAGCCCCGACAGTGAACTGCGGCTGTGGGCAAGTAACTCACGCTCGGACATATGTTCCCTCCGGGGATCGAACGGCCAGCATTCTTGGATGCACCACCTTAGGATGGGCCGCCGACACGACCGAGGCGCTCGTGGGGCCCGGGCCCTCCGCGAGGCAGAGCTCGGGCACTTCGGAACCTCAAGCGCACACGCCAAGCACGCATCGCACCCAAGCGAAATGTCTATCTTTTGTCGATATGGGCTTTGTGGTCGTTCTTCAAGAAGCTCCGGCTTGCGGATACCCTGCAGGTCGTGTGGTGTGGCGGTCGTCCTCCGGGACGGCCGAGGATCGCAACTCCAAGAGCCGTGAGGAGAAAGCGGCGGCTGCTGCGAGTGGCGGTCGTCCTCCGGGACGGCCGAGGATCGCAACGCGGCTACCTCCCGCCCGAGCTCCCGGACGCCGCCGCGTGGCGGTCGTCCTCCGGGACGGCCGAGGATCGCAACTTCGACGACGTGACCGCGCAACTCCGAGCGGAGTGCGGGTGGCGGTCGTCCTCCGGGACGGCCGAGGATCGCAACCTCCGGCTCCTCCAGCGGTACCGGTTCCACTGGCACCTGTGGCGGTCGTCCTCCGGGACGGCCGAGGATCGCAACCCGGAGGCTGCCGCAGTACCGTTCACCGTGCAGGACAGTGGCGGTCGTCCTCCGGGACGGCCGAGGATCGCAACCTCGACGCCGCCCGCGCCGAGCACACCCGCCGCGAGTGGCGGTCGTCCTCCGGGACGGCCGAGGATCGCAACCCCCGCCCCGCCGAAGGAGGCCGGTGCACACCGGGTGGCGGTCGTCCTCCGGGACGGCCGAGGATCGCAACCTCCTCCGCCCTGGCGCAGGAGGACGGGCCGGCGGGGTGGCGGTCGTCCTCCGGGACGGCCGAGGATCGCAACCCGTCAGCTGACGTGGAACCCGCCTCGCGCGCCCGCGTGGCGGTCGTCCTCCGGGACGGCCGAGGATCGCAACGCTCCCTTCGGCTTGGCGGTCTTGGGGGTCTCGCGCAGTGGCGGTCGTCCTCCGGGACGGCCGAGGATCGCAACCTCGCTCGGGTCGTCGGTGTCGTCAAGGGCCACGCGTGGCGGTCGTCCTCCGGGACGGCCGAGGATCGCAACCTCCCTCGCGTGGTGGGTGAGCCCGTCCGCGGGTGGTGGCGGTCGTCCTCCGGGACGGCCGAGGATCGCAACGTTCAGGCCACCACGTCCTGGGCCGACAGCGAGCCCGTGGCGGTCGTCCTCCGGGACGGCCGAGGATCGCAACAAGAGCCACCCGCGTGGGGGCGGATGTAGGGCGCCGGTGGCGGTCGTCCTCCGGGACGGCCGAGGATCGCAACTCATACGTGGCGGCTGGAACGCTGAGGCTGAAGAGGTCGTGGCGGTCGTCCTCCGGGACGGCCGAGGATCGCAACCTCTCGGGTGGTTACGGGCCGGACTGTCCGGTCCTCCGTGGCGGTCGTCCTCCGGGACGGCCGAGGATCGCAACGCTGAAGAAGGCGACGGACACACAGAAGCTGCCGATGTGGCGGTCGTCCTCCGGGACGGCCGAGGATCGCAACACCAGCTGCGCGACGCGGTCACGGCGGCCGCCCCGCACGTGGCGGTCGTCCTCCGGGACGGCCGAGGATCGCAACGCCCAGCTCGTCCGGCAGGTCGACGGCGACCCGCCCGGGTGGCGGTCGTCCTCCGGGACGGCCGAGGATCGCAACCCACCTACGCTCACAGCACGTCACGAACCCGTGACGTGGCGGTCGTCCTCCGGGACGGCCGAGGATCGCAACTCGGGCTGTCGGTCGCGTTGCAGGCTAGCGACGAGTGTGGCGGTCGTCCTCAGGGACGGCCGAGGATCGCAACATCCGGGATGTGGCGGACATGTCGACGTCGAATGCGGTGGCGGTCGTCCTCCGGGACGGCCGAGGATCGCAACAGGTTCGTGCTGATCCGCGTGAGCGCGAGTCGCGCGTGTGGCGGTCGTCCTCCGGGACGGCCGAGGATCGCAACCTCGACTGCTCGGCGGTGCTCGCCCTCGGCCCGATCGGGTGGCGGTCGTCCTCCGGGACGGCCGAGGATCGCAACGTCACCGTCGCGGCGGCAACGGTCTCGGCCTTGCGGGTGGCGGTCGTCCTCCGGGACGGCCGAGGATCGCAACGTCCTCGGCAGCGGCCTCGCGGCCGGCGCCTTGCGGTGGCGGTCGGCCTTCGGGGCCGCCGTGGATCGAGATGCCGATGCGGGGCAGCGGGGTTCTGTGGGTGCAGTTCTTCCGAACCTGGAGCGCGTTGTCAGTACCTGCGCCTACAGTGCGAGATCGATAGGGGACAGGTAGTGACTGATGTCCCGATGGTTTCGCATGCCCTCTTCGGTCTTGTCGCTGACTGGCTGGTGAGGGCGGTTGTCAGGGATGTGATGTGACGGATGAGCGCGACGGTGCCCGCGCCGAGCAGGACGCGACGGGGGAACGAGGGCTGGGCCTTCCCCGATCTGGTGGTGGAGGTGTGGGGGGATGTCGCGTGTTTCACGCGGCCGGAGTTGAAGACGGAGCGGGTCAGCTATCAGGTGATGACGCCGTCGGCGGCTAGAGGCGTCCTGGAGGCGATCTACTGGAAGCCTCAATTCGCTTATGTGGTGCGGAAAATCGAGGTTCTGCGTCCGGTGAACTGGCTGCGGGTGCGCCGTAATGAGGTGAGGTCGGTGATCAGCGATCAGGAGGTGGAGAAGCTCCAGTCAGACCGGCGGTACCGCTATGACGTGGAACGGAAACGGGAACGGGATCAGCGCAGCACACTGGCCTTGCGGGACGTCCGTTACCGGATCCACGCGCAGATCGTGGTGAAACCCGAAGCGCTCGCCGGCTCAGAAGGCCACCCGCCGGCCTCGGAGGAAAAGTACCGTGAGCAGCTGCGCCGCCGGGTCGAGCGGGGTGCGTGCTTCTCCCAGCCGTTCCTCGGATGCCGGGAGTTCACCGCCTTCTTCGGAAAGCCCGACGAGGGGCAGCGCGTGGTGCGGTTCGACGAGGAACTCGGAGTGATGCTGCACTCGATCGAGTACGGGCCGCGGGGAGAGCGTTACCGGTGGTTTCGCGCGTCCGTCGTCGAGGGCGTGCTGGAGGTGCCTCCGCATCCCTTGCCGGACGAGGCGGTTGCCGCGCCGCTTACCGCCTGGCGCACCGACGGGTCGGAGGGCTGACGGGTGCTGCTGAAGCGGCTGACTGAGTACGGGGACCGGATCGCCGACGATCTTCCCGCAGAGTTCTACCGCGAGAAGCAGATCCACTGGGTGCTGGACATTGCCGCAGACGGCCTGACCGCCAAGGCGTTGAACCGCAAGGTGTCCGGTCGTCGGCGTGATCAGGTGGTGAGTATGCCGGTGCCCTACGTCCAGCGGTCCGGTACGAAGGTGCCTCCCTACCTCCTGGTGGACAGCGCGGAGTTCGTGCTCGGGGTCCCGAAGAAGGCCAAGGACGGCAGCGTCACGGAGAAGGACAAGGACGAGGCCACCCGGCGACACGACGCTTACCGCCAGCTTGCCCTCCGATGGGCGGATGGAGCGAAGACCGAACCTGCCGCCCAGGCGGTGAAGTCGTTCCTTGCCACCGGCCTTCCGGCGTTCGACATCCCGCCGGACATGGAGGCGAAGGACACGGTCGCACTCATGGTCGGCACTCGCTGGCTGCACCAGCTGGAGTCCGTGCAGCGCCTGTGGGCCGAGGAGGTGCGGGCCCGTAAGGGCGGCGCCGCGGAGCGCAGGGGGCTGTGTCTGGTGTGCGGTGAACACCGTGCGCTGCTGGCCACGATCCCCGAACCGGTGAAGAAGGGCGCCATCCCGACTGCCGGAGGCAGTAACGAGGGCCAGCTCATCAGCATCAACGCCCCGGCCCAAGGCCGTGGGGGTACCACTCAGCTGGTGAACACCCCGGTGTGCCACCGGTGCGGCGGCAGGGCCATGGCCGTCCTGAACCATCTGCTCGCCTCCGACCGGCACCGCCGCCGCTTCCGTGACGACGGCGTACTGCTGTGGTGGACCAAGCAGGCCGAGCCTGACCTCGCGCTCGACATGTTCTTCGACGACCAGCCAGAAGCTTCCGACATCGAGGACCTCATCGACTCGATGAACGAAGACCCCGACCCCACCGCCGCGGAACTCGTTGACCCGGACGCCTTCTACGGACTATCCCTCGGCCTGAACAACGCCCGCCTCGTCGTACGGGACTGGATCGACGTCCCCCTCGGGCAGGCCAAGAAGAACCTCGCCGCCTGGTACGCCGACCACGGAGTATGGGACGGATGGACCGGCAAGACCCGCTACTTCCCCCTGTGGCAGCTCGCTCTCTCCTGCGGCCGCTGGCAAGGCGAGCGCTACGCACCCGACAGCGCCCCGCGCGGCCTGGAAGTCGATCTCCTCCACGCCGCCCTTCACGGCATCCGCCCGCCGGCCCGGACCCTCGTGCTGCTCCTGCAACGCGTCCACGCCGACCAACGGGTCGACGCGCCACGCCTGGCCCTGCTGCGGCTGCTCCTCAACCGTTCCCCCGACCCCCAGGACCATCTGATGCATCGACTCGACAGCGACAGCAAAGACCCTGCTTACATCTGTGGCCGGCTCTTCGCCGTCCTCGAATCCGTACAGAGCGAAGCGCTCCCGGACATCAATACCACCTTGCGCGACAAGTACTTCAGCGCCGCGGTGAGCACGCCCGGCGTCACCCTGCGGCGGCTGTTCGAGGACTCCGGAGCCCACTTCAAGAAGCTGCGCCGGGACAAGCCGGCCGCCCACTACGCGCTGGAATTTCGGCTCTTTGAGATCTACCGCAAGGTGATGACTGACCTGCCCGGACACCTTGACGACGTCCAGCAGGGCCGGTTCATCATCGGCTACACCCACCAGCGCTACGACGACATCGCGCAGAGGCGGGTTGCCGCGGAACGCAAGAAGGCCACCGTCCCCGAGCAAGGCACCCCCGCATCTACCTCGGACACCTCTGCTTGAACCGGCACCACCACAGACCCGCACTGAAGGAGCATCACCCCGTCATGACCACGGCCCACCTCGACCCCACGCGCAAGCACGACTTCGTCTTCCTCATCGAGGCCGTCGACTCCAACGCCAACGGAGATCCCGACAACGGCGGCCTGCCCCGCACCGATCCCGTCAGCGGCCAGGGTCTGATCACCGACGTCGCGATCAAACGCAAGATCCGCAACACCGTCGCCCTGATCAACTCCATGGAACCCCGCGAGGGTTATGAGATCTACGTCGAAGCCGGCACCGCCCTCAACACCCAGCATGAGCGCGCGTACACCACCGGATCGGCACACGACCAGAAATCCGCGCAGGAATGGATGTGCCGCAACTTCTTCGACGTGCGCATGTTCGGGGCCGTCATGACCACCGGCAAACCCGACAAGCAGGCCGGCCGCGTCCAGGGCCCCGTCCAGATCGGCTTCTCCCGCTCCATCGACCGCATCACCCCGCTCGACATCGGCATCACCCGCGTCACCCCCACCAAAGAAGAAGACCTCAAGGCGTGGCTCAAGCGCACCGAGGAAAAGGACGGCAAGAACAAGGGCAAGGAGACCGAGATGGGCTCCAAGTACATCGTCCCCTACGCCCTCTACCGCGGCACCGGACACTTCAGCGCCCCGCTCGCCCACCGGACCGGCGTCACCTCCGACGACCTCGCCGTCTTCTGGCGCGCCTTCGAGATCATGCTCGAACACGACCGCGCGGCCGCCCGCGCCAACCTCACCCTGCGCGGTCTGTACGTCTTCACCCACGACGACGCCTTCGGCCGCGCCCCTGCCCACGATCTGTTCGAACGGATCACCGTCAAGGCCCGTGACGACGTCAACGCCCGCAGCTTCTCCGACTACGGCACCGTCGAAGTCCGCGACACCGACCTCCCGCCCGGCGTCACCCTGACCACCCTCGTCCCCAGCCCCCTCGGATGACGCCACCCGGCTCCCGGCAGGGCGGAGGGCGAGAACTCCCGCAGGTCTCCCTCTCCGCCCTGGAGCACTACGCCTACTGCCCCCGGCAATGCGGCCTCATCCTCCTGGAAGACACCTTCACCGACGACGCCGCCACCATCCGCGGAACCCACCTGCACCAGCGCGTCGACACCCCGGGAAACAAAGGACGAGGAACCGTCCGAACCCTGCACGCCCTGCCCGTCTGGCACGACGGCTACGGCCTCACCGGCATCTGCGACACCGTCGAACTCCACAACAACGGACGAATCCTGCCCGTCGAACACAAATCAGGCCGGTATATTCCCGGCGGCCCCGCCGACATCCAAGCCGCCGCACAGGCCATCTGCCTCGAAGCGATGTTCCACCAGCCCGTGCCCGAGGCCGCGATCTTCTCCGCGGCCGACCGCCGACGCCACCTCATCCCCGTCGACGACACCCTGCGCACCCGCGTCCTCGACACCACCCACGCCGTACGAACCCTCCTCGAAACCAGCCGCCTGCCCGGCCCCGCCGCCGACAGCCGATGCCGCCGCTGCTCCATGAACACCGACTGCATGCCCAAACTCCTCGCCGGCACCCGCCGCTACACCAAGGCCCTCACCGCCCTCTACACCACAGAATTACAGGACGCCGACGAGTGACCACCGAACTCCTCAACACCCTCTACGTACAAACCCAGGGCGCCGACCTCCGACTCGAACAGGACAGCCTGCGCGTCCACCTGCCCGACACACCAGGTCGCCAGATCCTGCCCCTGCGCCGCATCGACGCCATCGTCCTGTATGGACACATCAACCTCTCCACCGAACTCATCGGCCGGTGCGCACAAGACCGCAGGCCCGTGACATGGATGACCAGAGGAGGCCGCTACCTCGCCCGCCTCGACGGAGCCGTTCACGGAAACGTCCTCCTCCGGCACGCTCAGCACCAGGCACACGCGGACCCCGATGCCCGCCTCGCCATTGCCCGCAACATGGTCGCGGGCAAGATCCGCAACAGCCGCTGGATCCTTCTGCGAGCCGCACGAGACGCAGCCCCCGCACCCAAGACCCGCATGCGTGCGGCCGCCGACGCGCTCGCCGACGGCCTTGCCGCCACCAGTACCTGCCCGTCCCTCGACACACTCATGGGCACCGAAGGCAATGCCGCCCGCACCCACTTCGCAGCCCTGGCGGACACCATCCGGCCCACAGAGGGCATCCCTGCCTTCACCCACCGAAACCGCCGGCCCCCCACCGACCCCGTCAACGCCCTGCTCTCCTACACCTACGGACTGCTGCGCGGACTCGTCCACGGAGCCGCCGAACAAGTCGGCCTCGACCCGTACATCGGATTCCTCCACGGCATCCGCCCCGGCAAGCCCGCACTCGCGCTCGACCTCATGGAGGAATTCCGCCCCGTCCTCGCCGACCGCTTCGTCCTCACCCTCCTCAACCGCCGCCAGATCCGCCCCTCCCACTTCGAGACCACACCCGGCGGCGCCGTACGACTCACCGACGACGGCCGCAAGATCGTCATCACCGCCTGGCAAGACTGGAAAACCCAACCCTGGGAACACCCCCTCGCGGGACGAAACGTCCCCGCCGGCCTCCTCCCAGTGGTCCAAGCCCGCATCCTCGCCCGCCACCTCAGAGGCGAACTCCCCGCCTACCTCCCCTGGACCGCAGCCTGATGGAACTGCTCCTCACCTACGACGTCGACACCACCACACCCGAAGGCCGCCGCAGACTCCGCCGCGTCGCCAAACTCTGCGAAGGCCACGGCATCCGCGTCCAGAAGTCCGTCTTCGAGATCGTCACCGACGACAAGTCCCTCCTCCAACTCACCTACGGCCTCGAAGACCTGATCGACACCGAAACCGACAGCATCCGCATCTACCGGCTACCCCACGCCGGCACAGCAGACGTCCACACCCTCGGCGTAGCCAGCACTCACCCCCATCGTGACGACCTTGTCCTGTAGGCGCGAGACAGGTTCGGAACCTCAAGCAGACACACGACACGCAGACCAGACCCAGGCGAAATGTCTGAATCAGGCAAATTCGCGCATTCGCGATGAGGGTATCTGCATGCGAGCGCTGGTGGTTTTCCCTGATCAACTGGCGTGGCGGTCGCCCCCTGGGGCGGCCGAGGATCGCAACGAGTGGGTCGTGGCCGATCCGGCCTCGCGCTCGTGGTGTGGCGGTCGCCCCCTGGGGCGGCCGAGGATCGCAACGTCGTACCCGGACCGCTGTCCGTGAGGCGCCCACTGTGGCGGTCGCCCCCTGGGGCGGCCGAGGATCGCAACGACGTCGTCGGCGTCGACATCGTGGACCGCCCGCACTGTGGCGGTCGCCCCCTGGGGCGGCCGAGGATCGCAACCACTTCGTCCCGCAGAAGCCCGACGCCGGCGGCATCGTGGCGGTCGCCCCCTGGGGCGGCCGAGGATCGCAACGACGACGATGCGCGCGAGTTCGGCGGCGGTGACGTAGTGGCGGTCGCCCCCTGGGGCGGCCGAGGATCGCAACCCCAACCTGATGGTGACCTCCGAGGGCACCGAGGCCGGTGGCGGTCGCCCCCTGGGGCGGCCGAGGATCGCAACGACGATGCGATGCGCCGGATGAAGCGCGACGACGAGCGTGGCGGTCGCCCCCTGGGGCGGCCGAGGATCGCAACATCGAGGCGATCCTCGCGCACGTCCTCGGCAAGGAAGTGGCGGTCGCCCCCTGGGGCGGCCGAGGATCGCAACCCCATCGCGGCGGCGGCCACGAGGAAAGCGCCCCTCGTGGCGGTCGCCCCCTGGGGCGGCCGAGGATCGCAACTCGAATTCGTCGGCGCGCGACACCTCTTGCAACTCTGGTGGCGGTCGCCCCCTGGGGCGGCCGAGGATCGCAACGGCCCGCTCGGCCGCCGTTCCGTCCGCGTACAGGGCGGTGGCGGTCGCCCCCTGGGGCGGCCGAGGATCGCAACTACGGTCTGCGGGGCAACCCGGAGGGGATGGCCGTGTGGCGGTCGCCCCCTGGGGCGGCCGAGGATCGCAACACGGACCCCGACCCCGTGGTGCGGCTGAGGGCCCGTGTGGCGGTCGCCCCCTGGGGCGGCCGAGGATCGCAACACCAACGTCGTCGGACGTCCCCCCCACAGCCCTGCCAGCGTGGCGGTCGCCCCCTGGGGCGGCCGAGGATCGCAACGCGGTGATCCAGGTGGACTCCAGGATCAGCGTGCCGTGTGTGGCGGTCGCCCCCTGGGGCGGCCGAGGATCGCAACTCCTCACTCAGCATCCGGATCGACGCACCCGCGTCGTGTGGCGGTCGCCCCCTGGGGCGGCCGAGGATCGCAACGCCCGTACCGTCCGCGCCATGTGGCACCGCTCCTCGTGGCGGTCGCCCCCTGGGGCGGCCGAGGGTCGCAACCTGGTCGTGCTCGCGCTCCAGGCGCTCGATCATCTGGTGGCGGTCGCCCCCTGGGGCGGCCGAGGATCGCAACGTCGTACACCGGACCGCAGCTGGCGATGAGCGCGGCGGGTGGCGGTCGCCCCTGGGGCGGCCGAGGATCGCAATGTCTCCCAGGGTGGCGCGAACTCGTGGCGCACCGGCCTGTGGCGGTCGCCCCCTGGGGCGGCCGAGGATCGCAACGGCTTGTCCAAGGTGCTGACCGCACCCCAGGCATTGTGGCGGTCATCCACAGGGGCATCGCAAAGAGGCGACCTGGTGGCGGTCATCCCCCGGGGTGGCCGAGGATCGCAACGCCAAGCTCGGTTCCTTCGGCGGCCTCGGGTTCGCTGTGGCGGTCGTCCTTCGGAGCAGCTGGGGATCGCAACAGGCGGTCTGGATATGCCGCACCGGCTCGTGCTCGGTGGCAGTCGTCCTTCGGGACGGCCAAGGATGGCACCGAACTGGTCAGCGTGTACCCGGAGCTGGTCCGCGCGTGGTGGTGGTCCTCTAGGGCGGCAGCGGACCACGACGCCGATCCTGCAGCGGCTCCGGAGGCCGTCGCTCTTTTTCACGTTTACCGCAGGTCAGCGGCCTATCTGGCAGTCCGTTAGAGGCGCGGTCCCAAGCATGTCCCAGGGGGCCTGAATGACCCTTTTGGGTCACTTGCCGGTCTAGCCCTATCCGGCGGGGCGGGTGAGTCTTTCGGGAAATAATCCCGGCCCTCCGTGACGTTCTCGCTCGGCATAGCTGAGTGGGGGTGGCTGGACCTGAAACTGTTCGACACGACAAACGGCGTGACCGAGGTCACGCCGCATCTGGCTGAGGCCGAAGCTGATGTGCAGGCGCTCGTCGAGAGCGCGATGGAGTCCATGCTCGGGGTCCGATTCCTGGCCACCGAGTACAGCACCGGCCCGGTCCACGGCGGGCGCATCGACTCGCTCGGGCTGGATGAAAACGGGGCGCCGGTGATCGTCGAGTACAAACGGGCGACCGACCCCGGAGTGCTGTCGCAGGGCCTGTTCTACGTGGCCTGGCTGATGGACCACCGGGAGGAGTTCGAGGCCCTGGTTCGCGAGCGGCTCGGGTCGGCGACAGCCGCCGGTGTCCTGTGGAGCACGCCCCGGCTGATCTGCGTGGCCGGCGGCTTCACTCGCTACGACCTGCACGCGGTGCGTGAGCACCGCCGGTCGATCGACCTCGTGCGCTACACGATGCTCGGCGAGCACCACATCGCGCTGGAGACGGTCGCATCGGTCGCCCCCCAGGGCAGCAGGACGCGACGGCAGAGCCTGCGCGGCGGGCGGGGAGCGTCACCGCGCCGGCGGACCGGCGCCATGGCGGAGCTGGCAGCCGTGGTCGACGAGACGCTGCTCGGGCTGGGCGAGGGCGTGACGAAGGTCGAGCGCAAGCAGTACGACGCCTACCAGCGGCTGCGGAACTTCGCCTGCGTCACCGGACGGCAGGACAAGCTGCTGGTGTACCTCAAGGTCGCGCCGGCCACCGTCGAACTCGTGCCGGGCTTCACCCGGGACGTGACCGGGCTGGGCCATCACGGCACGGGCGACCTGGAGGTCCAATTGCGCTCGGAGAAGGACGTGGAGCGGGCACTGGAGCTGTTCCGGCTGTCGTACGCGGCGGCGTAGCACCGTGGTCTTGATGTGAGGGGCGGGCCTTTCGGCGAAGGGACAGGGGGTGGCGGTGTGCCCTCATGGTCCGCGCGATCCCCGGTTTCGGAAACCGGGGATCGTCGCCTATATTGCGCCCGGTTTCTCCGAGCGCCGGCTCGGCCGGAGGTACCGCGTCCTCGGCCTTGTCCTCTGGGGGGCCGTGTCGCTGCTCGGGGGTGACACGGCTCCCAGAGGACGTACGGTTCCCCCGAATGGATGCTTCCCCGCCCGCAGGCGAACTGGTGGCCGCCCGTGATCGTCGGTCAGGGCATGCGTATTGACGAGCAGCACATCGCGGCGCCCGGCCTCGTCGTCCTGGACATCACGGCCGCCGACGAAGGCACCCTCCACGCCGTGATGGATGCCCTCCAGCAGAGGTGGAAGACCTCCGGCATCATGCCGGTACGACGCGTTCCTGGCGAGCCCGGAGTCCGGGCCCGGGTGTATGCCCACTTCGGGTGCGAGCGGTGATTCGCCCGCCGAGGCCGCCCAGCGCCGACGACTTCGGTGGGCACCCTCGCGAGACTGCCTGGACCGGTGCGAGGCGTACCGACCGGAGGTGGCCGTCATGCCCGGGGGCGGGCAGGGCCTCACAGGGTGCGGGGCCGCGGGGTGGTTGCGGGAAGCAGGGGGAGGGGAGTCGGGCGGGGAGCGGGGGCAGGGGCAGGCGTCGAGGGGACGAGACCGACCGCGGTGCCGGCGAGCCGGGCGAGGACCTTGTCGCTGACGCCCGCGGAGAGGCGGATGGCCCACACCGCCTGGTCGGGGCTGTCTCCGCCGTACAAGGTCCACCGGTCCGTGGTGTCGGGGCTGCGGGCGAGGGTGATGGTGCGGTCGGGGGATGTCCAGGTGGAGTGGCCGAGACGGTTCTCCGCGTGCCATCCGGCCCTGCGGAGATTCTCGGTCGGGTCGGCGGGGCCGCCGAAGGGCGAGGCGGCCAGTTCTCGAAGGGCCGCGTCGATGAGGGCGACCGGGGTGTGGGGGGTGAGGGTGGCGGCCCAGAGCCGTTCACCGACGTGGCCGTCGTACTGCGCGATGGTCCAGGCGATGTCGGTGCGGTGACGGGCTTCGTGGTCGAATTCGACTCGCGCGGTCGGATCGCCGAGGGCTGCGAGGGTCTTCAAACCGTCCCAGTTTCGGTATTCCTCCCAACGGGAGCCGGACCTGAGCAGGCCCTGCACGAACTTCCTGTGCTCGCCGGGGCCGGCCGCCGGCGGTGTAGCCGCAGACGGCGCAGTGTGTTCCTTGCCGTGCTCGTCGTCCACCGGGGTGGTGAGGAGATGTCGGAGTGTCTGTTCGAAGTCGGTGAGCGGCGCGGGTCCAGTGCGGACGTCGCCCGAGTGCAACCGGCGGAACTCGGCTATGGCGTCGCCCATGTTGCGATGCATGGAATCGATGTGCCGGAAGTGGTTCTCACCGAGGATGTGGACGCTGTGGCTCTGATCGTCGGTGTAGGTGCCGACGGCTGAGGTCGACGCCCCGCTGCCGGCGTGCAGGTGGATGACCAGGCGGCCGTCGGCGATCGTGTCGTGGATGTTTTGGGCTTCGGCGCCGAGCTGACGGGCATCGGAGCGTGTGGTCCAGCGTTGAACGTCGTCGTTCCAGGTCCACGCTTTGTCGATTTCCTCCTGGAGCGTGGGGGTGATCTCGGTGGTGAACCCGTAGTTGCCCAGCGTCACTTTGGCATGGGAGGTGTAGTAGGGCTCTTCGCGATCGATGCGGGCCAGCACCATCGTCGTCGGCCCGGTGGGGCGGAAGCCGGCTTCGTAGAGGTGGGAGCGGGCGGCGTCGGCGGTCGGACCGGTGATGGTGGCGACGACGGCGGGGTAGTGGTCGGGGTGGAGCGCGAAGCGGACGTGGGCGTCGGCGGCGGCGTGCGGCATAAGGGCCTTTCGGTCAGAGGGCCCGGCAGACGATGGACCGGGCTGAAGAGGGTGGCGGGGTGATGCGGCCGGGGCGAGACCGGCCGTTGCGACGTGGTGGCGTTCAGGTGGTTCGGCCCTGTAACGGGCATGTGAGACGGCGTGACGTCGACGGAAGGGGCGCCGCGGGCTCGTGCGTCCCGCGGCACCGGGGCCCAGGAGTGTGCGCGGTCACGCGCCCTCCAACCCTGCGTGTACGGGTCTGGAACAGCCTCGACCACCCGCCATCGCGTGTGCTCCAGCGGGCCAGGCTGGCCGTGGGGCTGATGGGCAGCTTTCGACTCGCGCACAAGGTCCCCGGCTTGGGGCGCGGCTGCCCCGGATCGGATAAGAACCACATGGTCAGCGGACGCGACCGTGGCGCTGGGGGACGCTGGGCGGAAGCCCTGGAGCGGGCACTGTTCTGGGCGCTGCGGCGGCCGTGGGAGCGGGAGTGAGGGCTACGGCGGAGGCGGCCAGTTCGGCCAGGAGTTCCTCGCCTGCGCCGGAGGAGAGACGGATGCTCCAGGCTGCGCAGTCGAGATCTTTCCCGCCGTACAGCGTCCACCGGGCTTCGGTGGCGTGGGGCGTGTGCTCGAAGACCATGGTCCGGTCCGGTGCGCGCCAGGTCGTTCGTGCCGGATGGCTGGCCGGATGCCACCCGGCATCCCGCAAGGGCTCGTACGGCTCAACGCCGCCGACGGGGGTCGGGGCGTCGAGGTGCTGCAGCAGGGCGCGGATGAGAGCGACCGGGGTGCCGGTGGTGAGAGCGGCGTGCCACACGCGTTCGCCGATGGGGCCGTCGTACTCGGCCACGGTCCAGGCGGTGTGGGTGCGGTGGCGTGCTTCGTGGTAGAACTCGGCGCGGACGGTGAGGCTTTCGTGGGAGGCGATGGTCGCGTCGCCGGCCCAGGTGCGGTACTTCTCCCACTGAGGGTTGTCGTCGAGGAAAGCGGCGAGGAACTCTTCGTGTTCGCCGGGCCCAGCCACCGGCGGGGAGGCCGGTGCCGGGACGCCGATGCTTGTCACGGGCGCCGCTTCCCCGTGGATGACCCGGTGGACGGTGGTCTCCAGTTCGGTGAGAGGGGCGGGACCGGGGTAGACGGCGACGGAGTAGAGCCGGCGGAACTCGGCGTTGGCCTCCGTCTCCTCGTCGAACCGCACCGCGACCTGGCGGAGGTGGTTTTCTCCGTGGAGGTGGACATGGCGACGGACGCCCGTGGCGTAGCTGCCGACCGCGACGGTCGTGTGGCCGTCGTCGGCGTGCAGGTGGATGGTCAGGCGGCCGTCGGCGATGTCGTCGTGGATGCGCTGGGCCTCGGCGCTCACCTCGCGGACCTCCTCTCTGGTGCACCAGGGCATGGGGTAGTTGCCCCACTCCCACTCGGTGTCCATGTCCTCCTGAAGGGACGGGTCGATCTCGATGGTGAATCCGAGCTGTCGCAGCCGCTTGGCTGCCTGGTCGGTGTAGTGGGGCTCTTCGCGGTCGATGCGGGCCAGCACCATCGTGGTCGGGCTGGTGGGGCGGAAACCGAGGTCGTGGAGGTGGGAGCGGGCTGCGTCGGCGGTCGGGCCGCTGGTGGTGGCGACGACGGCGGGGTGGTGGTCGGGATGGAGCGCGAAGTGGACGTGGGCGTCGGCGGGGGCGTACGGCATGGGGGCCTTGTCGGTCAGGGTGTCCGGCCGGCGGCGGGCCGGGGGGACGAGGACGGCGGGAACGGGGAGGGGGAGGTGGTGGTCGGACGCCGGGGTCCGGCCCTCGACGCGGCGGCCTCCGGGCGGGCCGGAACGGGTACGGCCGGGCGGGTTGCGTGCTGCCAGCGGTGGCGGACGGAGGCGAGACCGGCGAGCGCGCGCCGGCTTCCGGCGATCAACTGGTGGACGCCGTTGGACGGGTCGGCCGTGTAGGCGGTGACCTGGTCGGCCGTGTGGCGCGCGCGGGCGAGCAGCGCGTTCTCCACGATCCGGGTTCCCCAGTAGCAGGCCGAGCCGGCGGGGAACGAGAGCAGCGCGACCACCTCGGGCGGGGTGATCCCGGCGGCGAGAACACCGCGGACCTGCGCCTCCCACAGCACGGTGACCGGGTCGATGGCCTCCTCGCGGTGCGCGAGCGCGGCCACGCACTTCCACAGCCCCCCACGGGCGGGGCTGGCGAAGTCCTCGGCCGCGAGCCACCGCATCTCCTTCACGCCGGCGGGACAGCTCGTGGCGCTCGCCAGCAACATCAGCTCCAGGTGCTCGGCCTCCTCCAGGTCGACCGGCGGCACCGACGGCGGCGCGGGGGTGCGCGGAAGAGACGCGGAGGCGGCGGGGAAGCGGCTCGCGACCTCGTCCAGGTGCCGGGCGAGCGCGTCGGCCGCGGCCAGAACGTACGCAGGCCGGTCCGGGACCGTCGCGTCGTCGGCGGCCAGGGCAAGGCGCGCGGCATGCAGACGGATCGTCCGGCGAGCGTGCTCGGAACGGACGATCGCCGCGTACGCGACGGCGTGATCACTGCGAGGGCAAGCGGTGATCAGCGCGTGCGCGAACGACGGAGTCAGCCCCGCGGCCTGCGACTGGGCCTTGGCCAGGACGGCGTTCAGCCACTCCAGCCCGGACCGCGTGCTCGGCTGCGGCGGCGCCGGCACGGCCCGCATCGCGGCGAACACGGCCGCGTGGAACGGGCTGTCGAACGCCGCCGGCTCCAGATCCAGCTTCTCCAGCAGCGCCGGCTCCAGCAGGATCGCGCCCAGCAGCGCCCGTTCCGCATAGTGGCCCGCAGAGCGGTCCTCGTGCTCGTACGGTGCCTCGTCGTCGAGGGCGGGAGCATCGGGCATCAGGCGGCCAAGATGAAGTCGTCGGCGGTCAGGACACGGCCGAGGTGCGGGGCGAGCAGGTGCGCCGCGAGCCGCGGCGGGACTGCGTTGCCGATCTGGGAGAACTGCTGGCCCTTGTTGCCCTGCCACGGATGGTCGGCGGGGAAGGACTGCAAGACGCCGGCCTCGGCGGCGGTGATCCGTATCGGCTCCGGCGCCGCCCCCGCGACGGTGTGCGGAGCGTCGGAGCGGGCGACCCAGGTGCACTCGTTCGCACGGTGCCCGAAGAACAGCGTCCCCGCCGGCTCGTCGATGCCCCGGACCGTGGCGTTGGTCTGGTTGTTGCTCCGCAACGACCACGACCAGTCCGCCTGCCGGACCAGCGGCGATGCGGCGGCGTGGGGTGCCCAGGTGCCGCGCTCCCGTGCGTCGACCAGGCTCTTGCGGGCACCGGACGGGAACGGCTCGGGGCCGCCGCCAGGCCCGCCTCCGGCGCAGACGGTCGGCACCGGACGGTCGGTCGCACCCCAGCCCAGCGCCTCGGCCATCGACATCCACCGCTGCCGGCCCGGCCCGAACAGACCCTCGGGCTCCGCGTGGCGGGCGTGCGTCGGGGGCGGAGGCTCGGCGGTACGGACGCGGGAGGCGAGGAGGATCGCCCGCCGCCTCGTCTGCGGTACACCGTAGTCGGCCGCGTTCAGGATCCCGGACCACACGGAAAACCCCCAGCCCCGCAGGATCTGCGCGTACTGCCGCCACAGCGGCAGCACGTCGGGCACCTCCTCCATAGCGATCCACTCCGGCTCCCCGACCGTGTTCAGGGCGTGCAGGTAGCGCATCGGCTCGGCCGCGAGAAGAGAGCGCTCGTCGCGGCAGGCGGTCAGAAGCTTCTCGCGGGTGTCGAGGCCGACGGAGAGGTCGGCGACGGCCTGGTGGACGAACGGCTGGTCGACCAACCCGAGACGCTTACCGGCCCTGGACCACGCCTGACAGGGCGGGGAGGCGATGAACCCTCGCGTCCGGCACACGAATGGGCCGACCGGATACATCGCGACGTCCGTACGAACCGTGAGCAGGCCGGCCGCGGCACGGGTCCGGCACGCCCACTGGTCCCACTCCAGACCTATCTCCCGGACCCCGAGGCGGTGCAGCGGGACGCTCCAGCCGCCCGGACCGGCGAACAGGTCGAGCACGAGCCTGGTCATGCGACGAGCCCGAAGTCGTCGCGCACCGCCTCCGGTTCGGCGCCACCGCGGCAGGCCCACGGGGAGCAGCCGTTCGCGACACCGAGCTCAGCCTCGTCGATCTCCCCGGCCGTGAGAGCCGCGCGTTCGGCGGCGGTGACGTGGTCGATCGGGGCCTGGCCGAGCGGAACGCGCGAGCGGTGCAAGAACGCCTCGCCGAGCAGCGCCGTGCCGGTGGCGTTGGCGCGGGCGTTCCCCTTCCGGATTGCCGCGTCGAAGGCGACGACGTCCGTCCACTCGGCGGGGGCGGTGTCCCGGATGTGCCGCCACTGCGCGTTTCCGTGAAAGGGACACCCCAGGCAACTCGACTTCGGAGTGTCGGCCAGGCCGAGCGACGTGAGGTACCGGACGCAGTCGGAACGGGACCAGCCCATGTCGATCAGCGGATGCCGGTTGCGCATGTACTGCACGCCCGCGTCCTTGGCGCGGTGGAATTCGTCGGTGGATATGCCGATCCACTGCTCGGCGAATACGTCCTTCGGGACGCGTGCGGGGTACGGGTATCCGAGAAGGTCCCGGACCTTCTTCTTGATGGGCTTCACCTTGTATTCCCCGGTGCACTGCCGCCGGGTCATCCCGGGACGGCCGTCCCTGTTGAGAATGTAGAGAGGCATGGAAGCGAAGTGGTGCTCGGGATTGAGGGCGTCGTCCCGAATATTCCCGGAGGAAACACGGAAAATGGGTATGTCGGCCGGGGTGGCTATCTCGCGTTCGAGACGGTTGAGGTGATCGTAGACAGCCTGGGGTTCCCACCCGGTGTCGGCGAAGATCGCGTAATCGACCTTCGGGAGAACGCCTTCGGCGGACAGGGCGAGGAGGGTGCTGGACTGGATTCCTGCTCCGAGGGAAAGAGCGCGGAAGGCCGGCTGGGTGGAGGTAGGGGAGGCGGTGGGGATGGTAATTTCCTTGAAGATGAGGGCGTGTGATCAGTGCAGCGGTGGGGTGTTGGAGGCGGCCGGGGCGGCGGGTGAAGGGTCAGGTGGCTCAGCGGCTCTTCGCCGCGCGTGGTGTCACGCCGGGACCTGCCGGGGGAGGCGGGCTGGTGGGCGCGGGGAGGCTTGGCCTGGTGTCGGTGGCGTGGGGTGACGGGGTGGTGGCTCGTACGCGGGTGGGCGACGGCGCCAGCTTGACGGCCGCTTCCCGCAGTTCGCCTGCCGCCGTTTCGGAGGATTGCGTCAGCCGCCTCGCGGCATCCGGAAATGACCTCTTCGGACCTTCTGGTAAGACGTTCCAAGTCCGGCGAGCTTCCGCTGTGCGGGGGATAGGTGGTGAAATTGAAGAATGCCACCTCGGAATGCATGCGGCCGAGTTCGGTCACGGCCTCACCCAATGGAATGAAGGCGTCGCCGAAAGCGTCGATGGCCTTCGCCTCGTCGCTGGAAATATGACCGGCGAGGCGGCGACTTACCTCGTCGCTGACCGCGGTGATGATTCCGGTCAAGGTGTGAACTGGAGCGAAGGCGGCGCTCACGCTTGGAATTGATGCGGGCAGGGCGCGAATTTGGAACCGGAGGCGGTCGATCTGGTTGGCCATGTCGTACAGCGACAGGGCCTGGTTGATGTCGGTCACGTCAATTTCCTCGGGCGCGGGGTGGGGCCAGTGGGCGGGGGTGATGCCGGCGAGGAGGCGGAGACGTGTGCCGGGGGACGCCGGACGGTGAGGACGGGCTCGGTGTCGCCGTCGGTGGTGACGCTGAGGATCTGGTCGCCGGGGCGGAGCTTCGCGGGCGAGATCGCGATCAGGTCGTGCACCATGCCGGGCTCGGCGTGAGGGCTCCAGCCCAGGGCGCGCAGCGCCGGCTCCAGGGGCAGGTCGTGCTGGTCCATGATGTGGCGCAGGGTGCCGGCGGGGATCTGCGTGTGGCGGGCCCAGTCCTCCAGGCCCATGCTGCGTCCGAAAGCGCGGTGGGGAACGCCGGTGCCGAGTGTCGAGCGGCTCTGCGGCTCCTCGCTGATGGCCTGTTCGGCGTCCCACCCTTGGGCCATTCGGCGCCGCATGGTGGTGACGCTGCAGTTGGCCCGGGGGTCGACGGCCCAGTGAGAGAGCGGCTTGGTCTCGCCGAAAGCCCGGACGGGCAGGGCGAAGTCGGGACCGTCGGGCCCCTTGAGCAGGGCCTCCTCGAACGACATCCCCGACTTGGTGAGCCGCCTGTACAGGGTGTGGTATCTGATACCCGACTGCTCCGCCCACCCGCGAAGGGTCAAAGTACGCCCCTGGTAGGTGTGTTGCAGCGTCGGCTTCTCGTGTCGCTCGCGCGTGATCGCGTCCGCGGGTTCCCAGCCCAGGGCGAGCCGGGTCCGCAACGTCTCGCGGGTGACCGCGCACCGCGGGTCCTTGGCCCAGACGGACAGCGACTTGGCCTCGCCGAAAGCAGTGATCGGACCGCGGGCCAGCTCCCAGTTGTAGCGATCGGTCCGGCGGTCCCTCGGCCAGGCGGCTCGCGGCGCCACGACGTCGCCCGGGGGAGAGACCGGGGTATGCGGAGCGGGCGCCAGGTCGGGGATGGCGTTGTTCACGTGAGGGGCTTTCGCGCGGGTGTCCGGGCGGTGACGCCGGGAAGGGAGGAGGGAGAAGCGGTGAGCCTGGACGCCGGAGTCTTCACGACACGGTTACTCGCGGAGGTGCCGGCCGGGGCGCCGAACGCGCTGGCGAGGACGATGTGTCCCTTCGGGGAGAGGGCGACGCGCTGGGTGCGGCCCGATGGCCGGCCGTCGTGGTGGTACTCCGTCAAGTCGCGGCTGTGAAGGGAGCGCAGGGTACTGATGGACAGGCGGGGGATCTTGCCGAATACCTCGCCGGCGTCTCTGGAGACGGTCACCTGTCCGCATGCGATGGCGACCAGGGCGGCGTGCTGGGTGCTACTCAGCCGGACCTCGCAGGCGTCCTGACTGTCCGGCGTACCCGCGGTGGAACCTCGGCGTGTGGAGGCGCTGCGGGCGAAATCGGCCGCTGCGTCGACGGCGTCGCGGGCGGCATGCCGGGTCAGCTCCTGGGCGCGCAGGACGGTCACGGCCACTTCCCGGAGGAGGGCTTCCTCCTCGGCACGGTCTCCGGGATGGGCGGATTCGAGCTGATCGAGCGCCGCGACGAGAACGTCGCCAGCGGTCATCGCCAGGAAGGCGAGCTGGGTGACGCGGCTGGCGGCGTACATGTCGTACACCAGCCCCGCCGCCTGGTGGGCCTCGACGACCTCGCGCATACGCTGGGCCTGTTTGGCCAGCTCGGTCGCCTGCGCGAGCTGCTGGTACAGGTGCGGGCCCAGCTTCCCGGGCGAGGCGCTGTGGAGGGGTACGCGACTGAAGCCGTCCTGGTGCCGGGTGAACTGCTGGGCCAGGTCGAGAAGATGAACGGCAAGCGGGGTGCGGTCGTCGTCCGCGGTGGCGGTGGGAGTCATCGGTGCCGGCCTCCTCCCGTAGCGCCGAGCGGTCCGCTCGCGGAGCGGGTGAGGGTGGTACCGGGTCTGTGGCGGCCGGCGGGAGCCGTCGGCCGCTTCGCGGTGGGGACGCGGTCGAGGCGCGAGGCGAGCGCGACCCGGCCGGTGTCGGTCAGGTGCAGACGCGCCGTACGGGAACCCGGGTTGCGGACCAGGGCCTCGCGGCTGACCCAGCCGCGTGCTTCAAGGGAACGGACGGTGCCCATGGACAGTCGCTCGCGCCGCATCCAGCCGACCTCCTCGCTCCAGGCGTCGACCGTGACGTAGCCGCACGCGATGCCGTGCATCGCCGCGTACTGGGCGGGTGACATCGGCTGCACGGCCTTGCTGCGGCCTTGAGCCCGCAGCTCTCCGGCCAGGTCGGCAGCGGCCCTGACGCTGTCGGCGGCGCCGAGCTGGGTCACTTGGCCCGCGTTGTAGATGTGGTGCCCTGCTCTTCGAAGGACTTCCCGGGCGCGATCAGGGTCGCGCGACACCCCTGCCGTCTCCTCGGGCGGAAGCAGCTGGAGTACGGTCTCGGCGGTCCGGAGATGTTCGGCGGCCGTGGCGGCCTGGCTGGCAAGCAGCGACAGACGGCAGCGGACATCGAGGACGACCGGGCTGCCGAACAACTCCGCGTCCCTGATGCTGTTGTGGACATCCTGGATGTACCAGGTCAGGGCAGCGGCCCTCGTAGCGAACGCCCCTGCGACATCGGGCGAGTACAGCTTCTTGGCGCCCAGGTGGTACAGGTCGTCCTGGAACGCGGTGAACTCAAGTGCCAGGGCAAGGAGACGTGCGGGCAGCGGTGTGTCCGCCTCCTGCGGATTGACGGTGCCGGCGTTGTAGTCGGTGGTCATCGGTGCCGGCCCCCTGCCCGCTCAGCACGCTGTCCGGCGGGCGCGGGCGTTGTGGTGGCGGCGCCCGGTCGCGCAGAGTTGGCGGCCAGCAGCGCGTGCCGCCCTGCGGAGGTGAGGGCGACGGAGGACCGTTCGGGGTCGTCCGGATGTGCGGTGAGGGTGATCAGTTTCCGCTTCTGCAGTGCGTCGACGGTCGTGAGCCGTACGGCGCCGGCCTCGCGTAGTTCCCGGGGTCGGCCGTGCTCGGCCGAGTGCAAGATGACGGTGCCCTGGGCGATGTGCGCGAGGGCCTGTCGCTGAGGCTCGGTGACCTGCTCGGGCTGGGCTTCTGGGGCGAACGGGTAGATTTCGGCTTCGAGTTGAGCGTTGAGGACGCCTTCGTGGCGAGTGAGTGCGTCAGCTGCCGCCCAGGATGTCCGGCCGATCGGCTGGAGATCTCCAAGGGCCGTGCGGACGTGGATTTCCGCGCCCGCCCGGTCGCCCTGGTCGAGGGCGGACATCGCGGCGGTGACGTGGATCGCGCCTGCCGACGCCGCGGCCGTCATGCGGGTCAGCAGACCGATCGCCTCGCGGCCGTCGACCGTACATGCGGCACTGCTCATGGCGGTCCGGGTGGCGAGAGTGGACGCCTGGCCGGACAGGGTCAGACACTCGCGGGTCAGCTGGGTAAGCCGCTCCTGCGCGTCGCCGTCGACGGAGGAGAGGACGAGCCGCAGATCGGCGATGGCCTGCGAAGCGTGGAGCAGGCGGTCACCGAGCGCGTGGACCGCGTCGGGGTCGGTGGACTGATGGAGGAAGCGGGGCAACGGCGGGCTCTTTCGGCTGGGGAGCGGGTGGTGGGCTATCGGCTCCGGGGCAGCGAAGCCGCGGGCATCGCTGGGCGTGTGGGCGGAAGGGAGGCGGCGCGTTGGGTGACGCGGTCGATGCGCCGCTGGTCTTCGGCTTGCGCCGGGGCCGAGGACAGCCGACGGGTGAGGGAGGACGCGAGCACGCGGTAGATGCCTGCCGCGTACCGCAGTTCCTCCGCCGCCCCGGCGAGGTGGCCGGCGGCCGCATCGGGGTGCCGGCGTGCACCCGGGCCCAAGATGGCGTCCGACCGGGCCGTGATCGCACGCTCGCACAGCGCCGCAGCTGCGGACACCTTCCGTGTCGCATGAGCGAACAGGGCGAGGTTCTTGCGTCCGTCCCGCATGACGGCGTACTGGCTGGTGCTGAGGAGCACGAGCTGGTCGAGGCACTGGATCGACAGCTCGTGAGCCTGCACGGCCAGTGGCGCGAGCTCGTGGGGGCGGGTGATGTCACCCGCCCGGGCGTCGGTGACCTGGGCATGCAACTCGCCTATATACCTGGGGAGATGACGCAGAAGGCGGACCTGGGCGGTGAGGTCGATGATGTCCACGAGCCGGACTCCCTGCTGTCGGGGAAGGAGAAGGGGTGAGGCCGCAGCATTGCGGGCGGGCTATGCGGCGAGGTCGTGATCGGCCTGGCGTGGTGCGGCCTTGGCGAGGGCGCGACTGGTGATGGCCTTGGAGGCGCGGGCGGAGTCGGCGGCGAGTTCGGCGGCGCCGGGTTCGGCGTACCAGGGGCGCAGGTCGAGCATGGCGACGCGTATGCCGGTGGCCAGGCACAGGGCGGATCCCTTGCGCAGGGCGCGGATGGCGTCGGCGGGCAGGATCCGCTCCTGCCGCATGCTGACCGAGGTGGACTTGCCGGATTCGGAGTGGGAGGTGGAGACGGTCTCGACGTCGTGGTCGCCGATCATCCGGGAGAGCTTGTCGGCGAAGTCGGGGTCGTCGATGCCGGCGCCGATGACCTTGACGGTGGCGGCGGACCACATGGCGTCCATGCCCGCGTCCCCCCATACTTTCTGGCCCTGGCGGTAGGACTGCAGGATCGTGATCGGGATGATCCCACGGGATCCCAGGTGCGAGTACAAGTCGGGCAAGTCCGAGATCTTGCACACGTTGGCGGCCTCGTCGAGGATCGCGAGCATCGGCGGGTCCAGGCGCCCGCCGGCGCGCTCGGCCTGTGCGGTGGCGGCCCGCATCACGGAGTCGGCGCACGCCGCGATCAGGGCGGACGCGCCTCCGCCGCCGTCCTTCGACAGCAGGAACAGCGTGTCGCTGGACGTCACGAAGTCGGCCGGGCGGAACTCCGGAATGTCCTCCTGGGAGGTGACCCAGGCGGCGATCTCGCTGTTCAGCAGGGCGGCAGCGTACTGACGTGCGGTTTCGTAGATGCCGTCGCGGGTCTCGGGCGGGCCTTCGACGGTGCCCTTCAACTGGGAGGCGACGGCGGCAAATCCGTGATCGCGCAGGATATCGAGCGGGCGCCGGTCGGAGGGGAAGGCCAGCCACTGCATGACGTCGGTGATCGGCCGCTCGTCGAGCGCTGCGGCGAGGAACAGCTGGCTGAGGATGTTGGATCCGGCCTTGGACCAGAAGTCGCCCTGCTGGGAGGCGTCCACCGAGGCGGCGAGGAAGTGGCCGGCGAGCCGGCCGGCGCCGTCGAGGGTCTTGGCGTCGGCGAGCGGGTTCCACCACATGGTCCGCTCGGCGTGGGCGATCTGCTGCGGGTCCATCGTCCACGCCCGCCCCACGCGGGCCCGGGCGTCGAGGCACGTGGTGTAGGCGTCGCCGGCGGCCTTGTTCGAGGTCAGCAGTACCGGGCCGGGCGCGGAGAGGATCGACGGGATCGCGAGGGAGGTGGTCTTGCCGGACCGGGGCGCCATGATCGCGACCGCGACGTCCTCGAACCCCATCCGCACCTCCCGCTTCGTGCCCTGGAGGTTGCCGAGGAGGACGCCGGCGTCCCTCGGCTCGATGCGGGCGGCGTTCTTCAGACTCGGCCGCAGTGAGCGGGCCTTGGCCTCGATCGCCTTTGCGAGCAGCGGTTCGATGTCACGGGCCTTCGCCATCCCGGTGACCTTCTTCTTGCCGCCGCCGAAGCGGTTGCCGTACCGGGCCCACAGGGCCGCGGCGCCGGTGACGAGCAGAAGCGTCAGCAGGACCGGAAGGATCCGTACCGCGACGAGAAGGAACGTTTCATCAAGGCGGGGCCAGAGCTGCCGCGGGTGAAGGAGGGCGTCGACGGGCCGGTACGGCACCCACGAGCCGGCGTCGGACAGGCGGGCGGTGATGTTCCCGGACAGCCAGGCGACGGAGCCGAGAGGGAGACCGACGGCGAGGGAGGCGCCGCCGATCTTCAGGGCTATGTCGTAGCCGTCGGAAGCGGAGGAGGGGGCAGAGGGCATGAGGGCGGGGGTTTCGTGGACAGGGCCGGTTTCGGCAGGTGGTGAGGGTTCAGCGGGTGGGGCGCGCAGGCGATGGCGGCGCGGCCGGGGGCGGCGGAGGAGGGGTTGTCCGGCGCGCGGCGAGATGGTCGATCCGCTCGGGCAGGACAAGGGCGACGCTCGCGGCCGGCCACTGCTGCCACCGGAGGCTGACCCGACGCCGGCTCAGACCGGTCGTCTGCTCGGGGGAGCGGCGCAGCGGCTCGGGGTCGGCGAGGGCCTGGGTGAAGGCCGTGACGATGGCGGGCGGGGTGCTGCCGTCGAAGCGGGCCTGCCAGGCCACGTCGTCCTGGCCGCGGGCGGCGGTGATGAACCAGGAGGCGGAGCCGGAGAAGTTGAGCCGCTCGCCCTTCACGATGCCGTCCGGCGAGCGGAACTCTCCCGAGGATGCTGTCTCCCACCCCGCCTTGCGCAGCGGCCGGGTGGCATCGCAGAGCGCCCGCTCGTTGAAGGCGGGGTCGGTCAGGGTGTCGGTGACCGCGGCGATCAGCTCCACCGGCGTCCGGGCACCGAACGACGCGTACCAGCTGGTGGCGGGCGTACCGCTGTCGTGGGTGATGCGCCACCACTGATCCCCGGGGCGGGGCTCGAGCCGCAGGAGGGTCTTCTGGTCCGGGCTGGAGAGGAAGACCCGGGGCAGCAAAGGTTCGTGACCGTGACTCCACCCGGATGCCTCGTGCAAGGGGAAGGTGACCCAGGCCGCGTCACCGGGGCCGGCCAGATAGCGGGGCGAGATCAGCGCCTGCTCGACCAGGCTGCTCATGACCGCCTGCCCGTCGTACGCGCGGTGCTCGCTGGAAGGGCAGACGCCGCGACGGCGACCCGGGTGCTGGGCGGGGCCTTGACGGCCGCGGACTGGAGAGCGAGGAAGACGGGCCCGTGCGTGGCCCAGGTGTTCAGGTAGCTCCACGCTTCTTCGTTGCGCTCGGCCAAGGCGTCGACGGTCTCCTCAAAGCCCGGAGGCGAAGACCGGTGTTCCTCACGGGCCTTCGCCCACTCGTCCCGGAGATCGTCCAGGCGGTTCAGCGCCGTGGCGAGTTCGGCCAGCTGCCAGGGCCAGCCGGGTTCGATGTCGGCGGCGGCGAGGTGCTGGAGGTGGGCCTGGGCGGTGGCGAGCAGAACGCGGGCATGCTGGTGGAAGGGCTGGAAGGCGCGCCAGGTCTCAGAATCGCGCTGGACCATGCGCCAGCCGTACGACGCCTCGTCGTACGGCAGACCGTCGGCATCGGTGTGCTCCTCGGAGTAGGCGTCCCAGGCAGCGAGGACCGTCTCGCTCCGCGCGATGAACTCGGACAGCATCCGCAGGGCATCGGCGTGCTCGGCGGAGGGGGAATCAGGTGTGGTGCTCAGGGCGGGTTCCTTGGTCTGGGTCAGCGGGTGCGGCGGGGAAGGGGGACGCCGGGCAGGCCGGGCGTCGGAGGAAGAGCGCGGTTGGGCCGCTGGGCGGAGAGACGGTCGACCCGCTCCCACAGGGCCTCCTCCGCCTGGCGGGCGGGGATCCGCTTGCGGGCGATGCGCGCGCTGTAGCGCAGGAAGGGAACCATCGCCTTCTCGTCCCGGAGCACCGGGTCGGGCGAGACGAGGCCGGTGAAGACGGCGGCGACGACGCGGGAGGGGGTCCGGCTCGTCAGAAGCCCCTCCCACACGAGGATTCGCCGGGCTGCGGCGTTCCACGGGCTGTGGACGGTTGCGGCCGTGATGTGCCAGGACCCCCACGCGTTTCGGGTGACGGCGAGGTGTCCGTCGGGCGACACGAAGCCGGTGTTCGGCGACCCCTTCCATCCGGCCTGTCCGAGGACGTCTTGAGGGACGACCGCTCTGGATCCGCCTGCAGTGGCGAAGGCGTCGGTGGCAGTGGCGACTATCTCGGCCGGCGTGCGGGCGCCGAAGGTCACCGTCCACGCCTCCTCTTCACCGGCCCCGTGGTGGCGAAGGGTCCACCACGGCTGGTCCGGATCGGGTGACAGGAGGAGTTCGGCCTGCTGGTCGCGGGAGGTCAGCCGGACGCCTGGGCTGAGCGGCTGGTGGGCGGCCTGCCAGCGGAACGCAGTCTGCAGGGGCACGGTCACCCACCGCGGGTCGCCGCCGCCGGCCAGGTAACGCGGGGCGACCTGGGCGAGTACGCGCGGCTTGGCGGGCTCCGTCACTGGTCCTCGGCGCCCGGGCCGCTGGTGGTGACGGTGATGTGGTTGGCGGTGGCCGTACGGCGGGCGACGGCGAGTTCGAGGGTATCGGCGTAGGTGGCGAACAGGCCGACCCGGGAGGAGTCGAGGTCGCCGTCCGGCGGGAGGAGGACCTGTTCGCCTACGTTCATGAGCCAGGCCGGGCCGTGCACCCAGCCCGCCGTCTCGGCGAAGCCGGGCACGATCGACCGCTTCGTGAGCGCGCCGGACTGAGGGGTGTACAGGACCTTGATCGCGACCGACTGCCCGCGGGTCGGGGTGAGGTCGGGGGTCGTGCCGGTGGCGATGTCGGCGGCGATACGCGGAAGAGAAAGGCCGGTGGCCCGCCCCACGGCCCAGCCGATCCAGTCGCCGCCGATGCGCCCGTTGACCTCGATCACGCGCGGCCCGGTCGCGGTGAGCCGCATCTCGACGTGCTGGATGCCGCCGCTCACGCCGGTCGCCTTCACGGCCGCGGCGGCGATGGGCGCGACGGTCTCCAGCAGCGGGTCGTCGGCGGTCAGGGTGTGGCCGACCTCTTCGAACAGCGGCTCCGGCCCGAGCTCCTTGCGGGTGACGGCGACGGCGGTGGTCACGCCCTGAACGGTGACGCACTCGACGCTCACCTCCTCGCCGTCGAGGTACTCCTCGACGAGCACGCTCGCGTTGTCACCGCCGTGCAGCTGGACCCCGCGGGCAGCGAACGCGTACGCGGCGGCGAGGTCTTCGCGCTTCTCGGCCTTGATCACGCCGATGCTGCCGCCCACGGCGCCGGGCTTGACCACGACGGGGAAGCCGATCTCGTCCGCAGCCGCGAGGGCCTCATCGAGGGATGTGGCCGTGATGGAGCGGGCGGAGGGCACGCCGTGGCGGGCGAACGCGGCGCGGCCGGCCGCCTTGTCGCGGCAGGTGAGGACCGATTCCACGCTCGTGACCGCCAGTGCGAGATGTTCGGCCAGGCGCGCGACCGCGGTCAGGTGGGATTCGTTCCACGTCAGCACGCCGGCGATCGGGCGGCGTCCGGCGATGGCCTCGGCGGCGGTGATCAGGCCGTCCACGTCGCCGAAGTCGCTCACGGTTTCGTGGTCGACGACGTACGGCGTCTCCCAGGTGAGCGGGCCGATGGTGATGACGGCGACGTCGTAGGCATCGGCGACCTGCTCCAGGCAGTAGCCGCGGTACTCCTCGTCACCGGGGGCGACGACCAGAACGAGCGGGCGGACAGACATGAAGTCTCCAAGAAACGAAGGGGGAATGGGTTGAGGAAGGGGGTTCAGCGGTGGCGGGCCGGGCCGGCCGGGGCCGGTGCGGCGACGCGCGGGACGCGCGCGGCGAGGCGGATGCCGGGCTGGCCGGCGCGCACGGTGGCGGCGTGGACTTCCAGGACGGCACGGCCGTGGTGGAGCCAGTCGGACAGAGCCTCCGAGGCCCGCGCGTGACGGGCACCGGCGGCGGCCTGGACGGCCTCCTCGGTCGCGTGCGGCTCGTCCTTCACCTGACGGAACGCCTCCTGGGCGGCGGTGATCCGGTCGAGGGCATCGCGCAGATGGTCGAGCTGCCAGACCCACCACGGCTGGCCGGCCTTCCCAGCGCGCTCGGCAACGGTGTCGGCCGCGTTCAGCAGGTCGGCTGCCGCGTCGCGTACGGGGGCGAAGGCCCGCCACAGGGCGCGGTCCTTCTCGGCCTCGCGGGCGTCATAGACGTCCTGGTCGTACGGCCAGCCGTCGAGGTCGGTGTGCTCGATGGTGTACCGCTCCCAGGAGGAGACGGCCGTCTCCGCCTGGCGGAGAAACCGCGCGAGCCGGGCGAGCGGCTCCGCAGGGTCCGGCGCGGGGACCGTGGTGGGGGAAGGGCGGGGCAAGGGGGCCTTTCAACGGCGGTGAAGGGAGGGCGATGTCGGGGCGGTGTTCGGTGCCGGCGGGGGCGGCGACGCGGTCATGCGTGGGGTTCGGCTCTGCGCCGGGGTCTGCGCGTGGACGGTGTCGAGCCGGGTGAAGTGGGCCTCGACCACGTGCTTGGGGGACAGGCGGCTCGGCGTCTGCCGGGCGGCGGAGTGAGCGGGTTCCCATCGGCCGCGTACGACGGGGGCGGTGGTGACGAGCTGCTCGGCCAGACCGTCGACGAGGTGCTCCGGTGCCTGGCTGATCCAGATGTCCCAGACCGGCGGACCGCCGTACGCGGCCGGGACTTCGATCCGCCAGAACGACGGCCCGGGATCCGCCTTTCGGATCCGGGCGTGCTCGACCCGGATCGGGCGGCGGCCAGGGGAAAAGGCGATGCCGGTTCCGTCAGGGGTTCGGTCGACGCGCCAGCCGGCCTCCACCATCCGCTGCCAGGGCCCCGGGCCGGCGGGTTGCTGCCGGCCGGTGAGACGGTCGGTGAATCCGGCGATGATCTCGGCGGGCACCGTCTGGCTGAAGCTCGCCTGCCAGGGGCCGTCGTCCGTGTCGACCCGCCAGTACCGGCTGCCGAACGGATCGAGACGGAGCTGGTGTTCACCAGTGGGCGCGGTCAGGGTGATGCGGGGGTCGCCCTCGGCGGAGGTGACACGCCACCCGGCGGCGAGCAGGGCGTGGGTGACGTGACGGGGGTCGCCGGGGCCGGCGAGGTGCCGGGGCGAGGTGTCGTAGGGGATCGTGTGACCGTGGTCGGCGGTGTAGGACGCCAGCTGGGCGGGGCTTACGGCCATGTCACCTCTCGGGCGGTACGGGGCGTCATCGGCTGCGGGCGAATCGGGACGGAGCGCCGGCGCGGGCCCGGGCGGCGGTCCAGGCGCTGCCCCAGGTGGCGCGGGCACTCGTGACGCGGGTCTGCTGCCACGCGCGCAGTTCGTCGGGGCGTACGGAGACGGACGTGGTGCGGATCCGGTTGCTCGGCGGCACGTGCCCGCGCGGGCGCATCACCGGCAGAGGGTCGGCCAGCGCTTCGGTGAGTCCTTGCATCAGGTGCAGGGGGGTGGTCGGGCTCGCCTGGAGGTTCCAGACGGCGCCGTGTTCATTGCGGGCGCCCATCCACCAGTGCTGGTCGGGGCCGGTGGCCACGTACTGGACGAAGGCGTCCCGGCGGGGGCTGACGGCGGTGAACTCCTGGCCGGTCTCGGTGGACCACCGCTGCTGCGTGAGCGGCGCCCACACGTTCGGGGCGTGCGCGGAGCGGGGCTTGGTCAGCGCGTCGGTCAGGCCGGCGACGATCTCCACCGGGGCCTGGGCGGTGAGGCTGACCTGCCAGGCCGGCTGATGGTCCTGGGCTACGCCATGGATCTGCCAGCCGGCCGGTGCCTGGTAGGCGACGCGGACCGTCTGGTCGGGCGAGTCGAACACCAGCGCCGAACCGGAGTTCTGGGGAGTGTTGTCGATCCAGCCGGAGGCGCGCAGGTACTCGGTGACGTGCCGCAGGTCGCCGCCGCCGGCCAGGTAGCGGGGCTCGATCAGGTAGTGCTGCTGGGCGGTCTGCTGGCCCCAGCCGGTCCATGTCTGCTGACGCTTGCTCACCGGTGCCTCCGCGTGACGAGAGCGGTGGCCTTCACGCCGGCGGTGTCGGAACCGGCCTGCGCGGTGATCCGGCCGAGAGCTGCATGCTGCTCGTCGAGATGGTCGATGGCCAGGTTCCCGAGCGTGTTGACGGTGCGGCTGAGCGCGAGCCAGACCTCCGCGGGGTAGACGCCCGTCTCGGCGTAGCGCTGTGCGACGAAGGTGCTCGTGACGACGAGATGCAGCATTCGGCCCAGGACGCCGTCCTTGGTGTCGAGTACCCGGGTGAGGATCTGCGCGGCCTGCCGCGGGTCGGCCTGCGACAAGTGGCCTGCGAGTTCGTCGAGTTGCCGGACGATGCCGTCGGTCAGGGCATCGTGAGGGAGGGGCGGGTGCATGAAGGGTGCTCCGGGGGTGGGTGGTTCGTGGCCCCGCGGCGGTGGTCAGCGGGAACGCGGGCGCGTGGAGGTGGGGCCGGGCGGCGGCGCCGGTACGCCGGGGAGGCGGCGGGATTCGGCCGTGCGGACGACCGCCGTGTGCAGGTAGCGGCGCAGCAGGAAGACCGCGAGCCGGGAACGCGAAGCGGACGAGAGGGGTGGGACCGGGAGCCCTTGCCGGGCGGAGGTCACCGGCCGCGGGCGGGGGCGGTGCGGGCGCGGGCCGGTGCTGCCGGCAGGGCGGCGTCGACGCCGGACCGGGGCGCGCTGCGCAGGACGGTGCCGATGCCGAGGCGGGCGAGGCGGGCTCCGGCGGTCTGGACCGCGCGGCCCTGGGCACGGGTGTCGTCGCCGGCCAGTACGTAGGCGGCCGACGACTCCTTCCGCGTGAACCCCTCGTCGATCAGGATTTCGGCGGCCGGCTGTGCCGTGGTCGTCGCCGTGAGGGAGCCGTCCTCGTTCCAGGTCATCACGACCTGGGCGTTGGGGGAGGGGGCGGGCTGCGGAGGGTTCATGGCGTTGTGGCGTACCTGGGCGAGCGCGATGTCGTAACGGGGCAGGAGGTCGGCGTCGATGGCGCGGGCGGCGAGCTCGGGATCGGCCGGCACGGCGATCCCGTCGGGCTCGCGCACACCCGCGAACGCCTCAGGGGCGATTCCGGGCGCGATGGCAGCGACGAGGAACTCCTCGTGCAGCGGGCGGAGCGTGACGTAGAGGCGGGTGCCGTCCGCGCGGACGAGATGAGCGTCCTCACCCAGTTCGTACTCGGCGATGGCGGCGGCGACGTCGTTGAGGTCCCAGACGTCCGCGGCGTGTTCGGCCTGGTCCTCGTAGGTGCGGTGGCGATGGTGCTCGACAATCCACCTGCCGGGCAGGAGGTCGGCGAGGACGGTGGCGAACGACTCCAGCTCACGGTCGCGGTCGGTGTCGGGAAGGGGGCGGGGCAGGGGCATGGGCTCCTCGATGAGGGGGTGGGAGAAAGGGTCATCGGGTCCGTCCGGAGGCGGCAGATGTGGGTACCGGGGGCGCGTGCGGCGGGGCGTGCGGCCCGCGACGGCCGGGTGGAGCACCGCGGTCGGCCAGGTCGGCACGCACTCGCAGCAGGTCTGCTGCGACGGGGCCGAGGCGCCAGTCGGCCAGGTAGTGCATGCGCTCGGCGAAGGGCCACTCCGAAGGACCCTCGAGCCGCTCGTAGACGTCGGCGAGCGCGTGCAGGAGGTTGCCGAGCGAGGCGAGGATCCCGTCGTGGGCGGCGGTCACCTCGTCCAGCAGCTCGGACACCTCTGCGGCCGTCGGGGTCTGCCGGATGCGCTCGGCCAGGTTCTCGATGGACCGGCCCGTGGTCACGTACCGGTCCTCGGTGCACGGGGTGGCGAACTCCTCGTCGGCCAGGACCTGGTAGCCGGCCGCCTGAAGACGTGCGACGGCTCGCTGGGCCGCCGCCTGCTCGTCCTCGGCCGCGACCGTCGGCGACAGCCGGTGCCAGGTCGCTCCGCCGACCTCCCGCAGGAAGAGAGTGCGCTCCAGAATGCCGTGGGCCAGCCCGTCACCACCGCTCGCGGTGACCACTGCGGTCGCCGGATGCCGGGTGACGACCACCGCCGGCCCCGTCTTCGCGCTCGTCGTGCTCACCGCGTCACCGCCCCGGGTGTGACCGGGACCGGCCCGGGAACCGGATGCGGCGCGAGCACGGAAGAGGCTGGGGCGAGGCGGGCGGCGATCTGACCGAGCTGATCCTGTACACCGTGAAGGCGCCGGGCCGCCCAGAACAGATCCCGCCCGGCCGCGGCGGTCTCGTGCGCGGGCAGGGCGGCTGCCTCACGGGAGAGCTGTTCGATCAGCTGCCGCACGGTTGCGAGCGGGCTGTTCTGCTCGGCCGCCAGCTGGTTCAGGATTCCGGCCAGCGCACTGGCCGCCGGCGGCGCGAACGGCGGCGACGGGGCGGCGAAACCGGCCTGCTTCTCCCCTGCCGGCGGACGATGGTTATAGAGGAGGAGATCGCTCTCGATCCGGCGGGCCTCGCCTTCCACGGCCTGCGCGAGCCGGCCCGGCGTGCTCGCCCAGGCGCCGTCCGAGCGGATGAGGTTGCCGATCAGGTCCATCCGGAAGGCCTGTTCCTGAATGGCGATCCAGCGGCAGGCAGCAGGATCGTCGCCCGGTGGAGCAAGGCCCGCGGTACGTGCCAGCCGGTGTGCGATCTCGGACCACTCGGCCGGCGAGAGGTTCCGGTCCAGCGGGTGCAGCCGCACGGACAGGTGGAAGATCGCTCGCCGGGATCCGTCCGGTCCGGCGGCGAAGGGATGTTGCAGCAGAGGGTCGGCGAGGTGCTGGGCCCACTCCGGAGTGGTCCAGATGCGTTCCTCGTCCGTGTACCAGTCCAACTGCTTCCAGTGGGCCACCACGCTGCCCCCGGCGTCGCTGGTCAGGCCCTCGTCCGAACTGAGGGGACGGCCGAGTGAGTCGGCGAGGACGGCGGCGGCGTCGGTGCCGCCCGGGTGCACGTGAATGATCATGATCTCGCTCAGGGCCGGCACGACGAGCCGGGGAAGAATCGGAAGGGAAGAAACAACGCGCGAGGGTCCGTCCGGTCAGGCCGGCCGGACCGGGCCGCCGGCGGCTCCGTGGCCGGAGTCGGCGACGTGGACCAGCTGGTTGAGTGCGGTGCGCGCGTACCAGCGGCAGTCGACCGGCTCCTCGGCCGTGCCGATCCGCGGGACCAGGTACTCGCGCAGCTCCTTCTGGTGCACCAGGCACTCGGGGCAGCCGGTGGACAGGTGCACCAGATAGCGCGGGTGGGCGGTGACGTAGGAGCGGTCGCCGCCGGCCGGGTCCAGCACCCGCCACCCGTTCTCGTCGGTCGGCGTGTGCCACGATGGCGCGACGACCGTCACCGCGTCGCCCCACAGTCGCCCGCCGGCCACCCCCTTGAAGATCACGACCGTCTCGCCGGGCCGGAAGTGGGCGTGGGTGATGTCCCGCTGCGGGGTGAGCGGGTCGTGCGGCAGGTACACGGGGCGGGCGGTCTCGGGCACGACGGTGGTCCTTCCACAAGGGCGCGGGGCGGCGGTGGAAGACAAAGGATCCGGACAATCCCCGGTTTCGGAAACCGGGGATCCGCCGGTATATTGCGCGCCGCGCGCCTTACCGGAACGGGTTCTCCGTGGGCCGGTCGCGGTCGCCCGCCGCGTCCAGCAGCTCGGGCAGATCGGCTCCTTCGGCGTCGCGCTGGTCGATCCACCACCCCGCCCGGGTCACCAGGCGTATCTGCTCTTCCAGTTGTGCCCAGTCGGCCTCGTCCCAGGTCCCTTCGGTGACGAGCGCGGTGTAGGCGCCGGTCACAAGCTGGTGGCGGGTGCGCTCGCCCCAGTCGAGGATCGTCTCGGGCCCCTCCAGCGGAGGCATGTCGAACTGGTCCGCCCACGCCGCGGCGGCGGCCTGTTCCTCGGCCCGCTTCGCGGCCAGCCACTCCGCCCTGCTCGCGGTGTCGGCCTGCTGTTCGGCGCGCCAGCAGTCGGTGCACGCGCGGGCGGCGAGCCAGCGGGCGTATCCGGCGCGCTGGTCGGCCCAACGGCCGGACAGATCGTGGGTGATGGCATGTCCACAGCTGTGGGTGACGTCGAACGTGGTGCGTACCCCCGGGGAATTCCGTTTGATGGGCGCTACGTTCGAGGTCGGGCTGCTGGTCTGGGGCTTCAAATCGAGTGCCTTCCGTTGGTGGTTGGGGTGGTGGCCTGCGTCGTTGCGGAGGGTCGTGCATCAGATGCACGATTCATGCGGCGGACGGAGGTGGTCTGGAGTGCTTGGCGGTGGTCTCGGGGACGCTTCCGCTGCGTCGTCTCAGCGTGTCCTGCGGATGGCGTCTGTGGCCGCCGTGGCGATGGCGGCGGGAGCGCTGGAGGGCCGGGGCAGGTGCAGCAATGTGGTCCCCGGCAAGTGGCGGGACTTTGGGGTGAGGGTGAGCTGGAGTACGGCGCAGCCGGCGGTCGTGAGCTGCTTGACGCGGGTGACGGCTTGAGCGGTTTCGTCGGGGGTGTAATGGGCGTCGGTGACGATCACGAGGAGGCGGCCGGTGCCGGGGCGGCTGAGTTCGAGGGCGTGGTCGAGTGCGTCGATGGCGTCGCCGAGGTTGTGGCTGCCGCCGTTGGCATTGAACGTCGTCACGCGCTCTGGTGCTCGGTGGGTGGGGCGGGTCAAGGCGGTCAGGTGCTGGTCGTAGGCGATGGTTGCGGTACGGGAGTCGGGGTCGGTCAGGGCTGCTGCCCGTGCCACGATCCAGGCAGCGGACGCTACGGGCGCGCAGGCGGCGCGCATGGAGCCGGAGACGTCGACGGCGATACCCACGCGCAGCGGTGGGGTGGGGGAGTTCCGGCGGCGGGTGTGGGTGAACGGTTCCGCGGTGGGGACCGACCCGGCCGCGCGCTGGGCGTCGCGGGCGAGGGCCGCGCGCATGTTGAGGCGGCCGGGCGGGGTGGGGCTGGTGGTCCGTTCCTCGGTCCGCTCGCGGTAGGCGGCGGCACGCAGGGCGCGGCTCAGGCGTGCGGCGGCGCTCTGCTCGGCGGCGGTGGGCCTGCGGGTGCCGGTGACCGGGTTGCTGTAGGGCGCCGGTGTGCCGTCGGGGGTGACGGTGGTGCCACGGGCGTTGAAGACCGACTTGGCGGTGGCGGCGGCTTTGCGTCGCTGGCCGGCCCGCTGGGCGCGGTCCTGAGCCTGCGCCTTGGACTGCCCGGCCATGGCGTCGGTCGCTGCGGCCTGTGCCGCGCGGTCGGCGGCGTCGGTGGCTGCCGCGCTGTCCATGACGACCCCCACGGCGCCGGACAGCAGATCGGCGAAGTTCTCCGGCACGGGCAGGGCGGGGGCCGCGATGTCCAGAGCGTCGCACCATTCCTGGGCGTGCGCGAGCATGGTCGTGGCGTCGTGATCGGCGCACTGGTGGGCCGCGGTCCAGATGCGGGTGAGCGTGGCCAGCAGGTCTGCGCTCAGCACCCTTTCGCACAGATCGGCGACGGCCCGGGTCTCGCCGGCGTCCAGGATGCCGACGTCACGGCGGCCGAGGACCAGAGCCGCGGCGGCGGCGGCGTGCTCGATGCCCTGGAGGGTGGGGCGGGCGATGTCGGGCATGACCAGGGTTCGGGCACTGGTGCGCAGGTACGTGCGGTCCGTGGGCCGCCGGATCAGGTGTGCGCCTTCTGCACGGCTCTCCTCCAGCAGGAGCGCGGCCTCGACGACCCGGGGGTCCGCTCCGGCAGGCGCCGTCCAGACGGAGTGGGCCGCGTGCGCGGCCTCGTGGACGAACACTCCCCAGGCGGCGGGATACCGCTCCTCGTCGCCCACGATCCGCGGATGGATCTCGTGGGGCTGGAGCGGCGCGAACAGACGAGCGTCGACCTCGACTTCGCCCAGAGCGGGGAAGAACGCGGCCGGTGCGCCGCTGCGCGTGCCGGGGCGGCAGGTGACGAGAAGGTCCTGGCGGCCGGAGAGGGCGACCAGCCGATCGCCGAGTTCGGCTCCCACACGCAGCCAGGCGGCCGGGGAGGAACGGGGTTGCGCAGGCGGGGCGCCGTCGTCGTCCCATCGCGCGAGGTCGGCGTCGTCGTCCGGCGTGGTAGCGGGGGACTGGACGTGGTGGTGGGCGCTCATCGCGAGCGGCCCCGGTGGGCGGAGCTGGTGATGCCCGGGGGTCGCCGGAGGGCCGAGGAGGAAAGCTGCTTGCCGAGCGTGAGGGGGGCGATCTTCTTGACGCCGACAGCCTTGATGACGGCGTCGGCGACCGCGTCGCGATCCTCCAGGGGAGCGATGCCGACCAGGTTCGCGAGCGCGGCGTTGGTGCCGAGAACGGCTTCGGTCTTCTGGTAGCTGAGCAGCTCTCGCAGCTGGGGGGCCCAGCCCAGCTCGCCGAGTTCGACTTGGCGGGAGAGGTGTCGGGCGACCCGGACCACCCGGGCGTCGATCTTCAGCGCCAGGGCGAGGTCGTAGTCCGTGCCGATCTGGATCTGCACGCTGAACCGGCTCGCGAGCGCCTCCGTGAGAACGGCACCGTGGACGCCGGGGTTGTGGCCCGCCACCACGTAGAAGCCCGGCTCGGCCTTGATGGTCTCGCCCTTGTGGGCCTTGACCTGGATCTGCCTGCGCCCGTCCATCGCGGGATACAACGCTGCCAGGACCTTCGGTGAGATCAAGGTGGCATCGTCGATCAGCAGGGCGCGGCCTTCGGTCATCGCGGTGACCAGCGGCCCGTACTGGAAGACGTAGGCTCCCGCGTCGTCCTGTGTGTACTCGCCGATCAAGTCGCCGACCGTGGTGTCGCCGTCACCGGCGACGGTGAGCAGGTCTGGGAACGCCGCCTCGACCAGACTCGTCTTGCCGGTGCCCGGAGGGCCGTAGAGCAGCACCGGCACGTCGGCGTCGCGCAGCCGGTTCAGCGCCTCGACGTCGGGCAGATCGGCCAGCTCCCGGGGATGGTAGAGCTGGCCCCCCGCGCGGCGGATCGGGCCGGTCTGTCTGGGTGGGGCTGTTGCGGGAGCGGTCGTGCGGGCCGTGGTCGTCTGGGCGCGGGGAGAGTGGGTGCCCGGTGGGCTGATCACAGCGGTCTGCGCGGCTGCGGCGGTCTTCGCGTTCGCGCGGAACTCCGGTTGTCCGGTTCCGCTTTGGTCGGCCTCGCCGCGTCGCACCAGGGTGAGGGCGGCGTTGCGGACGGCGCCGTGGGAGTGGCCCAGCCGCCTGGCCATGTCCCCGATGGTGAGCGTGTCCGCCGGCCGGTCGGCCAGCAGTCGGGCGACCTTGGCCCGTAGTTCGCCGCCTTTGGTGCGCGCTGGACTGGTAGGCGTTCCGGGGGTGGTCAAAGCGAGGATCCTTCAACAGATGCGGGTGCGGGCGGGGTTGGCGATGCGCTGGAGAGGCTGGCCGTTCTCGGAGCGGATCACGGACTGTGCCGACAGCGGCGGCAGGGCCAACCGGGGCATCCCGTCGGCGCTCACCGGCCGGCCGAGGGCTCGGTCCAGGTGCACGGGAGGGTCGGCGACGAGCAGCTCGCCGGCTGCCGAGCAGGCCCGTGTGTCCGCTCCGTATCGGGTTCCGTCGCTCGGCAGGCGCAGCCTGGCGTCTCTTCGAAGCCGGACTGGAGCAGGATCCGTCGGGCAGCGGCGTTGTAGCCGGTGGTGGTGATCTCGCCGGTGATGGCGTGCCGGATAGTCATGAACGGCTCTGCTGGTGCTTCGGGCAAGGCGGATCTCCTGTTGGTGGTGGAGGGAAAGCGGTGGGGTGTTGGGCGAAGGCAAGGCGAGCCCGGAGCTTATGAGTGGGTCGAGGGCGAGGCCGTCGAGCGGGCCGTGGACGTCGACTTCGCCGCCGCTGCGGGCGATCTCGACCTGGTCGTCAGCTACGACTCCTCCGGCGGGCGGCGAGGTCCAGGGCGCTCACTTCGGGCATGCGGACGGCGATTGGCGACGTGATGGTGGAGAAGCGGGTGGACCGGGTGGCCGCCGCCCGGGCGATGCGGGCCCGGCGTACGGCCGGCCCGTCGGCCTGGTGCGGGGCAGCGGACGGTGCGGAGCGATCCGGGTCGAGCTTGTAGTCGGCCTGGACCTCGAAGCCGCGCCGGCGCAGGTCGTGCACGGTCTGTCGGCCGCGGCGCTCAGGATCACGGTCGGGGTAGGTGAGTTGGTACAGATGCGGCTTGCCGGGAACGGGCTCGAACATCTCGCGGATCAGGTACCAGTGGGCCAGGTGCGGGGTGACCGCTGCGGTCGGGCGGGCGACGACACCGAACTCGGGGTGCAGGCCGAAGTGGAAGTGCGGGGGCATGTCGTGTTCCTGGACGAGGGAGGGAAGAAGGGCCTACCTGCCGTGCGGCGGGCTCGCGGGCGGTGCGGGCAGGGCCCGGAGCGGCGCGGCGAGCGCCGGGGATGCTCCGGCCGACGGTGCGGGCGGCATGGCGAGCCGGGCGTGGTGCAGGAGCACGGGCGCGTCGGCGTGCCACCGGCGGACATCGTCGGCGCTCGCCGGCGCGAGCAGCGGGGGTACGCGGAGCACCGAGGAGCGCGCCGCGTATCCCGGAGGGTTGAGCAGGGCGTGCAGCCGGCCCAGAGCCGCTGTGTCCGGGTGGCCCGGGGCGACGGAGACGCGGGTCCGGTCCAGAAGCTGCGCGGCGTGGGGACGCAGCAGCCGGAACAGGGTTGCGGGATCCTTGACGTCTTGGCCGTCCACACGCGCGAGGGCGGCCTGCGGGGCGCCACTTCGGGCGGTGCGGACCTGCTCGAATTCGGCATGCCCGGCCTCGACCGCCTCCAGGAGACGCGCGTGAACGGCCTGTTCGTAGGCCGGCAGGAACTGCCCCGCCACGAGGGAAGCCGCACGCGCGGGGGAGGCGCCCAGCACCACGGAGCGCGGGGCGAAGACGTTCTCATAGCTGTCATCGAACGTGCTGGACGCGCACGCACCGAGCAGATAGCCCTCGGCATGGCCGGGACGTTCGATCAGGATCAGTTCCGTGCCGGCGCCGTTACCGAGGACGGCCCCGAACGGGACACGGCGGTGTTCCATCGCCTGGACCAGCTCGCCGCTGTCCCACAGCAGCGGGATCCAGTCCTCCTGCCACACTGGATGGGCGTAGACCTCTGTCTTCGCCGTCCACGTCCCGGGCAGACGGGCGGCCAAGACGGTGGCGTAGTCGCCGATGTAGGGGCGGGTGCTCGCGGTGACGACGGCGCGGTGCCGGCGCGCGGTGCGGAGGAATTCGGGCATCACCGCCTGGAGCGCGGTGATGTCGCGCAGCGTGTGGATGCCGGTCTCGTGCCGCTCGAACCCGGCTGTGAGACGCAGCGCGGTGTCCGCCCACTGGTACTTCTCGCCGACAGGTACGGCGACCAGGCCCTGCGAGGCGCTGGCGGACAGGATGATCTCGGCCGCGGGACGCGACTGCCGCTCGTGCTCGGTCACGCTCACTCCGCCCGGGCTGTGACGAAGACATCGCGCAGGGCGTGGCCGAAGGCGTGGGCGTGGCGCCGGGCGGCGAGTTCGAGCTCGTCGTACCGCGCGCCCCGTGTCATCTGCCCTTCGTGCCGGCGGTACTTGTACACGGGCAGCGGCAGCAGCACGCCGGGCGCCAGGGCCGTGGTGCCGACGGCCGCCATGTAATCCTCGCCCTGGACGAGGCCGCCCATCCCGCCGGCCGCGCGCACGAGGCGGGTACGGGCCAGAATCGTGGTCGGCCCGATCGGGATGGTGTCCTCGGGACGCGGCCAGTAGGTGACGACGTCGCCGGCGTCGTGGAAGCCGGGCGGCACCGGGCACTCCCACAGACGGGTGGAGCCGTCGGGCAGCCAGTCCTCGCTGTATCCGGCGACCCACCCGAGCCGTTCGGTGAACGCCTCCAGCCGTACGCCCAGGCTCCAGTCGTGGAAGGCGTCATCGTCGTCGGCCCAGTTCACGAACTCGGTGGTGACGAGGTTCAGGCCGAGGTTGCGGGCGCAGGCGGCGCCAACCTGCCGGGGCAGCGCGAGGATCCGCACACGCGGGTCGGCTGCGATCGTGCCGGGGACGCGACCGGGGGCAGCGCCGTCGAGGACGAGGACCGCCTTCCACGGCACGGTCTGCCGGGTGAGGCTCGCGTGCATCTGCTGTAGGTAGGGAAGGCGTTCGGGGCGGAGCCGGGTGGTGATGACGACGGTGATCTGCGGGGAGGACAAAGAGCGTCTCCTGTGGTCGGGACGGTCAGCGGGTGGCGCGCAGCCGGGAAGCGGCTGGGGCGGGCGTAGTCGGCGAGGCGGTCTTCAGCGGGCTGCGCGGCGCGTGGACGGGAGCGGGGCGGCCTTGCTCCCACTGCGACCGGCCGCCCAGGATGCGGGCGAGGGGGGAGGTGTCCCAGCCGACGATGGGGCCGCGGGTGTCCCAGGTCAGGGATATGACCTCGATGCCGTGGTCGTGCAGGACGTAGCCCCAGTCGAGACCGTCGCTGTTGCGTTCGGTGATGAGGAACGGCTCGGCGGGCTTGCCATCGGGGGTGATGACGTCGGTGAGAGGCGTGCTGGGCGGGAGTGCTTTGTGACGGTCGAGCTGGTTGAGCACGTGGTCCGGGGCGCCTCGGAGAAGATCGAGGCCGAGGTTGCTCCATTCATGCGGGGCGTCGATCAGGTGGTGGCGCAGGGCGTCGATGTCGCCGTTGAAGCGGTAGCGCAGGGCGCCGAGGAGCAGCGGGAGCTGGTAGTCGGGATAGCCGTCGAAGTGGCAGTAGATGCCGGCGTACCGGCTGCCGGTCGCGGGGTCGGTGGGACGGGCGATGAAGCTGCGTGTGCCCATCAGGCTCCTTGGCGGCGGGTCGCGGAAGGGGGGTTTGGCGGGGCGACGGGACGCGGGTGAGACGAGGAAAGCGTCGAGTGGCCCCTCGGCGGAGCGGGGGCAGGAGCCAGGCTTGCCATGCGTTCGGGGGCGACATGGAGAATTTCGCCGAGGCGGCGCAGCCGGATGGCGGTGTCGGCGAAGTCGACGGCGAGGTAGAACGCGTCGTCGTCCCCGTCGTTCCTGTCGTAGGCGCGGGCCCGGGCAGCGGCGGCGTCGAAGAACCCGGCGGTCCGGGCGAGCAGCCCGTCGCTCGCGTCCAGGACCTGGTGCAGCAGAGCGGCGACTTCGTGGGGGCCGGAGGAGCGTACGGACTCGGTCAAGGCGGCCACGAGGGCTCCGCACGGGAACCGAGGACCCGGATCATCACGGGTGCCGGACGGATGGGTCTGGTTGGCCGCGGTCACCGGGCGGTCCGCGGCTTGGTGGTGGGAACACTTGCCGAGTGGAACGGAGCGCTCGGAGTGGGTGTGATGTTGGCGGGGTGCCGAGGTGCGAGCGGTTGTGAGACGGGGGCGCGTTCGGGCGAACGTTGTTCGAGCGACAGCGTGGCGAGTTCGACTGCGAGCCGCTTCGGCAGGGTGACGGCGTCTTCGACCAGCTCCTCCAAGCGGACTTGTAGCGTGACCAGATGATCTGCCGAGTCGCTGGCGCCATGTTCACGGCACCAGCGGACCGCGGCTTCCACGAACTCCTGCATCTGAGGGAAGGCGCCGTGATCTTCGTCGAAGGTGTGCGAGAACACCTCGGTGAACCGCCCGGCATCGGGGGCGGATTCGAGAGCCTCTACCGCGGCGCGGACGGAGACACCGGAGTCGGGCGGCTGCACGCATGGAACCGGGTGGTCGGTGCCGGAGGCAGCCGTGGGGATAGGCCGGGCAACGCGGCGTGATCCCTCGTACTCGTAGTAGACCTGGGAAACGGCCATGGGTAGCTCCGATCGTGAGGAGGGCGACCCTCGCTCAGTGCATGCGGGCGTCGGTGTCGAACAGGGAAAGCTCGGCGGGGTGGAGGCGGTGCTGGACGACGAAGGAGCGTCCGGCGACTCGCCACAGGCCGCGGCCCCGGGTGAGGTGGGAGAGCGCTCCGGCCTCGACGGACGTCAGGCCGAGGAGGCCGGAGGCGGCGGAGAGCTGGTCGGCTTCCTGGCGGTAGATCACGCGGGTGGAGCAGTCGGCGAGCAGGCCCTCGGCGAGCGCGCGGCTCTGGCTGCCGGCGTCACCGGCGGACAGCAGGTCGGACAGCCGGTGGATCACCAGCAAATTCGCGATTCCGAGGCCGCGGGAGAGCTTCCACTGGGCCTGCATGCGCATGAGCAGGGCGGGATGGCGCATCAGACGCCACGCTTCGTCGTAGATGACCCAGCGCCGGCCGCCGTGGGGGTCGGTGAGGGCGGCTTCCATCCAGGCGGAGGCGCAGGTCATGGCGAGGACGAGGGCGGTGTCGTCGCTGCCGCCGAGGCGGGAGAGGTCGACGGTCAGCATCGGCCGGTACGGGTTGAAGGCGGTGGTGGACGGCGCGTCGAACATGCCGGCCAGGTCGCCGTGCACGAGGCGGCGCATGGCGTGGGCGAGGTCGCGGGCGGCGTCTCCGAGGCGCCCGGCGAGCATGCCGCCGGCGAGTTCGAGGCCGGGCCCGTCGGCCAGGGTGTGCGCGACGTCGCCGAGCAGGGGTTCGCGGCCACAGGCACTGGCGCGGGTGACGGCGGTGTCGAGGGCGACATCGAGGACGGTGTGTTCCATGGGCAGCAGGTCGCGGCCGAGGACGGTGCGGGCCAGGGATGCGAGCAGGAGCAGACGCCGGGTGCGGACCTCGCCGGCCCACTCCGCCTCCGGTACGGACGGCGGCCGGGGCGGGGTGCCGAGGGGGTTGAGCCGCCCGGGCAGGCCGGGGCCGAGCGCGATGGACTCGCCGCCAAGGGCCTGGGCGACGGCAGTCCACTCGCCCTTGGGGTCGCACGGCACGTAGACGCGGTAGCCGAAGGCCACCGACCGCAGGGCCAGACTCTTGGCCAGAGCGGACTTGCCCTGCCCGATCACCCCGGCGAGCAGCATGTTCGGGTTGGTGAAGCCGTCGATCTTCCCGTACAGGGAGAACGGGTCGAAGGTGAAGGACCCTTCGGCGTGCAGGTCTTTGCCGATGTAGACGCCGTCGGAGCCGAGTCCGCCTTCGGCGAGGAAGGGGTAGGCGGCGCTCGCGACGGCGGTGGTCATGCGGTGCGCGGGGAGTTTGAGCCGGCTGCCGCGGGCGGAGGCGGGGCCGGGCCGTCCGGCGGGCGGATAGAGGGGTGCGGGGAACGCGGCCTCGTGGGGCTGTCCGCCGGGGCCGGCTGTCTCGGCGGCGTTGCGGGCGCGGGCTTCGGCGCGAGCTGTCTGCCGGCGCAGGGCGCGGCGCCCGGGCCGGTCGATGCCGTGAGGGGTGAACAGGGGAGTGGCGCTGGTACGGCGGTGGGACACGGGTCGCTTCCGGTCGGAGGGGGTCAGGACGCGAGGTCGGCGGCGGTGGTCTTGCGCCGTATGGCGTGGACTGCGGCCAGGTGGCGCTGGCAGATGGTCAGGACCGGGGGGCCTTCGGGAAGCCGTTCGGGCCGGCACGCGCCGTCACCAAAGGCGGCGGGCAGCAGGTGGAAGGCGGCGTGGACGGAGTCGGCGGCCTGCCACAGCCGGGTGTGGGCGGCGGCCAGGTGCCGTGCGGCGGCCGGGCGCTCGGGGTGGGTGTGCTCGGCGAGCTGGTCGACGAGGCGGTGCAGGGCGGTCAGATGAGCGTGGAGGACATCGAGGTGCGGCCGGTCCACCGGCCCGGGCGCGCCTCCCGCGGTCTCGCGGGTGTGGTGGCGCAGGCCGGCGGTCGCGGCGCGCAGGTAGGGGTGCGCGGTGCCGGCAAGGTCGCGGCGGGTGTCGGGGAGCATGGGCTTCTCGCGAGGTGAGGGCGCCGTCGGGCGGCGCGCGGGCTACAGGGTGGCGCGGGCGAGCGGGAGGGCTGCGGCGGTGAAGGCGGCGGCCTGCTGGTAGGTCAGGCGGCGCAGGTCGACCTGGGCGTCGGCGGCGGCGGTCTCGATCTGGGTGCAGGCGGCGTCGAGGGCCTGGTCGCTGGTCGCGGAGACGGTGAGCAGTCCGGTCAGGGCGACGTCGGCGTGGCCGGAGATGAGCTGCTTCTCGCGGGTCTTCACGTCCGCGTACTCGACGCTGTCGGCCTCGGAGTCGACCTGCCCGCGGCGCCGGCGTTCGGAGGCGTCCGAGATGATCGCGGCCTTGCGGCGCTGGACGTCCCGAAGGGCGGACTCGATGCCCTGTGGCGCGTAGACGAGGGAGAAGGTGCGCCGCACGCCGGCGCTGAACATCAGGCTGTGCAGGAACCCGGGGTGGACCTCGGTCCGCGGCCAGTTCTCGACCCAGAAGGTGGCGTGCCGGGCGCTGTCGGTGATCAGCCGGTCGGGTGTTTCGACCTGGGCGACGGGGCCGGCGGCGGCCGGATCGGCCTCGGCCTGCCCGGTGGCCGACCACTGCTGCAGGCGGGCGGTGGAGGCCGGGTCGTAGGCGGTGCGCAGCACGGCGGCGATCTCGCGGGCCCCGAGCCATCCGGAGACGGTCAGCCCCGCGGTGCGCGCGGCCTGCGCGACCGAGGAGGTGGTCTGTTCCATGACGGTCGCGGCGCCGTCGAGGCCGCCGCCGGCCTGGCTGATCAGGCGCTTGGCGGCCTTCAGGTCCAGGGCGACGGCCAGGTATGCCTCGTGCGGGGCGGCGGCCGGTCCGGCGGAGGAGAGGAGGTCGGTGTAGATCTGCCCGGCGAGAGGGGCCTGGGGGTTGCCGTGCTCGGTCCAGTGGCGGGCGAGGCTGTCGCCGGAGTCCGGCACCGTACGCTCCAGGACCTGCACGGTCGCGACGCGTCCGGTGCGGGCGATGCCGGCGAGCGCCCGCCCCCAGGCGGACACGTTGGCGTTCTGGGTAGCCGGGTCGAGCAGGGCGAACGCCCGGCTGGAGACGCGCGCGACGGCGGTCAGGGTCTGGCCGTGCGGGTCGTGGATGGTGGCCGTACCGGAGGCGGAGGTGGTCACGCGCAGGGACGCGGCGGCGCCGGGCAGGTGCAGCATTCCTTCGGCCCGCGGGCGGGAGACCGGACGCGTCCGCCAGAGGGTCTGTCCGGTACGGCGGCGGTACGCGTAGCGGGTGACCAGCGGTGCCCAGTCGATCAGCGAGCGGCCCTCGCGCCGTACGCCGATTAGGACGGCGGTGGCGATCCACAGCGGAGCGAGGACGACGGCGCCGGCCAGACCCGCGGTCGTCACGGTGACGAGCAGCAGGGCGAGGGCCGCGGCCAGGAGTACGAGCTGCGGCAGGCTCAAGCCGAGCAGGATGCCGCGCCGGGAGCGGGCGGGGAATTTGACGGTGAGAACGGACACGGTTCTTTCCGGGTCGGGGCCGGGGGCAGGACGGGTGCGCGTGGCACCCGGGTCCTGCCCCCGGCGGGCGGGCGCGGGAAGGAGACGGGTTACAGGCCGGCCTGTGTGCCGGGCTGGGCGGCGCCGTCGCCGGCGGACGGTGCTCCCTCGGCGGGCGGCATCGGGGTGGAGGGGGCGCTGTGCTCCCAGCCCTGCTGACCGCCTTCGGAGCCTGTGCCGGCGCTCCAGTCCGGCGTACCGCTGTCCTGCCCGTCGGCCGAGCGGCTGCCGCTGTGGGCCTGCGGAGGTGCTGCGTGGTGCAGGAGGTCGCGCAGGTCGTCCCCGGCGCCGCCGCTGCTGGCGCTGCCGCTCTTGCTCATACCGGCCGAGCCGGTGGGGCTGGCCGCGATGTCACCGGGGAACCCTCCGCCACCCGCGGCCCGCGCACCGCCGGCTTCCGCTCCGGCTCCGGCTGCCGCCGCGCCGCCGGTCCCGGCGGTCGCCACCGCGGCAGCGGCCTTCCGGCCGGCGTTCTCGGCGTGCTGGCGGGCCACCGATGCGCCGGCCCCACCAGCGCGGTGGATCGACTCGCCGTCCGTGCCCTCGGACGCCCAGTGGACGAACTTGAAGACCATGTAGGGGCAGAGCAGGACGAGGAGCATGATCACCATGCCGGCCGCGACGTCCGCGAGCGCGCCGATCCCGTCCTTGCTCTCGGTCTTGGCGAGCGCGGACAGGCCCAGGATGACGACGATCGTCATCAGCAGTTTGGAGACGACGAGGGTGGCGGTGGCCTCGATCCAGCCGCGCCGCCACCGGCGGGCGACCTCCCAGCCGCCGCCCGCTCCCGCGAAGATCGCCAGGGTGACGAGGATGAGGATGCCGACCTTGCGGACCATCATCACGCACCAGAACAGGAACGCTCCGACGGAGGCGGCGAGCGCGGCGACCACGGCTACCAGCCAGCCCAGCCCCGAGATCGCGCCGATCTGCGAGACCTTCACGATCCGGCGTACGGCGGAGGAGATGTCCGTCTCGGCCGCGGCGAAAAGCCCGTCGGACAAGGCGTCGACGGCCTCGATGGCCACGGTCGTGACAGCGATGGCACCGAACGCGAACAGCACGCCCGACGCGGTGCCTGTCAGGGCTTGGGCGAGGGCTTGCCCGTCCCGCTTGAAGGCTGCCTTCACCAGCTGGGCGCAGAACGTCGCGACGAGCACGAGCAGCCCGATAGGCAGCAGCGTCTCGTAGTTGTCGCGGAACCATCCCGCGCCGAGGTCGATGGTGGTGGTCCGGTCGATCGCCTTGGCCGCGAGCTCGGCAGAGGCGGCGGCGAGGTCGCCGGCGCTCTCGGCCAGCCAGTTTCCGATCGACCCGACCGGGTCGGACGCGAAACTGATCACATCGCTGACGTCGCAGATGGACCCGGCTACGGGCAGGTCACAAAAGCCCACGCGGGCGTTCCTTTCGTACGGGAGGGACTACGGGGCGACGCGCGGGGCGACGGCGACCAGGCGGCAGTCCGTGCCGGGACGGCACTGCACGGCGAGGGTGACCTGCCGGTCCTCCGCGCCGGAACCGCCGCCGTTCCAGGCGAGCTTGGTCTTGCCGCGGACGGTGACGGCGTAGATGTACGCCTTCGTGATCGCGGCCGGATCGTCGGCGAGGGCCTGCTTGAACGCGGACGGGAAATGAGCCTCGCCGGCCACCGCGGTGGCGTGCTGCCCGTTGTCCGCCAGTCGTGACCACAGCACCGGATCGGGGACCTGGGCCTGAATGGAGTCCCAGTCCGCGTACGCGGACTCGGTGGTCATCCAGGCGCGCATGCCGGCCAGTTGCTGGGCGTGGGTGGTGGTGCGGGCGTCGAAAGCCCAGAGCATGACCGCGCCGGCCTTGGCGAACGCCAGCGGGTCGCCGATCGAGGGCGGCCCGGGGACGGGCGTGGTCGGGAGAGCGCCGTCCGCGGGCGGGGCGGTGGTGGTGTCCGTGTTCGTCGAAGCGGACGCGCTCGGCCGCGGCGTCGCGGGGCCGGCGCGCTTGTCGTGGCCGGTCCACCAGGCGACCGCCGCGGTGAGGACCAGCAGGACGGCCAGTACGCCGGCCGCGATGAGCGCGCGCCGCGAGGGCCGCCGGCGGATACCACGGGGGAGGGAACGTTTCCCCATCAGTGGACCTGGGATCCGAGCGCGGAGAAGAAGGCCACGATGCCGTTGGCCGCGCCGAGCCCGAGGGCGGCGCCGGCGGAGACGACGGCGCCCTTCTTGCCGGTCGCCTCGGCCTGGTGGCCGCCGGAGTGGTGGCCCCAGGCCCACACTCCCAGGCTCACGGCGAGCGCGCCGACCACGGCCACGATGCCGAAGAGGTTGAGCGAGTTGACGATGCTGCGAAGGACGTCGAGACCGGGCAGGCCGCCGCCCTTCGGTGAAACGCCGGGGTCGTAGGCGAGGTGGACGAACCGGTCGTGCAGAGAGGGAGTGAGGGTGGCGGAGGAGATGGTGCGCTCCTTGTGCGGGCAGAGCGAGGCGACCCTGCCGGGGAACGGGAAGAAAGAAGGGGGGGGGAGGTGGTCCGGTCCGTCCGGCGCTCAGGGAGAGGCAGGCCGGGCGGACCGGTGTCACAGGACGCGGCGGGCGCTGTGAGCGGCGAAGTCGTCGAGGGACGCGAAGCGGACGTTCCGTCCGGTGCGGGGCGCTTCGAGGACGAGGCCGTGGCCGGCGTAAAGGCCGACATGATCGGGGCTTGCCGGGGTGCCTCGGCTGAACAGCAGGTCACCGGGGGCGAGTTTGTTCAACGGGACGGGGCGTCCCTCGCGGACCTGGGTGTATGTGGTGCGGGTCAGCGTGATGCCCCCGGCCTTGTATGCCTGCTGGACCAGCGAGCTGCAGTCGCAGCGGCCCATCGGGTCCGGCCCATGGGCGGCGGTGCAGCTGCCGCCCCACTGGTAGGGCGTGCCGAGCTGCTCCATCGCCCAGTTCAGGGCTGTCCTCGCGCGAGGGCCGGCGTCGGCCGGGACTGTGTAGCCGTTCGGGACGGTGCCTTCGGTGATCGGGCCGGAGGCGCCGATGTGGTCGAGCGCGTCGCAGGGGCCGGATGCTGCGCCCTCGGTCCCGGGGGAGGTCAGGGTGGGGGCGATGGCGGTGCGCAGGGCCCGGGCGAGGGGTTCCCACTGCGCGTACGCGTCGGGGTATGCGGAGCGCTGCACCTTCTGCGCGGCCTGGGCGACCGTCATCTGCTGCCACCCGGGCACCCTCAGCAGCGCCTCGTAGAAGCGGGTGCTCGCGTGGACCGGGTCGCGGATCTGGGCGGCGCTGCCCCAGCCCTGGCTCGGCCGCTGCTGGAAAAGCCCCAAGCTGTCGCGGTCTCCGTAGGAGAGGTTGCGCAGGCGGGATTCCTGGATGGCGGTAGCCAGTGCGACGACCTGGCCGCGCTTGGGAACTCCGAGGGCGACGCCGGTGGCGACGATGGTGCGGGCGTGGGGGATCTGTTCGTCGGGCAACTCCAGCCCAGGGACACGCAGGTTGGTGACGACGGAGCCGCTGAGCACGGCGGCGACCTGATGCTGCACGGCGCCCGAGTCGACGCCGCACAGTGCCGCGGCACTGGCTGTGGAGCTGCCGGCGACGGCCAGGACGGCCGTGCCGGCGATGAGGAGAGGGGACAGGCAGAGCACGCCGATCGCGGCGGCGGCGCCCTTCACTCGCGGGCGGCCTCCGGCCGGCGGGCAGCGGAGCGGTCACCTGGGTACGGGGTGGGACGGGTCACGGCGAAGTCCTCGTGGCGGGGCTCCGGCCGCACGGTGTGCGAGGGAAGGGCCGTGCGGCCGGAGCGGTGGAGCAGGGCGGGCGGGCCCGGGGTGGGTGCGTGTTGCCTCACACACCCACCCGGGCGAGGAGACCTACGGGCGGAACATCAGCAGACCTCCTGGTCAAAGGGCGGACGGGACGTGGTGCGGGGGCGAGTTACGGGCGGAACATCGGCGGGCCTCTCAAGGGGGACGAAGGAGTGGGCGGAACGGGGCGGGGCGGGATCAATGGCGGTACACGGTGGCCTCCTGGACGGGGTTGCTGTGGTGATCACGAATCGGGGGCGGAGCAGGGCGCGTGCGGGGTCACGGACGGAACACGAGGGCCTCCAGGGCAGGAGAGGGCATGAGGGGAGGGGCGCCGTCGGCGGTGTCCGCCGGGCAGTGACAAGACAGTAAGCCCGAATCCCCGGTCACCGAAATCGCGAGACGAAATCCTCGTGATTCAGGGCCCTTTCAGCGACGATGCCTCTCAACCGGGGATCGTGCCCTACAGTTTTGGCCTCCCCGCGCACCCACCGCCTTCTGTCTTTCAGTGGGTCTTCGGCGCGGTCTGGAGCTCTTCTCCCGCATCCCTTCACCGAATTGGGGCCCGCTCTTGTCTTTTTCCCTGCACCAGGGGGACGCGCTCAGCGTCCTTTCGACCCTTCCGGACGCCTGCGCCGACTCTGTCATCACCGACCCGCCGTACAACTCCGGCGGGCGGACGGCGAAGGAACGCGCCGGACGCTCCGCCCGGCAGAAGTACGTGTCCGGCGACGCCAAGCACACGCTGCCCGACTTCACCGGCGAGCATCTTGACCAGCGCTCCTACACGCTCTGGCTGACCCAGATCATGACCGAGGCGTGCCGGGCCACGAAGCACGGCGGCACGGCCCTGCTGTTCACCGACTGGCGTCAGCTGCCGGCGACCACCGACGCTCTGCAGGCCGCTGGATGGCTGTGGCTGGGCGTCCTGACCTGGCACAAGCCGCAGGCCCGGCCTCAGAAGGGCAAGTTCCGGCAGGACTGCGAGTTCATGGTCTGGGGCGCGAAGGGCAAGATCGACGCCGCGGCGAATCCGGTCTACCTGCCCGGCCTCTACTCCGCCTCGCAGCCCTCGGGCAAGGAGCGCCGGCACATCACGCAGAAACCGACCTCAGTGATGCGTGAGCTGGTGAAGATCTGCCCGCCGGGCGGCACCGTCCTGGACTTCTGTGCCGGATCGGGCTCCACCGGGGTCGCCGCCCTGCTCGAAGGACGGCATTTCATCGGTGTCGAGAAGACCGAGGAATACGCCGCCGTCGCCACCGAGCGGCTGACCGAGACCCTCCAGCAGACCGCGTCCCAGGCCGATTTCACGCTGGCAGTCTGAACCGCACCCGCCTGATTACTCCTGTGGGCGGGCGCAATATAGCGCCGGATCCCCGGTTTCCGAAACCGGGGATTCTCCGGATCATCGGGGTCGCTGAGTAACCGGCTCCGGCTGCAAGGAGATCCTTTTCGTGTCCGAATCCACCGAGCCCCGATCCGGCGGGGCAACGGGCCCGGTCCGCCTTCCCCGACCTGGCCTCGATTCCGTCGAGGAGTCCATGCGCCGGCTGCTGGACCGGTCGGCCGAACAGGCCCGCCTGATCGACGACCTGCCCGCCGCGCCAGCCGGTCCGAGAGCGGCGGGCATGCCGTTCGCCGGATACCCCGGCATGCCCGCCTTCACCCCGCCGCCCGACCCCAAGCCGATCCTCGAACTCGACGGCGAAGAGTTCGAAGACGAGCTGGACACGCTGACGGACTGGGTCGACAACGTCCTGATGGACGTCTACGGCGCCGAGGTCACCACCGCGGCGCCCTGGTGCCCGCAGTGGCAGGAACACCTCGACGTCGTGGCCTGGCTTCACGCCCTGTGGATGGCCTACCAGCAGCACAAGGACGCCGAAGCGGGCCCCTCGGGCATGTTCGTCTGGCACCGAGACTTCCTCACCCACGCCATGGCCCATGTCCGATCGCCCGGCGGTCCGTTGAGCGCCTGCCAGACGGACCCGGACCGGCTTGAGCACCGGCTCCTTCGCGGCCCCGGCCCCTCCACCCGGTCCGCTGCCCGCGACGACGGAGCAGCCGACGGTACGCTCCCGCAGGACAGGCCCGCCTCGTGACCCCACCAGGGCCGTACGGGCTGTCGTTCCACCTGGCGGCCGTGGCCGAACTCCAGGCCCTCCCCCGCGACATCCGCGACCGCGCCTTCCGCATGTTCGAGAGCGTCGTCAACGCCCGGATCGCGGGCACCGCACTTGTCAGCGACCTGAGGGAGTACCGCAAGCTCCTGCTGGGCGAGGAGCGAGAGTGGCGGATCGTCTACCGCATCCAGCAGGCCCCGCCCGACTTCGGCAGCGGCCCGGAAGTGCACGTCGTCGCCGTGCGCCACCGGCACGACGTCTACGACACCGTCCGCGCCCGCGCGGACCTTCCACGGCCCGCCACCGGCCCCCGCGCCCACGCCGCGCGCACCCTCCCGCCGCAGATGCGCCGCCGCGAAGCCCAGCCAGCCGCCCCCGCCGTACCGGCACCGGCATGGCGGCCGGCCGATCTGTTCACCACCCCCGACACCGACTTGAAGAGGACCCGACGGTGACCACCCCCCTGCGCCTTGACGCCCTGCCCGGCCTCATCACCCGCCTGCTGACCGACGCCCTCCACCCCACCCCGGCGCCGCACCCACACCACCAGGCGCTGCTGCAGGCCAAAGAAGCACAGACGGAGATCGACCGCGCCCTTCGCGCCATCCTCGACGGCCCGACGCCGACGACCCAGGCCGACATCGAAGCCGAGCTGAACGACGTCATGGAACTGCTCGTCGACAAGCTCGACACCGACCGCGAACTGCGTCTCCTGCTCGGCGACGACACCTGCTGCGCCGGCGCGGAGCCGGACCACGAAGAGCAGACGGCCGTCGCCGAGACCGCCCCAGCCTCCGGGGACCATGCCGGCGTCGCGCCGAGTGTCCTGGACCGGTGCATCGTCTCGGCGTGCCTGTCCGCCTTCGACGATCACGGCGCACCCGATGCCCTGGCCTCCGCCGACCTGGTCGCCGCCCTGCGCACCATGCCCGGAGTCGCCGAAGAGCACTGGCCGCTCGCGGAGCTCACCCAGCCCCGGCTCGCCGCACTGCTGCGCCCCTACAAGGTCTCCACCCGAGACCTCACCCTTCCCGACGGCCGCCGCCGCAAGTCCTACCAGCGCGCCGCCCTCCAGGCCGCGCTGCCGGACGACTGCGGCTGCTGACCGGCCGCGTCCGTGACCGCGTCCACTCGTACCACGGTGCCGACGGTGCTGGACCAGCAGATCGAGCAGATCGTCGGAGACCTCACCGACTTCCACCGCGATCATCAAGCCGGCCTGCTCACCGATGAGCGCGCCGCTCTGGCGAGCGCTCATCGCGAACTCGGCGTCGCGGAGAGCGCGGTCGCCTACCACCGCACCCTGCTGGCGAGCCTGGCCTCCGGCGCCCGCCCCGTCGACGACGCCCTGCTCGACCGGATCCGCCGGACCGTGCACGAGCTGACCGAGGCCACCACCGTCCGCGACGCCCGGCACACCCACGCCGCCACTGCCTTGGAGGCGGTCCGAGCGAGCACCCCGCCGCCGGGCCCGGCCGACAGCGAGCTGACCGCGCACGACTTCGCCGTCCTGCTCTCCCTCGTTCGCGGCGGGACCCTGCGCCAGCACCTGCATACCCACCGCGTCTCGGTCCGCACCAAGCAGGCCCAAGTGGTGGACTACGCCGCCTACCAGCGCCTGGAAAAGCACGGCCTGGTCTCCCGGGACACCTCCCGCGGTCTCATCGTCGGCCAGCCCGTCACCCTCACCCCCGCCGGACGCGAAGCGCTCCTCGGCTCCCGCCGTCCCGCGCCCGCCCGGCCTGCCGCGCCGGCCCGGCTCGTAGGTGCCTGGCCGGCTTCGGCCCGCCACCGCTGAACATTCCGCCCGCCGGCATCCACCGCGGACGGGACCCCTTCGGCCACCGGCCCCACCTCTATCGCCGCCGCTCCCGGCAGCGCACCCCTTGTCCTCCCGGATTCAGGAGACCCCCCTTTGCGTATCAACCGTGCCGCCCTGGCCGTACTCGCCCTGGCCACCCTCGTCATCCCGGGCTCCGCGGCGACCGCCTCCGCGACCCCCGCCCCCGCCGCCCTCCCTCTCGCCCGCGCCTGCGATCAGCCCGGCCCGTGGATGATCGGCACCAGCGCCGTCAACATCCGCTCCCGCGCCACCACCAACAGCACCGTCGTCGGCGTCCTGTACAAGAGCCACCGCTTCACCGTCCACTCCTCCTCCGGCGGCTGGCACTACATCACCGACCTGACCACCGGCGTGAAGGGCTGGGTCTCGGGCACCTACGTCTACCGCGACGTGCGCATGTGCCTCGACTGACCGCCGACGCTGTAGCGGCCGGCTCCCGGCCGCGCCCGGTGCGGCGCCCCTGGCGGCGCCACATCGGGCCACCGTCTCCGCGCGGATCCCCGCCCACCCTTCTCCTGAAAGCCGAATCCACCCGTGACCGACCAGAATCCCGACTTCGGGACGGAGGACTTCGTACCGACATCCGCCGGCCACGAGCAGCTCCTGGACCTGTTCGAGGGCACGGAGTTCAAGGTGCTGGGCGAGTACCGCACCTGGACCGACGCCTACTTCGTCCTGCACGACGAGTCCGCCACCTGGGGCATCCCGGGCAGCCCGCAACTGCGGGCCGTGCACGTCTCCCGGGACCTGCGCGAACGCACCTACCAGGCAGACGCGGCGGAACTCCCGCTGTACGCGATGGCCGAGTCGTGGCTGATCAGCCGGGGCTGCCCGGCCGGCGCCATCCCCACCCCCGCGGCCCGTAAGAGTGCGGACGATGCCACTCGCGCCCTGGAGGCCCGAGTACGGGAAGCGGGAAGCCGGTTCGCGCTGCTCACCAGCTACACCGACGACCAGCGCGCGGAGCCCGAGACCGCCGTGGTGCTGCGCGCCCTGGACCCCCAGGACTCGCCCGAGTTCCGTGTCCTGCTGGAGAGTTACGACCGCTGGACCGGCACTCACACCCTGAGCGAGGGCGGCTTCGCCACCCGCGAGGACGCCGCCGAATGGTGGGGAGCCTGGATGGAAGAGGAAGCGCCGCCCCTTGTTCCGCCCGCTTCGCCCGCGCGTGGCCCGGTCTCCTCGAGCCTGCCGGTCGCCCCGTCGGCGCCGACCGTGACGCGGTCACCCGGGCGCTGAAGCCCCATAAACCCGCCTGGTGCTGGGGTCACTTCCACGCAGCTGTGAGCTGCGGAAACGGGCGCAATATACGTGACGATCCCCGGTTTCCGAAACCGGGGATTGTCCGGACCCTTGCCCATGTCGCCGCCCTGTTCCGGGGCGGTCGATTCCCGTGTTCTTCCAGGTCTGGAGCTCCTTGCCGTGTGCTACTCACCCACCTCGATCACGGCCACCGTTCTGAACGGTGGCACGCCCGCGTCCGCGCCTCGCCCGGTACGGCGTCCGGCAGCGTGGAGCGTGGTGGCTCTCGCCGTCGCCATCCGCGCTCGCGCGCAGTCCGACGCGACGGTGGTGGGCGTGCTGCGCCGCGACGACGAGTTCACCGTGCTGACCACGGCCGCCGGCTGGCGGCACGTCACCACCGCCGACGGTGTCACCGGATGGGTCGAAGCCGCGCAAATCCGCCGCGACGAGCCCATGCGCCCGTAACGCCTCCGCCGGCCCCTTCTCCTGGAGTTCTTCTTCGTGTCCGACATCCCCGACTTCCTCGACGGCGAGATCGTCACCGTGCTCACGCAGCAGATCGAAGACCGTTTCGCGATGCCGCTGGCCGACCTGGCCCGCGCGGTGAAAGCCGCACCCCGCGCACACGCCGGCGCCACCAACGTCGTCCACGCTCACGGACTGCTCACCCAGGCGCAATACGCCCTGGAGAACGCCGAGGACAGGCTCGTCGCCGCCCTGGAAACCGCCGTCGGCGACATCCTCGACGACCCGGTGATGGGCCTCGCGCAGCAGGTGAACGGCGCCGTCGAACAGCGCGACGCCCACGCCGAGCGGCTGCGCTCGCTCCTGGAGGCCATGGCCGAGCAGCCCGCCACCCGAGCACGGCCGGTATCACGGCTGACCACCACGCTGCCCACGGCGGTGCCGGCCCGCCCCGTCCGGACCGCCCGGGCGGCACGGTGAGCACCGCCCGCAAGCCGAGCAGCCGCGACACCGCCCTGGAAAGACGGTTCGGCGCCCCGATGGCCGAGCTGTACGACCAGGTCGTCCGCGTACGGGACCGGGTCCGCGAGAGCATGGCTCCAGGCGGAGATCTGGACGGGCTGTCAGCCGAGGCTCTGCAGACGGACGTGTACTGGATGCAGGCCGCGCTCGACGCCCGAGGCGGCTACCAGCGGGCGCTGGACTCCCTGCTGGCCTCGATGCCGCCACCGGCCGCCCGCCCGGCTCCCGCTGTGACCAGCGTCCTTCCCCCGGCCCTGCCGGTCGCGAAGGCGGCGGCTGCTCAGGGGCGTTGAGTGTTCGATCCGTACGCCGCCTCGCGGAGCGCGGGGGAGCGGATCGAGGCCCTCTACGGCCGCCCGGTCGGGGAACTCGCAGCCGAAGCCGAGACCGACCCCTTGCTCTACACCCTGCTCGACTCCTTCGACACTCTGCGGAAGGCCGACCGCGCCATCCCGTTCTACGCCGAGCAGCTGCACAGCCGGACCGGCCCCGAGTGCGCGGTGACGGACACGGACGCGGGACACGTCGTCGACGCCGCCCGGCGGCTGGCCCAGGCCGTTACCGTCCGCGACGCGAATGCCCGGCTCCTCGGCAACCTTCTGCGAAGTCTTCGCCGCGTTCCCGCCGCCGAGCCCGATCCCCCGCAGGCGCTTTCGCCCGCCGTGCCGCCGCCGGCTCCTGCCTCCGCCGTGGCCCGCTCGCGCTAACCCCTTCCCCCCTCTTGCCCCCTGGAGTTCTTCCCGTGGCCGCTGCCCGAGTCCCGTCCGCCGAACTGTCCCGTGTCGTCGAGACGCTGGAGATGATCGCGCCGCGCTGGAGCGTCTGGGTGCTCATGACGCTCGCCGCCGATGAGCAGCCCCTGCGCTACAGCGATGTCCGCTCCCGTCTGCCGTGGCTCGGCGATGCCCAGCTCACGTCCCGGCTGCGCGGCCTGAGCGAAGCGGGGCTGGTCGAGCGCACCGCCGTGACCTACCGGCACGTTTCCTACGGACTCACCGACCGTGGCCGGGCGCTGCTGCCCACCCTCCACGCTCTGGCCGCCTACGGCGACCAGCACCTGGACAAGAGGCTCGTCGACACGACGGTGACGAAGGACGGCAAGACGACGGTGGTCCGGCTGCCGGAGCGGATCCCGGCCGCGCAGAACGCCGAGGACACCCTTGCCCTGATCACCTACAAGCACGCCACGACCCTGCTGTGGACGCTTCGGGAACGCGGACCGTCGACCTTGAGCACGCTGCGCAAGGTGACGATGCCCGACCTGACAGCCGGCGCGGTGCACTCTCCGGCGAACAGGCTGCTGGAGGACCGCCTCATCGCCCGCACGGCCTCAGGTGGCTTGGAGAAAGCGGGTCGTGAACAGGTATGCCTGACCGATGCCGCCCGGGCGCTGGCACCCGTCTATCAGGCGGTGGCCGCGTGGGCGTCCGGCCGGCCGCAGTCGGACACCGACGACCACCCGCTGTGGGGGACTGTCCAGCTCCCGGCCGCCGCGCGGTCCGGGCAGTGGGCCGCCCATCAGGCCCGCAATTCCACCCGCTCCACCACGGCGGTCGCCCAGCCGGCCGGGCCTATGCCGGTGAAGGCGTGGCGGCCGGCCGAGCTGTTCTCCTCGGCCGCGAGCGGACCGTGCCGGTGACCGGCCGCACCCCGTCGCGGCAGGATTCGCTGCTCGGGCAGGCCACGGTCCGCTCCCTGCTCGGCGGCATCCCGTCCGCCCGCGAATCGGGCGGCGACGTCTTGGCCGAACTTGCTGGGCTGGTCCGGAAGGAAGCCGACGAGCTTGACGGCATCGACGAGCAGCTGCAGTCGCTCGCCGAGTACGCCATCGACCAGCTCAAGGTCATCACCGAAGGCCGCGACCAGTACCGCCATCGCTCCACCGACGGTGTCCTGCAGCTCACGGGCCTGCGTATCGACATGCTCCTGGCCCGCCGCGGTGCCGCTGTCCAGCACCTGACCGCCCTGTGCGCCGCCTACAAGAAGGCATCCCCGCCCGCAGCCCCGGCCTCCCGCCCCGCACCGAGCCCGGCTCCGGCTCGCCGTGCCGCCCGCCGCTGACCCAGCCCCGTACTACCCCACCGGAAAACCGATGCCCCGTACGTCTGTTCAGCCTCGGCCGCCGGCCGGGCGCCACGCCCGCATCCCCGACTTCGGCCCCGTGCGCGGCCTCTATGTACCGCGGGCCGCGGACGCCGCCGCGTTCGCGATGAGCACCTACGGCATCCCGCTGCTCGTGCTCGCCGTCACCGGCTCGGCCGCCCTGACCGGACTGGCCTTCGTCTGCGAATGGGTGCCCCGGCTCTCGGCGTTCGCGCTCGCGGGCGCGGCGGTGGACCGGATCGGCAGCACCCGGGTGATGCGCATCGCCTCGCTCGCGCGCGCCGCGGTCGCCCTGGGCGCCGCCGCCGTCCTGCCCGCGGCCGGCACCGGCACGGTCGCGGTGGTCACCGTCATGGCGCTGGCCGCCGCGACGGGCGTGCTGTGCGAGTTCTGCTACATCGCGGGCGAGAGCGCCGGCGGGGCCGCCAGCCGGGACGCCGGAGACGCCGGCCACCGGGTCCAGGCCGCTCTGCTCGGCATCGACCACTGCTCCACCCTCGCCGGCCCGGCCCTGGCCGGCTTCCTGCTCGAATACGTGGGCGCGACCGGCATGCTCACCACCATCGCCGCCTGCTCCGTGCTGTGCGCCGTGCTCGCCCCGCGCCAGCGCCCGCGGTGGCCGCGCGAGGCACCCGTCCCCGTCGTCCAGGGGATGAGGACCGGATGGTCGACGCTGCGCTCGCTGCCCGCCCTGGGCTGGCTGTGCGTCGGACTGCTGCTGTCGAACATGGCGATCGGCCTCGTCCAGGCCGCCGGCCCCGTGCTCGTCGTCCAGCACTTCGGCGGCACGAGCAGCCAGGTCGGACTTCTCTGGTCGGCCGCCGCCCTCGCCTCCCTGGCCATGGTCACCCTCGCCCGATTCGCCATCGACCGCGCGGGCCTGTGGCCCGTCGGCGCCGCAGCCGCCGCCCTCGCCTCCGCCACGTGCCTCGCCGTATCCGCCGCCCCCACGTACCTGGTCTTCCTCGTCCTGGTGGCGCTGCTGATGGCCGGCGAGGCCGGGATGACCGTGGTCCTGCGGACCCTGCGCGCCCGCCTGATCCCGGCCGAAGTGTTCGGCAGCACGCTCTCCTTGATCATCCTGCTGCTGCTCGCCCCGTTCCCGGTCGCCGGGGCCCTCGTCGCGCTCACGCCGCCCGACCTGCTCGGTCACGTCATCACCGCCTGCGCCGCCCTGCAGACCCTCGGACTCGCCCTGTCCTTCGCCAAGCTCCGTACCCACCCCGCCGTACAGCGCCCGGCCACCACCCCCTGACCTCATTTACCGTCCACGCCCGCACCGCACCAAGGACCTGTTGACATGACCGAGCCGTCCGACAGCACCCCGCACGGATCGCGCCTGCGCCTCGCCGAGGTCGCCGACCTCGACGACCAGACCTTCGCCCTCTACATCGAGACGCGGTTCGACCAGCTGGTCACGGCCGCGGTAGCCGACGCCGACGGCCTCCTGCGTCCCGCCCAGCACCACTTCCTTCGCGACCCCCGGCGCCTGGAGCCCCTGCGGGACGCACTGACCTACGCCTCGGGCGACCTCCAGATCGCCGTCGAGCGGATGACGTACCACCGCGACGCCCGCACCGCCCGGACCGGCCGCCTCCTGCGCCGCGTACGCACCGCCCTGCAGGAGACCGAACGCGCCCTTGCCACCGAGCGCCGGGAAGACGCCCGCCGACGCGCCGCGGGCGGTGGGCCGCAGACCGACGTGGTTCTCGTCGCGCGCGGCTGGCTGACCGCGGCCCTGCCCGACCACTTCGAGCGTCTGCTCGCCCAGACGCTCACCGAGGCCGGACTCCCCGTCCGCCCCCCGGCGGCCGACGTACTCGACGTCGTCGAGAACGGCTGGAGCGACGGCTACCTCGACGCCCCGCGCACCCCGGAGGTGGAGCGACTGCTGGCCAAGGGCCCCGTCGCCTTCCGCGGAGCGGTCGCAGCAGACGCCCGTGACCAGGCCGACCGCATCACCGAACTACGCCACCCCCTGCTCCAGCGACGCTGGGCCAAGGCCCTGGCAGAACTCACCGACCTCACCGTCCCGGTGGCCCGCGCCTCCAGCAACTCCGCTCTCGGACGGCTGCCCGACGACGTCTACGACCTGCCGGAAGCCGACGCGAAAGCGGTCCTCGCCGCGCGCCGGTTCCTCGTAGCGGTCTGGCAGCGCCGTGTCGAACACACGCGCCTGCTGAATCACTACGCCGCCACCGTCACCGACAGCAGCCGCACCAGTCCACGGGAGGCGCTTCGCCTCCGCGCCGTCGACAAGGCCATCGACCGTCTTGTCGCCGAACAGCCGGACGCCGCCGCCCGCATGCTGACCGGGCTGCAACAGCGCACCGCCAGTGACGGACTGGCCGGCCTCACCCCCACCGAGCGGACCAGCCTCAAGCGCCGGCTGGTCGCCGAAGCCTGCGCCGCCGCGCGTACGCCCCGCCCGCTGACCACCGCCCTGCCGCCCGGCCCCGCTCCACTCGCGCGCACCGCCGCCGCTGCCCGCTGACCACCACCGCACCAGGGAGTTCCCCCTTGTCCGCTCCGCAGCCCGTCGACGGCGATGTCTACGTCACTCCCCGGTACCTGGCCGGATCCTCCGGCACCGGCGACGCCGGCTTCGCGCCCGTCGCGCACTGGCCGCACCACCACCTCGACGAAGGCCCCCACCAACTCGTCGTCACCAGCCCGGACCACCGCATCCGGATCGGCTGGGCCGGGGACGACCACGACCTGTGGACGATCAGCGCCGCACCGGACGCCGTACTCGCGGCCCGCTGGACCGCCACCGCCAATCAAAACACTCCGGCCGAGCTCGTCGGCGCTCTCACCGCCCAGCTCGCCCAGGACTGGGCCGAAGGCGAAGACCGCTTCCTCGCGGCACCCTCCGTCTACTGGGCAAGGGGCGTGAGACCCCTGCTCGACGCCGGGTGGACGCAGCACAGGAACGACGGCTTCATCTACCTCACCTCTCCCGACGGCCACGCCGGCGCCGACATCGACCTCGTCCAGCGCAACGAGGAGTACGTGACCTTGTGGGCGGGACCCGACGGGTGGGGAACCCGGGCGGAGATCAGCTTCACCACCCAGGCCCCGGACCACCTCATCGCCGTCACCGCGCAAGCGTTCACCGACCCCGCTCCTGTCGCCCGCTGGCACCAGCACCTGGCCGCGGGCCTCGCCGCCCGAGCCCAGCTGACCCCCATCACCCCGCCGGCCCCCACGCCCCGGGACATCCGGCCCCGCATCGCCACCCGACGGCCCGCCACCGCCGCCAGCGTCCCGCGCTGGAGCACCACCACCCCTGCCGCGCCCGCGCGCCCCGCCGCCCGCCGCTGACCCACAGGACCCGCCCGTGCCCCTGTTCGCCGAGCAGTTCTTCACCGACCACCTCCCCCTCCCCTACCCCGAGGCGACCGTCGTCGCAGACACCTACTACGCCCAGCCCTCACCCGACCAGCCACTCCGGCTGCGCATCGACTTCTCCGATGCCCGCTACCACAAGCGCTACGACGCTCTGCGCGTCGAGGCCGTCCACCCCGAACGCGGCAGCATCGACACCCAGTTGCTGACCTTCGCCGACCACGGCGCCTTCGCCGCCCGCGACCAGCGCATGGGAACCAGGCCCGGGGAAGGGGCCTACGGCACGTTCACCGACTGGCACGACACGGAAACACCGCCGTGGATCGGCATCGACGTCACCCACCTCAAGGCAGCGATCGACCAGTACGTCCAGATCTGGTTCCCCGGCGCCCCATCGACGCGCACCCGGCCGCGCCTCACCACCCAAGCCGTGGCCGCGCCGCCGGCTGCCGCTGCGGCCCGCCACCGATAACCCGCGGACCACCGGCGCCGCCGCGCGCCCGGCTCACCCCTCCACCCGACTCCGCTTCTTCACCGACAGGACCCCTTTCTCTTCATGCGCCTTCACGCCGCTCGTCCCGCCCACCTTGCCGCCGCCGTCGCCGCATGTGTGGCGGGGGGCATGTTCCTCGCCGCCCCGGCCCTGGCGACTCCGCCGGCCGGCGGGCTCCTCGGCCCCGGCTACACGATCCCGGACTCCGAAGGAAACGCCGACGCCAGCCACATCGGCGCCTACGGCCCGCCCGGCCCGGCCGTCCACGGCGACACCGAGACCTACTGCGCCGACCCCGAACGCCGCGGCCCGGCCGACGCCGGCGGCTACAGCGCCCCACAGCCGCTCACCTCCTGGACCTCGTCGGTCACCGGCAAGGCCGTCCCGAAGGAATCCGTCTCCCGAGCGGCATACGTCATCGGCAAGTACGGACAGACCCGCGACGCCGCGCAGGCAGCGGCGGTCGACGCGGTCGTCTACGAGTACCTGGCCGGCGGCACCTACGCCCTCGACGGCGCGCGCGGCAAGCAGCGTCTGGCCTATCCGGTCGTCTCCCCGACGGCCCGCACCCTCGCCCAGCAGTACGTCGCCGAGGCCGAGCGGCTCGCCGGCCCCTACACCCTCACGATCACCCCGTCGGTGAAGGCCACCACCGCCGGTACGAAGGTCACCGTCACCGTCGCGGTCACCACCAGCGCGGGCAAGCCCGTGCCGAAGGTGACCGTCGACCTGGCCGAGACCGGATCGGGCACCACCACGGGCAAGGTCACCACCGACGAGGCCGGCCACGCGACCTGGTCCTTCACCGCGAAGACACCCGGCACCGCCGACATCGCGGCGAAGGCCGGCGGCCTGCCCACCACCGACCTCGCGGTCCTCACCCCGAAGAACACCGCAGCCCAGCGCATGCTCCTCGCGGGCGGCACCACGAGCATGCAGGACTCGGCGGCCGTCACCATCGACGAAGCGACCGGCGGCGTCACGATCCGCAAGAAGGACCCCGAGGGCACCCGCCTGGCCGGCGCCGCCTTCCAGCTCCTGGACAAGGACGGCAAGAAGGCCGCCGAGGGCACCACCGACGAGCAGGGCGTCCTCGTCTTCGACCAGCTGAAGGCCGGCACCTACCGCCTGCGCGAAACCTCCTCCGGCAGCCCCCTGCACGCCCTCGTGTCCGATCAGACGATCACGATCACCGCCGGACACACCGCCCAGTCCAACCCCCTCGACATCGTCGACCCGTTCAAGAAGGCCACCTTGACGGTGAAGAAGACCGACAAGAACACCGGCGAGACACTCGCGGGCACGGTCATCGCCATCCGGGCAGACGAGACGGACAAGACCGGCAAACGCATCCCCGGGAAGACTCTCGCCACGCTGACCACCGGCACGAACGGCGCCGCCCAGGCAGACCTCGACGTCACCCTGAAGGCCGGCACCCGCTACTGGGCCGCCGAGACACAGGCCCCCGACGGCTACCAGCTCGACACCACACCCGTCACGTTCACCGCCCACCCCGCCGAAGACCTCACCGTCACCCTCACCGACCAGCGCACCCCGACCCCGCCGCCGAGCCCGAACACCCCGCCCACGACGCCCCCGGCCAGGCCCAGCACCCCGCCGTCCGGCTCCCTGGCCCGTACCGGCGCCGACACCACCCCGTGGCTGATCGCCGGGGCCACCGGCCTGCTCGCCGCCGGCGGCGGCCTGTACTACCTCACCCGCCGCCGGCGCACCGACACGACGACCAACTGACATCCTTGGGGCCCGCAGCCGCGGGCCCCAAGGCATTTCCTGCACCTGCATCGCACCGCCGGGCGCACGTGCAGGGAGCCATCGCCCGCAGCATCCCGACCTGCGCCAGCGGAAATCGGCCATAGACATTCGACAGTGCCCTACATGGCCGGGTGCCCCCTTCGTAGGCGTGTAGGGTCCGTCGAACAGCCTGCTGGGCGAGGGGGCGAGGGAAGTTGAATCTTCAGCACAAGGCCACGAATTACGTCAACGCCTCGTGGTCGATGGTGCGGCTGCGGGACCTGATCTACGACATGGTGGGGCTGCTGTTCACGGAACTCAGCAGCCATGGTGGGATGGCGGGCGACGACAACGCCGGCCGGGCCTTCGCCGCCGTCTACAAGCCGGCCGTGAAGACCGTCTTCGATGCAGCCGGCCTCGCCCATCAGGTGATGGCGAACGGCGCGGGCGCCATACTCAAGGCCACCGAGGACTTCCTCAAGCAGGAGAGCGCGATCGCCGCCTCCCTGCTCGGCCAGAGTACGGATCTCGGCATCGGCGCCCAGCCGGCGAAACCGGATTGCAGTCCGCGCGCCAGCCACAATGCCGAAGAACTTCCCGAGGTCGTCGGCGAGACCAGCTGGAGCGACCAGTATCTGTTCAGCTCCCGCTTCCACGGCCAGCGGGACAAGCTCCGCAAGACGGCCAACGTCTGGCGGTCGGCAGCGGCCATTATGGACGACGCCTACTGGGACTCCGAAAGCGCCTGGCGCACCGCGAGCGCCCAGCAGCTCGGCGAGACCGCCGACGCCGTCCGGACCTTCTTCACCGCTTTCGTCGGCAAAACACCACCTTCGTCCCGCGTCGGCGAGGACGAGACTCTGATGGCGAACCTGCCGTCCGCCTGCCGGATGATCGCCCACGCATGCGACGCGTACGCGGATCACATCGAGACCGCCCTGAAGCGGATCCCGGAACAGAACGACCCTCTCTTCGGCGAGCCGCTCCCCCTCTGGGAGCAGCCCCAGTTTGGGGGAGAGGGGCACGACGGCGGGCTGCACGAGCTTGTCGCGGGCGACATGCACATAGCGAGCCTGGGCAACATCCCGCCCGCGCTCGACAGCTCACAGTCCAAGGTCCCCATGCCGCAGCCGGACAGAGGCGGCTTCCTGCCCTTGCCGTCCCTGCCGCCTCTCATCGCACCGCTGATCCGGACACCCCTCCTCGTGCCCGTCGCCTATCGGCCGCCGAACGGCCCTCGTGTGCAACCGGTCACCCCGCCGACGCCGCCGAACCCCCGCTTCCCGCCCCTCACCGCCCCCGAGCAGCAGAACTTCCAGACCTGGCTGAACTCCCTGCGCGCGGGCGACGTATCGGGCGGGAGGCCCGCCGAGGTCGCCTACCAGAAGCGGGTCGCGGGATACCCGGAGTACGAGGTTCCCATCCCGTCTGGCATGAGCGCCAACAGCACGCTGATGGTCGACGGCTTCCGGGACAGCGACGGCATGGCGATCGAGGCCAAGTACGTCAACAAACCGGACAAGCCGTGCTACCGCTCGCTCGATGAACTCCGTGAGAACCACCGGACCGGCAGGAAGGATTTCCTGTACGACGGGGACCGCAAGGAGCTGGCGAAGTACAACGCCGCGCTCAACGACCCGCGCAACGCGGAGATGCGGGGCGTGGAGACGGTCACCAACAACGCGGACTCCGTCGCCTACTGGCGCGTGATGATGGCCGCTTACGGTGTCAAGGGCTATGCCCGATACGTACCCTGACCGACACGCGAAGAGAGAGCGAGCACGTGGACGCGTCCGAACTGGCCGAACTCCGCACCATGTACATCTTCGGCCCCGCCGAAGGCTCCACTTGGGGCCTGACCTACGAGGTGCTTGAGCGCAAGCTGCGTGAACGGGACGCGGACGCGTTCGTCCGAATCGACGAAGGGGGACCCATCCGCGGGTCCGTCATGCACTTCGGCATCACTGTCGGCGAGGAAGTGCTGGAGGGCATGGCGAAACTGTCCCCGGACGGCATCGCCATCGAGGACTGCACGGCCCTTGCCGCAGCGGAGGTCGTGCGGTGGCTGAGGGGAAGCATCGTTCCGGCCGGCACCAGTATCACCTTCACGACGGAATGGGGCCTGGAAGCCGACATGCCCGAAGAGCTCGTCCCCGACGTTCCTCGCCCCCGCCTCGTGGCCACCTTCTTCGCCCACCTCGAAGCCACCGGACTGGACTGACAGGTCCTGAAATCGCGCCGTTCGTCGGACTCCGGGATGCAGCCGTGCAGAGGTAATGCCGCGAGGGGACCCTTCGCCGTATCCGGGCTTGAGATAGGGCCCCGCCAAGTCGAACCGGTAGCGGAGGCCCCGTCAGGCAAGGCGCCCGCCATGGTGCGGGCGGACGCAGCGGCAGAGATGAGGGAAGAGACCTGCCCGAGCCCGCCGAGGGGATACGGCCACCGGCTCCCGTTCTTGGCTCACCGGTGCGCGAGGGGAGTGCGGACGGTCACTGGCGCGCACGCCACGACCCCAGTTCGCCCCCGGCAGACAGGAAAGACCGCACAAGGACTGGTGCGCCGGCCGGACGCATGTCAACCTGAACGACCCGTTCCGGAAGAACCGGAAAACTGCATGTCAAAGAGGTGATGCCCGTGACGGTCGAGCTACCGTCTGCTGGATTCCGCACCACGATCACGGACTTGAGACTCCGCGAATGGCTGATCGGTCCGGGCCAGCCGACCGACGTCACCGACACCTTCCCCGCCGCGAACGGCGACTTCCACTTCATCGTCGACGACCGCGCCGACACCCACATCGCCTCCGCCGACGGACGCTTCTACCTCGGCCACTTCCCGGCCGGCCGGCCGGGCGCCGAACAGGAGGGCTGGGTCCTCGCCATCACCGGCACCGCCCGCGTCCCCGGCTACAAAGCGGTCTTCCACCCGGACACCCCGGCCCGGCTGGTCGCGGCCGTCATCGCCGAAGTCCTGGCCACCGCCGCGCGCCTCTGAACCCGGCACCGTGAACCGGCCCGCCACGCCGAGCCACCAGGACCCGCAGCATTCGTGTGACCGCATGCAAGGAGCGCACTTGCCCACGCCCGGCCCCGACCTGACCGTCCGCGACCTGATCAGCCGCCTCTCCGCCCTCGACCCGGACACCCCGGTCCGCCTCGCGATCAACCCCTTCTTCCCGATGGCGCACCGGCTTGCCGACGTCGTCCTCGGTGAAGACCTGGACGGCCGGTCGACGGCGTACCTCGCCGAAGACCCAAAGGCCGTGCAGTACGGACACCTGCCCCGGTCGGTCGCCCAGGCCCTGACCTGGATGCCGCCCGCCGACCCGCCGAGGACCACTCGCCGACGGCTGCGCGCCGTCACACCGCTTACCCCCGATGAGAAGGAGCGCTACTGACCCCGATCCCGCCCTCGGACCCCGTACTTCCTGCTCTTCCCGCATGGTGGGTCACCCCCCGACACCTGGCTGGCGACGACGGCGCGCTCGCCGACCATGTCGCCTCCCGTCTTACCGAGGCCGGCTGGACCCAGCTCACGCTCGTCCGCGGCCGACGCGAACCGAGCGAGCCGGACCGGTCCCGCCAGGTGGTACGCAGCACCAGCCTCTACATCGCACCGGACGCCCTGCGGTGGGCCCAATGGGTCCTGCCCGACGAGCCGATCCTCCTGGGCGACCGCCCTGTGGCCTGGACGGTATCCGCTCGTGCGGACGAGGCCGGACTTGCGCAGTGGACCGCCTACTTCTCCACCGGCGTCCCGCCCGAGACGGTCGCCGACTTCCTGCTCGCCCTGGCGGCCCGCCCGGACCCGGCACACGGGTACGCCGGCCCGCACCTGGTCTTCGAGACCCTGGCCGAACGAGGCTGGACCCGGGACATCGACGATCACACCATCGTCTGCGATCCGCGGCTCGCCGCGGGCATGGCCCTGGGCGCCCTTCCTGAAGACGGTATCCAGGACGGCGACGTCCTCGCCACCGAACCGTCCGGCTGGCAGGCGTGGTGCGAACCGCGAATCGGGGCCGGCTACCTGTGGACGGCCGTTTTCTCCGCCTCCACCCCGCACGACCTCGTCGCCGCCTTCGCCGCCTCGCTCGCATCCCCCGAACCGGTACTGCGCCACACCCTGCCCGACAGCAGCAGGGGTCAGCTCTGCCTACGACCGACGGTCTGACCACCGGCGTCCGGCCTCCAGGAGGCCGGCCCGCGCAGCACCTTGGCGATCTCTCGTAATGCCAACGGCCCGGGGCCAGGTTCATCAACCTGGCCCCGGGCCGTTGTTTGTACCTTCTGCCTCGGGTGAGGGCCCATCCGTCACGGTGCGGCGTTCTGGCTACTCCTCGGCGAGTGCTCCCCTGCGGTGTGCGACCACGGCGCGGATGCCCGCCTCTCGTACGGTCTGGGCGTTGCGATCGCCCATGAGGGCCGCCAGCTCGGTCAGCGCCCGCGTGGTCGTCCCGCGCTCCGGCACGTGCACCCGGCCCGGACCGATCAGCCGGGCGCCGAGGAGCTGTTCGTTGTCGAACCCGTACGCGGCCAGCCGCAGGAACAACCTGCCGAGCGAGCCGACTTGCGTGGCGAGTCGTTCGAGCTGTTCGGGGGCGAGTAGTTCGGACAACGGGACCTCCCGGAAACGAGGGGCAGGAATCAGCGGGCAGCGGCTTTGTCCAGGGCCCTGTCGACGTGAAGCTTGACCTCGGAGGGGGAGCCGGAGAGCACCACGAGCAAGGAACCGTCGCGGACAATGATCTGCTGCGTCACCTGCGACCGGCCGTTCGCGCGAACGGTGAGGATCTGTGCCCATTGTTCCTCACCCAGAGGCGGGGCGGGCGTGATTCGGGTTCTCACCTGGAAGACGGTGGCCGCAAAGGCAACGGTCAGGCGAGACCGTAGCCGCGCAGCCCCTCTTCCAGAGAGCCGAAGGTCGCGTCGGCGGGCCCGCTGTGGCGGTTGTACCAGGCGATGTCGAGGGCCGGATCCAGCGTGGTGTGGCCGACGGGGCACCGCAGCCAGATACGTCCCTGGGTCGCCAGGATCGCGAAGTTGCGGTACAAGCCGCACTTCGTGCAGGTACGGACCTCGCCCTCGACAACCAAAGGGCTGGGCCACACCATGAACCGGTTGCGGTCGGGATCGATACGCAAGCTCTCCGGCAGGAAGTCGTCGACCACCGGCTGCTGCTCGTCCGGGCGGCCCTCGGGCTGCTGCTCCCGAGGCCACTGCGGGTAGTCCAGCCACGGCACACCTGCCGGCCCCAGCCCCTCCACGTTGTTCTTCGCCTTCCTGCGCCCGAACATACGGCCTCCCCTCGCTCGCCTGCCGCACCCCTGCGGCGGATGACGAGGATGCCCCGGCAGGCTGACCTGCGGCAACTTGCGAATCCCTGAACGCCTGGACCGGGAAGCCCGAACTCTCGCAGTGGCCGGTCAAGTGCCGCGGCGTCGGCAGAAGCTGCCCGGATCAACACGGCCCGCAGAGCGCCCTCCAGCGGCAGTCCCTGCGTCCGGGCCGGGCACGCGGCCTCCGAGCCGCTCGTTCAACGCCTGGCCGGGGAGCGGGCGGCCTTCTGGCGGAAGGGGCACGAGGCGGACGGGCCGCCCCCTGCCCCGTCGGGCCGGGGCCCTCCCGGCCGGGTGCTCACCGAGTCGGGCTGCGCCGGGGCTTCCGCTGGGCAACGGGGTCAGTGCCCGAACGGGAGTGGTGAGCACGGTCGTCAGTCGGATCGGCGGGCAGTCCGGCCGCGCGGCGCAGCCGCCACACGAGTACGTCACTGATCGAGTCCGCGGTGTCGAGCTCCCGGCGCCGGACGGCGCCGGAGAGCAGAGCGGCTGGGTCGTGGCCGGCGGCCTCGGCGTCGGCCAGGGTGGCGGCGAGCGCGGCCCATCCATGCTCGGCGAGTATCTGGTCGGCGAGTTCGGGGACCGCCTCCCATACGCAGGTTTCCTGCCGCCGCAGCTGCGGGTGGGAGAGGCGCCGGCCGCGCCGGCGGAGCGCGGCGAGCGGGTGTTCGGCGGCGTCCTGGTAAGCGGCGCGCAAGTGCTGCGCAGCCTGCTCGGCGGCGTGGGCCTGCTGAGCGTGGCCCTTGCGCGCGTGCCAGTGGGCGGCGACGACGACGAGGAAGAACAGCATGTCGATGGCCATGGCGGTGGTCGCGCCGTCCTCACCGCGGCCGAGCGCCGGCCCGCCGTGGATCAGGTCGCGGGCGGCCTGCCGCAGCGCCTGGTCGTGCCCGCGTACGGCACGGACGTGGGAGCGGGAGGCCCGCTCGAACGCCCAGGCTGCGTCTCGCAGTTCCTGGCGGGTGCGGGCGGCGGAGGTCTGGGCGAGCGCGTCGAGGATCTCACCGGTGGCGGCGATGTGCGCGGCGGCGACCGCGTCCTCGCCGTCCTCGACGACGACGATCGCCTCCCACGCCGCTGTCGCCGTGCGCCGACGTGCGACAGACGGCGCCGGGTCAATGGGCGACATGGACTGGAGCTCGGCCTCGTCCTGGCGGTGATCGGTTCCGGACCAGCGTTCGCGGATGCGGGGCAGGGACAGGTCGGGTGCGAGGCGGGTGCCGGGGTAGTAGACGGGCTCGCCGTCCTTGTTGAGGTCGCCGGGCAGGGCGACCTTGTAGCCGAGGAGGTCTCCGGAGGGCGCCACACGCGTCTGGACGAGGAGGCCGGCGGCGGCCAGGCGGGCGAAGAACTCCGCTTCGCTCAGGGCGCCGGCCACGGCCCGGCGTACGGTCTCGCGCAGTTCCTCGCGGGCGGTGCGCTCGCGGCCCTGGCGCGCGGCCTTGTGCCGCTCGGCGCTGGTGGGGCGCTGGGCCGCGGTGCCGTCGCCGGGCTTGAGCCGGTGCAGCCCGAGTTCCTGTTCCAGGAGGCGGGCTGCGGCCTGGACGCGGGCGGCGTCGTGGTCGAGGTCGGGGCGGTAGCCGTCCTCGCGGGCGAGGGTAGCGAGGATGTGGATGTGGTCGTCGGCGTGTCGTACGGCGACCCAGCGGCAGCCCGCGCCCTGATCGGGGTCGTCGATGCCGGCGGCGGCGACCATGCGGCGGGCGATGTCCCCCCATTCGTCGTCGGACAGGATCCGGTCGGCGGGACCGTTGCGGACGGACAGGTGCCACACGTGTTTCTTCGCCCGCTGCTTGTCGTCGAGGAGCGCGAGGGGCTGGTCGAGGAGCCGCTGCAGCTGCTTGTACGTGGCGTCGGGGTCGCGGCCGGGGTCGGGTGCGGCCTGGTCCCAGGAGGCGACCAGATGCGGGTCGATGTGTTCCTCGGCCTTGCCGGGCCCGTAGAGGTAGTACAGCAGGCCGATGGTGCGGGTGCCACGCTTGTGGATCTTGGGGACCATGTTCCTAGCGGTGTTCGAGGAGCTTGTCGGTGGCGGCCTGGACGCGCTCGGTCGCACGCCGTACGGCGTCGAGGACGGCGTCGAGCTGGGCGTCCGGTGGCCGGTCGCCCATGTGGATGGCCCTCGCCATCTGGTTGAGGTTGTTGCCGACGTGCCCGAGGTGCCGGCGGGCGGCGAACATCTCCGAGATCAGCTCGCGTTCGCCGGCGATGGCACCGGCGGCGCGTTCGGGGTCGCGGGCGGCGGCGAGCCCGCTGCGAGCGAGGAACGCCGGCAGGCTCGTGCGAGCGGCGGCAGCCGCCTCGGCCAAGCGGTACTTCTCCTCGTCGTTGAGACGGACACTGCACACGTGAACGCGCTTGTCGGCGTCGGTCTTCGGCGAGCGCTTACGCGAAGCGGACTTCGGGGCGCGGCGCTTGCGGAGCGGCACGGACTGCTCCGGCTGCGATCCGCCCTCGGTCGCCGCCTCACGGTCCAGCACCCCCCGGTGCTGGACCGCTCCCGCCACCCCAGGGGCGGGCTTGGCCAAGACGCGCTTCCCCGCCGGGGAAGAGTGTCTTGGCCGATAACTTGCTCCCTCTGGGTCCGAGTTGACCTCATCGATCCGGACGTCCACGGCGTCGGACGCGGCCGGACCGTCGGGCCCGGACCGGTCCGGGACCGGTCCGTTCATCATGCGGGTCATACGGGGATCGGCTCCTTAAGAAGGACAGGAACAAGGGCGAACGGGGCGGTGGCCCGACACGAGGGCCGGGCCACCGTCGGGCTTGCTGGCTAGCAGCACAACTTGCAGCGGGAGTAATGGCGGGACAGAGCTCTCGCCATGTTCAGCCGCACGCCCTTGGCGATGCGGCTGCTCGCCATCGCGGGGTTCGTACCTGCGTGCCGTGCTGCATGGTTGGTCAGGGCGGTGATGTCGAACTGGAATTCCGACTTGATCTTCTCGAAGCGGTCGCAGGTCTTCATCGGACTCCTTCGGGGGAAGTAGTGGCGGCGGTGGCCGCGCGGACGCGGGTTAGCACCGGCCCCATGTGCTCGTTGCCGAGCTGGATCTTGCGGCTGCGCATGATCGCCCGGAGCTGGGCTCGGGTGACCTGGGCGTTGCCCTCTCGGGCCAGGACCGCCGGCACGTACGGGAGGACCATCTCGACGACCTGGTCCTCCGACAGACGTCCCGGTCCGGTCCGCGATGGCCGACCCGCTTGGACCCGCGCTCGTACGGTCCGCGGACGAGCCGGGGCCGGACGTGCCCGCCGTGCCCCCCGGCGGGCCGACGCTGCTTCGACCTGACCCCGGTCCGGTCTGGGTCCGGCGCCCGGTCCGGGTTCGGGGTCCGGGTTCGGTCCGGGTTCGAGTTCGGGGTTCGGTCCGGGGTCCGGGTTCGGTTCGGCGTCCGGTCCGGGTTCGGGTCCGGTGTCCGGTCCGGGTTCGAGTTCGGGGTTCGGTCCGGGTTCGGGGTCCGCGTCTGGTCCGGGTTCGGGGCCCGGGGCTGGGGCCGGACCGGTCTGGTCCGGGTCCGGCTTCGATGCACTGGTGACGCCCTGGTGGATCTGTCGCATCAGGACGCCGAAGGCGAGCATGCTGGCGGTGGGAGGGACAGCGGCGACGACGTAGTCGAGAAGCGGGACCGACTCGGGTGCCGAGCCGCCGACGCCGAAGACGTTCAGGACGACCGAGCCGAGGGAGCCGGTGACTGTCACGCCGATGGCCGACCAGTCCGTGACCCGGCGCAGGCTGGCCCGGAACATCATCAGCTCGCCCGCGATGATGAAGGCGTCCAGTGTCGCGGGCCAGGCCCATCTTCGTTCCGGTGAGTGGTCCAGACCGTGCTGGCCGGCGACCTCAGCGAGGTGGGCGTAGGACAGCCAGAAGCCGGCCGCGGTGAGGATGGCGATCACGATCACGGCCGCCGTCAGAGCGAAGCGGTCGGCGGTCTCCTCGGTCAACAGCTGCCTTTCGTGTGGTGAGGGTGTGGGTGGTGCAGGGGCAGCGATCGGTCATGCCGCCTGCCGCAGCGCGTGGATGAGTTCTTCGGTCTGGATCTGGCGTGGTGCTGGGCAGAACGTTTCTTCAGGGGTGGTCGCTTCGCTTTCACCGGCGTCTTCCGACGCCCAGTAGCGGTCGCGGTCTTCGACCGCGTGGCCTGCGTCTCGCAGGAGGTCTCGGGCGTGGTCGAGGTCGACGGCGAGGGTGTAGGCGAGGTGCTCGGGTGACCATCCGCGGACGTAGGCGTGGCGGGTGACGGAGTCTCGCTCGGCGGCGGTGAGGAAGACGTCGCGGCCCATGATCGCGGCGCGTACCCGGGTGTAGTCGAGGCGCTTGGCGACCTTCGCGTGCCAGGGCCGGCGCTCGGTTTCGGTCAGGCCGCCCCACGTGCCCCAGCGGATGTCGTTGTCGAGGGCGTGGGTGAAGCAGTCCTGGCGGACCGGGCACCGACCGCACAGGGTCTTGGCTTCGGCGATGGCGGCGTGGCCGCGCGGGGGCGCGAAGAAAAGCCTGTCGGCTTCAGCGGCCGGAAGGCCGCGGCAGGCTCCGCGGTCGTGCCAGGAGATGTCGGCGATGCCCCGCAGGGTCGGTGTGGGCGTGTTGTTGGTGGTGATGTGACGCATGGGGTGTTCTCCAGGGGGTGCCGCCGGGCAGGCGGGAGCGGCACGGCGCACGGCGAGGGTGCGTCGGCAGGCCAGGGCGGCAACGTGATGCTGGCGGTGGTGGGGCGGTGGTGCTTGGTCAGGCGGCGCGGAAGCGGCGGTCCGGGCCTTCGAGGTGGACCGGGGTGCACATGCCGGACAGGCGGGAGAGGACGCGGTCGCCGACCTTGTCGCGCAGGACCGGCTGGCGGGGGTCCATCTGCGGGGTGCGGACCGGTGCGAGGTTGGTCGTGACGATGGTCGGGAGACGGTGTTCGCAGCGCCAGTTGAGGAGGCGGAAGGTGATCTCCTCCGTCCACTCGCTGCTCTTCGCCGCGCCGAGGTCGTCCAGGAGCAGCAGCGGCATTCGCACGATCCGGCGCAGGAGGTACTCCGGATCGTGCCCACCGCGGGCACGCATCGAGCCGTACAGGTCGGCGGCGGTCGTCTTGTGCCAGCGCACCCCGCACCCCGCGGCGGTCAGGGCCCGGATCGCGCCGTACGCCTCGTGGGTCTTGCCGGCGCCGGTCGGCCCCCACAGCAGCAGGCTGCGGCCGTGGGTGATCTCGCGCTGGCCGGCGGAGCCGAAGTGCGGGACGAGCGGGCTCGCGGAGTGTCCGACGGCGCTGTCTGCCACCGAGCGCACCCACCGGGCGACATCCGGGTGTTCGACCCGGGCCTCGCGGTAGTCGTACGGGATCCGCTCCTGGGCCGCCACCAGGGCGGGGCTCGGCTCCGGGGCCTCGGCGAGGGGCGCGGCGGTGTCGAGGGTGATGCCGCGTTCGGCGAGCTTGCGCTGCATCCAGGCCATCGCCGGGTTGTCGGCGGTAGTCTGCGGGTCTTCGAGCCGGGTGCGGATCACAGGGCGACTCCGAAGGTGCCGGTGGGCGCGGCCGGGTTCATGTACGGCGTGTAGGCGGGGGAGGCGGCGGACCAGGGCCCCGCGCCGGAGGCGGACGCCGGACCGCAGGCGGGGACCGGCGGGTTGATGGCCTCGTTGACCAGGCTCGGCAGGACGCTCGGGTGCAGACTCTTGGCCCGCAGCCGCTCGAGAGCCGGCCGAAGGACCTCGGGCTCGAAGCCCTCGTCCAGCAGCTCGCGGATCATCCTGCCCAGGTGGCCCAGGAAGGCCCTCGGCGGCTTTCCGCCCCCGCAGCCGCGCACATACTCGGCGATGAGCATCTTCGCCGACAAGGTACTCGCCTCGACCGTCTCCAGGACGCTGTCCGGTGAGGTGCCGGGCGCGGGCGCCTCGCGCCCCCTACGGGAAGATCCTAGGTCCAAGATCCTAGATCCAGAGCGTGAGCCCTCAGTGAATGTGGCCGCCGTCACGCCGCCAGATGCGGCGGAAGCACTCTGACCTGCAGTTTCATCAGGCGAGGGGGTCGCGTGCGGGCCTTCGGGAGATGTGGCGGCGATCACGCCGCCTGCAGTAGAAGTGGTGTGGGTCACTTCCTCGGATGACGGGGTCGAAATCGCCGTTTCGGTGCGTATGAGTCCGCAGTGAACATTCACGGAATCGGCCTCTTGTGCGCGGCGGGCGGGCGCTTCGCTCGTGAAGTCCGGCGCCGGCTGCCCGCCGTACCGGGGGTTCCCCTGGCCCGGGCATCGGGCGAGGCCGCACTCGCCGCACGCCCGCGCCGCGTCGTGCTGCGGGCAGCGCGGAAGCCGGCTCGCGGAGGGGCGGTTGATCTTTTGGTGCCGCTCCCAGGTCACGATGTGCAGCCACGTCTTCCCGTCGCAGCCCGTGTACCGGCAGATCAGCCCACGCTCCGCAAGCTGCTCCAGGTCCTGGGCGACGTGGGCCGGCGTGTGTTCGGGGCGCAGCGCCCACAGCCGCCCGGCGATGATGGCCGCGATGTCGCGGTGCCGGCCCGCGTCGTCGGCGTGGGTGAGCAGGCCGAAGAAGGTGAGAACAGCCGTCACGTCCACGGAGGCGAGATCCTCGGACTCGAAAGCCTCGGGCTTGATGGTGCGGATGCGGGCCATCAGGCCTCACCCCCGTGCCGGCGGGCCGGAAGGGGGGTGTGGGTGGTGTCCGTCGCGCGGTCCGCGGAACCGGTCCTTGGGGTCCGGCTTTCGCGCAGGGCCGGGCTCATGTAATGCTTCTCCCTTGAAGTGCCGCCGCGACCGGTGTTGCCCCGTGGGAAGGGCCGGTGCGGTGATGGTGGGTCGATCTCTCCGCCGTTTGCCTCGGTGAGGAGATAGGACTCTTTGCGGTGTCGGCGCCTGGGGGTTTGCCCCTCCCGGGCGCCGTAGCGCTTTTCAGGATCTACGGGGGCGCACTCGCATGCTCCGTTCGTCGGTCACCGGTTTGCCTCCCGGTGGGGGACGATGAACATACGTAGACGGTCCGCGCAAGTCCAGCGTTGGCTCTATATTCCGTGACAAGTCGCATCGCTCGGAGGGTGAGGGATCGGTGCGAACTCTCCTACGGGGCGTCACCCCTGCAGATTGCTGACGCACTGACAGGCGATGACCTCCCCTAATCCCGCGCGGCGGACGATCGCGCCGCTGACCTGCTGTCGATCAGGATTTAAGCCCGCTCCGCGATCAGCGTCAACGGTCCCGCACTCCGGGAATTACGCGCGTAGACCCAGGCTGTGAAGGTGCCCACGAATCACTGGGAGGGGCAACTCCACCTCTTTTGAAGAGGGCTGATGCCCCGTCTTCTCTCTGCGGTAACTCCGGGGGAGGACTTACCCAGGGGGAAAGAAAAAAGCGGCAATAATTTGCCGCTTTCGAAACCGGCAATAGATTTCCGGTTTCGGTGTCCGGTTCGTGGTTGATCGACTCCATATCGCTCCATCGCCGCTCCCTACGCAAGCGTAGGAACGTGTGGGATGGGTCACCGGCGTTGAGGGGTGCCGGATTCCATGATCGAAAAAAATGATCTCGTACTCTGGAACAGAGGCAGGGGTGGGCCGGTGCATTGGCACGGGTCCACCCTCTTCTTTTGCCTTGGCTCGGGGATAGACAGCCACGCGGAGAGGCGCCGTGGACGGAATGAACAAAAGGAGAAGCGGATGGGCGTCACAGAGCCCCTCCCGGACAACAGGGGGACCGGGTGCGAGGCAGGGGAGGACGAACACCATCAGGGAGACCCGAAGTCGGAGTCCTCTGGTCACCCGCCCCGGGAGGCGGGGCAGCCCTGGGCGGGCCAGGTCATGGGATTCGCCGGCCAGCTGAAGGCGTGGCGGAAGATCGCCGGCCACCGCCGGGGCCGCCGCGTGACCCAGGACGAGTGTGCGACGGCCGTCGGAAGGTCAGCACGCTGGTGGAGAAGCCTGGAACGAGGCGACGGCCGGACTCGCCTCGACCGCGAACAGTGTCGGCGGCTCGCCGATCTCCTGCAGCTCGACCGCGACGAACGCGCCGCGCTCCTGCTCTACAACAACCTCGCCACGACCGGGGAGAGCGGGCCGGTGGACCCCCGAGTCCACAGCAGCCTGCGCCTGCTGCTCGACCAGCAGATGCCCAGGCCGTCCTACCTGTGCGACCCCCACTGGAACATCCTCGTGTGCAACGCGTCGATGGCGGAGTGGTGGCCCTGGGCGCTCGAACCCCGCGCCAACCTCATGAGGTGGGCCCTGCTGGATCCTGAGGCGCGCACCCAGTACAACGACTGGGAACAGCATGCTGCGGAGTACGTGAAGATGCTGAAGTTCGCCCTCGCCCGGAGCGACGCGGCCGAGCTCCTGGCCCTCATCGGCGAAGTGTGCGCGGACCCGGACGTCCGACACATCTGGGAGACCACCACCGAACTTGCGAAATCGCGCGACGGCCACCTCTTCCGCATGAGCATCCCCATCATGGGGTGGGAGCCCATCGACGTCGTCAGCCACGTACTCCACCCCTCCGCGCTCCCGAATTGCCGCATGGTCGTCATCACCCAGATCCAGCAGGCGCGACCGACCGGGGCGGCTCCAAACTGCACATGCTCCAAAGTGGAGTTGACTGCCTGACGCGGTCGGGTACGGTTCGGCCGGGCGGTCGAGGTGCTGGCCATGTACGGAGAGGCTGATGGGGAGCCGAGCGGGTTCTTCTCCGACACGACCGTCCGACGCTCACTCGGCTACGGCGGCCAGGGCGGCGCGGAGGTTTCTCGCTGAGCCGGTCTGGGTGGCGATGGCCACGGCACGGGCGGAAAGGTCGGCGGCCGTGTCGCGGTCTCCGCGGGCCGCGTAGATGCGGGCGCTCGCGGTCAGGACCTCGGCCGAGCCGCGGACATGGGTGGTCGGCCATGCGGCGCGGGCGTCGTCGATGGCGCTCTGACCCGTGCTGAGGAGGGCCGGGGTGCTGCGACCGAGGCGGATCACGGTGTGGCCGGTCCACTTGTTCAACTCGGCCGGGTTCAGGTAGCCGATGTAGGGGGGCGTCTCTCCGTCGTCGGCCCGGTCAAGCAGCTTCCAGGCGGTCTGGAGGTCTCTCTGGGCGCTGCGTGCGTCGCCGAGGCACGCGTGGTGGTGGGCGCGGATGGCGTGCCCCCAGGACCGTACGGCCGGGTGGGCCCGGGTGCCGCCGAGCCGGAGGGCGCCGTTCGCCAGTGCCAGGGCGCGGCGGTAGTGGCCCTGGTCGGCGGTGATGCGGCTCATCTGGCCGATGAGGTTGACGCAGCAGGAGAGGTCGCCGGCTTGCAGGGCGTGGGTGGCGGCGTCGTGGTAGTGGGTGGCGGCGGTCTCGGCCATGCCCAGGTCGTAGGTGAGGAAGCCGACGAAGCCGCCGGTGTCGGCGGCGAGGGCGGCGATCTGCTGGCGCTCAGTGGCGGTGGTGGTGGCGGTGTGCCAGGTGAGGATCTGCTGGTGGTGGTCGACGGCCTGTGCGTAGACGGTGGAGGCTCCGCGAAGGTTGTCGAGGCGGCCGTGGGCGGCCCGTAACGCGACGTGCGCGCTCAGAAGCTCGCGGGTGCCGGCATCGGCGAGGCCCGGCTTCAGGCCGGTGGCGAGGGCAGCACCTGCGGCGCCCGCGCCTTTGAGGAAGGTCCTGCGCCACACGTCGTCCCACTTCCCCAGGAAGCCGTCCGCCGTCCGCTCCGGACCCTCGTCGGACGTCTCCCTGCTGCGCTGTCGCTCGGCTACGGCTAAGGACACCAGTTTGCCGTCAGCCCCGAGGGCTTTGTCCAGAGCGCGGGCCATGGAGGGCGTGGGCGGCCGTCGTTGGTGTTCGAGGTCGCTGATGTGGCTCTTGCTGCACCCGGCGCGCCTTCCCAGTTCACGCAGAGTCAGCTCTCCGCGCAGCCGACGCAGTTCCTCGGCGAAGGTCGCCTCATGGGCGTCTGTCATCTATCCACCCCGTCCTGGATCGGTTGTCCGTCCGCACCGCGGTTGCGGACAGCGGTCGCACCACGGTGACCGGCCCACACCCTAAGAGGGCTCCGCGTGTCCGCGTACGGCCCGGGGGCGAGTTGCGGACAAGTGCGGACAGCGGGGATCTACCGGCGGGTGGCGGGGGCGGCCAGCATGGTTGCCACGGGCCTTGAGGCGGACATCGCCGCAGGCCGGCGAGTAGGCCGGCGTGCGTGGACGTACCCCGGTGCCCGGTACCTGCTGTCGTCGACGAGGAGGACCGTCATGCCCAGAATCGCGCTGTACGGCCTGCCCGGTGCGGGCAAGAGCACCTTCGCCGGTCTGCTGGCCGGGGAGCTGGCAGCGGCCGGAGCGGACGTGGTGCGGCTGAAGCTGGGCGCGCCGCTGTACGACCTCCAGTCCGTCGTGTACGCGGTGGCCGGTCGCCCGATGCTGGACGCCGGCGCCCAGGACGGAAAGCTGCTGAACGCCCTGGGCTCGGAGCTGCGGCGTATTAACCCCGGCGCGCTGACCGACGCGTTCGCCGCGCGGGTGCGGCAGGCCGAAGAGAGCCGTCCGCACGCCGTGCTGGTGTGCGACGACCTGCGGGCCCCGGACGTCGAGGCCGTCACCACGCTCGCGTTCACGCTCGTGGAGGTCACCGCGCCCGACGAGGTGCGACGGCTGCGCAAGCAGGCACGGGCCGACCTGTCCGCGGGCGACGAGAACCACCCCACCGAGGCGCCGATCGACGCGAAGCCCCGATGGCGCGTGGAGAACACCGGAACCGTCGAGGAGCTGCGCGTGCGGGCGGCGCGTCTCGCCGCGAAGGTGCTGGCGTCGTGATCCTGACCGGACCGGAGATCGTCCGTCAGCGGGAGCTGCGCGCGCTCACGATCGAGCCGTTCAACCCCGGCCAGGTCAACCCTGTGTCCTACAACTACCGCCTGGGCCCGACCTTGAAGACCCACCGCTCGGCGGTGCTGGACACCCGCGCAGACCACGAGCTGGACGAGTTCGAGATCGGCGAGGACGGCGTCTTGCTGGAGCCGGGCCGGATCTACCTGGGGACGACCGTCGAGGTGATCGGCAGCGCGCAGTTTGTGACGTCGCTGATCGGACGGTCCTCGCTCGGGCGGCTGGGGGTGTTCATGCAGTTCAGCGCCGATCTCGGGCAGCTCGGCGCGTGTCATCGGTGGACGCTGGAGATCGAGGCGACCCAGCCCACCCGCCTGTACGCGGGGATGAGCGCCGGCCAGGTGACGTTCTCGGCCACCGTCGGCGCCCCGCTTCCGTACGACGGCTACTTCGGCCGCCGGTCCGAGGCCACCGTTCGCCCTGCCGGTCTGCTGACCGGCCACTGACCAGACCCTTGTCTCTGCCGCAGAAAGGAGTGCCGTCATGATCCTGACCGGACCGGAAATCGTCCGCCAGCGGGCGGAAGCCCGCCTGATTTTGGAGCCGTTCGAAGAGCGGAAGGTCCAGCCGAACTCTTACGACCTCACCCTCGGACCCAAGCTGGGGTACTACACCAACAAGGTGCTCGACACCCGCGCGAGCAACGAGTTCACCGTGATCGAGATCCCCAAGGACGGCTTCGTCCTGGAGCCGAACCGGATCTACCTCGGTGCCAGCGTCGAGGTCCTGGGCAGCGACTTCTACATGCCGTCCATCCACTCCCGCTCGGGTGCCGCGCGGCTGGGGAGCTTCGCGCACGTCACGGCGGACATTATCGACCCCGGGTCGGTCGGGCAGACGACGTTCCAGATGCGCGTGGTCGAGCCGCTGCGGGTGTACGCCGAGGACGAGCTGGCCCAGGTGGTCTTCCGGTGCGTGCAGGGCGAGATCACGCTGTACACCGGCAAGTACCAGGGCTCGCGCGGGCCGCAGCCCTCGCGGATCCACCGCGACATGTTGGTGGCGGCCTGATGACGGGCCGCCTCGTGGCCGACCCGTCCGCCGGCCTGGCCGATCCGCTCGCCCGACAGCTGGTGGCGGGCGCGTTCGCCGCGATCAGCCGGCGGTACGTGCTGGCGCGCCACCAGATCGCCGCCGTGCTCCTGGACGCCGACGGCGAGATGCACGTCGGGCTGCACGTGGACGCCATGGTCGGCCGGGCCGCGGTCTGCGCCGAGGCCGGCGCCCTGGCGGCGGCCCGGCTCGCCACGGACGCCGAGCTCGTGGCGGTGGCCGCGGTCCGCTACCCCAAGCCCACCGAACCCCCGGTGGCACGGATCGTCCCGCCGTGCGGCCTGTGCCGCGAACTGCTCCTGGACCACGCCCCCGGCCTAGCCGCGATCGTCCCCGACGGCGACCAGGTCGCGGTCGAGCCGCTGGCCGGCCTCCTCCCGCACAAGTACGTGGGCACGAAGTGGCCCACCGAACTCACCATCCGCACCTGACCGGCAACCACGAACCCAAAGGAGAAACCGTCATGACGACCGACTTCCGCACGCCCGAACTGGACGCCCTGGCCAAGGCGATCATCCCCGCGGAGCACTTCAAGTTCTCGGCCGAAACGGCCCGCGACCGGTTCTTCAACGACACCCGCATGCTGGACGTCAAGCAGCGGGTTCACAACCACTACCGCACCAACCCGCAGTCGATGATCGACCACATGATCGCCAACCTCGGGCTGACAGGCTCGGAGGACCTCCTCGACCTCGGATGCGGAAACGGCTTCATCCTGGAGCACCTGCGCCCCCACCTCGCCGACGGGTCCATCACCGGCCTGGACATCGCGCCGGCCGTCCTGGAGGCCGCCCGCGAGCGGATGCACGGCACCGCCACGCCGTGCACGTGGATCGAGGGCAGCGCGGACGACCTGTCCATGCTCGGCGACGACACGTTCGACCGCGTCATGGCGAACTACATGATCCACTACGTGCCCGACCTGGACCGCTGCTTCACCGAGGTCCGCCGGGTGATGCGGCCCGGAGGCGTCTTCCAGCTCACCACCGACCGCCCCGACAGCATGCTGGAGATGTACCAGGTCCACTTCGCCGCCCTGACGGCGATGGGCGCGCCCGAGGACCTGTTCAAGGCCACCCCCAAGGGGCGCCTGTCGCTGGACAACGGCACCGACGTACTCGGCAAGTACTTCGAGGAGGTGGGGAAGGTGGCCTGGCAGGACCAGCTGCGCTTCACCGACCCCGAGCCGTTCATGCACTTCTACCAGGTGGGCCACAACCACTGCTGCGCCTCCTCCACCCCCGACGACCGCCTGGACGCCGACTTCTTCACCGAACTGCGCAACCGGGTCCGCGCCCAGGTCGTCGCCGTGATCGAGAAGAACGGGTACTTCGCGGTGACGAAGTACACCGGGTCCTTCCTCTGCCAGTAGCCGTCACGGTATTTCGGGAAATACGGCTATCGTCCCGGTGCGGGGCATCGCGTTGGTAGTGTCGGGGGGGGGGGGGGGGGGCGGGGACGCCCCCCCCCCCCCCCGGAGGAACGAAATACCCCCACAAACCCCGCGGCGCGTATAACACCGCCCCCCCCCGCGCCCCCCCCCAGGCCCCCA